>CAVZDL010000008.1:0-67142 GCA_963774025.1 uncultured Conexibacteraceae bacterium
GGCGTAACGACTTGAACGCTGTCTCAACGAGGGGCTCGGTGAAATTGCAGTCTCGGTGAAGATGCCGAGTACCCGCGGCTAGACGGAAAGACCCCGTGAACCTTTACTACAACTTGGTATTGGGGTTCGATGCACCTCGCTCAGGATAGGTGGGAGGCTTGGAAGCACCGGCTGCGGCCGGGGTGGAGCCAACCTTGAGATACCACCCTTGGTGTATTGGATCTCTAACCGCACGCCGTGAATCCGGGTGCGGAACAGTGACAGGTGGGTAGTTTGACTGGGGCGGTCGCCTCCCAAAATGTAACGGAGGCGCGCAAAGGTTCCCTCAGCACGGTCGGAAATCGTGCGTAGAGTGTAAAGGCAGTAAGGGAGCTTGACTGCGAGACAGACATGTCGAGCAGGTACGAAAGTAGGCCTTAGTGATCCGGCGGTAGCAAGTGGAAGCGCCGTCGCTCAACGGACAAAAGGTACTCCGGGGATAACAGGCTTATCGGGCCCAAGAGTCCACATCGACGGCCCGGTTTGGCACCTCGATGTCGGCTCGTCGCATCCTGGGGCTGAAGTAGGTCCCAAGGGTTGGGCTGTTCGCCCATTAAAGCGGTACGCGAGCTGGGTTCAGAACGTCGTGAGACAGTTCGGTCCCTATCTGCCGTGGGCGTTGGAGAGTTGACAGGAGTCGTCCCTAGTACGAGAGGACCGGGATGAACGCACCTCTGGTGTATCAGTTGTCGTGCTAACGGCACTGCTGATTAGCTACGTGCGGATCGGATAACCGCTGAAAGCATCTAAGCGGGAAGCCGGCCTGAAGATGAGCTCTCCCATCCGCTAGACGGAGTAAGACCCCTGGTAGACCACCAGGTTGATAGGCCAGATCTGGAAGGGCGGTAACGCCTGTAGGAGACTGGTACTAATGGGTCGAGGGCTTGACGGTATTTCGATACCCATACATTGGCACTGTGTAGTTTTGAAGGCCCGCGGGGGGCCGACTCTCACCGTTTTCCGGTGGTTATAGCGAGGGGGAAACACCTCTTCCCTTTCCGAACAGAGCCGTTAAGCCCCTCTGCGCCGATGGTACTTGGCTTGAAAGGGCCTGGGAGAGTAGGTCGCCGCCGGTTTTTACTTGATGTCTCGAGCCGCCTGACCCCTATGGGCCGGGCGGCTCGAGCACGTTAATGCGCGGCGGCTCGAGCGGGTTAGCCCGGTCACCGTCCCGGCGAAAGCTCGCTGCTGAGCAGCGCCAGCTGGCTCTCGGTCGCGCTCTGCAAGGCCGGAGGTCGGCGAACACCACTGAAGAGATGTGCTCGATCGTCTCGACCCCATACTCCTCGCCGGGATCGTTGGCCGTCAGTACCGCAATCAGGTAGTCGCGGCGGTCACCACGCACCCACCCGATGCTGTTGATCTCCCAGCCGTATTCACCGGTCGGCAGCCAACCGTTCTTGAGCGCCACAGTCGCGTTGTGGGGGACACCACCGCTGACCCCCCAATCCTGATCGGGGGTGATGTGCTCCATCAAGCTCAGCGCGTAGCGTCGCGACCCCGCGGTGAGGACGCCTGACGGATAGGCGAGCTCCGTGAGCAGCTTGATCTGGTCGGCGGCCGAGGTGAGAGTCAGGCCCCAGTACCCCGCGATGTTGGGGCTCGTCTGGGTCAACCCGGCGACGCGGTTGTAAGCCGCGACGCCGGTCCCGCCGCCAGCGGCGTTCCAGAGGTCCGTGGCGTCGTCGTTGTCGGAGTCGTCGATCATCCCCTCGGCGGTAACCCTGGCGTCGTAGCTGAGGGCACCACGGGATTGGTGCAGGAGCGTCTCGAGGATGTCGACCTTGATGATGCTCGCCGTCTCGTCGCGAGCATTGGGATGGAAGAGCCATTCCCGGTAGTCAACGCTCTTGTCGGATCGGCTCAAGGCCTCTGACCGGCTCTTGGCAACCGACCGGCTCTTCGCGTCGGATTGGCCCGGAGTGCTCAAGGGCTCGTCAAGATCCTCGATTGCAACGCTCACATCGCCTGCCCTGGTCGCGAGGTAACGCCGCGTTGCGACGCTCGTCAGCGGGTCCACCGGCACCGAGGCACCCGTCGAGTGGCGTGGCCGACTCGAGGAGCGAGCAAACGACGCCCAGCAGCAGTCGCGCGAGGCGGCGGCCGAGAGCGGCCCGGGCGGCCGGCGCGGAAGTCGAGCATTCGCAAGCTGACCCGGAAGCAGCAGCACCACCGCCGGCATCACCACCGCACACATCACCGCGGTGCGGCCAGCTTGCCGGCCGCGGCCTCGCCTTGCACTGTTCGTGCGTCGGCGGCTCGACCGGTCCGGTTTGAGCATGATGGCCGGGAATCCTACGGACGCCGCCCCCGGAATCGGGAGCTAGTGGGAGCCCGGAGTCCGCTAGTGAGGAGTCCGCGTGCGGCCGCCGGCCGTCGCGGCACGGCTGTTGGCCGCCCGCAACGGGGCAACGCACGCCGCCGGCGCTGCCGGAACCGTGCCCGGACGACGCGACTTGGGTCCCGAGACCGCGAGTCGCTGGGGTGCAACCCCGCGTCCCGCCGCCGGCGTCCAACTCAACGCCTCGTGGTGAGGATGCGCTCGGTGATAGTCGACGTCCGCGTAGACGCGACCGTCGTCGAAGATGTAGTCGAAGTCGCCCACGAGCATCTCGTCAATGAGGTCGCTCATAAGGGCTGCGAATCGAATGGCTGAACGGAACATATGTTCGTAGATTAGGTCTGGGCTCGGACGGAAACCCCGATTTTGCTGCAAGTTCTGTTGCAACCCAGTGCGCGCACGTCGTGTTGCCCCTGGATGGGCCCCGCTCCGCCGAGGGTGGGTGGCCCGTTCAGCCCAGCGTGGAAGGCCCGTTCAGCCGAGCGCTGACCAGACCTCGAGCTTGGTGCGAATGCGATCGATCACGGCGGTCGTGAACTCAGTCGTCCCGGCGGATCCGCCGAGGTCAAAGGTCTTGACGCCGGCCGCAACGGTCTCCAGCGCCGCTTCATAGATCGCCCGGGACGCGCGCTCAGCCGGCACGCCGTGGCGGTCGGCGGCATGGTTCATGACTGCTCCACAGGCGAGGATCATCGCCAGCGGGTTGGCGAGGTTCTTGCCCTGCAGGGCGGGAGCAGTGCCGTGCGGGGCCTCGGCCATGGCGACGGTGGTGCTGTAGTTCTCATCGAACGCCAGCAGGATCGATTCGGCACCGGCGATCGAGCCGAACATCGGAAGCACCAGGTCGGAGAGGCAGTCGCCGTCGCGGTTCAGCGCCGGGATCACAAGCGTCTTGTCCGTGGCCCCCGACACCAACCCCGCATACGTCGCGTCGATCAGCACCGGCTGATACTCGACCTGGGGGTGGCGTGCAGCTGCGGCGTCCATCTCCTCCTTGAGCATGCCCTCGTAGATCGCCGAGACCGTCCACTTGGGGCCGCCGTAGACGCGGGCCTCGAGGCGCTCGGCGGCGCGGAAGGCGTACTCCGAGACGGCGTGGCAGGTGGAGCGCGTGATGTGCTCCTCACGGTAGGCGACCTCGTCGGCGGCGCCAGGCTCGCCCTCGCGCCACTGCTTGGCGCCGTAGGCGTCCTCTACTGCCATCCGCACGATCGAGATCGGGTAGTGGACGCCGGCCATCGGCGCGATCCCCGGCAGGCGCCTGCCGGTGCGGACGATCACCTTGCCGCCGATCCCCTCGCGGACGATCGCGTTCGGGGTGCCGACATCCTCCTTGCCCTCCGGGGTGATCGTGGCCGCCTTGATCCCCAGTCCCGCGGCCCTCATCGCGGCGGCGGACTCGTGCACGACAGCGTTGTGCGTGGCGCGACGATTCTCGAGCGAGAGATCGAAGTGCTCGAGCTCGACCTCGAACCCGAGTAGCGTCGGAGTCGAGCACTCGCAGCGACTGCTCGAGCAGCTCCTGGCCGGTCTCGTCGCCGTCCAATACGACGATTTTGATTGCGTCGGACATCCGGCCTGACGATATCCGACGCGACCCGATGCCGATCCGACCCGAGGGCCGCCTCGGACCGGAAGGCCCGAGTCAGCCGGCCGGCAGCAGCTCGTCGGCGGACGCCGCCAGCGCCGCGATCACGATCTCGACGTGCTCGTCGAATTCGATCCCGAGTCCCGCGCGCGCCGGCGAGCAGCTCGTCGCGGTTCGACCGCCGCCGCGAAGCTCGGCTGCTTCATCTTCTTCTTGACGGACTTGGCGGTCATCCCGTTGAGGCCCTCGGGCCGCACATAGGCCACCGCCAGCACGAACCCGGACAGCTCGTCGACCGCGAATAAGCGCCTTCTCCATGTCCGTGTCGCGTGAGATCCCGAGGAAGTCTGCGTGTGACCCGACGGCGCGGATCAGCTCCTCTGGATAACCACGCTCGCGCAGCTCGGCCATCGCGATGGCGCGGATGGCCGGTCGTCGAGGTCCGGGATAGCGCTCGTAGTCGAGGTCGTGAAGCAGCCCCGTCAGACCCCAGAGCTCGACATCGCCGCCAAAGCGCGGCGCGTAGGCACGCATCGCGGCCTCCACGGCGAGCATGTGGCGGCGCAGGGAATCGCTCTGCGTCCATTCGCAGACGAGCTCCCAGGCGTCGCTGCGCGAGGTTCCGACGCCCATGCCGTTACCTTAACCCACACCCATGGAGAAGTTCGTCATCGAGGGCGGTGTGCCGCTCTCCGGGACCGTCGTCCCGGCCGGCAACAAGAACGGCGCGCTGCCGATCCTCGCCGCGTGCCTGCTCACCGACGAGGAGGTGACGCTGCGCAACGTGCCGCGCATCAGCGATGTCGACGCGATGCTGGCGCTGCTCGCGTCACTCGGCGCGTCGGTCACCTGGACGGCTCACGGGCGAGGTCCACGTCAACGCCTCGAGCGTCAACCACACGCATGTCGACCGCGAGCTCGGCGAGCAGATCCGTGCCTCGTTCCTGCTCGCCGGCCCGCTGCTCGCACGCTTCGGCCGTGCCGTCGATGCCACCACCCGGCGGCGACGTCATCGGCCGCCGCCGCCTGGACCCGCACTTCGACGCGATGCGCGCGCTCGGCGCGACGATCGAGCACGGCCGCGAGATCGAGCTGACGGCTCCGGCGGGCGGCCTGACGCCCTGCGACTTCCTGATGGACGAGCCGTCGGTGATGGCGACCGAGAACGCGCTGATGGCGGCCGCGCTGACGCCGGGCACGACCACGATCCGCAACGCCGCGTCGGAGCCGCACGTCCAGGATCTGGCGCGGATGCTGGTCGCGATGGGCGCCGTGATCGACGGCATCGGCTCGAACGTGATGAACGTTCACGGCCAGGACCGGCTGCACGGCTGCACGCACACGATCGCGCCCGATCACATCGAGATCGGTTCGTTCATGGCGCTCGCCGGTGTCACCGGCGGCGAGCTGGTCGTCAAGGACACGGTTCCCGAGCGATCTGCGGATGATCCGGCTCGTGTTCGAGCGGCTCGGGCTGCGCAGCGAGGTCGAGGGCACCGACGTGATCGTCCCCGGCGAACAGCAGCTCGAAATTCAGAGCGACGCCGGCGGATACACGTCGAAGATCCAGGACGGACCGTGGCCCGCGTTCCCAGCCGACCTGACGAGCGTGGCGCGTGGCGCTCGCGACCCAGGCGAGCGGCTCGGTGATCGTCCACGAGTGGATGTTCGAGAGCCGCCTGCTGTTCACCGACAAGCTGCAGCTGATGGGCGCCGCGATCACGATCTGCGACCCACACCGGGCGATCGTCGTCGGGCCGCGCAAGCTGCGCGGGCAGCGCGTCGACTCGCCCGACATCCGCGCCGGGATGGCGATGCTGATCGCTGCGCTCTGCGCCGAGGGCACGACTGAGATCGGCAACGTCCGCCATATCGATCGCGGCTACGAGCGCATCGACGAGCGCCTGCGCGACGCTCGGCGCGCGCATCGAGCGCGTCGAGGACACCGCCGCCCAGGCCTAGCGGCCGCCTTCCACGCGCCCCTCTGGTTTTCGACACACTGACCCCATGGTCGACCGGACGCCCAGCGGAACACGCGACGTGCTGCCCGACGAGATGCGCGAGCTGCGCGCGCTCACCGAGCGCGTGCGCGCGGTTTTCGAGCACGCCGGCTACGGCGAGGTCTACACGCCCACGCTCGAGTACGAGCGCACGTTCGAGCGCCCCGGCGCACGGGTGGGCTCGCCCTACCGGCTGTTCGACGAGCACGGCCACGTGCTGGTGCTCCGCTCCGACATGACGGTGCCGATCGCGCGGCTGGTCGGCAGCCGCTACGCGAGCGCGCCTACGCCGCTGCGCTTCTGTTACTTCGCCCACGCCTATCGCAGCGTGCGGCCGCAGCGTGGCCAGTCGCGGGAGTTCATGCAGGCGGGCGTCGAGCTGATCGGCGCCCCCGGCCCGCAGGGGACGGCCGAGGTGCTCACCATCCTGTGCGATGCGCTCGATGCTGCGGGCCTCGAGAGCTTCCGCGTCGGTGTCGGGGACGTGACGCTCTACCCGTCGCTGCTCGAGTCGCTCGGGATCGACGCCGGCACCCGCGAGCGGATCATCGGTGAGCTCGCCACCGGCGACTTCGTCGGCGTGGAGCGTGAGATAAGGCGCCTGCCGCTCGCCGATGCCGATGCCGAACTGCTGCTGCGGGTACCGAGAATCCGCGGTGGGGCACATGTGCTCGCCGACCTCGACGGACCGCTTCAGCAGGCCGGCACGGGTATGCACGAGCTGCTCGGGCTGCTCGCCCCGCGCGTCGCGGCCCGCGTGATCTTCGACTTCGGGCTGGTTCATAGCCTCGACTACTACACCGGTGCGGTCTTCCAGGTCTACGACCCCGCCCACGGCATGCCGCTGGGTAGCGGTGGCCGCTACGACCAGCTGCTCGCCGGCTTCGGGCGGCCGCTGCCTGCCGTCGGATTCGCCCTCGATGTCGAGCGCGTCCACATCGCGATGACCGCAGAGGAGCGTGGCCGTGTCTGATTCGCCGGCGACAGATCGGCTGCGGATCGCCGTACCGCGGGGCAACCTTTTCACCGAGACGCTCGACCTGCTTCACCGCCTCGGAATCGACACCCGAGCGACGCGCGAGAACGACCGCAAGCTCCTGTTCGAAGAGGCCGGCATCATCACGATGCGCCCGTCCGACGTGCCCACCTACGTCGAGGCAGGTGCCGCCGACCTGGGTATCACCGGCAAGGACGTGCTGATGGAGCAGTCCGAGCGCGAGGTCTACGAGCTCGCCGACCTCGGCTACGGTAGGTGCGTGATGGTCGTCGCCTCCGAGGCGGGCGAGGATCCCGCTGCGGCCGCGCTGCGTCGCCTCGGTGTCGTCCGCATCGCGACAAAGTACCCGCGTATCGCGACCAAGCACTTTCTTGCGACGGGCCGCCAGGCCGAGATCGTCGAGGTCAGGGGATCGGTCGAGCTTGCGCCACTCACAGGCCTCGCCGACGCGATCGTCGACCTGACCGCAACCGGTACGACTCTGCGGGAGAACAACCTGGTCGTGCGTGAGGAGATCGCAGTCTGCACGGCCCGGCTGATTGCAAATCCCGTTGCGGACAAGCTCAGGGCAGACGCGATCGACGCGCTCATCTCTAGGATCGCTGACTGAATGCGATTGGAGATCATCAGGGCCGACGACGACGCCAAAAACGTCGCCGCGCAGCTCCGCAGCCTTGTTCCGGACGGTGGCTCGGTCGCGACAGCGGTCGCCGCGATCGTCGCGGACGTGAAGGCCGCGGGTGACGCCGCCGTTCGGCGCTACACGAAACTGCACGACACGCACGGGTTGGACCCGCTGGCGCTGCGCGTCAGCGAGGCCGAGCTGACCGCAGCCCGAGCGCGGATGGATCCGGCCGTCGCGGCCGGGATCGAGCTCGCCCTGACCAACGTCGGACGTGTCGCGCGCGCGGCCGTTCATGGCGACGTCACAGTCGATTTCGGCGACCACAGCGTCAGCGTGCGTGAAGCCCCGGTGACGCGTGCCGCCGTGTACGTGCCCGGCGGGCGCGCCCCGTACCCGAGCACGGTTGTGATGGGCGTCGCCACGGCCCGTGCAGCCGGTGTCAAGAGCGTCGCCGTGTGCTCACCGCCCGGCCTTGATGGTCAGATCAATCCGGTGATCCTCGGCGCCTGCGCGCTGGCCGGCGCCGACGAGGTCTACCGCATGGGAGGCGCCCACGCGATCGCCGCCCTCGCCTACGGCACCGAGAGCGTCGCTGCCGTGGACGTGATCGCCGGGCCCGGAAACCTGTACGTGCAGGAGGCCAAGCGCCAGCTCTCTGGGCGCATCGGGATCGACTCGTTCGCCGGGCCAAGCGACATGCTGCTGATCGCCGACGGCGACTACCCGCGTGAGCCGCTTGCGCTCGACCTGATCGCACAAGCCGAGCACGGGACGGGCGCCGCCGTGGTCGCCGTCTCGACCGACTTAGAGCTGCTCGAGGCACTGAGCGAGCGGCTGTCCGAGGTCCTGCCGGACACCGAGGCCATATGCCGGCTCGTCCACGTCCCCTCGACCGAGTACGCCTTCGAGCTGGCTGAGGCGTTCGCTCCCGAACACCTCGAGCTGCTCGGCCCGCTGGCCGAGCAACTGGCCCCACGCATCACCCACTCGGGCTGCATCTTCGTCGGTACCGGCACCGCCTTCGGCGACTACATCGCCGGATCGAACCACACGCTGCCGACGAGCGGGGCGGCGCGCTTCGCCTCAGCGCTCGGACCCCAGCACTTCCGCCGCGTGTTCACGGAGGTGCGCATCGCCGATCACGATGCGCTCGCCCGCGCCGCCGCGCCGATCGCTCGCGCGGAGGGCTTCGAGTTCCACGCGCAGTCGATGGAGATTCGGATCCGCGACAATCAGGACACATGAGCCGCACGGGCAGGATCGATCGCCGCACGGGGGAGACCCGGGTCAGTGTCGCGTTGACGCTCGACGGCAGCGGAGAGGGCTCACGCGAACACCGGCGTCGGCTTCCTTGACCACATGCTCGACCTGCTCGCCCGCCACGGGCGGCTCGACCTGGAGGTGAGCGCCACCGGCGATCTGCAGACCGGCGCGCATCACACGGTCGAGGACGTGGGCATCTGCATCGGTCAGGCGCTGGACAGCGCGCTCGGCGACCGCACCGGGATCACCCGTTACGGCGATGCGACGGTGCCGATGGACGAGGCGCGCGCGGCCTGCGCGATCGACATCTCCGGTCGCGGTCTGCTGGTGCTCGAAGCTGAGTTCCCGCCAGGGGCGATCGGCAACTACGACCACGAGCTGACCGAGGAGTTCCTGCGCGCCATCGCCGCGAACGCGAAGCTGACGCTGCACGTCACGGTCGAGGCGGGCACCAACGCCCACCACATGATCGAGGCCGTCTTCAAGGCTTTTGCTCGGGCGCTGCGTACCGCGGTGTCGGTCGATCCGACCGAGGTCGGCGTCCCGAGCACCAAGGGCACGCTCACATGAGCTCCGCGCGGTCGCCGCGCATCGCGATCGTCGACTACGACATGGGCAACCGTCGCTCGGTCGAGAAGGCGCTCCAGCACGTCGGCGCCGAGGCCACGATCACACGCGACGAGGCGACGCTTCGCAACGCCGACGCGCTCGTGCTGCCGGGGGTGGGGGCTTTCCCGACCGGCATCGCGAACCTGCGACGCTTCGGTCTCGACACGCTGCTACAGGAGCGAGCTGCCGAGGGCACACCGCTGCTGGGGATCTGCCTCGGCATGCAGTTGCTGTTCGAATCGTCAACCGAGCTGGGCGACCCCACTCGTGGGCTTGGCCTGCTGGGCGGCGCCGTGCGCCCGCTGGCGGCCAACGGGCGGCGCGTTCCGCATATCGGCTGGAACGAGGTGCGGTGGGAGCGCGATTCGCCGCTGACGGCGGATCTGCCGGCCGGCGGCACGCCGTTCTACCACGTGCACTCGCTCGTCGCCGATCCCAGCGAGCACAGCGACGTGGTCGGCACCGCTGAATACGGCGAGCGGTTCGCCACGATCGTCGCGCGCGGATCCGTCTACGGCACGCAGTTTCATCCCGAGAAGTCCTCGCGCGACGGCCTGACGCTGCTGGCCGGCTTCGTGCGTCTGGCGCACACCGCCAAGCCGAGTCCCGCGTACGCATGATCCTGCTGCCGGCGATCGACATCCTCGACGGAAAGGCCGTGCGGCTCGCGCGTGGAGACTTCTCCCAGCGCACCGATTACGACTCCGATCCCCTCGACGCGGCAAAGCGTTGGGTCGACGACGGCGCACGCGCCCTGCACGTCGTCGATCTCGACGGCGCGCGCACGGGCACGCCCGCCAACGTCGGTCACATCGAGCGGATCGCGTCGGCGGTGAACGTGCCGGTGCAGGTCGGCGGCGGCCTGCGATCCCTCGACGCGATCCGCGCGGTCGCGGACGCGGGCGCGACGCGCCTGATCCTCGGCACGGCCGCATTCCGCGACCCCGAGTTCCTGAAGGCGGCTGTGGCCGCGTATCCGGAGCAGGTCGTGGTCTCCGTGGACGCGCGCGACGGCCAGGTCGCCGCCGCCGGGTGGACCGAGGTCACCAGACTGACCGTCGGCGAGGCACTGACCCGGCTACAGGCTCGCGGGGTACGCCGCTTCGTTTACTCCAACATCGAGCGCGACGGCATGCTTACCGGACCCGACCTGGACGGCGTGCGCGCGGTCGCGGGCGAGGTCGAGGACAGCTTCGTCTACTCCGGGGGGATCGGCACGCTGTCCGATCTCGAGGCGCTTGCAGAGCTGCGTGAGCCGAAGCTCGCCGGGGTGATCATCGGCAAGGCGATCTACGAGCGACGCGTCGACGTGGGCGCCGCACAGGCCATCCTGGACCGCTTCGCGGACTAGCATCGAGCCTGATGCACTACAAGCGCGTGATCCCCTGTCTGGACGTCGATCGCGGCCGCGTCGTCAAGGGCACCGCCTTCGTCGACCTGCGCGACGCCGGTGACCCCGTCGAGCTCGCGACGCGCTACGACGCCGCAGGCGCAGACGAGCTCGTCTTCCTTGACATCACCGCCACCTCGGACAAGCGTGACACCGTCGTTGACCTCGCAAGGCGCAGTGCGGATGACGTCTTCATCCCGTTCACGATCGGCGGCGGCATC
Source organism: uncultured Conexibacteraceae bacterium (assembly GCA_963774025.1). Classification (GTDB taxonomy): domain Bacteria; phylum Actinomycetota; class Thermoleophilia; order Solirubrobacterales; family Solirubrobacteraceae; genus Palsa-465. The sequence goes on from CAVZDL010000008.1 coordinate 11,074, forward strand.
CGCTCGGTCGCCGACGCACAGGCGGTGCTCGACGCCGGCGCCGACAAGGTTTCGGTGAACTCGGCGGCGCTCGCACGACCGGAGCTGATAGGCGAGCTCGCCACGCGGTTCGGCGCCCAGTGCGTGGTCGTCGCGATCGACGCCAAGCGTGACGAAGCTGCCGGCATCTGGCAGGCCTATGTCGCCGGCGGCCGCACCCCCACCGAACGTGACGCCGTCGCCTGGGCGGCTGAGTCCGTCGATCGCGGCGCAGGTGAGATCCTGCTGACCAGCATGGACAGGGATGGCTCGACGGCGGGTTATGACCTCGAGCTGACCGCCGCCGTGGCCGAGAGCGTCGGCGTGCCGGTGATCGCGTCAGGAGGCGCGGGCACGCTGGACCACCTCGTGGAGGCTTTGCAGGCCGGGGCGGACGCGGTGCTCTGCGCCTCGATCTTCCACTACGGGCAGCACACCGTGGGCGAGGTCAAGCGCCACCTCGCAGACGCCGGCATTGCCGTGCGCGAGGTGGCGCGGACCTAGAACCTGTTCAGAGGGCCGCTAAGCGGCTTCTTCTACGTAACCGGCCGCGGCGCAGGCATCGCAATACGCGGCTGGGGGCACTCGGGGCTCATAACAGCCCGGACGGCAGCAGGTGGACGACCGCTTGGGCCGACCCCGACCAATGCGGGCGGCGGCGGCGTCCTTCAGCTCTTCACGCATGCGGTCCAGTTCGGCCGAATGCATGGCACAGAAGCGGCGACCCTTGACGGCCGGCTCCTGACAGTGACTTCCACTTCGACAACGCATAGACGCAGTACGTTACCATGCTCGTCCCGATCGCGCCAGACGACGGGGCTTCTGCGCGCCCTCAGAGGAGCTCATGACCGGGTCGATCAAGAGCCTCGTGTGGGCAACCGATATCGATGTTCTCGAGCGCGACCGGGCGCTCGAGCGCCGCGACGGATACTGGGCGGTTCACTCGCCCACGAACCCGACGTTCTGGTGGGGCAACTTCCTGCTCTTTGACGAGCCGCCGGGTGCGGGAGATGGGGAACGCTGGGAGTCCCTGTTCGCGGCCGAGTACTCGGCTCGCAGCGAGGTGACGCACCGCACGTTCGCCTGGGATCGCACCGACGGTGAGGCGGGCGACGCCGAGCGCGAGTTCGTCGGGCGCGGCTACGAGCTCGAACGGACCGCGGGACTCATCGCCGCTCCGGACGCGATCACGCCGCACGCACGCGCCAACCGTGACGTCGATGTCCGGGTGCTCGATCCCGGCCCCGGGCGCGACGAGGAAATCTGGGAGCAGGTCATCGCCCTTCACTTCGCCCGGGCACCACCTGGACAGACGAGCGAGGCTTACCACCTGACGTTCCTGCGGCAGCGCCAGCGCACGATGCGTCAGCTATTTGAGGATGGGCGCGGCGCCTGGTACGTCGCCCAGCTCGGAGCGGAGGTCGTCGGCTCACTCGGGATCGTGGTGACGGACTCACGAGCGCGCTATCAGGCGGTGGATACCGCTGCTGAGCACCGGCGCCGCGGTATTGCAACCCGCCTGGTCGCGGACGCCGCCGCTCACGCCGCCTCTCACCACGCCATCGATTACTTCGTGATGGCTGCCGACCCGGCCTACCACGCGATCGGGATCTACGAGTCCGTCGGATTCGAGCGGCGCGAACTCGTCGTCGGCGCGATGCGCAAGCCACTCGACTAGGGCAGCTTCGCGCTCTTGGGCACGAACTTGTAGAGCGTGTACTTGCCCATCAGGAACAGCGCGTTCCTGTCCGCCACCACAGTTGTGTAGGAGCCGTCCGGGAAGGAGAAGACCTGCGCGCCGGTACGGGCGTTGAATCCATAGCTGCCCGGCGAATACACGGTCGAGACGTAGACGGTGTTGTTGACCACGGTGGCCGACCCTGAGATCGCGCTCCCCACGGAGGCGTCCCACCTGACGCCGCCAGTCTCGGCATCGAGCGCGTAGAGGTCGCCATCGTAGGAGCCGATGTAGACGGTCGGGCCGAGGCCCGAGATGTCCGCGACCGCGGGACCCGAGTACGCATAGCTCCCGAGTCCGGTGCTCCAGGCGATCGCGCCGCTACTGAGATCGAACGCGTACGCGTCGGCGTCGTTGTTGCCGACGTAGACATGCCCGTAGGCGATCGCAGGCGTCGAATAGAACTCACCGCCCGGGCTGGCGGACCAAACCTCCTTGCCGCTCCTGGCGTTGACGGCGTAGAAGCTGCCGCCGTAGGTACCGAAGAACAGGTCGCCGCCATGGTAGGCGGCGCCGGCCTTGATCGAGCCATCAGCACCGAAAGACCAGTTTTCATGTCCGGTCTTGATGTTCAGCGAGTACTCGGTCCCGCCCTGATCGCCGAAGTAGACCGAATTGCCGACGACCATCGGGGAGGACTCGGTGCCGCTCGGTACCGGGAACCTCCAGAGGGTCCGGCCACTGCGCATCGAGACCGCCGCCAGCTCACCACCGACTGCCCCGATCGTGCTGCCGGTCAATGACAGGACCGAGACGAACAGCTCCTTGTGGGCGACGTCGAGCGCCGGGCTCGACGCCGACAGCCCGCATCCCTTGCACGTGCCCATGTGGCGCTTCCAGATCTGCTTGCCGGTGGCGATGTTGATCCGCTTGACGGTGGCGCCGTCGTCGAGCAGATAGAGGTTGTTGCCCCAGATCGTCGCTGGGAACTCGAGCAGCGCGTTGCCGCCGAACTTCCAGGCCAGCTTGAATGGGGGGTGCAGCGACCGGATCGCAGTGAAATCGCGTGTGCGGGCCGCCTTGTTGCCGTAGAACGGCACCGTGAAGTTGTTGACCCGGCGCTTGGCAGGCGTCGTGGAGGTGGCGGTGGTAGTCGTTGCCGTGGTGCTGGGCGCCGGACCGGATGCAGCCTCCTTCGGTTGCTTACCGCCCGCCACGATCGCGACCACAGCTACAGCCGCCGCGATGGTGACGAGCACGCCGGCGAGGATCCACAGCTTGCGATTTGACCCGGAGGAGCCCATCGGCAACCAGGGTAGAGACGAACCAAGGAGATCCGGGCGGCGTGTCAACCAGCAGCACGTCTGGGGCGCCCCAGACGCAACGTGCTACTTCTTGGGCACGAACTTGTAGATCACGTACTTGCCCATCAGGAAGACCGAGTTGGGCGTCGCGACCACCGGTGTGTAGGAGCCGTCGGGGTAGTAGAAGACCTTCTTACCCGTGACGGCGTTGAGGCCGTAGGTGCCCTTCTCGTAGACGGTCGAGAAGTAGACGGTGTTGTTGATCACCGTCGCGGAGCCAGAGACCGCATCGCCTACGTCGCGGGTCCACTCGGTCGCGCCGCTCCGCGCATTGAGCGCGTAGAGGCCGCCGCTGTGGCCGCTGTAGTAGCCGATGTACACGGTCGGACCAAGACCCTTCGGATCGGCCACCGCGGGTCCGGAGTAGACGTAGCTGCCGAGGACGCGCGTCCAGGCGGTCGTGCCGTTACTGGCGACGAACGAGTAGGCGGCGCCGTTGTTGTTGCCAACGTAGACGCGGTCATAGGCGATCGCGGGCGTGGAGTAGAACTGACCGCCCGGGCTTTCAGCCCAGACCTGCTTGCCGGTCCTGGCGTTCAGGGCATAGAAGGTGCCGCCGTAGGTGCCGAAGAACAGGTCGCCGTGGTAGTAGTCGGCTCCGGCCTTGATTGCGCCGTCGGTCGCGACAGCCCAGTTCTGGTGCCCGGTCTTGATGTTGAGCGAGTATTCGGTGCCGCCTTGATCGCCGAAGTAGACCGAGTTCCCGACCACGATCGGCGATGACTCGGTGCCGCTGGGCACGGGGAACTTCCACTCGATATGTCCCGTCTTCATCGACAGTGCCGCGAACTCGCCGCCCCTGGCGTTGATCACTGCACTGGTCGTCGAGAGCACGGGGACGAACAGCTGCTGGGTCCTGGGGTCGAGCGCCGGGGTGGCCGCCGACTGCTTGCCCACGTGCTGCTTCCACACCTGCTTGTGCGAATTGGCGTTGAGCTTCTTGGCTGTGGCGCCGTCGTCGAGGAAGTAGAGGTCGGCGCCGTAGATCGCCGCCGGGAACTCGAGCAGGGCGTTGCCGCCGAACGACCATTCCTTACGGAACGGCGGGTTCAGGTTGGGATCACCGGTGAAGTCGCGGACGCGTGTGGGGCTATAGCCGTAGAGCGGCCAGGAGAAGACGGCGTGCTTGGTCGGCGTCGTCGTCGTGGACGTCGTTGCGACGAACGGCGCATTGGGGTTGAGCGTGTTCGTCGGCTTGCCGAGCTCGTATATCGCGACTCCCGCGACGACTACGGCGATGACGACCAATGCCGCCGCAAATAGCCAGATCCTGCGGTTCGAGCTGGGCAGCCTGAGGAAGCGCATCGGCCAAGCAGAGTAGCCATCGGCGAAGATGGACACGTGCAGAACCCGACTGAGACCGAGCTGTTCGACCGCGTCCGCACGCTGACGCCCGTCGCCGCGATCCTCGAAGAGGCTGCTGATCTGGGAGGTGGCGGCGTCTATCTCGTGGGCGGGACGCTCCGTGATCTCATTCTCGGCCTCCAGTTTCTGGATGTTGATCTTGCCGTTGACGGCGACGCGCTCGGGTTGGCGTGCGCGATCGGCGTGCCCGAAGGCACCGAATCGCGGTTCGGCACGCTGCGGGTTACCCGGGACGGGGTGCGCTACGACCTCGCCCGCACCCGCGCCGAGAGCTACGCCGAGCCCGGTGCGCTGCCGGATGTGGAGCCCGCCCGAATCGACGACGACCTGAGCCGCCGCGACTTCACCGTGAATGCACTCGCACTCGGACTCACCGGCCCGCAGGCCGGTGAGCTGATCGCTGTGGACAATGCGCTCGAAGACCTCGCCGCCCGACGCTTGGCGGTCCTGCACGACCGCAGCTTCGAGGACGACCCGACGCGACTGCTCCGTCTGGCCCGCTACGCGGCACGCCTTGGCTTCGAGATTACGCCGCACACCCGCGCCCTAGCGGAGCGTGCCGTCAAGGACGGGGCGCTCGACACCATCAGTGGCACCCGCGTCGGCAACGAGTTGCGCCTGCTCGCGGCCGAACCCGACCCCGTCGCAGCCTTCGAGATGGTCACCGAGCTCAATCTCGGCTGGTCGATCGACGCGGATCTGGCAAGAACCGCGCTTGCAGCACTGCCTCCAGACGGCAGCCGCGACATCCTCGTCCTCGCTTGCGTTTTTGCGCAGCAGCACCAGCCAAAAGCCCAGGTTGCGACCGAGCTCGACCGCCTGGGCTTCACCGCATCCGACCGCGACGCGATCGTTGAGGGCGCCACGGACGCCCCGGCCCTGGCAGGGCGCTTGGCCAAAACAACCTCCAGGGCAGAAATCGGCCGCACCGTAGGCACGGCAGGGATTGAGACGGTAGCCCTCGCGTCAGCGCAGGGCTCACAGTCTCAATCCCTGCTGTGGCTGCAGGATCTGCGGAACCTCCATATCCAGATCAACGGCGAAGACCTCATCCAGAACGGCATCCCGGAGGGACGTCAAATAGGTCATGCGCTTCAAGCGGCCAAGGACGCGCTACTGGACGGTCTCGCCACCGACCGCGACTCGCAACTGAGGGTGGCCCTGACCGCCGCGGAGTAGCCTCGGGCGGATGCTGGCGGCGCCCTTCTACGAGCTTGACGGCCAGATCGCCGCCGACCTCCCAGGCGCCCGCGCGGTGTTCACGACGAGCTCATGGGGTGACCTGCGGGAGACCTGGCGCGAGGTCGCCGAGCGCCTGACCGTGCGGCTGGTGGCGGTCCGGCAGGTGCACGGGGCCACCGTCGTCACGATTGCGCAGACTGACGATCATTCGCGCATCAGCGCGGACGCCGACGGAATCGCGACCGCAGTTGCCGGACTGGGTCCGATGGTCGTAGCCGCCGACTGCCTACCGATCGTGGTGGCGGCACCGGGTGCCGTCGCGACCCTGCATGCCGGTTGGCGCGGGCTCGAGGCGGGCGTGATCGCCAGCGGTGTCGGCGCGATCCGTGCGCTCGCCGGTGACGCGCAGCTGACGGCCGCGATCGGTCCGGCTGCGGGAGCCTGCTGCTATGAGGTCGGCCTCGATATGCATGAGCGCTTCCCCGGCTTCAGCGTCGGCCCGAACCTGGACCTCAAAGCGATCGCTCAGGCCCAACTTGTGGAGGCGGGCGTCGCCACGGTCCACGACACCGGCATCTGCACGATCTGCTCGAATCCGGCGCTGTTCTTCTCATACCGCCGCGACGGTCCGGGCACGGGCCGCCAGGGGGCGATCGCGTGGTTGACCTGATCCGCGGGCTCACCGCCAACGACGTGCGCGCGAACCTTGCTGTGGTCTACGAGCGGCTCGAGCAGGCGGGCCGCAAGCCGGGGGAGGTTCAGATCCTTGCAGCGGTGAAGTACCTGCCGAGCGAGGAACTTGGCGCCCTCGCCGCGGGCGGGATCACGCTGGTCGGGGAGAACCGCGCTCAGGATCTGATCGCCAAAGCCGCGGGCCACCCGGCCTTCACCTGGGACTTCATCGGCTCGCTGCAGAGTCGCAAGGTGGCGATGCTGCTGCCGCACGTCCGCTACATCCACTCGGTCGCGACCGACTCGGCGCTCGCCCAACTCGCCAAGCACGGCGGCGAGGCCACGCGCATCCTGGTCGAGGTCAACATCGCAGGTGACCCGGGGAAGGCAGGGGTCGCACCGACGGATCTCCCGGGGTTCCTCGAGCGCTGCCCGGTACGCGTCGTGGGCCTGATGACGATGCCGCCGCTGTCTGCAGAGCCGGAGCAGAGTCGGCGCCACTTCGCCGCGCTGCGAGAGCTTGCCCAGACCCACGGCCTGCGCGAGCTGTCGATGGGCACCAGTCAGGATTACGCCGTCGCCGCGGAAGAGGGCGCGACGATCATTCGGCTGGGATCGCTCCTTTACCGCCCAAGCACGGCATAATCACGCTTAGCAGGGAATTCAGACGGAAACCCGAACCTCCCACCGATATGGCATTTCGCGACACATGGCATCGAACGCTCGTCTACTTCGGCCTGGCCGAGGACGAGGCCTATGACGATGACTTCGAGCCCTATTCGGAACCGGAGGTCCAGATGCAGGACAGCTATCGGGATCGCCCGACGGTGCGTCGTCTCGACACGCGCTCGCGGCGCCGGCGCGATGAGTTCGACGACATCTTCAGCGACGATGACGACCGCCACGCCACGGTCCTGCGCCCGGTTTCGAACCGGCCCAACGGTCGCGGCAACACCGGTGACGTCCGCGTCCACTTCGTAGCCCCGAAGAACTTCAACGACGCCCAGGACGTGGCCGACAAGTTCAAGGACACGATCCCCGTGATCCTGAACCTCCAGGGCGCCGACTCCGATCTCTCCAAGCGCTTGATCGACTTTGCGAGCGGCCTCACCTACGCACTCGACGGCGGCATGCAGCGGATCGCCGACAAGGTGTTCCTGCTGACGCCGCAGAACGTCGAGGTCTCGGCCGAGGAACGCGCGCGCCTGATCGAGAAGGGCTTCTTCAATCAAAGCTAGCTGCCGTTCGTGCCGCTGGGCCCGCTGGCCCGCGGCACGGGCGCCCGCTGGCGCGCGCACCTGTATTCGTCGTGCTGGCCATCGGGCCAGCACTACCGACGGTACGCTCTCTTGATGAAGATTGGACTCATCGGCTCGGGGAACATGGCGCGCGCGATGGCGCGTGGTTGGGGTGAGCCCGTGCTCTGCTCCGATAGCGGCTCGGGGAGCGCGCAGGCGCTCGTCGACGAACTCGGCGGTGAGCGGGTCGCTTCCAACCGGGAGCTGGCCGAGCGGGTGGAGGTAGTTGTCCTCTGCCACAAGCCCTATCAGCTTGACGCCGTCGCAACCGAGATCGGTGATGCGGCCAAGATCGTCGCGAGCGTCCTCGGTGGCACCGACACACAAACCCTGCAGGCGCGGTACAAGGACGCTCAGGTGTTCTCCCTGATCCCAAACACACCGGTTGAGGTCCGCCAGGGCATAGTCGTTTACGGCGTTCCCGACGAGCGTGACGTCCCAGTGGATACCGCCGTCGAGGCCCAGGTCCTGGAGCTGTTCGGGCGTCTGGGTCGCGTCGTGACGGTCCCCGAGCGTCTGCTCGGCGCCGCGGCGGCGATCTCCAGCGTCGGACCGGCTTATCAGGCACTGCTCGCCGAGGCCCAGATCGACGCGGCCGTGCGCAAGGGCCTTGGCGCCCAACTCGCCGCGGAGCTCGTGACGGGCACCATGTCTGGTAGCGCTGCGCTCATCGAGGCTAAGGGCTACGACACGCTCACCGTCAGGCGCGAGGTCACGTCGCCTGGAGGGTCGACTGCCCGCGGCCTCGACGCACTCGAGCGGGCAGGCATCCGGAGCGCCTTCCAGGATGCGACCGATGCGGTCGTGAACCCTTCCAAGAGGGCATGAGCGTGCTGATCACCGCCGCCATCCGGCCCGACATCGCCCATTACGTAGGTGACCTGTTCAGCGTTTACATAGCGCTGCTCCTGATCTACCTCATCGCCAACCTCGTGCTCTCGTTCGGGGCGCGTCCGGCGTATTCGCGGACGCTCGACGCGGTGCTCGGCTTCCTGCGCGAGGTGAGTGAGCCTTTCCTACGGATCTTCCGGCGTTTCATCCCGTCGATGGGCGGTATCGACCTCAGCCCGATCCTGGCGTTGATTGTGCTGTACGTGGTCCGCGACATCGTCGTGAAGCTCATCGGTGGCTGACGCCGCCCGGCGCCGAGCGGTGTTGCGTGCCGCTCTCGTGTTCGCGGTCGTCGTCGGACTCGACCAGCTGACCAAACACACGATCGGCACATGGATTCGTCCGGGCCAGGTTCGGCACGTGATCCCAGGGCTCAAACTCGTCTACGAGCGCAACACCGGCGTCGCGTTCAGCTTGCTGGCCGGGACCGGTGCGCTCGTGTACGTGGTCACCGGGGTCGCGCTGGTCGCGCTCGTCAGCTTCATGCTGATGCGCCCCGGGCGCAGGCTGTTGTGGCTGCCGACGGGGATGCTCGTCGGTGGCGCGGTGGGCAACCTGATCGACCGGATCGCGCGCGGCGCGGTGATCGACTTCATCAAGTTGCCGCATTGGCCGGCGTTCAACGTCGCCGATATGTCGATCACCTTCGGGGTCATCATCCTTGCGTTCGTGATCGAGCGGGGTTCAAGCGTTGGCTGAGATTGAATGGGAGGGCACGGTCGGCGGCGACGCCGCCGGTCAGCGGCTGGATCAGTTCCTGGCGGAGCCGCTGGGCTCGCGGGCTCGTGCGGCGCGGCTGATCGGAGCCGGACTCGTGCGGCTCGACGGCCGCACGGTCCAGAAGCGGCGACTCGTGAACGCCGGCGAACAGGTGGTGGTGACGGCTGAGACGCTGGAGGTGGTGCCGGCCAGCGGGCCGGCACCAGCAGAATTCACGGTCGCGTACGAGGACGACGGCTTGATCGTGGTCGACAAGCCGGCCGGGGTGGTTGTGCACCCGGCGCGCGGGCACGAGAGCGGGACGCTCGCGCAGGCGCTCGCGGACCGTGCCGCCGGCGGTGATGACCCATACCGCGCCGGGATTGTGCACCGCCTTGACCGCGACACGTCGGGGCTGCTCGTGATTGCCAAGAGCGATGCCGTGCACCGCGCGCTCAAGGACCTCCTGCAGGCGCGGCTGCTGAGTCGGGAGTACCTGACCCTGGTCGACGGCATTCCGCCGGCGCACTCAGGTGTCATCGACGCGCCGATCGGGCGCGATCGCCGCGAGCGGTTGCTGCACTCAATCGACACGGATGCCCCGCGCGAGGCGCGCACCCACTTCGAGCTGCTCGAGCCGTTGCGACACGAGGCACTGCTGCGGGTCTCGCTGGAGACCGGGCGGACCCACCAGATCCGCGTGCACATGCAGGCGATCGGGCATCCGGTGCTCGGCGACACCGCCTATGGCGGCCCGGTGCGGTTCGGGCTGGACCGCCAGTTCCTGCATGCGGCTCGGCTCGCGTTCCCGCATCCGCTTTCGGGCGACGCGATTGATGTCAGCTCGCCGTTGCCGACAGATCTCGAGGCGGCCCTTGCGCTCGCGCGAGCTGAAGCGGCCTGATCTCCTACACTTACCGACGTTTCCTAAAACCAACCCGCCGCGTGCGGTCAGGTCGCGCCCTGCTTCGGGATACGCCCGGAGTCGCGACAAAACCTCTGGCCAGTGGTGGAGCTTTTCAACAATTCATCAAGGGAGTTACTAGTGGCTCAAGTAAGCCTCAGAGAGCTGCTGGAGGCCGGCGTGCACTTCGGCCACCAGACGCGCCGTTGGAACCCGAAGATGCGTCGCTTCATCTTCGGCGAGCGTGACGGCATTTACATCATCGACCTCGAGCAGACCGACGAGCTGCTCCAGGAGGCCCAGCAGTTCGCGGCCGACATCGCGCGCCGCGGCGGGACCGTCATGTTCGTCGGCACCAAGAAGCAGGCGCGTGACGCGATCAAGGACACCGCCGAGGCCGCGGACATGCCTTACGTCAACCACCGTTGGCTCGGCGGTCTGCTGACGAACTTCCAGACCATCTCGCTTCGCATCAAGCGCCTGCACGACCTCGAGCGCTATGAGACCGACGGTCAGCTGCAGTTGCTGCCGACGCGCGAGCGCATGGCGGCGCAGGCCGACCTCGCAAAGCTCCGCGCGAACCTCGGTGGCGTCAAGAACATGCAGCGCCAGCCCGACGCGGTCTTCGTGATCGACCTCAAAACCGAGGTGATCGCAGTCAAGGAGGCTCAGCGCCTCCGCATCCCGATCATCGGCCTGGTCGACACCAACTGCGACCCGGAGGGGATCGACTTCGTGATCCCCGGAAACGACGATGCGATCCGCTCGTGTGCCGCGATCACCAAGGCGATTGGCGACGTCGTGGCCGAGGCGCACGGCGTGTTCCGCGCCGAGGAGGAGCGCGCACGGCTTGAGCGCGAGCGTAAGGAGGCAGAGGAGCGCGCCAGGCGCGAGGCCGAGGAGGCCGCGCGCCGTGAGGCGGAGGAGAAGGCTCGCGCCGAGGCTGCCGCTGAAGCTGAGGCGAAGGCCGAAGCTGAGGCGAAGGCCGCCGCCGAGGCACAGGCGCAGGCAGCCGCCCAAGCGGCGACTCAAGCCGCTCAGCCCGCCCCGCCGGCAGTGGAGGAGACACCTGCCGAGGCTGCTGCGCCCGAGGCCCCCGTTGAGGCCGCCGCGCCCGAGGCCCCCGCTGAGACCGCCGCGCCCGAGGCCCCCGCTGAGACCGCCGCGCCCGAGGCCCCCGCTGAAGCTGCTGCCCCTGAGGCACCTGCCGATCCCGCCCCGACCGAAGCCGCGGCTGAGCCCACCACCCCAGCTCCCGCAGACGAACCGGCGGAGGAGAAAGCTCCGGTTGAGGCTGCTGCAGAAATCGCTGACGCTGCTCCCGCAGAGTCAGCTGCCGCAGATGCTGATGCCGAAATCGCGCAGAGCGCCATTGAGGCAGAAGCATCTGCCGGCGCTGATGAGGCAGGGGCCGAGGCTGCCGAGGCGCCCACGACGACCAATGAAGAAAGCCCTTCCGAGGAGAACGCATGAGCGCGATCACTGCATCTGACGTCAAGGCCCTCCGCGACCGTACAGGCGCGGGGATGATGGCCTGCAAGAACGCTCTGGCGGAGTCAGACGGGGACATCGAGCAGGCCGTCGAGCTGCTGCGAGCCCGCGGCGAGGCTCAGGCCGCCAAGCGCGCCGGCAACGAGGCGAGCGAGGGCACGGTTCAGTCCTACATCCACAACGGGCAGCTCGGAGTCCTGGTAGAGGTCGATTGCGAGACCGACTTCGTCTCCCGCAACGACGCCTTCGTGGCGTTCGCCAAGGACTTGGCGCTCCATATCGCGGGATCGCCGTTGACCCTGGCGGTGACTGATGACGAGGTTCCTGCCGACGACATCGAGCGCGAGAAGCGGATATACGTCGAGCAGGCGGCCGACCGACCCGAGAATGTCCGTGAGAAGGTCGTCGAGGGCAAGCTCAACGCCTGGCTCAATGACGTCGTGCTGCTGCGTCAGAAGCACATCAGGGAGGACAAGTACGAGGGCAAGACGATCGAGGAGCTGCGCGCGAAGCTCGCCTCCGAAACGGGCGAGAATGTCGTGATCCGGCGCTTTGCGCGGTTCGTCGTGGGCGGCTAGGATCCGGCCTCCGAGGTGAGCACACTGAGCACAAACGGAGGCGCACCCGCTTACGCGCGGGTGCTGCTCAAGCTCTCCGGTGAGGCGCTGATGGGCGACCTCGAGTACGGCACCGACCCGGAGCGCGTACGGGCGATCGCCCAGGAGATCGCGACGATTCACCGGCGCGGTGTCGAGGTCGCGATCGTCGTCGGCGGTGGCAACATATATCGCGGGCTGGCAGCCGCCGCGCGCGGCATGGACCGCGCGACCGGCGACTACATGGGCATGCTGGCCACCGTGCTGAATGCGCTGGCGCTGCAGGACGCGCTCGAAAAGGCCGAAATCCCGACTCGGGTGCAGTCGGCGATCACGATCTCCGAGGTCGCCGAGCCGTATATCCGGCGTCGTGCGATCCGCCACCTCGAGAAGGGCCGCGTCGTGATCTTTGCCGCCGGCACGGGAAACCCGTTCTTCACGACGGACACAGCCGCGGCGCTTCGCGCCGCTGAGGTTCACGCCGAGGTGGTGCTGATGGCCAAGAACGGCGTCGAGGGCGTATACACGGCGGACCCGGCGACGGACCCGAACGCCACGTTCATTCCAGAGCTAACGCACAAGGAGGCGCTCACGCAGGGTCTCCAGGTGATGGACTCGACGGCGTTCGCGCTCTGTATGGACAACAACCTGCCGATCGTCGTCTTCAACATGGCCGACGGCACCAACATCAACCGGATAGTGTCCGGTGAGCGGGTTGGGACCCTCGTAAAGACATGAGCGAAGACGATCTCGTTTCAGGCCTCCTCGACGACGCGCGCGAGCGCATGCACAAGAGCGTCGAGTCAACACGGCACGAGTTCGGGTCGGTCCGCACCGGGCGCGCCAGCCCGGCGCTGCTCGACCGCATCAACGTCGACTACTACGGCGTTGTGACGCCGCTCAAGCAGCTTTCAACGATCAGCACCCCAGAGGCTCGCCTGCTCTCGATCCAGCCCTATGACAAGAGCTCGATCAAGGCCATCGAGAAGGCGATCCTCGAGTCCGACATCGGCCTGACGCCGTCCAATGACGGCGCCATGATCCGGCTGGTACTGCCGGAGCTGACCGAGGAGCGCCGCAAAGAGCTCGTCAAAGTCGTGCGCGGCATCGCCGAAGAGGGCCGCGTGGCGATTCGTAACATCCGCCGCGACGTCATGCATGACCTGCGCGAGCTCAAGGAGGGTGGCGACCTCGGCGCCGACGACGAGCACCGCGCCGAGAGCGATCTGCAGAAGGTGACCGACTCGAGCGTCACTGAGCTCGACGATCTGCTGAAGGCCAAGGAAGAAGAGATCCTCGAGGTCTGACGTGGGGGAGGGTGCTGCGCCAGATCCGGGCGCCGACGGCCCTCGTTACGTCGCGATCATCACCGACGGAAACGGTCGCTGGGCCAAACAGCGTGGGCTCCCGGCGATCCGCGGACATGAGGCAGGAGCGGACGTCGTCAAGGAGCGCCTGCGCGACGCGGTCAGGTTCGGGATCAGGGAACTCACGGTCTACTCGTTCTCGACCGAGAACTGGAACAGGTCGAAGACGGAGGTCTCAGGCCTGATGCGGATGTTCGCGCGGCGGATCGACGCCGAGACCCCCGAGCTCAAGGCCGAGGGGGTGCGCATGCGCTTCCTCGGCCGTCGCGCGGCGCCCGTCTCGAAACGCCTGATCGCGAAGATGGAGTGGGCCGAAGCCGAGACCGCCGGCAACGACCGGATCACCCTGTTCGTCGCGTTCAACTACGGTGGTCGCGCGGAGATCCTCGACGCCGCACGCTCGTTCTCCGGCAATGACGAAGAGGAGTTTCGCCGTCACCTGTACGCGCCCGACATGCACGACCCCGATCTGATCATCCGCACAAGCGGCGAGCAACGGGTCTCGAACTTCCTGACATGGCAGTCTGCTTACTCCGAGTTCGTATTCCGCGACGAGCTCTGGCCCGACTTCACGCGGGACGTGTTCGCGGCCAGCCTGGCCGAGTTCGCGGCGCGCCAACGACGTTTCGGCGGGCGCTGATGCCTCAAGCTCGTCGTGTCGCGAGCTCGCCGCCGCCGCGCCGCCGCTCGGATCTGCTCGCGCGGATCCTCGTCGGGGTCCCGGCGGCGGTCCTGGCGATTGTCTTCGTCGACATCGGCGGGGTCGGGTGGATGCTGCTGATGGCGGTGCTTGCCTGCGCGTGCCTGAGCGAGCTGTACCGGATGCTGCCCGACTGGCGCCCGGTCTCGGGCGTTGGCTTCCTCGTTGTGATCGGTATGTGCATGGCCGCCCGCTACGGCACAGCCGCGGACGTGGCGGGCGCCGCGCTCGCGGGCCCACCGCTGGTGTTCCTGGCCATCCTCATACGTGGCCAGACTGGGGGCGCCACACTTTCGATCGCCTCGACCTTGCTCGGCGTCTTCTGGATCGGCTTCGCCTTCGCGCTCGCGACGCTGCTGCGGCAGGTCCCGCACGGTAAGGGGATCATGATCGACGTGATGGTCGGCACGTTCCTAGGTGACACCGCTGCATACCTGGGCGGTCGCCTGTTCGGCCGCCATCCGTTGGCGCCAACGATCTCACCGAAGAAGACAATCGAGGGACTCGGCTGCGGCGCGCTCGTATCGGTCCTGGCGGTTGTCGTCGCGGGTCTGTATCAGGAGACCTGGCTGCCACACGGCACCGCGCTGCTCTTGGGGATCGCCGTGGCCGTGCTGGGGCCGATCGGCGACCTCTTCGAGTCATTGATGAAGCGCGACGTGGGCGCAAAGGACGCCGGCACGCTGTTCGGTGCGCACGGCGGCGCGCTCGACAGGCTCGACGCGGTCATGTTCACGGTCGTCGCCGGGTATTTCATCGCGATCAACATCCCGCGTTAGAGCCGCAGGCAGATGGCAAGTCGTCCACGTCGTCTCGTGATCCTCGGCTCGACCGGTTCGATCGGCACCCAGGCCCTCGATGTGGTCGCGCGCAGCGACGGCGATCTCGAGCTCGCCGGCCTCAGCGCCGGCCGCGATTGGCAGCAGCTGATCGAGCAGGCCGAGAAGTACGGCGTCAGCCGGATCGCGCTGGCCGACGGCGACGCCGCCGCACGCGCCTCCGAGGCATGGACCGGCGGGGACGTCCTGTCAGGCCCCGACGGACTCGTCGCGCTCGTGACTGAATCCGGTTGCGAGATGGTGCTGAACGCAATCGTCGGTTCAGCGGGACTGCTCGCGACCGTCGCCACGCTCGGCGAGGGAATCGACCTCGCCCTTGCCAACAAGGAGTCGCTGGTCGTCGGCGGCGAGCTCGTAAACCAACTGGCGGAGGCGACTGGCGCGCAGATACTGCCGGTCGACTCCGAGCACTCCGCCATGCACCAGCTGATCGCTGGTGAGCGGGCCGGCACGATCGATCGCCTGCTGCTGACCGCCTCAGGCGGACCGTTTCGCGGCCGCACGCGGTCCGAACTGGCGGACGTCACGCGCGAACAGGCGCTCGCGCACCCGACATGGTCGATGGGCGGCAAGATCACGATCGATTCGGCGACGTTGATGAACAAGGGGCTTGAGGTGATCGAGGCTCACCATCTGTTCGGCACGCCCTATGACCAGATCGATGTCGTTGTGCACCCACAGTCGATCGTTCACAGTCTGATCCAGCTCTGTGACGGGGCGACGCTGGCCCACCTCGGCTATCCGGACATGCGCGTTCCGATCGCCTACGCGCTGCACTACCCAGACCGCGCCGAGGTCCCGGTGCCCGCGCTCGACCTGGCGGCGGTCGGCGCGCTGACCTTCGAATCGCCCGACATCGAAACCTTCACCTGCCTGCGGCTTGCGCGCGCAGCCGGAGTCGCCGGCGGGACGGCGCCCTGCACGCTCAACGCCGCCAACGAGGTGGCCGTGCACGCGTTTCTGTCCGGCAGGCTCGCGTTCCTCGGGATCGCGCAGGTGATCGAGGAGACGTTGGCCGCGCTTCCGGCACGGTCGGTGCATTCGTTCGACTCGCTGATGGACGCTGATCTCGAGGCACGGTCGGTCGCTTCGGAGCGCGTTGCGCGCCTGTCAGACTAGGTCTGATGTCGTACTTCCTGGCGGTTCTGGGATTCATGCTGCTGATCGTCTTCCACGAGGCTGGTCACTTCGCAGCGGCCAAAGCGGTGGGCATGCGGGTCGAGCGCTTCTCGCTGTTCTTCGGCCCCATGCTCTGGAGTCGCCGCATCGGCGAGACCGAGTACGGCATCGGGCCGATACCGCTCGGCGGCTACGTGAGGATCACCGGCATGAGCTCCGAGGAGACGTTCGAGACGCCTGAGATCGAGGCTCGGGCCTACGTCAACCAGCCCGTTTGGAAGCGGATCGTCGTGATCGGGGCGGGACCGGCTGTGAACCTGGTGATCGCGTTCATCCTCGCCACTGTGGCGTTCATGGGCGTCGGGTCACACCCCCTCACGGGTAGGAGCGGTCAGCTGATCGTCACGAACAAGGTCGAGGCGATCATCCCGGGAAGCGCCGCGGCCGGGGTGCTGAAGCCCGGCGACAAGATCGTGTCGGTGGATGGCGTCAAGGGCGATCCCGCCCGTCTCCGCGACCAGATCGCGAAGCACTCGTGTGCTGCAGGCGCTCGAACTGAGGGCTGCAGGGCCACCACGCCGGCGAAGATTGTCGTGCGACGGGATGGTGCGTTGAAGACGCTCTCGATTCGTCCTCGGTGGAGCTCGGCCGACCGAGAGATGCTCGTGGGCTTTGAGTTCAACGTAAGAACTGCACCCAACGGCGTCGCATATTCCGCCGGCCAGAGCGTTAGCAGCCTGTGGTACGTGACGAGACGGACCGTCACCGCTATCGCCGAGATCTTCGAGTCGAAGCAGCGGAAGCAGCTGCACAGCATCGTTGGTATCACCACGATCGCAGCGGCTCAGATCGCCAGTGGCTGGATCAACGGCGTGTGGTTCATTGCCGAGATCTCGCTGGCACTTGCGATCATCAATCTGTTCCCGTTCCTGCCGCTGGACGGTGGTCACATCTTCTGGGCGCTGGCCGAGAAGGTCCGCGGGCGCCGGATCCCGCTCGTGGTGATCGAGCGGGCCAGTTTGGTCGGCATCGCGCTGATTGCGATTCTTTTCTTCGTCGGCGTCAGCAACGACGTTTCGGCGCTGGCCGGCAAGGGTCTCAATCTGCACTGAACGCGCGGGCAAGCAGCTCGATCGGGTGATGGACCGCGATCGGTTGCCCGAGGGCGCGCAGCCGACGCTGCAAATGGCCGATGCAGGCATGGTCGCCGCTCACCACCATCTCGGCGCCTGAGGCGACAATCGCCTGCGCCTGACGGGTCGCGAGCGCGAGGGCGGCGTCGTGCTGAGCGATGGTGTAGATGCCCGGCGCGCCGCAGCACGCCCCCGCCTCCGGAGGCAACTCGACCAGCTCGACGCCGGGGATCCGGCGCAGAAGCTCACGTGGTGACTCGGCGATGCCCTGGCCGTGGCGGAGCTGACAGGCATCGTGGTAGGCGAGCCTGATCGCGAGCGCTCCCACGTGCGAGCGCAGCGGCGCTCGCACGAGGAACTCATGGATGTCCAGTACCTGTGTGCTGAAGGCGTTGGCCTCCGGCGTCCCGAGCAGTCGTCCGTACTGCTTCATCGCGACGCCACACCCGCCCGCGCTCGTCAGGACGTGGTCGACGCCGCCGACGCCGGCAAAGGCGGCGATCGTCGCTTCGGCGCGACGTATCCCGCGATTCCGCTCACCGCTGTGCAGTTCCAGGGCGCCGCAACAGTCAGGCAGCCGCGGTGCGATCACCTCATATCCTTCAGCCGCCAGCACTGCGAGTGTCGCCTCGTGCACGGCGCGGTGCTCGACGCGCTGCACACAGCCGAGCAGCAGCCCGACGCGGCCGCGGGACGCGCCTCGTGCCGGTGTGTAGTCGGGGATCGCCGCGCGGGGGCTCAGACGGGTGGCGTGCGCGGCGCGGGGGAGGGCAGTGAGCGCGGCCCGGCGGCGCAGGCTTTCGCGCGGCGGCCGCCTGATCTGACGGTCGATCGCGGTCCGGGCGGTGGCCAGCAGGTCCACATACGCAACGTCCTCAGGGCACACACTCATGCATGCCATGCACCCGAGGCAGGAGTCGATGTGTGCAGCCATGTCGGGCGTCGCTGTTCCACCCGGGGCGAGCGCGTCCTCGATCAGCACGATGCGGCCGCGCGGCGAGTCCGCCTCGGTGCCCCAGAGGGTGTAGGTCGGGCAGCTCTCGAGGCACAGCCCGCAGTGCGTGCAACCCATCGTCAGATCCCGCCGCGCATGGTCAGATCACGTCGCGCATGGTCAGATCCCGCCGACGAAGACGCCAGGGTTGCAAACGCCGGCCGGATCGAAGCGGGCTTTCAGACCGCGCATCATTTCGAGCTCTGCACCCTCGCCGACGTTCCACGGGTCGACGGCGCCGCGTGCGCCGGCCGGCAGGTCCAGCGCGACGGCCGCCGAGCCGGCGGGCAGCCCCGCACGGACCGCGGCGATCCGCCCGACATCAAGCGTCAGAAACGCAACACCGCGCGCCGCGCGCCCGACGAGCGTGGCGCCAACGTCGTCGGCAAGGTTCAGTACCGCGTCAAGCTCGCGCCGCCGCGCGTGGACCCGCAGCACCGCGCGCACGGCCGAGCGCTGACCGGCGCGCTGGCGAGCCCACAGCGCCGCGTCATCGACCCGCACAGTTGTTCCGCCCAAGCCACAGGCTCGCATCGTCTCGGCCACGACGGCTGCGCGGGCGTGCGACTCGTCGCCACCCAGTTGCGCGAGCAGCCCGCCACGTCCACCGATCCACGCGACGTCGAAGGCCTCTAGATCACCATGCCGGGCGGTGACGACCTCCACAGCATCGCGCAGGAGCGCTGTATCGTCGCTCGTGCCGAGCGCTGTGGCCGTCTCGCCCGGGAGCAGGCGCACGTGGACGTCGACAGCGAGGATCACTCCGAGCGTCCCGAACGAGCCCGTCAGCAGTTTGGCGAGGTCGTAACCGTCCTGCTCCTGGCCGCTGCGCGGACCCGTTCGCACGACGCTGCCGTCGCTCAAGGCGGCCGTGATCCCGACGATCTGGTCGGCGACTGTCCCGAAACGGTGGCTGAGCGGCCCCGAGTCGCCGGACGCGATCACGCCGCCGACGGTCGCTGCCGGACGCTGCCCCAGCCCGAGGTGTGGATCCACGGCGAACATCAGCCCGCTTCGGCCCAGGATCGCCTGTGCACGGACCAGCGACGTGCCGGCGTTGAGCGTCGCGATGACGCCGTCGTCGTGGACGACGACGCGGTCGAGATGAGTCGTCAGAAGACGCAGCGCATGGGGTGGGGTGGCCCCTCCCCAACCGAGTTTCGTACCGCCGCCGACAACCCGAACTGCACGCACCTGCGCCGCCGCGCCCGCGAGCGCGGCGGCCGCCTCGCTGAAGCTGCGCGGCACGACGGCCTCGCTCACCGGCGTGACACCGCGCGCAACGTGATCGCGACGGCGATTCCCGCGCGTCCACGGGACCCCGGGAAGGCGCCTGTGATGCCATAGCCAGGGTCGCGCGCGTCCACGCGAACCGACGTGCCATCCGGTTGCACGAGCTCGAGGCCGCACACGTTGCCGATGCCCGGGGTTTCGGCGATATGGCCGCCGACTGTGCCAGTCGGATCCGGGTCGGCGAACCAACGTGCCGGCGCCGCCCGCGCAAGCGCCGCGGGCGGCGCCCCGGGCTCGACGGTGATCTCATCGCCACCCTCGTCGAGTGCCACGATGCGGCGCATCCGCGTGAGCACGATCAATACGCCATCGGCGGTTGGCAGCGCACCGCCGCTGTGACTGGTGCCCGCACCGCGGACGACGAACGGTGTGCCCGTGGCCGCACAGGCTGAGACGACGCCGGCGACCTCGGCGGCACTGCCCGGCAGGATCGCCGCAAGCGGCAACGGGCCGCTACGACGCAGCCCGTCCGAGCGGTAGGTCGAGAGCACAGTTGCGCTGGTCAGCACGTGCTCCTCACCGCAGATCAGCCGCGCGCGGGCCATCAGTTCAGCACCTGCCTCCATCGCGCAAGTTTCCCTGATGTGACCACTCCCCGCCCAACCCTGGGGTGGCTATGGGCCCTACCCGAGCCTCTAGACTCACCGTGGATGTCCTCGAGGAACCAGATCCATGTCGGCGGCGTCGCGATCGGCGGCGGCGCGCCCGTTGCCGTGCAGACGATGACCAAGACTGAAACCGCCGATCTGCAGGCGACGCTGGCGCAGATCAAGCGCGTCGCCGAGGCCGGCGCCGACCTCGTCCGCGTCGCGGTCCCACGCGACAAGGATGCGGAGGCGCTGAAGACGATAGTGCGCGAATCCCCGATACCGGTGATCGCCGACATCCACTTCAACCACACACTTGCGCTCAAGGCGCTCGACGCCGGCGCCCATTGCATCCGGCTGAATCCGGGCAACATCGGTGGTCCCGACAAGGTCGCCGAGGTCGCCGCGAAGGCCAATGCACTCGGGACGCCTCTGCGAATTGGCGTCAATTCCGGCTCGTTGCCCGCGCACCTGCGCGAGCTCGAGTTCGACAATCCCGTCGAGGCGCTTGTCACCGCCGCCGTCGAGTTCGTCGAGCTGATGGAGCGGCTCGACTTCACGAACTTCAAGGTCTCGATGAAGTCGACCAGCGTCCCCAACACGATCGCGTCGAACCGCCTGCTTGCCGAGCGGATCCCGTACCCGCTGCACCTCGGCATCACCGAGGCCGGCACCAAATGGTCGGGCTCGCTCAAATCGGCAGTCGGGCTCGGCACGCTGCTGGCCGACGGGATCGGCGACACGATCCGGATCTCGCTCTCCACCTTCCAGGCCGAGGAGGAGGTCAAGGTCGCGTGGGAGATCCTCAAGGCGCTGCGGCTGCGGCGCCGGGGACCCGATCTGATCGCCTGCCCGACTTGCGGACGGCTGCAGTTCGACATGGACACGGTCGTCGCCGAGGTCGAGAAGCGGCTCGAAGCCTATGAGGATCCAATCGAGGTGTCGGTTCTGGGCTGCGCGGTGAACGGCATCGGCGAGGCCCGCCACGCGGATTTCGGCATCACCGGCGCCAAGGACATGGGGATGATCTACTCGCGCGGCGAGCCGCTCAAGAAGGTCCCGACCGAGAACCTGGTCGACGAGCTGTTCGCGGAGATCGACAAGTACTACGCATCGGGCAAGAACGTCGTCCGCGACGAGGCAGCTGCCGCCGAGGCGCGTGACTGGCTCGCGGCCAATGAGGACGAGACCGCGATGACGCCCGAGCGTATGGCCGCACTCGAGGCGGCAGCCGCGAACGAGCCCGAAGCGGCGGCCAAGCTCGACGAGGCGTTATCGCCCGTCGCCGGCCGGCGCTTCACCCGTACGCCCTAGACCGGCTCCACGCTCAGGTTCGGTGTGGTCTGAGCCGGCCATCACATTCCCGCGCAGTGATTCCGGGACAAGGTCGATGTAGAGGTCGGGCTGGCGCCGCACGTAGCGAGCGATGAAGGGGCAGCGCGGCACGACCTTCAGCCCACGGTCGCGCGCGTCCTCGAGCGCGACCTTCGCCAGCTCGCTGCCGACGCCCTGACCCTCATAAGCCGGCTCGACCTCGGTGTGGACCATCGTCATCCGCCCGTCGTGCAACCGGTACTGGATGAAACCGACCAGCTTGCCGTCGAGCAGCGCTTCGTAGCGCTGCTCCTCGGCGTTGTCGTCGATCTGCAGGCTCACGTCCTCAGGATGACGCTCGTGTCAAGCTTCACGTCATGAAGACAAATCGCTCGGTTCCGCCCGTCAGCGTGGTCCCGATGCTCGTCTACCCGGACGTGCGCGCCGCCGTGGCGTGGCTGACAGAAGTCTTCGGGTTCGTCGAGCGAACGAGGATCGGGGCTGACCATCGAGCCGCAGCTCAGCATCGGCCACGACGGCGCCGTGATCGTGACGGACATAGGGGGCGCTCGGGTTCCGCCGACGGCCGGTGCCGTGACACAGATCATCCGCGTTCGAGTGGAGGACGCAAAAGCGCAGTACGAGCACGTAGCGGCCTGCGGCGCCCGAGTGCTGGCGCCACCAACCGACCGCGAGTACGGCGAGCGCGACTTCCTTGTCGAGGATCTTGCCGGCCACCGCTGGGAGTTCTGCGAGAGCATCCGCGACGTCGCGCCAGAGGAGTTCGGCTGCGAAACCGTCTCGCCGTGGCCGTCGCGCTCTGTTTAGAGCCTTCGGGCCGAGAAGAGCAGGGCTGTGAGCTGCGACTGACGGTCGAGCTCGGAGAGTCGGGCTCGACCGTCAGGATCTGGATCCTCGCCCCGCGGCCGGGTCAGCTGGGCAACGCCTCCTGAGGGCGCGCCTCGAACTGGTAGTTCTCGGCAGGCTCAAGGAAGCTGCTGATCGTCTCGCGCGTCTCCGCGCTGTCCTCGTGCCCGTGCACGGCGACCGCGTGCGCAAGGGCCGCCTTCGCGACCTCGTCCTCGTCGCCGATGATCACAAGGGAGCAGTTGCTCTCGCTCGGAAAACGGCGACAGTCCGCCATCATTCTGGCCATCGGTCCCTCCTTATTGGTGGTTGCCCCGGCATCATCGTCCCGCCTGTCGCGTGATCCGTCAATGGCAACCCACGGCTCTGGACGCAGAGATGTCAGACGGCGGCGAACCGTTCGGCGACCTTGTCCCAGTCGACTGTGTTCCACCACGCATCCAGGTAATCGGGACGGCGATTCTGGTACTTCAGGTAGTACGCGTGCTCCCAGACGTCTACGCCCAGCAGCGGCGTCTTGCCGTCGCTGATCGGGTTGTCCTGGTTGGGCGTTGAGACGATCTCAAGGCCCGAGCCGTTGTGCACGAGCCAGGCCCAGCCCGAGCCGAAGCGGCCGATGCCGGCGGCCTTCAGCTTTGCCTGGAAGTCGCTGAAGGAGCCGAACGTCGAGGCGATCGCATCAGCCAGCGAACCGGTCGGCTCACCACCCTTGCCGGGGCCCATCGACACCCAGAAGAGCGAGTGGTTGTAGTGACCGCCCGCGTTGTTGCGGACCGGGCCCAGCTTGTCGGCTGGCAGTGCGCCGAGGTTCTTGAGGATGTCCTCCACAGGCGTGTCGGCCCATTCGGTGCCCGCCAGAGCGGCGTTCGCGTTGGTGACGTACGCGCCGTGGTGCTTGTCGTGATGGATCTCCATCGTCTGAGCGTCGATGTAGGGCTCGAGCGCGTCGAAGGCGTAGGGGAGGTCTGGTACGGAAAAGGCCATGCTCACTCCTGTCTCCGGGGTCTCTCTATGCAGATTTCGTTCTATCAGAGCGCCTGTTCGGTGGCCTCTGCCAGCGTCTCGGCCAGCGCCGCGGGTACGCTTGCTCGCCATGCCACGCCTTTCCGAGTACCTGCTTCCGACCGAACGTGAGCCGCCGGCCGACGCCGAGGCGCTGAGCCACAAGCTGATGGTGCGCGCCGGGCTGATCCGCCAGGTCGGCGCGGGGCTGTGGACGTGGTTGCCGGCAGGCTGGCGCACCCATCAGCGGGTCGTGCAGATCGTGCGCGAGGAGATGGACGCAATCGGCGGCATGGAGATGCTGATGCCGATCATGCAGCCCGCGGAGCTCTGGAAACGCAGCGGACGCTACGAGAGTTTTGGTGAGGAACTCTTCAAGCTCAAGGACCGCAAGGATGCCGACCTGGTCCTCGGACCGACGAGCGAAGAGGTCGTCACCACGCATGCCGCGACGATGATCCGCTCCTACCGCGACCTGCCGAAGATCCTGTACCACTTCCAGACCAAGGAACGAGACGAGCCGCGCCCGCGGGCGGCGGTGCTGCGCTCCCGCGAGTTCGTGATGAAGGACTCCTACAGCTTCGACCGTGATCGCGAGGGCCTCGACGTCTCCTACGAGAAGCACGCGCGCGCCTATGACCGCATCTTCGACCGCTGCGGCCTCGAGTGGTACAGCGTCGAGGCGGATGTCGGAGCGATGGGCGGGTTTGGCGCTCACGAGTACATGGCGCCCTGCCCCGCCGGCGAGAACGACGTCGCGCTCGCGCCTGGATACGCCGCCAACCTCGAGGTCGCAGTCGCGGAGGCCCAGGCCGTCCAGCTGCCTGCGGCGCTGGATGCGCCGGAGCCCGTGCACACACCGGGGATGACGACCGTCGCCCAGGTATCCGCGGCGCTCGGTGTTGTCGACGGCGCGCTGCTCAAAGCCTTCCCTGTGGTGCTGACAGACGAGTCGTTCGTGCTCGTTGTCGTTCGCGGTGATCACCGCGTCAACGAGGTCAAGCTCCGACTCGCGCTCGGCTCGGATTTCCGCCCTGCGCGAGCGGACGAGATCGAGGAGCGGCTCGGCCCTCCGGGCTTCATCGGACCCGTCGGCGCGCAGATGCGGATCGTGCTCGATGAGGCCGTGCGCACCGATGCCGGCGGCTACATCGTCGGCGCGAACCGTCCCGACGAGCATCTTCGCGGCGTGGTCCCGGGGCGCGATTTCGTTTATGAGTCGGCCGACGTGCGCAGCGTCGTCGTGGGGGACACGGTCGGCGGGCACCCGGTGCGGATCGAGCCCGCGATCGAGGTCGGGAACATCTTCAAGCTTGGCACTCGCTACAGCGACGTGCTCGGTGCCAGCTACCTCGACCAGACCGGCGCGAGTCAGACGCTCTGGATGGGCTGCTACGGCATCGGACCTGCGCGGATCGCTGCCGCCGCAATCGAGCAATTCGCCGACGATCGCGGGATCTCGTGGCCGCCCGCAATCGCACCGTTCGACGTGCATCTGGTGACGCTGGGCAAGCCGGGCTCAGACGAGCGCGCGCTGTCCGACCGCCTCTATGAGGAGCTTCAGGAGGCCGGACTCACAACTATCTACGACGAGCGCGACGCCGGCCCCGGCGACAAGTTCGCTGACGCCGAGTTGCTCGGCTGCCCGCTGCGCGTCACGGTAGGACGCCGGACGCTGCAGGCTGGGGAACTCGAGGTCCAGGTGCGCAGGGGGCAGGAGGCCCGCGCCCTCCCGCTGGAGGACGCGGCACCAGCGGTCGCTGATCTGTGGCGCGAGCTCGGCTGAGCACGAAGCGCCTGCTCGGCGTCGATCGCTCCGGCCCGAACCCGGAGGCGACGCGGTCCGACCAGCCCCTGCATCCGCTGACGATCCCGAACGCGATCGGATTCGTGCGCCTCGGGTTGATACCGGTGTTCCTGATCGTGGCGGTCTCGAGCTCGGACGGGCGCAGTGCCCTCGCCGCCACGCTGTTCGGGGTCATCGGCTGGGCCGATTACCTCGATGGCTTCACAGCGCGTCTGACGGGGCAGTTCAGCCGCCTCGGCGCCCTGCTCGACCCGATCATCGATCGCACGCTGGTGATCTCGGGGATGGCCGTGGCGTGGGACTTCGGGCTGCTGCCCCGCTGGGCGCTGGCGATCGTGATTGTGCGTGAGCTGCTGATGGTCGTGCTGAGCCGCTACAGCCTTCGACGTGGCATCGAGATCAAGATCAACTGGGTGGGACGGCTGGCCGTCGCGCCGACGATGGGGGCGCCGTTCTTCGCGATGGCGGGCGTGCACTGGCTGGCGCTGGTGATGCTTTACGTCGGATTGGCGTTGTCGCTCACGGCGAGCTGTCTTTACATCCGGCGGGGCCGGCACGAGTTGGCCGAACTCTCAAGCTCAGATTGACCCTCTGAGCGCCGCAGTTATACTCAGCTTTCACGGATCATTCTCGATCGTCGCGCTGCAGCACGGAGGACTAGCCGTATGGACACCTTTCCAGACCTCGGATCGCTCACGGATCAAGAGCTCAAGGACCTGATCAAGGAGATGACCGACGAGGAGATCGAGGTCTCCTACAAACGGCGGCTCCTCCACGGCAAGATCGACATCCTGCGGGCGGAGCTCGTCAACCGCCTGCGGCGCAAGGATGAAAGTGGCGAGCTCGTGATCAGCGGCGCCGACGTGCAGCGCCTCACGGACATCCTGACCGGGAACTACCCGCCCGCGGATGAGGCGCCGGGCGAGCAGTCTCCAGACCTCGGCTGACGCCAAGACCGTGGCCCAGCACTGCCCCGAGTGCGGCTTCGCCAACGCCGACGGCGCCAACTACTGCCAGCGCTGCGGCGCTTTCATGGGCGGCTCGGAACCCGGCACCGGTGATTCAACCGCCACCTACATGATCGGCGAGACGGGGGACTTCGAGGAGGTGCCGATCGAGGCCGTCACCGCACATGGAGCGGCGCTGGTCATCCGCGCGGGCGGCGGACGCGCCGGCGAGGCGTTCCCGCTCGAGCGCGCACGCCTGACCGTGGGCCGCAGGCCCGACAGCGACGTGTTCCTGGACGACGTCACCGTCTCACGCGACCACGCCGTCGTGGTCAAGCGCGGCGAGCACTACTACCTCGACGATTGCGGCTCGTTGAACGGCACGTACGTCAACCGCCGGCGGATCGAATCACAGCGGCTCAACGACGGCGATGAGCTGCAGATCGGCAAATACAAACTCGCGTTTCTGGGGCATTGATGGCAGCCACCGACCGCAATGAGCTTCCACTCGATCTGCCCGAGCCGCCTCCGGCTGACAACGGACGCCCGCGCCAGAAGGCGGTCACGATCGGCGCCGTGTGCAAGGCGCTCGAGCTCGAGTTCCCGGACATCTCGATCTCCAAGATCCGCTATCTGGAGGACCAGAAGCTGTTGACGCCACGCCGCACGCAGGGCGGCTACCGGCTCTATACGCCCGATGACGTCCAGCGCCTGCGTACGATTTTGCGGCTCCAACGCGACGAGTTTCTGCCGTTGCGTGTCATCCGCCACGAGCTCGCCGGCGGCCGCAGCGACCGCGAGGTCGGCTCAGGCGCCGACGCACACACGCTGAGGCGAACCACAGTGACCGGAGACCCCGGCGCGCTCTACTCGCTCGATGATGTGGTCGAGGAGACGGGCGCCGACCCGAAGCTTGTGGCCGAGCTCGTCGAGTTCTCTGTCATCAAGGGTGACATGCGCAATGGGGCGCGCTACTTCGACGACACCGAGCGGGAGATCGTGCGTGCCGTCTCGGAGCTTGCCCGTTACGGTGTCGGCGGCCGCAACCTGCGGGTGTTCCGCACCTCGGCCGACCGCGAGGCGCAGCTGCTCCAGAGCATCCTTGCCCCGGCGCTCCGCTCACGCAACCCCGAGCGGCGCAAAGAGGCCGTCGAGGCGCTGGAGAACCTGGCGTCGGTCACAACCCACCTCAAGCACCTGCTGCTCATTCGCGATCTGCGCAAGATCGCGACCTGACCACCGCGACTCGATGTCAGCTGCCCGCTCCGAGGACGGCATCAATCTTCGCGGGTTCGTTCGCGACATCCCCGACTTCCCGGTGGCGGGGATCCTCTTCAGGGACATCACACCGCTGCTGTTGGACCCGCGCGCGCTGGACGCCGCGGTCTCACGCCTGACCAAGTACGCGCGCGACCTGGACATCGACTTCGTCGTAGCCGCCGAAGCGCGCGGCTTCATCCTCGGCGGTGCGCTCGCTCGCAGCCTGCACGCCGGCTTCGTTCCGGCGCGCAAGCGGGGAAAGCTGCCGCACGACACCGTGAGCGCCGAGTACGCGCTCGAGTACGGGATCGACGCGCTCGAGATGCACGCCGACGCGTTCGCCGGCGGCGCCCGTGTGCTGCTGCACGACGACCTGCTCGCAACCGGCGGCACCGCGCGCGCACTGGCGGACCTCGTCGGCCGCTTGGGCGGTGAGGTCGTCGCCTGCGTGTTCCTGGTGGAGCTCGAGGCCTTCGAGGGCCGCAAGCAACTTGAGGGCTACGCGGTCCATTCGCTGATCCAGTACGAGTAAGCAGGTGACCCGCAGCCACACGATCGCGGCCACGGCGGAGGAGATCTGGGCAGTCGTCTCCGACGCGCATCACCTGCCGCGCTGGTGGCCCGGCGTCACGCGCGTCGAGAACGTCGCCCGCGATCGCTTCACCGAGGTGATCCCCACGCGACGAGGCAAACCGATGCGACTGGACTTCCGGATCGTCGAGTCGCGCGCGCCTGAGCGCCTGACCTGGACCCAGGATCTCCAGGGCACGCCGTTCGAGCGGCTGCTGAGTGCGTGGACCACGACCGTCACACTGCAGTCCGACGGCGACGCCTGCATCGTCACGCTGGAGGAGAGCCAGCAGCTGAAAGGCTCGCTCCGCGCCGGTGCCCTGCTTCAGCGCCGCCCGGCACGTCGGCGCATGGAATCGGCGCTGAAAGGGCTCTCAGCGTTGTTCTGAGGAGACTTCCTCCGCCCGTACCGCGGACTGGCCGCTCGTCAGGGGTGCTCTCGGAACGGGCCCGACAGTACGACTTCACCGGGGGCGGCCGGCTTCTGCTCAGTCTCGAGCGTGATCAGCAGGTGGTGGTACCTGCTCGCGCCCGCGGGGAGCTGGCCTTGAGCCGCGAGCCTTCCGTTCTTGCCGACCAGGTTCTTGACGAATCCGGCGAAGCTGTGGCTGGACGGTGAGTTGTACAGCCAGACCGCGTAGGCATTGTGAGCGGTGTTGGCCGGAATGCCCTGTGCGTCGATCACGATGCCGAGGACACCGTCGTCGCGAATCACGTCTGCCACGCCGACCGTCTTGCTCGCACCGGTCGGCGAGGTGAGGTCGAGCTGGGCCAGGATCTGTGGCGTAGTGGTGCTCGGCGGGCTCGTCGTCTGGCTCGCTGTCCTGGTCGTGGACGACACGGGTGTCGTCGGATTGGTGGCGCCGGCGCTCTTCCTGGGGCTCGAGCCGCCGGAGCTCAACACTGCGACGAGGATCCCCGCGACGATCAGGACGCCGATGCCGCCCAGCAGGATCGCCCCGCCTCGCCGCGAGCTGGGATGTGACGGGACGACGGTCGGCGGGTCGGCGCCCAGCGGGGCGCCGACTGGTATCTCAGGCAGGGGTCCTCGTGAGAGCGACGCCACCTCGGCGGCGATGGCCCTGGCCCATACACGGTCAACGTCAGAGGTCTGGAGGTAACCATGAACCTCCGCGGCGACCCTGTCCGGGAGCTGACCGAGCAGGTAGTCGGTCACGAGCGCGCGTTCGGGCCCTGGCGGGGCGGTCGGCGGCGTGAGTGCCTCGAAGCCGTCGAGCGCGCGCTGGCGGACCGCCGCCCGATCGATTGACAGCAGGCCAGCGATCTGGTCATAGGTATGGCCGTGCCGCAACACCATCTGCAGGACGGCGCGCTGGTCCGGCGGCAGCTTGTCAAGGGCACCCATCGCGTGCAGAGCGTAGTCGAGCGTGTGATCGTGAACCGGCTGCCGCGCCCGTTATCGTGAGCCCAAATGTCAGGTACCGATCCGTTCACCGAGAGCCGTGGCTACGACGCCTTCTACGGGCTTGAGCTGCTTGAGCTGAGCCCCGAGCTGGCGCGCGCGCGGCTGGCCGTCAGGGAGGATCACAAGCAGCCCTTCGGGATCGTGCACGGAGGCATCTATGCCGCGATCGCCGAGGGCCTGGCGTCAGTCGCCACCGTCAAGGTCGTCCTGGCCCAGGGCAAGATCGCAAGCGGTCTGTCGAATCAGGCGAGCTTTCTACGACCGGTCAGCGACGGGACGATCCACGCCACCGCGGTGCGCAAGCATGCGGGGCGCACGACGTGGGTGTGGGAGGTCGAGATGAGCGACGCTGAGGGTCGGCTTTGCGCGCTGTCGCGGGTGACATTGGCGATCCGGGACACGCCATCACCATGAGCCCCGCGGGCGAGCGCTTGCGCGCTCCGTTCAGGCCGGGAGGGTCGCCGGCGGCATTGCGACACCCGCGCTGACGAGTTCAGTGATCGCGTCGCGCAGATCGTCGGCCAGGAGTTCGAGGTCCGGGAGTGCGTCATAGTCGGCGTTGAGACCGAAGTCCAACGCGCCGTCGTAGCTCATCACCGCGATGCCGAGAGCCGTGTTGGCGGCGAGCGGCACCAGCGGATAGATCGCGCGCATATGCCGGCCCAGCAGGTAGAGCGGGAACTGCGGCCCGGGGACGTTGGTCACGACCACATTGAACAGGCGCTGGCGCGCCTGCAGCCGTGCCGCCAGCGCCACGAGCGTCGGCGATGCGAAGCCGGACAGCTCGACCAGCGTCTGGGCGCCAACCGCTCGACCGGAGCGCTTCATGCCTGCCATCGCCTCGGAAATCACCGCCAGGCGCTCGACCGGGTCGTCGATCCCCACCGGTAGCGGCGCCCACATCGCCGCGAGCCGGTTGCCAAGCGCGCCACGCTCGCTCGGCTCGCGAACCGAGACCGGCACCAGCGCCTTCAGCACCAGCTCGTCTGTGTCGAACTCGTGGCGTCGCATGTAGCTGCCCAGCGCGCCCGCGACCGACGTGAGGATCAGGTCGTTGATCGTGACGCCGAGCGCGTCCTTGACGACGCGGAACTCACCCAGCGAAGCGTCGACCGCCGTGAACCGGCGATGCGGGCCGATCGGGACGTTGAAGGGGCTGCGGGGCGCGGGCTCGAGCCCGGCCCACGCGAGCGCGCCCAGCCCCGCAAGCGCCGAGCCCGCGCGGCCGACGAGCTCACGCTGGCCCTGCACCAGCGATTTGATGCCACGCACCGCCTCGCCCGGGACGGTCGCGCGCTCGAGCAGCGCGTCTGCCAGCAGCTGCGCCGCTGTGGGCACCGGGCGCGGGAGCCACGGCCGCGGCGGCGGTGCGACCGGTTGCGGGTCGGGGCTCGAATCGAAGATGACGCTTGCGATGTCGACACCGGAGACGCCGTCGACCAGCGCGTGATGGGTCTTCGAGACCAGTGCGAAGGCCCCGTTACTCAGCCCCGCTATGAGCCACAGTTCCCATAGCGGGCGCCCGCGGTCGAGGGACTGCGAGAAGATGCGGCCGGCGAGCCCGCGCAGCTGCGCGTCGCTGCCGGGCTTCGGCAGGGCCGTATGACGAATATGGAAGGGGAGACGGAACTGGGGGTCGTCCACCCACACCGGACGCCCCTGCTGCAGCGGTACCGATGCGAGCCGCTGGCGGTACCTCGGAACGAGGTGCAGCCGCTCGCCAACGGTGCGGACGAGGTCCTCGTAGGCGGGCGCCGGCCCGTCGAAGATCGCGCACGCGCCCACGTGCATGTGTGCGCCGCCTCCCTCGATGTGCAGAAACGAGTTGTCAAGGGCGCTCAGGCGATCCACGTGCGGCACCAGCCCATTCTTGCAAGTCCTGGATAAATGGCCGTTTGCAGGGACAAACCGTGTCTTAACAGGAGTTAGGTGACCAAGGTCACACACGGCGGCGGCCTGTCGCTGCGACGCTGCTGCGCAACATAAATCGACCTGCCGAATCGTCCCTGCCCGGAGCGAGACGAACGGGGGATCCATTGCCGGGCAGATAGAGCCTGGCTGGGGCGAATCGGTCGCCGGCGAAGAGCCGGCTCGGCCCGTAGCGAAAGCACGTGAGCGCCAACAGGCGCGCTGTGCGGCTTCCGCGAGCCCGTCAGCTAACCCCGTAGGCGCCTGGTCGAGGAGTTGAAAAGGAGGCCCTCAGCACATGAGAGCCATTCGAAGATCGCGCATGCCCGGCGCGGCACAGCTTGCGACGGGCGCGTTTCTTGTCACGCTGCCGTTGATCGGACTCGTCATCGCAAGCAACTCAGCACTTGCAAGCGGAGCGCCAACGCGCCAGCCGGCGCCGGTCGAAGCGACCATTGCCAGCCACAGCCTCCGCAAGTCCGGGATCGCCTCCACCGCCGCGGTCTCGCGGTTCGTGATCAAACGCGGCGCGATCGCGCGCCCGAGTGGCAGCACCGTCGTGGTACACGGCTTCCTGCTGCCCGGCGCGCAGCATGCCGAGGTCAAGCTCGTCGCCCGCGCCAGGGGAAGCTGGCGCACACTCGCGACAGGCCGCACCCGCCGCGGCGGCCGTTTCGGCATCCGCTACCGCGTCCGCGGCGTCGGCGCGACCCCGATTCGGGTCAGCTTCGGCGGCGGCGCCGGTCACCTGAGCGCCTCGGCGCCTGCCGGGAAGATCGTCGGCCTACAGCCGACCGTCGCGTCCTGGTATGACGACGCGGGCAACACGGCCTGCGGCTTTCACTCCACCTACGGGGTCGCCAACAAGACGCTCCCCTGCGGCACCAAGGTGACGCTCTCCTACGGCGGTCGTACCGTGGTTGCGACCGTCGATGACCGTGGCCCGTACGTGTACGGCCGCAGCTTCGATCTCAATCAGAACACTGCGCGTTACCTGGGCATGTGGGGCGTGGCGCAGGTGTTCGCGTCGGTCTGAGCTCGACGCAAGCTCTATTGCAGTCGGATTCCGCCCTCGTAGATTCGTTTAGGCTCCGGCGCCAGCCTGGCCGTCGGAGCAGCCGCCGCCGATAGGAACAACGTGAGCCGTAGACGCTGTCGCTTCATCACGCTCGTTTCGAGCGCCATCGCATGCCTGGCGGTCGCCCCGCAGGCGTTTGCTGCCGTCCTGCCAGCACGCATCGGGCACGACCGCGCCCGTGACGCGGGCTCCGCGGGCGTTTCGTTCTCGAGCGCCCGTTACCGGGTCAGCGAGGACGTCGGAAAGTTCGCAGTCACGATCCAGCGCACCAACACCTCCGGGCCGGAAACGGTCTATTACGGCGTCACAAACAAGGGGTCCGAAGCCGGCAACGACTTCAACAAGATCCATAACAGCACGGCCCAGTTCGCCCCGGGACAGAGCACCGCCACGTTCAACGTGACGATCCACGACCAGGGCATCAACGGCCCGATGCGGTTTGCGCGCGCCTACCTATACGGCGCCCACCCGCAACCTCTGGGAAAGCCCAGCCAGGTGACGATCGAGCTCCTGCAGAACGACCCGCTGGATGTCAGGGATCAGGCGAATCCGCTCGGCTACGCGCAGACCCCGACCGACGGTGATCCGCTGCAGTACGTGCAGTGGTACGTGTTCGGCTCTCAGGCTGCCCCGGGCAGGTACGCACACGTCTACCAGGGCTCGCACCCGGCCTGGGCACAGGCGCTCGACAAGCTCGTCGAGACGCCCGGGTCCTGGAGCTACCGCTTCTGGATGTGGAATCAGCCGGCCTCAACGCTCGCGAAGACGGTCGAGAAGTATCTGGCGGACGCCGAGGCCGCCCAGCCCAACACGACCGTCGCGCTCAGCACCTACTCGCTCGTGCACGGCGCCTGCGAGGACCCGAGCGCGATCGAGAAGCGCTACCAGAACTGGATCACGCAGCTCGCACACGGCATCGGCAACTTCCGCGTCGTCCTCTACCTCGAGGAGGACTCGCTGACCGAGACGCACTGCCTCACACACGACCAGCTTGAGGTCCGCCTCCAGGACGAGCTCGCTTACGCGGTCAACGTGCTCTCAGAGGATCCCCACGTTCTGATCTACATGGATGCCGGCGCACCCGACGGCTGGCTCACGGCCAGCGAGACAGCCCGTTATCTCAAAGAGGCCGATATCGACCAGGCGACGGGCTTCTTCGTCAACGCGACCCACTACGACTGGCTGACCACCGACATTCGTTACGGCCAGGAGATCGCGCGGTTGACCGGCGGCAAGCACTTCATCGTCCAGAGCGACGACTCCGGTCGCGGTCCGCTCGTGCCCAGCGACCGCAAGGAGGACGGCAGCGAGGACCTGTGCAACCCAGCAGGCCGCGGCGTCGGGCCGCTGAGCTGGGACACCGGCTATGAGTACGTCGACGGCCTCCTGTGGTTCAACGACCCCGGCAACTCCGACGGCCCGTGTGGCGCCGGTGACCCGGGCGTCGGCGTGTTCTGGCCCGCCTACGCGGTCGGGCTGATCCAGCACGGGACCAACGCGATCCTCGGCCCACCCGCGAGCCTGACGAAGTCCAGCACCAACATGTAGCGACCGGCAGGCGCGTCGCTGACCGCACGCGAACAAGTGTTCTGTCCGGAGGGCGCGCTTGCATACAGGCCGTGAGCGACCGCTGCGTCGGACATCTCGACATGGACGCCTTCTACGTGTCCGTGGAGCTGCGCCGCCGACCGGAATTGCGCGGCAGGCCAGTGATCGTCGCCGGCGGCGGCCCGCGCTCGGTCGTCACGACCGCCTCTTACGAGGCACGGCGCTTCGGCGTGGGCTCCGCGATGCCGGCCTCGCAGGCACGGCGGCTGTGCCCTCGGGGCGTGTTCCTGCCACCGGACTTCCCTTACTACCGGGCGGCCTCGACCGAGGTGATGGAGATCGTGAGGACCAATGTCGACACGGTCGAGGTGGTCGGACTCGACGAGGCCTATCTGGAGTTGACCGGTCTCCCGGCGCCGAAGGCCGGGATGCGCCGGATCATCGCCGAGATCAGAGAGCGGACGAGTTTGAGCGCGTCAGTCGGGATCGGGCCCAACAAGCTGGTGGCGAAGGTCGCCTCCGATGCCGAGAAGCCGAACGGATTCGTCGTCCTCACGCGCGCGGAGGCATGCGCGCGGTTCGCGCAGTCGCCATGCAGGCTGATCCCGGGGATCGGCGGCAAGACCGCCGAGCGCCTGCAGGCGCTTGGGGTGGGGACGGTGGCTGCGTTGGCTGACGTGCCGCTCGAGACGCTTGGCTCGGCATTCACGGCCCGTACGGCCCTCTATCTGCAGGCGCTCGCGCACTTCGAGCACGATGGTGCCGTGACCGAGGAGCGCAAGGTCGTGTCGGAATCGCGTGAGATGACCTTCGACCGCGACGTCGAGGCGCTTCCGGAGCTTGAGACGATCTTGGCCCGGCAGGTCGACGAACTCTGCGCGGCGCTCGGGCGACAGGGGCGACGCGGACGCACCGTGGGGATCAAGGTGCGGCTCGACGACTTCTCGACGCACACGCGCGCACGTACGCTCGCGGTGCCGGTGAACGGCGTCGAGGACGTAGGGAGAGTTGCGTTGGAGCTCTTGCGCGCGTTCGAGCCGCCGCGGCCAGTCAGGCTGCTGGGCGTGCGGGTCGCGGGTCTGACCTCGGCCGAGGTCGAGCCCGAGCAGCTGGCGCTCTGCGTCTAATTCCCCTACAGAGCCTAAGGCCGTGAATCGTTAGGTCGCTAATAGAGCGCGGCGGCGAGCCGGCGGCGCGAAGCGCGTGCGAGGTCGCTGTCGGGCCCGAGTTCGTCGAGTACGCCGACGATCACCCTGCGGAGCTCGTCCCTGTCGCCATCCGCAGACGAGATCGCGTCCAGCAGCAGATCGAGCCCACGCTCGGTCGCGCCCGCGTCCAGTGCTGCGAAGGCATCGCGCAGCGCAGGTGTGGCGGCGCGCTCGAGGTCGATCCGGGCGAGCAGACCATCGGCTGCGAAGCTTCCGGACACTGGAGCCAGGATCGCGGCGGCCTCGTCCGTCTCGCCCCGCGCATGAAGCAGCCTGGCGAGCGGTACGGCGGCGTCGGCGCGACCGGGGTCGAGCTCGACGGCCCGCCTGAGCGATGCCTCGTCGCCCCGCGTGACCAGGCCGTCGGCTTCGGACGGGACCAGCGCGTCGAGGAAGCGGTCGATCGCCGCCGGCGGTTGCACGCCGACGAACTCGGACGCGACGCTGCCGTCCTTGAAAGCCTTGACCGCCGGGATTCCCTGGATATTGAATGCGCGCGCCAACTCCTGATTGCTGTCTGTGTCGACCTTGACGAGCTCGATCTTGCCGCTGCGGTCCGCCACGGCGCGCTCGAGCACCGGGCCGAGTTGGCGACAGGGGCCACACCACTCGGCCCAGAAATCGACAACGACCGGCACGTGCTTGGAGCGCTCGATCACTTCGGTTGCGAATGTCGCTTCGGTGACGTCCATACGTCTCTGAGCTTAGTCTCCGAGTCGTGGCAACCGACTTCACGATTCAGAGTGGTGGCGTCACACTGTCCGCAGACGAGTCCGGTGAGGGCCCGCCGGTCCTGCTATTGCATGGCCTGACCGCGACGCGCCGCTATGTCGTGATGGGGTCGAAGATGCTCGAGCGTTCCGGGCACCGCGTCATCAAATATGACGCCCGGGCCCACGGTCATTCCTCGCCGGCCCCCAGCCCGGACGCCTACACCTACGACCTGCTCGCGAACGACGCGATCGCGGTGCTTGACGCCCGTGATGTGGAGCGGGCCGTGCTCGCAGGCGCCTCGATGGGCGCACACACACTGCTTAACCTCGCCCTACGTCACCCCGACCGCGTGGCGGGGGTCGTCGTTATAACGCCAGCCTATAGCGGCGATTCCATTGCGGAGGGGGCACGCCTCGAGCGCTGGGACCGACTATCCGATGGATTGCGCACCGGCGGGGTCGAGGGGTTTGTCGAGGCAATGGGCCCTCCTGCCGCGAGCACAACAAGGCTCGCAGACACGGTTTTGAAGGTGACGCGGCAGCGGCTCTCAAAGCACGACCACCTCGACGCGCTGGCAGACGCGCTGAGCGCGCTGCCGCGATCGCGGCCGTTCGGGAGCCTGCAGGACCTCAGCGCCGTCACCGTGCCTACGGTGGTCGTCGCCTCCAACGACGACGCCGATCCCGAGCACCCGGAGGCGCTTGGGATCGCGTATGCCCAGACCCTGCCGAACGCGCGCCTGGTCACCGATGGTCCGGGAAAATCTCCGGTCGCCTGGCAGGGGAGTCAACTCTCTCAGATCATCGCCGACGTCGTCACGGATTCAGGCCTGGGCTGAGCCGGCCTCGTGCCCGGCTCAGCCCGACTGCCGAGCTTGTCAGCCTCACCTGACCGTGACCGCCGTCGTCCTCGTGCTCGACGGCGCGGCGTAGTCGTCGCCGTTGAAGCGCAGCTTCACCGTGAGCCGCGTCCGGTCGTGGCCGAGGCCCCGGATCCGCGTGCGCGCGCGGTAGGCGCATGAGGCGTTGACGGCCGCTCGCGCGCTGGCCACCTTGGTGGAGCCGCGGTAGTAGTTGATCGTTACCGTGCCGTGGCATCCAAGCGCGGCGGGGGTGGTGTAGGCGAGACCGATGTGACCGCGGGCCGTGAACGTGGGTGGGGCCTTCGGCGCCGACCGCGGACTGACCGCGAAGCTCAAGCTGGTGTGCGGCCGCGGCCACGGGAGCGTCGCGAAGGTCACGTCGGCGCCGGTGGTGGTCGCGGTCGCGCCGTGGCTGGCAATCAGGCGGTAGTGGAACGTCGTTCCCGGCTCGATGCCAGGAAGCACAGAGCTCACGGTGATCGGCGTGGAGCCGGCGGCGATCGACTTCACGGCTGTCTGATACCCGTACGCGGTCGTCACCCCGTATTGGAAGTAGTAGCTGGTCGCCTGGTTGTTGGGACTGATCGTCCCAACCAGGGTGGCGGTGTAGCGGCGCACGTTGGCGGCGGGCTCCGTCGTGACGCCGGGAGCCGGGTTCCCAGTCGTCTTGAAGCTCCTCACCGGCGTGTTGGACGAGCCGGCGCTGTTGGACGCGACGAGCTCGAAGTAATAGGTCGTGTCGGGGGAGAGTCCCACGAGCCTGGCCGACTCAGCGACCGCAACCGTGCCGGATCCGGCGCTGGCCGCTGTTGCCGGGGATTTACTGCCGAGTGCGGTGGTGGGGCCGTACTCGAACTGATAGGTGGTGGCGAGCCCGTTGGCTTTCACCGTCCCGTGGAGTGTTGCCGCCGTTTGGCCGATGCCAGTAGGCGCACTGGCAGAGACGGTCGGCGACGAAGCGCCGAGCGCAGCCGGCGCATAGATCAACGCAGCTGCAACAGCCGCGATCAGGGTCAATTTCCGCATCAGAACCTCCCGTAGTGGCCCCCTCATCGGCGGCCTTGTCCTTTGCCTCAGTTAAACCCGCTGGAGGCCCGAGATATGCGGTTAGCGTCGCGTTGCGCCGGAATTGGCCATAACCAAGGGGAATAGCCAGGTAAGCGGGTCGTTATCACGGTGAATGCTATGGCAGATCAGAGCCGTTCGGGCATGTTCTCAGGATATAGACACTATAAGCGGTGGTTATACCGCTGCGGATCCTGGGTGTCTGGACGCCGGCGTATAACAACCCAACCGAGGCTCTAACCAGCGGTTATAGCTGCACTAACCGACGGCAAACTGCTGTAAACTTCCGTAAACGACCCATGGCATGGGGGCCAGTGGTCATAACATCGACTGGTGGGGATGAGCGAGCAGCTGTACTCGGCAGAGGAGGCGGCCCAAATCCTGGGTCTCCAGGTCCGTACGGTGCGCAATTACGTGCGCGAGGGTCGGCTGCCGGGCGTCCGGATCGGCAAGCAGTACCGGATCGCGCGCTCGGCGCTCGAGGCGTTCGCGGGCGGTGGACCTGCGAGTGGGGCAGGGTCTGCACCCGCTACTCCGCCGCTGCGTCCGCACACGGCAATAGAGGTATCGAGCGTCGTCCAGGTCGACGGGATCGACACGGAAAGCGCAGAGCGCGTCACACGCACGCTCACAGCGGCCGTGGTCGCACACACGGCACAGGAGCCGACGCTCCGCGTCGAGCCGTTCTACGACGAGCAGCGGCGGCGGCTGAAGGTGATCATCGTCGGCTCAGCGGCCGACACCGCTGAGCTGATACGGGTCGTCGAGGCCCTGGTTGGGGATCGCGCGTAGCGTCGGTCACGGAGCGCCCCGCCGTGGCAACATATGCGTCCGTGTCGCCATCCGAAGCGGAGCAGCCGCAACCCATTCTGGGGCCGTTCACGGAGGCCGCAATCTTCCTCGTCGGTATCGCGGCAACCGGCAGCGACGAGGCTCTGCGAGCGGCGCTCGCCGATGTCTCCGGCCTGAAGCGCTCCGTCGGGTTCCGGATCCCTGAGGGCGAGCTCAGCTGCGTGGTGGGACTCGGCTCCGATCTGTGGGACCGGATATGTGCCGGCGGGCCGCGGCCGCAGCGGTTGCATCGCTTCATCCCGGTGGCCGGCGCTACGCACGCGGCCCTGTCGACGCCGGGAGATCTGCTCTTCCACATTCGTGCGCACCGGCTGGATCTCTGCTTCGAGCTGGCTCAGCGCCTGACCGACCGGCTTTCAGGTCTTGTCACGATCATCGACGAGGTGCACGGGTTCCGCTCCTTCGACGAGCGCGATCTGCTCGGCTTCGTCGACGG
The DNA here is from genome assembly GCA_963774025.1 of uncultured Conexibacteraceae bacterium. Lineage (GTDB taxonomy): Bacteria > Actinomycetota > Thermoleophilia > Solirubrobacterales > Solirubrobacteraceae > Palsa-465. Next base: position 50,128 of record CAVZDL010000008.1, read on the forward strand.
GACCGAAAACCCCGAGGGCGCGTCGGCGCTGCGGGCTGTCACGATCGCCGACGACGATCCGGCGTTCTCCGGGGGCAGCTATGTGATCGTGCAGAAGTATCTGCACGACCTGAGTTCCTGGGATGCCCTGCCCGTGGAGGAGCAGGAGCGTGCGGTCGGTCGAACCAAGCTCGCAGACATCGAACTGCCCGATGACGTCAAGCCGGCCAACTCACACGTCGCGCTTAACACGATCGTCGACGAGGACGGAGTGGAGCGCGTCATCGTGCGCTTCAACATGCCGTTCGGCCGCGTCAGCGATGCCGAGTTCGGCACCTACTTCATTGGCTACGCCCGTGACCCGGATGTGATCGAACAGATGCTCCGGAACATGTTCATCGGCGATCCGCCCGGCAACCACGACCGCATACTCGACTTCTCAAGGGCGGTAACCGGGAACCTCTTCTTCGTGCCGACCGTCGATCTGCTCGACGGCCTGGCGGATCCCGAGCCGGCCAAGGCCGTCGCGGCTACGGCGCCATCGATCAACCACGACGGATCGCTCGGAATCGGCGATCTGAGAGGAGCATCAGCGTGAACCACCTGCTTCGTTCGTTAGCGCCGATCAGCGATGGTGGCTGGGAATTGCTCGACCAGGAGGCGCGCCAACGCCTGACCCCAGCGCTTGGTGCCCGCAAGCTGATCGACTTCCGCGGTCCCGGCGGTTGGGAGCACTCGGCGACCAACCTGGGGCGAGCGGCGCCGCTCAGCGTGGGAGATGCCGGCGGCGTGACAGCGCTCCAGCGCCGGGTCCTTCCCTTGGTCGAGCTGCGCGCAGACTTCACTCTGTCCCGTGCCGAGCTTCGCGACGGCGACCGCGGCGCCGACGATGTCAACCTGACGCCTCTGGACACCGCCGTCCACCAGATCGCCGTGGCCGAGGGCGCGGCGGTGTTCCATGGATGGGCCGACGCGTTCACAGGGATCATCGATGCCACACCGCACGACACACTCTCCGGGGCGAGCCCAGCCCGCTACCCGGACCGCGTCGTCGCAGCCGTCGAGCTGCTGCTGGGCGTCGGCGTCGACGGTCCGTATGCGCTCGCGGTCGGCAGCGAGCAGTACCGCGTCCTCAACGGTGCCTCCGAGCCGGGCGGCTACCCGCTCCGCGAGCACGTTGCGAAGATCCTCGACGGGCCGGTCGTCTGGGTGCCAGGCCTCGACGGCGCAGTGCTTCTGAGTCTGCGTGGCGGTGACTTCGTGTTCGATTCGGGCCAGGATCTATCGATCGGTTACGACTCACATGACGCCGAAGACGTGCACCTCTATCTGGAGGAGAGCTTCAGCTTCCACGTGGCGACTCCGGAGGCCGCCGTCGCCCTGAAGAGCTGAATGGAGCCGCTCGAGTACACGTCGGTCTCAGTCGATCACGTCGCGAGACTCGCCCGACGCCGCTTCAGGTAGCGAATCTCGGCAGGGTTGACCGCGAGGTCGATCGCGGCGTCATACGCGCTCGCTGCGTCTGCGGAGCGGCCGACGCGCCGCAGCAGATCGGCTCTGGTGGCCTGCCAGGCGTGGTACTGCTGCATGTTGAGCCGCTCGACGTCCGCCAGCGCAACCGCCGGGCCGTCGAGCTCGGCAATCACGATCGCGCGGTTGAGTGCGACGACCGGGGTCGGATTGAGCGCATAGAGCTGGTCATACAGCGTGCCGAGCTGGTCCCAGTCCGTATCCCGGATATCGCGCGCGAACGTGTGCACGGCGTTGATCGCAGCCTGCAGCTGGTAGCGGCCCGGCGCTTCGCCACTGTCGATGAGTCCCCGCACGAGTGCATGCCCTTCGTCGATGAGCTCGTGGTTCCAGGCTCCGCGGTCCTGCTCGGCAAGCGGCACGAGCTCGCCGTCGGAGCTGATCCTGCTCGGGCGGCGTGCCTCAGTCATCAGCATCAGCGCCAGGAGCCCGCTCGCCTCGTGTGCATCGGGCAGGAGTTCGCAGAGCAGGCGCGTCAAGCGAATCGCCTCGCCGCTCAGCTCTGGTCGCAGCTCGTGCTCGCCGCCAGGCAGATAACCCTCGTTGAAGACGAGGTAGAGAACTGAGAGCACCGCGTCCAGGCGCACCGGGAGGTCCTCGTCGTCCGGCACGCGATAGGGGATGTGGGCCGCTGCGATCTTGGCCTTCGCACGCGTGATCCGCTGTCCCACGGCGGCCTCACTCTTGAGCAGGCCCCGGGCGATCTCCTCAACAGTCAGCCCACCGACCATCCGCAGGGTCAGCGCCACCTGCGCATCGCGTGCGAGCGCTGGATGACAGCAGGTGAACATCAGCCGTAGGCGGTCGTCGGTGATTGGGCCTTGGGATTCCATGGACTCTGCCTCTTCATCTGGCGCCGGCGCCACCGACCCGACTCGGCCGATCGCGAAGGCGGACGCGTATTTGCCAGCCCGCTGGGAGTCGCGGCGCAGGCGGTCGATCGCGCGGTGGGTGGCCGTCGTCATCAGCCACCCACCGGGATTCGGCGGAAGCCCGTCGCGCCAGTGCTCGAGCGCGACGAGAAACGCCTCACCGGCCGCCTCCTCCGCAACATCAAGGTTCCGAAAGCGCCTTGCCAGCGTCGCCACGATCCGCGGCCACTCGCTGCGGTGCAGCTCCGCGACCGCGGTGCGCAAACCCTCCGCACGATCGTCGGCAGATACGGAGGCGCAGGGGAGAGGCATGTTGCTGTTGCCGCTCACACGCCCTCGGGCGGGCCGTCCATGAACGGCCGGACCTCGAGCACCTCACGGCAGGCGATCGATGCCTCGCGAGCGAAGTCCAGAGCCGCATCCAGGTCGGGCGCCTCGATGACCCAGAAGCCTCCGAGGAATTCCTTGCTTTCCAGGTAGGGACCGTCGCTGAGCTCCGGCTTGCCGCTGCGCGGGTCCACGGTCGTGGTGGCGCTGTGGTCGTGCAGGCCGCCGGCAAAGACGAAGGAGCCGGCGTCGATCGCCCGCTGGTTCACCACATTGACCGCTGCCACGATCTCTGTCATTTCCGCAGCGGGACGGCTGCGCCCGTCGGGCTGGTTGTACACGGCGATCAGGTACTGCGACATGGCTTGTCTCCTTGGCTCGTGAGCGGTCCCAGCGACTGCTCTCATCCATACCACGTACGAGAAGTTCACGATCCGACAAATCAACCGCCAAGGCCGCATGGCTCTCACCGCGGACGCGGTCTAGCATCGCCCCGGTGTCAGCGGGAGAAGTCCAGCACAGCGGCGGGCGAGATGGGCGCGCGGAACTGACGCTGGCTGACTGGCGGCGTCAGACAGCCGGGATCTATAGCGACGTTCGCTCAGCCAACCCGGTTCAGGGGCATGCGCTGTGGCGCGCGGGCCGCGACAACCTATTCCAGGGCCACCCGCAAAGCCCGCTCGGCCAGGCGGATCCGCTACGCGCGACAGGCCTTCCGTACTGGCCCTACGACCCGCGCCTGCGCTTTGCGGTGCCGCTGCTGCCAGAGCCTGACGCTGCCGCCTACGAGGTGCCGACCGCCCCCGGCGAGCTCACGCCTATCAGGCAGATCGGATGGCTCGAGCTGCCTGATCCGGTCGGTGAGCGGCTGGCCCTGTGGTGGCTCGAGCAGTACGGCGGCGGTCTCTTTCTGCCGTTCCGCGATGCGACCGCGGGAAGCGCGACCTACGGCGCCGGCCGCTACCTGCTCGACACCGCCAAGGGTGCTGATCTCGGTACGGAAAGTGACCTGCTGGTGCTCGATTTCAACTTCAGCTACCACCCTTCGTGTCGCTACGACCCGGCCTGGCAATGCCCGCTTGCGCCGCCGCAAAACGTGCTGAGCGTGGCGATCGAGGTGGGGGAGCGGCTCTCCTAAGGTCAGTTCGGCGACTCACCACAGCGAGTTGAGAGCCTTAAGAATGCAGGCGAGTGCGCGTTTACGTTGCTCGGGATCCCAACCCAATAGCCGCCGTCTCCCATCAGCGTGCCGAAGGGTCTGGACGCCGCTGAGTTCGGCGCCGGAGGCGGGTTTGGTTTTGGATCCGGGAGACTGGAGATCCCGTGTGCGCGCATGCATCTGGCCCAGTGAAGGAGCCGCGTGTAGGCGGCGGCGGTTGGTTCCTGGAAGGGCACGTGCTTGACCGGCAGCAGCCTCTCACAGGCCGTCTCGGCAGCTTTTACGGCGGGCGAAGACGGATTGATCCCCGCTGCATTCGGGTCGAATCCGCCGGTTGCGGTCGGGTCGGGGAACCCGCTCACGCCATGCGACCGCATACAGCGTGCGTAGCTGAGACCGCTGTGACGAGCTCCGGCCTGGCTCGTGCGTTGGCCGGATGTCGCCCGCTTGGTGGGCGTGCTCGACCCGCAGCCGGCGACCGTCGCACTCGCAAGCATCACGGTTATCGCGGCTGAAACGGTCGGAGCGAATCGAGCCATGGGGCCGTTGTACCGACATGCTCATGACATCCCGGCAACAAAAGCGAGTAGAACCCGCGTGATGTGTGAGCAGAATCGCGTGACGCCGATGGGGGAGGTGGCTGCATTTCCGCTGCGTGGGGCATTCACCGGCAATCGCGGGCGGCTGCACGAGGGGCGCGAGATCGTCCGCTCTCACGCCGGAGATCTGTGGATCATCTGCGCCCTGAACTTCAGGAACAGGTGGCATGAGCAGTGGCTTCCGCGGCGCTTCACCTGGCTTTTCTTCCACGACGAGGCAGTTGCGTTCGCGGCCGGTCACCGCCCGTGCGGTGAATGCCGCCACGCCAGCTACACCGCCTACCGGGATGCGTGGGCGGCCGCACGAACGAGCGCCCTCGCGCCGTCGGCACGCGAGATGAATCGGCAGCTGCATTCGGAGCGGATCGTGGCTGGCACACACCGGCGCAGGTTGCACGAGATGCGCTGGAGCGGCCTTCCAGACGGAGCGTTCGTCCTAAGTGCGGACGGATCGCCGCAACTGGTCCAAGGAAGTCAGTTGGTTGAGTGGACTCGCGAGGGATATGGCGCGCGTCGCAGCCGCCCGCTCCGTGGTCTGGCGACCGTGATAACCCCGCCGTCTTCGGTTGACGTTGTCCGCGCCGGGTACGCGTTGCAGATCGATGAGACGGCGCTCGGCTGATCGAGCGTGGGCCAAGGCGCTCGGGCATATAACGACTACCCTTGAGGACTGAAGCCGTGCTGATCTACTCGATGAGCGTTTCCGCAGATGGGTTTATCGCCGACCGGGAGGGCGCATTCGGATTCACGGTGCCCAGCGACGAGCAGTTTCGCTTCCACACCGAGGAGATACGTGAGATCGGCGGCTTCATTATCGGCCGCAGGCTTTACGAGACACTGCTCGTGTGGGAGACGGAGCCGTCGCTCCGCGACAACGAGCTCTGGGCAGCGTTCGCCGACGCCTATTGCGCGATACCAAAGGTCGTGTTCAGTCGCACGCTCGACACCGTCCAGGGCAACGCCAGGCTCGCCACCGCACCGGTGGCGAAGGAGGTCGCCGCCGCGCTCGAGGCGACCGACAAGGACGTCTTGATCGGCGGCGCCAATGTGGCGGGGGCGGCGATCGAGGTCGGACTCGTCGATGAGCTGCGCATGTTCCGTAACCCGGTCCTGGTCGGTGGCGGGACGCCCTTCCTACCGCCCGTCACAAAACATGTTCCGCTTGTCCTGGTCGAGACTAGGACGTTCGGCTCGCGCGTGATCTACGAGCGGTATAAGCGCGCCCGCGGCGAGTCAGACTGACGCCGCCGGCCGGGAGGGAGGGTCAGATCTACCCTCGCCAAGTGCAGCGCGGCAGGCGCGTGTGCTAAGCTGTGGCCATGCGTTTACACATTAGCCTCGACGACAGCCTTGTCGAAGAGTTGGATGAGCGGGTGGGGGCGCGCCGGCGAAGTCCGTTTATCTCCGCTGCGGTCCGGCGCGCACTGAATGACGAGCGTCGCTGGGAGACGATCATGTCTGTCGCCATGGCCGCGGACGATGGTGAACACGCCTGGGACGAGAACCCGGCGGCCTGGGTCAGAGACCAGCGCCGGTCCGATCTTGGGCGAGTGGGGTAAACGCGCTGAGCATCTTGCTCGACACCACCGTGCTCATCGACGTCCTGCGCGGCCGGCCCGGAGTCGTCGAACGTCTGACCGCTTTGCGTCAGCACTCCGAGCCTCCGTTCACCACGGCGATCAACGTCGAGGAGATCCATCGCGAACTCCGACCCGCCGAAGCAGCGGCCATAGACGTGCTGTTCGACGGCCTTCGGATCGCTTCGATCGGCCGTGTCGAAGGCGCACGCGCCGGCGATTGGCGTCGTGAGCAAGCAGCCGTGGGCGTCACGCTTACACAAGCTGATTGCCTGATCGCTGCGACAGCCGTGTCGCTCGGCATCCCGCTGGCGACCGGCAATCCGAAAGATTTCCCGATGGCAGGTTTGGAGCTGCAGCACTGGCCAGCGGGCGGCTAACTTGGCGAGGTTGAGCCGAACCAGCAGGCGCCGAGGATTAGTGGCAGTAGTGCTCTTATCTGTGAGTTGTCTTGTAACGGCTTGCGGTAGCTCGTCGCCGGGCACGAAGTCAGCAGCTGTCGGCGGTAGCTCCGGCAGGGGATCGGGCAAATCACAGCAGTATCTGGACGCCGTCAAGTTCTCACATTGCATGCGCGCCCACGGCGTTTCTCAGTTCCCGGACCCGCACAATCCTGGTGGGTGGTCGAGTGCCGCGATCGGCGCGCTGAACACGTCCTCGCCTGCCTTTGAGTCCGCCACCAGAACTTGTGATTCGCTGCTGCCCAACGAGGGTCAGCCGACTTCAGCCGATTTTGAGCAAACGGTCGTCGACGGGGTCAAGATCGCGAAGTGCATGCGTGCTCACGGGGTCGACATGCCGGATCCTCAAATCCAAGGTCGGCAACTCACGATCGACATGACACACATGAACGCGCAGACGCCGAGATTCAACAGGATCGGCGAGCTCTGTGACAAGCGCGTGTATGGCAATCCCTGAGCCGCGTGCTGAGCGCCGCGACTTGCGCTACACCGCCTACGGAGTCGGATGACGAGCGTCCGACTCAACGCCGACGAGCAGAAGCCACGCCCCGGACACGATGAACAGGAACGATGCCATCATTCCTGTCCCGACCGCGTACAGGCCCCAGGTGTGTCCGAAGAACAGGACCGCAGCGCCGACCTGTTCGACGATCAGGCAAGCCGCGTAACCAAGGGTCCGGGATAGCACACCGTGCTGCGCGGCGCCGCTGCTGTTGCGGAGTGCTTCGTTGAGGCTTCGGAGTACGACAACCTCGGCGCCGATCACCACAACGAAGATCTCGACGCCCACGGCGCGCCCGGTCTGGCCACCCATCAGGACAAGGGCGCAGCGGATGAATATGGTCGTAAGCGCGGTGAGGAGTGTTCGGGCACGGTGGCGGTGCATCCGGTTGCCGGCGATGTCTGACAGGTGCAGCGACATCGCCACAAATACGAGGCCGGTGAGGGCGGCCGCGCCGCCGCCGACCATCACGAAGTAGTCGCGCCAGAGTGGGGCGTCAAACATTGGTGGGCACCTTGAAGAGCTCGACTTCAGCTTTGTATCGCAGTGCGAAGAAGAGCGTGGTCGCGTCGTACCGACGCCACGCACATAGAGTTTCGGGCGAGCAGTGACGTCTCTATCACCCACCTCCATTGACCTTCGTCGAGTTCAGGAGCTCGCCGATCTGCCGATTCCAGCCGGTACCAAGGGGCTTCCGCTGGGCTCGGCCGGTTTGACCCTTGACGACATCGCGTGTTCGCGCTGGCGGGTCGTGAGTCGGGGATGTTCCGATGCCGTCGCTGGTGCTCAAAGAGTCGGCCCTTGCAAACAACCTCGCGGCGATGGCCTCCTACGCGAGGGATCACGCGGAGCGCTGCTCTGCCCGCACGGGAAGACGACGATGGCGCCGCAACTGTTCGCTCGCCAGATCGAGGCGGGCGCTTGGGGACTGACCGCCGCGACACCGTCCCATCTGGCCGTTTACCGGCACTTCGGCGTGCAGCGCATCCTGTATGCCAATCAGCTGGTCGAGCCACACGTGATCGAATGGCTCGATCGGAACTGGCGGACGACCCAGACTTCGACTTCTATTGCCTTGTCGACTCGACCGCCGCCGTGGACGCTCTGGAAGCCGGTCTGCAGTTCAGTCGGGAGTCCGGTCAATGTCCTGATCGAGGTCGGCTATCCGGGCGGGCGATGCGGAGTTCGCCAGCTCGACAGCGCGCGAGCGCTCGCCGACGCGGTCGAGCGATCACCACGCCTAACACTCACGGGCATCGAGTGCTTCGAAGGTCTGATATCGCGCACCGAAACCGACGAGACGCTTCGGGCAGTCGACGAGTTTCTCTCCTTCACCCACGCTGTCGCGCGCGATCTGGTCACTCGCACCAGCCTCCGTGAGGCCGAGATCGTGCTGGTCAGCGCAGGTGGTAGCGCGTACTTCGACCGAGTGACGTCGGCCTTCGATGTCGGCCAATTCGACGATCGACAGGACACGGCTGATCCTCCGCAGCGGCTGCTACCTCACCCAGGACGGCGGGTTCTACGACGAGATCTCGCCGCTGGCAGGGCGAGCCGACCGCGCCCGTCCTGCGCGATGCGATCGAGGTGTGGTCGACCGTGCTCTCCCGCCCCGAGCCGGAGCTGGTAATCACAAGCATGGGCAGACGCGATGCTCCCTATGACCTGGGGTTACCGAGGCCTGTCCGATTCGCGACAGCCGGGCGATGAACCACGCTCACTGAACGGCGCGCAGGTCAAAGGCCTCAACGACCAGCATGCGCACATCGCGGTCCCCTTCGACGCGACGCTGGGGCCCGGGGATCTGGTCGGATGCGCCATCTCGCATCCGTGCGGCGCGTTCGATCGATGGCGCGTGATTCTCGTCGTCGACGACGACTACGTCGTTACCGACGCAATCGCGACCTGCTTCTGATCAGGCCGAGCCGGCGGCGGACACGCAGTCCCTATTCGCCGAGGGACCCCACCGACCAGGGGATCGCACCGAAGTCACTCACGTGCGGAGCACGAGTCAGCCGTGGGTTGGCATCGTTACCGACGGTGTACGTCGCGATCAGGCCGACATCCGGCAGGCAGACGAAGGTGCGCCGGTCGTCCGAGCTGATCGCCCTCGGCGTGTCACCGGGAAGGCCGGATCTCCTCTCCTCGGATGAGACGGTCACCGTCGACCGTGAAGGCGGCGATGCTGCCGACCACCCGATTGGCCACGATCACCTCGCGCCCGCGCGCTGTGATGCCCGACGGCTCACGGCCGCCCGAGGTCGTCGTGGGCACGACGTCAAGAACGCGGGGCTGTGGCCCGAGCTGTACGAGCGCGAGCTCGGCACTGAGCTCTCCGACGATCACCGCGCGGTCGTCTCCGATCATGACGAAATGCCGGGGGCCGAACCCCTGCGGCAGAGCCAACTCGACGCGCGAGGCACCGTCCGAGTTGAGTTCGTGCAGCGCATCCCCGCCGAGGTCGGCGACGAGGATCGTGTCGTCGCGCATGTAGGCCATGTGTGCATTGGCCCGCTGCCGGGGATCCGCTTCAGATCGCAGCTCCCGTCAGATCCCAGACCATCGCAGGCTCGGCCGGCACGCCCCCCGCGGTGAGCACCCAAGACGCCACCGTGCCGTCCGCGTAGTTGCAGACGACCAGCTGCGTGCCGGCCGCATCGACGGCGAGGTGGCACGGCAGTCCGCCGTGTGACGGCATTCGCTGCAGCTCGTGGAGCGAACCATCGGGCGCTACCGAGACCACGACGACCTCTCCAGGCTCGGACTCCTGCGTCGCGTAGAGGAGCGGCAGCTGAGGGTGCGGTACCACCCAGGACGGGCTCCGCAATCCCAGCGAGCCCACGCGTTCGAGCGCACCCGCGTCGTCACGCCACAGCGCAAGATCCGACAGACCGCCATCGAGCGAGTCCGAGCCGCTGTAGAAGAGCATCAAGCCTCCGACGATGCGGGTTCTCGCGCGAACCGAGGCGGCCCGGCGATCGGCGTCGGCACGAAATCGGTCCTGTCCTGCAGCCGTATGGCCCACGGTTCGCGGCTCGCAGTGGTGCTTCGATTGAGGACCAAACGCCTGCTGCGCCGACGAAACCTGGATCCATGGCGCCGGTGGATCGGCGGCTTCGGCCGGCAGAACAGCTCCGGCCACGATCGCCGCCTCGCACGTCAGCAGATCCGAGGTCCGCCTCGGGTTCAGATAGGAGTCGAAAGGCTGGAGCTCGCCGCTTTGCTGCCGGAGCACGGCGATGTCGGCCTGCCGGCCGCAGATGAGGGCACCGCAACGATCGCCGCGGCCGATCGCCCTGGCCGCGTGCGAAGTCACCGTCGCGATCACGTCGGTGAGCGACATCCCGACGGCAAGAAGCTTCGACATCGTGGTTGGCAGGTCGAAGGCCGGGCCGAGCACGCTCAGCTGATGCAGGTCGCTCGAAATCACATCGGGTATCAGCCCTTCGCTCACCAGTGCCTCCGCGACCGCAAAGGAAAAGGCTCCAGAGCCATGACCGACGTCGAACAGAACGCCTCGCTCCCGGGCCTCGCGAACGCAGGTCAGAAGCTGGCCACGGTCATCGACCAGAGCCATGTTCTGACCCGTCGTGCAATGGGTGACGATGTCACCGGGACCGAGTTCGGGGAGCACCTCGCTAAGTGATGGAGGCCCTTCCCCGATGTGAACCATCAGCGGCACTTTCGCGGCGCGCGCGGCCTTGAGCGCCGTCGCGAGCCCCCGCAGCGATCCGCCGGCGGTTGAGCGGTGGTCAAGCCTGCACTTGACGCCGACCAGTCGCTCGCGGTTGGCGTCGATAGCCTCGGCACACAGATCGGCATCGCAGTGCTCCGGGACCGCAAGCTCACCGGTCTGTCCGACCAGCCCGATGCCGCTGATGTTGAGGAATCCGTAGACCGAAATGGCGTGGTAACCGGTCGCTAGATCCAAGAACTGGGGGAGGTTGTAGATCCCGGCGGAGCCGGCGTCGACCCAGGTCGTCACCCCGGTGCGCCAGGCGAGCGGTGTGGGGCGGATGCCCCAGTAACTGCCTCCGGCCAGAAGGTGCGTATGGATGTCAACGAGTCCTGGGACCACCAGGCAGCCGCCGGCGTCGATCGTTGTCCGGGCCGGTGGGGAAAGCGGGCCTTTCTCGATGACCGCAATCCGCCCGCCGATCACGCCGATATCGAGATCATCATCTGTTCGCGTGGCGGGATCGATGACGCGCCCGCCGGTGATGATCAGATCGAACTCTTCGGGCGCCAAGGCAGGAGCAAGTGAAACACACAGGCCAGATCTCGACCGTGATCCACGCGACAGGCGGCCCCGTAAGCGAGGCGTCTGTCGTTCGACGCGGGTTCACGAGGACTGGCTGTTCGACCCGCAGGGCAGGGGGCGCACGCTCGGGATGCCTCTTGTTTCCTCTTAACGCTCGATAATGCACGTGATCGTCCGAACACGACACAAGTATGTCGGGTAGCTCGGACGGAACACCCGACGCAGACGCGTCGGGCGATTGTGACGAGTGCGACGGCGTCCGCGTGCGCGCGTCGTCGTCGCCGCGTCGCCGAGCTGCGAGCAGCTCACTCGACTCCGCGACTCCGACTCCGTGCTCACTTGTCTGCCGTCGCGCGCGCCGCTCTCGCTCGTCGTCAGGCAACGGCGAGGTTCCTGCTGTGGATGCCCCGGCTTCGCCGGGAACGGCGGCTGGGGAGGAGGGTCGAGCCGCCGCCCGGGGCGCGAGCGGTGTCTAGGCCAGTGCGGCGATGCCGAAGCCCTCGACGCGCGCGCCGACGGCGGCGTCCAGACCTTCCACTGGTTTGCCGTCGAGGGCGGCAAGCCTCTGTAGCGCAGGCATCATCTGGTCTTCGAGCGCCTTGGCCAGTGCGTAGGGGTCGGCGTCGGGGCCGAACACCTGGCGGAACCGCTGCCACTCGCGCTGAGCGTTGCGCTCGGTCATTTCATAGTGCTCGGCATATTCGGCCTGGGTTGGCCAGCCGTCCTCACCGACGCCGCGCAGATGGGCGACTCCAAGCGCGACGGCGAGCGTGATCGCGTCGCCGCCGTAGCTGATCGCCTTGACGGGGCCGAGTCCGTTCATGCGGGCGGACGCGTAGGCCACCTCAAGCAGCTTTTCGGGTCGGCGGCGGAGCTTTGGCATGCCTGGAGCCTAGCGCCCGTTCCCGACGCGGATGCGTCGCCCTGACGTCCGTGCGATGGCCAGCGCGCCTTCGAGCGTGGCCTCGGCGCGCTCCTGGTCGCGATGCTCACGGGCGACCGCCAGTGCGCGGGCTTCTTCGGCAGCGCGCTCGGCTCGATGCCGCTCGATGTCGTGCGAGCGGATGACCTGGGCGGCCTCCCGGGCGAGCAGCAGCCTAACGGCCAGCCTCACGACCTCTGAGCGGTTCTGGTGGCCGTAGTGGTGCAGGCAGAGCGCCTGCAGGTCCTCGACCGAGCCGCGTTCGAGGCGAACGGTCACCGCGACGAGTTCGCTGCGGCGCTCGAACTCTGCGGTGACCCGGCTGGGTGTGCCCAGGGCCATCAGCGACCGCCTGACCACGACTCAAGCGACTCCCGCAGCAGACGCCCAACCGGAACGGTCCGCTCGACAGGCGCGACCGCTTCCGGGGTGATGCCGAGAGCACGTAGCTCAGCCAGGCGCCGCCGGCCGCTGCTGTCGGCGTAGATGCCGCGGCCGGCGCGGTTCAAGAAGCCGATCGTTCCGACGAGCCGTTCTGCTTTCGCCATCGAGATAGCGCCGGATGCCGCTAGCTCGATGAGCCGTTCTTCTGCCTGGTCACGACCCACCGCAACCGCCTCCCGCGTCGTGTAGGGCGAAACCGCTTCGCCATAGACCTGTCTGAGGTTGAGCGCCTGAACGCCACGGGGGACAAGCGCTCGGTTCTTCGGGTAGCGGCGTTGGACCTCAAAGCGGACGCGACGCCCAGCTGGGTGAGACCCAGACTCGACGCCCTTGTCATAGAAGCGCTCAAGCACCACACCGCCCTTGAGCGAGCGGAAGTAGACCGTCTGCACCGTCCCGTCTGACGCCCGCCAGGCGTTGACCTTGCGCCGCGACGGCAGGAGGGAGGCGACAGTCGCCAGGAACGCCAGACCGTCTGTCGGCTCGTCGAACTCGAACTCGTGCGCCAGGTCCAGGCGGGCGACCTCACCGTCGCTGAAGTACTCACGCCCGCCGTGCATCGGGACGCCCGCGAGCTGCTCGACGACTCGACGAGCAGCCCGTTCACCGAGATAGACATCAGAGGCAGGGCGAAGGCCCCAAGAGTCCTTCTCACCGGTCAGCAGCGGATCCAGCCGCCCCTCGACCCTAAGCACACCGTTCACGGCCGCGCACACGATCCCTCCAGGCTTCTCGTCGAAGATCACCGTCCCACCTGAGGAACGATGCGCCGCGTTGCGCAGCAACCGATCCATGAACTCAGGCCAGCCAGGGCGGAAGCGATAAGCGACCGTGTCCAGGCCAGCGGCCCCGAGGCCCGACCGCTCACTTTCTGAGCGCAGGATGGCTGTTAGAGAAGCCATCCTTTCCGACACCTCCGGAGCGGTCATCGCGATGACCGACTCCGTCGCGTGCGAGGTGCAGGAGCGTTTAGCGCTTGTCTCGTCGTCTGCGCTTGTCCTGGAACTTCCAGGAGGCGCAGAAACAGACGAATGTGCCGACCCCTAGAGCGATTCGGACGCCCAAGGCCCAGTGGCCCGTCGACACTCCGCCTGCGAGGAGCATGAGCGCTATGCCCAGGAAACCGAAGGCGACTTGCAGGGCAGCCAGGTTGTCGCCGTCGCGCATAGCGCGGAGGATAATGCGCTCCCGGGCGCGGGATCCAATCGATTCGCTCCTCTTGAACGCTCGATAATGCACGTTATGTAACCCGGAGCACGTTTGGCGTTCCTGCACTGAGCAGTGGCGACGCCAGAAAGTGCTGAGTGGTTCGCGTCCGAGCCATCTGGCCGCTGTGCAGAGGCTGTACGCCGAGCTCCACTGGGGTTAGCCTTCGCCCTTATGGCAGATCTCCGCGATGTCAGCGATCCCGATCGCGAGGGTGCTGTCTGGAACCTCGAGCCGATCGTCGAGAACCAGGGTGAGGACGGCGCCCGGCAGCTGCTCAAACAGGCCCGCTCGCGCGCGGACGCGTTCACCACCGAGTTCGCCGGCAGCGTGGCTCAGATGGAGGTCGATGCACTGGTCAGTGCCGTCAGCGAGCTGACCGAGATTCGCGAGCTGTTGTGGCGCGCCAGTGGTTATGGACGTATGCGTGGCTACGCTGACAGCTCGGACGTGACCGCTGGTGCACTGCGAGGCGCGGCCGAGACGGCTCAGGCCGAGATCGACACGAAGCTCCTGTTCTTCGAACTGGAGTGGGTCGCCCTCGATGACCAACGCGCCGAAGCCCTGTTGGCCGGCGCCGGCGATCGCCTCGACTTCGCCGCCCATCACCTCCGGCATCTGCGCGCCCGCCGGCCATATCTGCTTAGTCCCGAGCAGGAACGCATCCTGGCTGAGACGAGCGTGCAGCGGCTGTCGGCCTGGAAGCGGCTCTATTTCGAGAACGCGGCTCGCCTTACGGCCGAGATCGACGGCGACGCGGTCCCCATGGCACAGGCCATGAGCCTGTTGGGCTCTCCTGTGCGCGACGAGCGGCTCCAGTCCATGGCGGCTATCGCCGTCGGAGCGGCGTCCGGTATGCCGACCCGAGTCGCCGCCTACAACCAGGTCTTGGGCGACAAGGCTGTGAACGATCGCCTGCGCGGATATCCGACCTGGCTCTCCTCGCGCAACCTGGCAAACGAGACCACTGACACGGCAGTCGATGCGTTGCTGGCTGCGGTCGCTGCGCGGCACGACCTCCCTCAGCGCTGGAACCGAGTAAAGGCGCGGCTGCTGGACGTGGAGCAGCTGGCGACCTCTGACCTGCGGGCACCGCTTCCGGACGTCACGCGTCCGGTCACGTTCTCGCAATCGCGACAGATGATCACCGCTGCCTGGTCGTCGTTCTCCCCGCCTGCTGGAGCGATCGTTGATGTCTTCTTCACGCAGGGATTGATCGATGCGCCGATCCGCGCCGGCAAGCAGGGCGGGGCGCTCTGTGCCCAGGCCGGAGCAAGCTCACATGCTTACGTGCTGGTCAACTACGACTCACGTCCCCAGGACACGATGGCGCTGGCTCACGAGCTCGGGCACGCCCTCCATTTCGAACTCGCGCGAGCCCAGCGGGCGCTGCAGTGCAACACCTCGATTCCGATGCTGGAGGTCGCCTCCACATTCTCCGAGGCGCTGATCGCCCAACACCTGACGGCGAGCGCCGCCGATGACCGCGAGCGCCTGGCGCTGTTGGCCGCACGCCTAGACGACGCGATGCTCAACGTCTTTGAGGGCTGTGCCTGTCTGTTGGCCGAAGCCGGGATGCACCACCACCGGCGCGAGCACGGCGAACTGAGCGCCGAGGACCTTTCCGAGATCTGGACTACCTCGCTCACCGATATGTGGCAGAACACAATCGAGATCGAGGACGGCTACCGCCTGCTCTGGTCGCTGATCCCCCACATGATCTTGGAGCCCGGCTACCTGTACAGCTACGCCTATGGGCTGCTGACGGCCTGGTCGGCCTTCGCCCGCTACGAGCAGGTCGGCGACGGATTCGCCGAGCAGTACCTGACCATGCTGGCTGCCGGCGGCTCACGCAGCCCAGCGGAACTCGTTGCGATGCTCGGGCTCGACATCAAGGACCCGAGCTTCTGGAACGCCGGCCTCGATCTGCTCGACGGCATGCTGAAAGAGGCCGAGACGCTCGCCGAGACGCTCTGACCGGCACAAGCCGCCAGCGCTCCGGCCACAACCGACCGGCACGAGTTGTCAGTGGAGCATCCGCAGGGTGTTGAGCCCGTCGTCCACGTAGACGAGGTCGTTGTTGCGCGTGATCGCGAGCCCGAACAATGAGCCGGCGCCTGATTTTGCGTCCCCGGCAACGACCGCGACCTGCTTGCCCATTGGTGTCGTCTCGACGATGTTGCCGTCGCCCGCGTTGGTTGTGATGATGTCGCCATTTGGGGCGATGGTCAGCCCGAGTGGCTGCTTCAGGTAGCCCCCAGATGCGAGCGCGATGAGGTGATCAGCTACCGCCCTCGTGCGAGTCATCGCATGTGGAATCGAGATGATGCCGTTGCCGAGCGTGTCGGCGACGTAGAGGGTGCCGTTCGAGGCGAGAGCCACACCCGTCGGTCCAATCACCAGCGCGGCCTTGTCGTCACGCCATGGGATCGCGTCGGCAATGATCCGCTGGCTCGTAACGCCCGGGACGCCGTGGGAGGTCGTGAGCCGGATGCGCAAGACCGTTGCCGTCGGCTCGGTATCGGAGCCGTCGTTAGCGCCACCGTTTAGCGCATTGGTGACGAACAGCGTCGTGGTCGTGCCTCTGGTGATGGTCGCCATGTCCCAGGGTCCCTCGACGTCGGGCCCTGTGATCGTTTCTACGGGATGGCCGGCGCTGTCGAGAACGATGAGGCAGCCGTACTTCGCGGTGGCGGACAGGCCGTTGGTCGTCGGCAGGCTTCCGACCACGACATATCCGTGCGGAAGGATGCCCAGCGCGGTGGTGAGGCCGACGCCGCCAGGGCAGGCGCCGGGCAGCGAGTGCGCGGTGATGTGTGCAAACACCGAGAGCTTCCCTCTAGGCGATATCTGGACGATCGTCGAGCCAGTCCCCTGCTCATTTGACTTGGCGTTGAAGTTGCTGACGAGAAAGTCGCCTGCGGTCAACGCGCGGACCGTGTGCGCGACGACCGCGATCCCGTAGGGGTTGACGTCTCCGTTTGGCGGCACGGTCGAAGCGATCGTCTTGATCGAGTGCAGCGACGACAGATATGTCCGCGCCTTGACGGCATTACCAGTCGCGACCATGAACGAGAGCGCCGCAGTCACTGCTGCCAACAGCGCACCCAATCTGAGCCCGGCGCGATGCACGCGGCGGGATTCTAACCTCCGCCGCCGCCACCGGCCACCGGGAG
>CAVZDL010000009.1:0-58874 GCA_963774025.1 uncultured Conexibacteraceae bacterium
CTACCTTAGGACCGTTATAGTTACGGCCGCCGTTTACCGGGGCTTAGTTTCGGTGCTTTGGGTTACCCCTAACACCTCCACGTAACCTTCCGGCACCGGGCAGGCGTCAGCCCCTATACGTCGTCTTTAGACTTAGCAGAGACCTGTGTTTTTGGTAAACAGTCGCTTGAACCTATTCACTGCGGCCCTCTCGGGCTCCACACGCGAAGTGCTTCACCCTACTGGGGCGCCCCTTATCCCGAAGTTACGGGGCGATTTTGCCGAGTTCCTTAACGAGGGTTATCTCGATCACCTTAGTGTTCTCCACTTGCCCACCTGTGTCGGTTTTGGTACAGGCACGCGCGATATTCCCTAGAGGCTTTTCTTGGAGGCTTGGCGTCCGGGACTCGCCGGCTTAAAGCCAGCTGGCATCGCGTCTCAGGTTAATGCGGTTCCGGATTTGCCTAGAACCACCCCTACACGCTTACCCCAGGTCAACTATCGCCTGGGCTCCCATAGCCTTCCTCGTCCCCCCATCGGTCAAACGATCGCGACGTGGTACGGGAATATCAACCCGTTGGCCATCGACTACGCCTTTCGGCCTCGCCTTAGGTCCTGACTAACCCTGAGCAGACGAACTTTATTCAGGAATCCTTGGGCAATCGGTGGAGGGGATTCTCACCCCTCTTCCGTTACTCATGCCGGCATTCTCACTTCCCATGCCTCCACGGCTGGGTTACGCCGCCGCTTCGCTGCGCAGGGAACGCTCTCCTACCGCGTGAGATAACTCTCGCACCCGCAGCTTCGGTGACTAGCTTGAGCCCCGTTACATTGTCCGCGCTCGAACACTTGACCAGTGAGCTGTTACGCACTCTTTCAAGGGTGGCTGCCTCTGAGCCAACCTCCTGGTTGTCTGTGCATTCGAACATCGTTTACCACTTAGCTAGTACTTAGGGACCTTAGCTGGCGGTCTGGGCTGTTTCCCTTTTGACGCTGAAGTTTATCCCCCAGCAACTGACTCCCGGAGTAGCCGTGACGGTCTTCGGAGTTTGCCTGAAGTCGGTAACCTGGTAGGGCCCCTAGTCCAAACAGTGCTCTACGGCCGCCACGGAATTTATCCGAGGCTATACCTAAATATATTTCGGAGAGAACCAGATATCACTGAGCTTGATTAGCCTTTCACTCCGACCCACAGGTCATCCGCCCAGTTTTCAACCTAGGTCGGTTCGGTCCTCCACGAGGTCTTACCCCCGCTTCAACCTGCCCATGGGTAGCTCGCTCAGCTTCGGGTCTACCGCCTACGACTAAATCGCCCTATTCGGACTCGCTTTCGTCGGGAGCAGGCTCGCGCGTGGCTGGGCGGGTGTGGGGCCGCACGATTCGCCAGGCAGATACTGGTGGTATCTGCCGCGAAGCGGGTGGTTCCACGCGCGTCCAGACGCCGCGAGGCGGACCGCTCATTAGCGAATCACGACACCAGACGGGATTCCAGGCGCGGCGTCCGTAGGATTCCGCGCCATCATGCTCAAGCCGGACCGGTCGAGTCGCCGACGCACGAACAGTGCAAGGCGAGGCCGCGGCCGGCAAGCTGACCTCGCCGCGGTGTGGGCGGTGGTGATGCCGGCGGTGGGGCTGCTGCTTCCGGGCCAGCTTGCGAAGTGCTCGACTTCCGCGCCGGCCGCCCGGGCCGCTCTCGGCCGCCGCCTGCGCGACTGCTGCTGGGCGTCGTTTGCCGCTCCTCGAGTCGGCCACGCCACGCGGGTGCCTCGGTGCCGGTCGACCCGCTGACGAGCGTCGCGATGCGCCGTTACCTCGCGACCAGGGCAGGCGATGTGAGCGTTGCAGTCGAGGATCTCGACGAGCCCGTGGATGCAGTCCGGGCCGATCCGATGCCAAGGGCCGGTCGGTTGCCAAGAGCCGGTCAGAGGCCTAGCCGATCCGACAAGAGCGTTGACTACCGGGAATGGCTCTCCATCCCAATGCTCGCGACCAGACGGCGAGCATCATCAAGGTCGACATCCTCGAGACGCTCCTGCACCAATCCCGTGGCGCCCTCAGCTACTCCGCCAGGGTTACCGCCGAGGGCATGATCGACGACTCCGACAACGACGACGCGAACGGATCTCTGGAACGCCGATGGCGGCGGGACCGGCGTCGCGGCTTACAACCGCGTCGCCGGTTTGACCCAGACAGCCCCCAACATCGCGGGGTACTGGGGCCTGACTCTCACCTCGGCCGCCGACCAGATCAAGCTGCTCACGGAGCTCGCCTATCCGTCACGCGTTCTCACGGCGGGCTCACGACGCTACGCGCTGAGCCCTGATGGAGCACATCACCCCCGATCAGGATTGGGGCGTCAGCGGCGGCGTCCCCCACAACGTGACCGTGGCGCTCAAGAACGGCTGGCTGCCGACCGGCGAATACGGCAGCTGGGAGATCAACAGCATCGGGTGGGTGCGCGGTGACCGCCGCGACTACCTGATTGCTGTACTGACGGCGCAACGATCCCGGCGAGCAGTACGGGATCGACACGATCGAGCACATCTCTTCAGTGGTGTTCGCCGACCTGCGGCCTTGCAGGGCGCGACCGAGAGCCAGCCGGCGGTGCTCAGCGGCGAGCTTTCGCCGGGACGGTGACCGGGCTTACCCGCTCGAGCCGCGCGCATTAACGTGCTCGAGCCGCCCGGCCCACATGGGGTCAGACGGCTCGAGACTTCAAGTAAAAACCGGCGGCGACCTACTCTCCCAGGCCCTTTCAAGCCAAGTACCATCGGCGCAGAGGGGCTTAACGGCTCTGTTCGGAAAGGGAAGAGGTGTTTCCCCCTCGCTATAACCACCGGAAAACGGTGAGAGTCAGGCCCCTCACGGGCCTTCAAAACTACACAGTGCCAATGTAGTGGGTATCAAAATACCGTCAAGCCCTCGACCCATTAGTACCAGTCTCCTACAGGCGTTACCGCCCTTCCAGATCTGGCCTATCAACCTGGTGGTCTACCAGGGGTCTTACTCCGTCTAGCGGATGGGAGATCTCATCTTGAGGCCGGCTTCCCGCTTAGATGCTTTCAGCGGTTATCCGATCCGCACGTAGCTAATCAGCAGTGCCGTTAGCACGACAACTGATACACCAGAGGTGCGTTCATCCCGGTCCTCTCGTACTAGGGACGACTCCTGTCAACTCTCCAACGCCCACGGCAGATAGGGACCGAACTGTCTCACGACGTTCTGAACCCAGCTCGCGTACCGCTTTAATGGGCGAACAGCCCAACCCTTGGGACCTACTTCAGCCCCAGGATGCGACGAGCCGACATCGAGGTGCCAAACCGGGCCGTCGATGTGGACTCTTGGGCCCGATAAGCCTGTTATCCCCGGAGTACCTTTTGTCCGTTGAGCGACGGCGCTTCCACTTGCTACCGCCGGATCACTAAGGCCTACTTTCGTACCTGCTCGACATGTCTGTCTCGCAGTCAAGCTCCCTTACTGCCTTTACACTCTACGCACGATTTCCGACCGTGCTGAGGGAACCTTTGCGCGCCTCCGTTACATTTTGGGAGGCGACCGCCCCAGTCAAACTACCCACCTGTCACTGTTCCGCACCCGGATTCACGGCGTGCGGTTAGAGATCCAATACACCAAGGGTGGTATCTCAAGGTTGGCTCCACCCCGGCCGCAGCCGGTGCTTCCAAGCCTCCCACCTATCCTGAGCGAGGTGCATCGAACCCCAATACCAAGTTGTAGTAAAGGTTCACGGGGTCTTTCCGTCTAGCCGCGGGTACTCGGCATCTTCACCGAGACTGCAATTTCACCGAGCCCCTCGTTGAGACAGCGTTCAAGTCGTTACGCCATTCGTGCAGGTCGGAACTTACCCGACAAGGAATTTCGCTACCTTAGGACCGTTATAGTTACGGCCGCCGTTTACCGGGGCTTAGTTTCGGTGCTTCGGGTTACCCCTAACACCTCCACGTAACCTTCCGGCACCGGGCAGGCGTCAGCCCCTATACGTCGTCTTTCGACTTAGCAGAGACCTGTGTTTTTGGTAAACAGTCGCTTGAACCTATTCACTGCGGCCCTCTCGGGCTCCACACGCGAAGTGCTTCACCCTACTGGGGCGCCCCTTATCCCGAAGTTACGGGGCGATTTTGCCGAGTTCCTTAACGAGGGTTATCTCGATCACCTTAGTGTTCTCCACTTGCCCACCTGTGTCGGTTTTGGTACAGGCACGCGCGTTCTCCCTAGAGGCTTTTCTTGGAGGCATGGCGTCCGGGACTCGCCGGCTTAAAGCCAGCTGGCATCGCGTCTCAGGTTAATGCGGTTCCGGATTTGCCTAGAACCACCCCTACACGCTTACCCCAGGGCAACTATCGCCTGGGCTCCCATAGCCTTCCTCGTCCCCCCATCGGTCAAACGAACGCGACGTGGTACGGGAATATCAACCCGTTGGCCATCGACTACGCCTTTCGGCCTCGCCTTAGGTCCTGACTAACCCTGAGCAGACGAACTTTACTCAGGAATCCTTGGGCAATCGGTGGAAGGGATTCTCACCCTTCTTTCGTTACTCATGCCGGCATTCTCACTTCCCAGGCCTCCACGGCTGGGTTACCCCGCCGCTTCACTGCCCTGGGAACGCTCTCCTACCGCGCGATATAAATATCGCACCCGCAGCTTCGGTGACTAGCTTGAGCCCCGTTACATTGTCCGCGCTCGAACACTTGACCAGTGAGCTGTTACGCACTCTTTCAAGGGTGGCTGCCTCTGAGCCAACCTCCTGGTTGTCTATGCACTCGAACATCGTTTACCACTTAGCTAGTACTTAGGGACCTTAGCTGGCGGTCTGGGCTGTTTCCCTTTTGACGCTGAAGTTTATCCCCCAGCAACTGACTCCCGGAGTAGCCGTGACGGTCTTCGGAGTTTGCCTGAATTCGGTAACCTGGTAGGGCCCCTAGTCCAAACAGTGCTCTACGGCCGCCACGGAATTTATCCGAGGCTATACCTAAATATATTTCGGAGAGAACCAGATATCACTGAGCTTGATTAGCCTTTCACTCCGACCCACAGGTCATCCGCCCAGTTTTCAACCTAGGTCGGTTCGGTCCTCCACGAGGTCTTACCCCCGCTTCAACCTGCCCATGGGTAGCTCGCTCAGCTTCGGGTCTACCGCCTACGACTATGTCGCCCTATTAGGACTCGCTTTCGCTACGGCTCCGCTCATCGCTTAACCTTGCCGCAGACGAGTAACTCGCCGGCTCGTTATGCAAAAAGCACGCGGTCACAACACGAAGTTGCTCCCACCGCTTGTAGGCGCGCGGTTTCAGGTACTATTTCACTCCCCTTCCGGGGTACTTTTCACCTTTCCCTCACGGTACTAGTCCGCTATCGGTCACCAAGGAGTACTTAGCCTTGGAGGGTGGTCCCCCCAGGTTCAGTCCGCGTTTCACGGGTGCGGACTTACTCAGGAACGTCTGACAGCAGTCCAAGCGATTTCGTCTACGGGACGGTTGCCCTCTTTGGTGCGCGGTTCCACGCGCTTCGACTATCACTTGGTTTTGTAACTGCTGCCGGGTCGGTCACGGCCCGGAACAAACGCCCTACAACCCCCCATACGCAACGCGTGACCGCTTACACGTACGAGGTTTGGGCTGATCCCTTTTCGCTCGCCACTACTCAGGGAGTCTCTTTTGATTTACTTTCCTCGGGGTACTGAGATGTTTCACTTCCCCCGCTTGTCTTCGCCACGCCTATGTGTTCAACGTGGGATAACGTCGCATTACCGACGCTGGGTTTCCCCATTCGGGCATCCACGGGTCAAAGGCTATTCAGCGCCTCACCGTGGCTTATCGCAGCCGTTCACGCCCTTCATCGACTCTTGGTGCCTAGGCATCCACCATGCGCCCTTACTATCTTGACGGTGATCTTGCAATTCACTGTTACAGTGAATTTGAGTAGTGACAATGTCACTACTCGGTGATACCCGTTTACATTGGCTACTGTGCAGTTTTCAAGGTCCGCGAGGAGGCTCGGGCGCGTGACTGACAGCGCGTGCGTAAACGCAGCGAGCTGCCGGCGACGCGCCGGTCTCTCAAAACTCAACAGCATGCGGCCTGCATCCGCGAACGAGTCGCGTCGCAGACCTGCCAGATTCGGTCGACATTCCTAGTCCGGATGCACTGCCGGCACCGGTGAACTCGAGGTTCATCCTGGGTGCCGGACTCGCCAGACAGAATTGCCTGACGGGCTCCGGGTGTCCTCGCGATGAGGACTCCCTAGAAAGGAGGTGATCCAGCCGCAGCTTCCGCTACGGCTACCTTGTTACGACTTCACCCCAGTCACGAGCCCCACCTTCGACGGCTCCCTCCCTTGCGGGTTAGGCCACCGGCTTCGGGTGTTGCTCACTCCCATGGTGTGACGGGCGGTGTGTACAAGGCCCGGGAACGTATTCACCGTGGCAATGCTGATCCACGATTACTAGCAACTCCACCTTCATGCAGGCGAGTTTCAGCCTGCAATCCGAACCGAGACGCACTTTAAGGGATTCGCTCCACCTCGCGGTCTTGCAGCCCTCTGTATGCGCCAATGTAGCACGTGTGTAGCCCTGGACATAAGGGGCATGATGACTTGACGTCATCCCCACCTTCCTCCGGTTTGTCACCGGCAGTCTCGCATGAGTCCCCAACTAAATGCTGGCAACATGCGACGGGGGTTGCGCTCGTTGCGGGACTTAACCCAACATCTCACGACACGAGCTGACGACAGCCATGCACCACCTGTGATTCTGCTCCGAAGAGAAACCGTGTTTCCACGGCGGTCAGAAACATGTCAAGCCCAGGTAAGGTTCTTCGCGTCGCGTCGAATTAAACCACATGCTCCGCTGCTTGTGCGGGCCCCCGTCAATTCCTTTGAGTTTTAGCCTTGCGGCCGTACTCCCCAGGCGGGGTACTTAATGCGTTAGCGTCGGCACAGGGGGAGTCGACACCCCCTACACCTAGTACCCATCGTTTACGGCGTGGACTACCAGGGTATCTAATCCTGTTTGCTCCCCACGCTTTCGCGTCTCAGCGTCAGTACCGTCCCAGCGAGCTGCCTTCGCCATTGGTGTTCCTCCTGATATCTGCGCATTTCACCGCTACACCAGGAATTCCACTCGCCTCTTCCGGACTCTAGCTCGACAGTTTCCACCGGCATTCCAGGGTTGAGCCCTGGACTTTCACAGCAGACTTATCGAGCCGCCTACACGCGCTTTACGCCCAATGATTCCGGACAACGCTTGCCCCCTACGTATTACCGCGGCTGCTGGCACGTAGTTAGCCGGGGCTTCTTCTGAAGGTACCGTCACTCCAGTCGGCTATTCACCGACGAAGCTTCGTCCCAACTGAAAGGGCTTTACAACCCGAAGGCCTTCTTCGCCCACGCGGCGTTGCTGCGTCACGCTTTCGCGCATTGCGCAAGATTCCCCACTGCTGCCTCCCGTAGGAGTCTGGGCCGTGTCTCAGTCCCAGTGTGGCTGATCGTCCTCTCAGACCAGCTACCCATCGAAGCCTTGGTGAGCCGTTACCTCACCAACAAGCTAATGGGCCGCGGGCCGATCCCGATGCGGAGGCCGAAGCTTCCTTTCCCCAGCAGCCTTATGGCTGGAGGGCACATTTGGTATTAGCCCGAGTTTCCTCGGGTTGTCCCAATCATCGGGGCACGTTACCCACGTGTTACTCACCCGTTCGCGGCTCTGCCCCGGGCCGAAGCCCGGTTCGTCGCTCCACTTGCATGTGTTAGGCACGCCGCCAGCGTTCGTCCTGAGCCAGGATCAAACTCTCCGTGAAGAACTGCTCACAAAGAGCTGTCAGGAATATCGCTCGCCCTTAAGTGGCGCCGCGGACATGCCGCAGTACCGGACGAACGAATCCTGGGCCTCTCCGCTGGTGGAAGAGGCCCTCGCCTCCACGCCCGACCGCACTTGGCGGCCATCGGGAGCTCCAAGTACACAGGGGAGCTCCGGGGGACGAGACGGGTCAATCTCAGTAACCGTCGCCCGGCCAGCCCCTTACGGAGCCGTCCGACGACGGGTCGAACCTGGACACACACTCGGCCTTGGACAGGCCGAGGTGCGCATGCTGTTGAGTTTTCAAAGACCGTCGCCTCCTGGAAGAAGGGGTTTCCCTCTAGAGGATGCGCCGCGCGCCGTTACCGGCGCTCGGGGCAGAAGAGTATAGCCGCATCCCGCTTGGGGGCGCAATCGCACCCAACTTGGGAGACGCGTGCTGCGCCCTCTGCCTGGAGAAAGGTAGCGTAGTCGCGATCGGACTGCGTTTCCGGCGTATTTGCGGCCTCGACGCTGCAGGCTCGGGTTGCTCCGGGCCTGTTCACACCAGGCGAACCCGTGCAAAGCGCCGCTTGCCGAGCTGCAGCACACGCCCGTCGACGAGGCTCCCCGGGACGTCGAGCGCACCCGCG
This sequence comes from uncultured Conexibacteraceae bacterium, assembly GCA_963774025.1. Lineage (GTDB taxonomy): Bacteria > Actinomycetota > Thermoleophilia > Solirubrobacterales > Solirubrobacteraceae > Palsa-465. The sequence goes on from CAVZDL010000009.1 coordinate 8,419, forward strand.
TCGAGCGGCTCGCCGTCGATCTCGCACACCGCCCTGCGAGAGCGAGCGGCGAGCCTCTGAGCTCGATACGCCAAAGGCGTGCGCGATCAGCGCCGGCAGGTGCACCGTCCCCTGATCCCCACGCGGGAAGTCGACGTCCGGCACCTCCTCGGGAACCTCGTGGCGAACGTGTACGCGGTCGAACGACTCCTCGGCCGCCGCCGCGGCGTCGGCGCCGTGAAAGCGCTCGACGAGGATCCGCGCGAGCGCGCGCTTGGCGTCGCGCGGCCCGAGATCCGCCGGCGCATCGGCGCCCACCAGCAGCGAATACCACGACGGCAGCGACTCGTCGGGGATGCTCAGCGTCTTGCCGTACATCTCATCCGGCGGCTCGGTGACGCCGATGTAGTTGCCGAACGACTTTGACATCTTGCGGTCGCCGTCGGTCCCGGTCAGCAGCGGCATCGTCAGGATCACCTGCTCGTCCTGCCCGTATGCGCGCTGGATGTCGCGCCCCAGCAGCAGATTGAACTTCTGGTCGGTCCCGCCGAGCTCGACATCGGCCTTGACCGCCACCGAGTCGTAGCCCTGCAGCAGCGGGTACAGCAGCTCGAGCATCGAGACGGGCGTGCCGGCCGCGAGGCGCTTGGCGAAGTCGTCGCGCTCGATCACGTGCGCGACGGTGGTCGTGCCGAGCAGGCGCAGCAGGTCCGGCATCGACATGTCCAGCCAGTCGCCGTTGAAGCGAACCTCGAGCCGCTCCGGGTCGAGCACCTTGAGCGCCTGCTGCTGGAAGGTGGCGGCGTTGGACGTGATCTCCTCGTCGCTGAGGATCGGACGCGTGGCCGAGCGGCCGCTGGGATCGCCGACGCGCGCGGTGCCGTCGCCGATGATCAGCACGACGGTGTGCCCCGCGTCCTGGAACTCGCGCAGCTTCTGGAGCACGACCGTGAATCCGAGGTGGATGTCGGGCGCCGTCGGGTCGATGCCGAGCTTGACCCGCAGCGGCCGTCCCAGCTTCAGCTTCGCCTCGAGCCCGCCCTCGGGCAGGCAGTCGACGGCGTTGCGCGACAGCCACGCGGCTGTGTCGGAGGGGCGTGGCTGGCATCGGGTCGCAATCCTAATGGTCGCCTCGCCATCCCTAGCGCGGCCACTTCGCACGCCCCGCGAGCGCCGTCAGCGACTAAACTCGGGCGCGCCGCCAGGGCCGCCGCAGGTGCAGCCGCCCAACTCAAGCGCCGGGACCGTAGCGGCAAGCCGTGCGCCGTACGCGGCGAGTGCTACCGGCTTCCGACTATCGATCGCATGAGCGTCGACAACGACACCCTGCCAGACGGCCGCCAAGGCCCCGCGCCAATCGCGTTCAACCCGCGTGAGCGCCGCCGCAGGCTCGGACGCCGCCGCGGCCCCCGCCCGCCACGCCCGCGCGTGCGCAAGCTGCGGCTGCTGTTCGTGGTCTCGGCATTCCTCGGGCTGGCGGTCATCTCGGTGCTGTTCGGTGCGCTCACCTCGATCGCCTCTGACCTGCCGAAGTTCGAGAACACCGTCCAGTTCAGCAACAACGTCGACTCCTACATGTACGACGTCAACGGCAACCCGATCGGGCCGCTCGCGCCGGCCAGCACGCCGGCGATCGACCACTGGGACCAGATCTCGCAGAACATGGTCCACGCGATCGTCGCGGTCGAGGATCGCGGCTTCTGGGGCGAGTCGGGCATCAGCGTCCGCGGCCTGATCCGCGCCGCGCTCGCCGATCTGACCGGCGGCGAGACCCAGGGCGCCTCGACGATCCCCGAGGAGTTCATCAAGAACGTCCGCGCAGGAGGAGGGCGACCGGACCGTCGCCGAGAAGCTGGTCGAGGCCGGCATGGCCTTCCAGCTCTCGCACCACTGGAAGCACACGGAAGATCCTCACCGAGTACCTGAACACGATCTACTTCGGCAACGGCGCGCTGGGCATCGAGGCGGCGGCGCGCATCTACTTCGGCTGGGCCCACGGGTACGACCCCTCCAACCCCGCCGAGGGGGGCAAGAACGCCTGCGGCGACGCCGACCCAGAGCACCCCCATCGCACGGAATGCGCGAGCGTGCTGACGCCTGCGCAGGCGGCGCTGCTCGCCGGGATCGTCGCCAACCCGACCGCGTTCAATCCCGCCGGTACGCAGAGCGAGCGAGACGCCGCGCACGCACGCCGCAACCTGGTGCTGGAGGACATGTACCACCAGCACTACATCTCCTACGGCCTCTACCAGTACTCGCTGAACCGGCCGCTGCCGACCCCGGCCCAGATCAAGCAGCCGGAGCAGCAGCCCTCGGCCGCCCCCTACTTCACGAGCTGGGTCGAACCCCAGGTGGTGCAGGCACTCGAGCACCAGGGCCTCTCGCCGAAGGAAGCACAGTACGAAGCCGACTACGGCGGCCTCAAGATCAAGCTGAGCATCGACCTCAACCTGCAGCAGCAGGCACAGGCGGCGTCGACGACGAGCTCCCGGCAGGCGAGGGCCTGCCGAGCGCCTCGCTGGTTGCGATCTCCAACAAGACCGGCGAGGTCCGCGCGATGGTCAGCGGCGACGACGACTACCAGCAGTCGCCGTTCAACCTCGCGACGATGGGCTACCGGCAACCCGGCTCCTCGTTCAAGCTCTTCACGCTCGCGGCCGCGCTCTCCAGGGGCGCGGTCACACCCTACTGACGAGTTCGACTCCCACCAGCTCACGATCCCGTTCGTGAAGACAAACAGCAAACCGTACGCCGGCAACGCGTACTACGCGGCGAACGGCACCGGACGCTTCCCCGTCCACAACTTCGGCAACGTCTACAGCGGCTCGATCCCGCTGACGATCGGCCACCGCCATATCGGACAACAGCGTCTTCGCTCAGCTGGGCATGGAGCGGCAGGTCGGGACGGCAGCAATCGCCAAGTACGCCCACCTGATGGGGATCCGCTCCCCGGTCTCCAGGAACCCGTCGATGATCCTCGGCGGTCTCAAGACCGGGGTCTCCGCGCTCGACATGGCGCACGCATACTCGACGGCCGCCAACGGCGGCAAGAAGGTCTACAACCCGAAGCTCGGCGACGGCAACGGTCCGATCGGAATCGACTCGATCTCCAACTGCAGTAAATGCGATCACGGCGATCACGGACCATCACCAATATCGGCACGATGAAGACGCGCCAGGTGATCACACCAGACGTCGCCGCGACGATCGACGAGCTCCTGCACGGACCGGTTGACGACTCCTACGGCACCGGCACGGCTGCCGCGATCCCGGGCGTCGACGTCGCCGGCAAGACCGGCACGACCTCCAACTACGTGGACGCGTGGTTCGTCGGCTGGACGCCGAACCTGACCGTCGCGGTGTGGGTCGGTTACCCCAACAGCGGCAAGCCGATGCTGACCGATTTCAACGGCGGGCCGGTCGAGGGCGGCACCTACCCGGCCGTCATCTGGCACGACTTCATGGTCGGGGCGATCCAGATCATGGACAACGAGGCGGCCAACAGGCAGAGCAAGACCACCAAAACGGACACGACTCTGTTCACGCCGACGACCTACGGCACCGCCAACACGGGGACGGGCTCGAGCACCACCAGATCCACCGCCACGACGCAGAACTCCGCGACCACCGGGCAGAACGGGCCTCGCAGACGACGCCGTCCAACGGCGCTACGAACAACGCCGGCAGCCCACAACCACGCCCAACCAGAGCGCGACCGTCCCGGCGACCACCACTGCCGCCGCCCCCGGCCTGCCACGGGCACCAGCACCAACGGCGGCTCAGGACTCTGAGCGCGTCCGCACCGGCACCGACAGGTACCGGCTGCCCCGCACACAGAACCGCCACGGCAGCTCCACAGCCCGCGTGATCCCGATCCGGCGGTCCCGCTGGACCTCCGGATCGCTGAAGCGCTCAGGCCGCCCCGTGATCGTGACCGGCCCGCGCGCCAGATCACAGCCGTTGTCGGCCAGCGTGATGCCGAGCGCCTGCGTGAGCTTCCCGGGCCCCGAGCACAGCCCGCGCAGGTTCGCCGGATCGAGGCCGCGGCGCTCCGCCATCAGCTCGATGCCGGTGAGCGGCTCGAGCGCCCGGATCAGCACGCCGGCCCCGACGCCCTCGGGCTCGCTGACGGCGTTGAGCATCACGTGGACGCCGTACGAGCGGTAGACGTAGGCCCGGCCCGGGCGGTCCGAACAGCGTCTCGGTGCGCGGCGTGAGGCCGACGAACGCGTGGGACGCAGGCTCGCTGTCGTGGTAGGCCTCGGTCTCGACGATCACGCCGCTGCACTCGCCGCAGGTGACGACGCAGCCGATCAGCGCCTGCGCCACCTCCACCACGGGGCGAGCGTAGAAAGCGGGCTCCAACGCGCCCTCCCTCACGGTTAGCGGCGGGCGCTGCGCGCGCGCTCGAGCGCCGCGCCGCGCGTGCTCGAGCTGCTCGCGCACCGCCGCCGAGCTGGTGCCCCCGCGTGAGGCCTTCGACTCGAGCCATGCGCCGTCGGCCAGCAGCGCGTAGAAGCCGTCGGCGTCGAGCAGCGGCGAGGCCGCCTGCAGCTCCTCCGGCGTGAGCTGCGAGAGCGTGCGCCCGCTCGTGACGGCGAGCCGCACGAGTCCGGCGACGACGCCGTGCGAGCTACGGAACGGCATGCCGCGCTTGACGAGATAGTCGGCGACGTCGGTCGCCGCAAGGAACTCGTCGCCGGCGGCATCGGCCAGGCGCTCGCGCCTGAAGGTGATCGTGCTGAGCATCCCCTGCGCGGCGGCGAGCACCAGTTCGATCGTGTCGACCGCGTCGAACAGGTGCTCCTTGTCCTCCTGCATGTCCTTGTTGTAGGTCAGCGGCAGACCGTGCATGACGCCGTGGAGCGCGGCCAGGTGGCCGGCGATCCGCGGCGCCTTGGCCCGCAGCAGCTCGGCGGCGTCGGGGTTCTTCTTCTGCGGCATGATCGAGGAGCCGGACGCCCACGCGTCTGAGACCTCGCAGAAGCCGAACTCCTCACTCGACCAGAGCACGATCTCGGCGCCGAGTCGCGAGAGGTGCGTGGCGCAGGTGGTGGCGGCGGCCAGGTAGTCGAGCACGAAGTCCCGGTTGGACACGGCGTCGATCGAGTTCTCCGCGACGCCTGCGAAGCCGAGCTCGGCGGCGACCAGCGTGCGGTCGGTGTCGAAGTTCACGCCCGCCAGCGCGCCCGCACCGAGCGGCAGCGCGGCCGTGCCGTCGAGCACGGCCGTGAAGCGCCGCTCGTCGCGCAGCAGCATCCATGCGTAGGCCAGCAGGTGGTGCCCGAGGTAGACCGGCTGCGCGCGCTGCAGGTGCGTGTAGCCGGGCATCGGCCAGTCGATGTGGCGCGCGGCCAGCTCGATCAGCGTCTCGACGAGCGCGAGCGTCGCGGCGGCGGCGTCGAGCGCCGCCTGGCGGGTGAACATCGCCATGTCGGTGGCGACCTGGTCGTTGCGCGAGCGCGCGGTGTGCAGCCTGCCCCCCGCCTCGCCGGCGAGCTCCGTGACGCGTCGCTCGATCGCCATGTGCACGTCCTCGTCACCGTCGGCGAACGGGAACGTCCCGTCGCGCACCTCGTCGGCGACTGTCGCGAGCGCGGCGTGCAGGGCCTCGCCGTCCTGTTCAGGGATGATCCCGCGGGCGGTGAGCATCGACACGTGCGCGACCGACTGCGCGACGTCGAACGGAGCCAGCCGCCAGTCGAACGCCAGCGAGTCGTTCAGGCGCCGGAAGGCGTCAGCCTGTGGTTGCGCGAAGCGGGACATCGAGCCTCAGGCGCGCGATGCTAACGGGCCGGCCGCGCGCCGCGCCGCGGCGAGCACGGCTCTGAGCGCCTCGCCGACACGCGCCACCTGAGCCTCGGTCATCTGCGGGAAGAACGGGATCGCGATCGAGCGCGCGGCGACGTCCTCGCACACGGGGAACTGACCCTCTCGGTAGCCGAACTCCTTGCGGTAGTAGCTCATCAGGTGGATCGCCGGGAAGTACGGCTTGGCCGCCACCCCGTGTGTGCCGAGCGCCGTCACGACGCTGTCGCGGTCGACCCCGTGCGGCAGCTGGATCACGTAGACGAACCAGCCGCGCCGCGCCTGCCCGGAGTTCTCGCAGGGCAGCGTGACGCCCTCGAGCTCGCCGAGCGTCTCGCGGTAGAGCGCCGCCACGCGCTCGCGGCCGGCGAGCAGCGTGTCGAGGCGTTCGAGTTGTGCGAGCCCGAGCGCACAGGCCAGGTCGGAGAGCCGGTAGTTGAAGCCGAGCCGGTCATGGTCGAGCCAGTCCATGTTCGGGGACCGACCCTGGTTGCGCTCGGAATCCATGCGCTCCTTGATCGCCGCGTCGCCGGTCAGCACCATGCCGCCCTCGCCCGTCGTCATCTGCTTGTTGGCGTAGAACGCGAACACCGCCGGGTGGCCGCGGCCGCCGATCGGGCCACCGTCGGCGTAGGTGCCGCCGAGCGCTTCGCACGCGTCCTCGACGATCGGCAGGTCGATCCGCTCGAGACGCGCCATGTCGACCGGGTATCCGAAGACGTGCACGGGCAGCAGCGCGGCCGTGCGCGGCGTGACGGCGGCCGCGACCGCGTCGACGTCGAAGTTGAGCGTGAGCGGATCGATGTCGACGAACACCGGCCGCGCGCGCTCGTACACCGCGACGTTGGCGCTGGCGACGAACGAGAACGGTGTCGTGATCACCTCGGCGCCGTCACTGACGCCGACAGCGCGCAGGGCGAGGTGGAGGCCGGTGGTACCCGACGAGACGGCGCTGCCGAAGCGAGCACCCACGCGCGCGGCGAAGGCACGTTCGAACTGCGGCCCGCGCGGCCCCAGCGAGAGCTGACCGGAGCGCAGCACCTCGAGCACCGCCCGCTCCTCGGGCTCACCGAGCACGGGCCGCGCCAGCGGGATGGGGAGTCCGGCCAGCGGGGCCGGACATGCGTTCCCGGACGTGTCATTGGCAGTCACGACGGCGTGCGCGCCCCGTCGGTGTGCGCCGGCCGGCGACCAGCCTGCATGGCGTGCTCGAGCGAGTCGACGAGCGCCTCCCACGACGCCTCGATCACGTTCGTCGAGACGCCGATGGCGCCCCACTCGTGCTCGCCGTCGGACGAGTCGAGCAGCACCCGGGTGATCGCGTCGCTGGCCTTGGCGCCGTCGAGGATGCGCACCTTGAAGTTGACCAGCTTGATCGTGTCGAGCTCGGGATACACCCGCGCGAGCGCGCCGCGCAGCGCCTTGTCGAGAGCGCTCACCGGGCCGTTGCCCTCGGCGGTGAACACATACCGCTCGCCGTCGACCCACAGCTTGATCGTTGCTTCGGTCTCGACGCGCCCGTCGGCGCGCTGCTCGGCGATGACGCGCCAGGACTCGAGCGTGAACAGCGGCGTGTAGTCCCCGCTCTCCTTGCGCAGCAGCAGCTCGAACGAGCCATCGGCCGCCTCGTAGTGGTAGCCCTCGTGCTCGCGCTCCTTGACGCGCTCGATCAAGCGGCTCGCGGCGGCGTCGTCGAGCTCGAGGCCGGCCTCGGCCGCGCGCGCGTGGATCGTGCCCTTCCCGGAGAGCTCCGAGACGAGCACGGCGCGATCGTTGCCGACGACCTCCGGTTCGACGTGCTCGAACGTGCTCGGGTCGGCGGTGACGCCCGCGACGTGCATGCCGCCCTTGTGGGCGAACGCGTTGCGCCCGACATACGGCTGATCATGGTCTGGCGTGAAGTTCAAGAGCTCGTCGAAGAAGTGCGAGGTCAGGGTCAGCGCGTGCAACTGCTCGGGGCTCACGCACTCGTAGCCGAGCTTCAGCTGCAGGTTGGGGATCAAGGTCGTCAGATTCGCGTTGCCGCAGCGTTCGCCGTAGCCGTTCTGGGTGCCCTGGATCTGCGTCGCCCCGGCGAGCACGCCCGCCAGGCTGTTGGCGACCCCGCAACCGGCATCGTCGTGGCAGTGGATTCCGATCTTCACGCCGGTGCCGGCGAGCTCGCCCACGACCGCCTCGATCGCCTGTGTGATCCCGTCCGGCATCGTGCCGCCGTTCGTGTCGCAGCAGGTGACGGTCTCCGCGCCGGCCTGGGCGGCCGCGCGCAGGCACGCCAGCGCATACTCGCGGTCGTCGCTGAAGCCGTCGAAGAAGTGCTCCGCGTCGTAGATCACGCGCTTGCCGGCGCCGATCAGGAACGCGACCGACTCGGCGATCATGCGCAGGTTCTCGGCGCGATCGACCTTCACGACCTTCTCGAGGTGCAGGCTCCAGGTCTTCCCCACGAGCGTGCACACCGGCGCGAAGCAGTCGGCCAGGATCTGCAGCGCCGCGTCGTCCTCGGCGCGCAGGCCGCGCCGCCTGGTCATGCCGAAGGCGGCGACCTGGGCGTGCTCGAAGCGCTCGCGGGCGAGCAGCTCGAAGAGCTCGAGCTCCTTGGGGTTGGAGCTCGGGAAGCCGGCCTCGATCAGGTCGACGCCGAGCTCGTCGAGCATGTGCGCGACCCGCACCTTCTCGTGCGCCGACAGCGACATGCCCTCACCCTGCATCCCATCGCGCAGGGTGGTGTCGTAGACCTCGATCTTGGTCATGTCAGGTGGTCGCGGCGGGCACTTCGACGTGGTCGAGCCACGCCGCGTAACGCGGTTCGCGGCCACGCAGGGCTCCGTCGAACACGCCCTGCAGCACCGTCGTCACGGGTCCGCGCACGCCCTCGCCGATGACATGGTCATCGACCTCGCGCAACGGCACGAGCTCGGCCGCGGTGCCGGTGACGAACACCTCGTCGGCCAGGTAGAGCTCGGCCCGCGCGATCGAGCGCTCGATCACCTCGTAGTCGAGGTCGGTCGCGATCTGTATCAGCGAGCGCCGGCTGATCCCGTCGAGCGCGCCGGAGGCGAGCGATGGCGTCACGACCTGCCCCTCGGCGACCATGAAGAGGTTCTCGCCGCTGCCTTCGCAGACAAAGCCGGCGGGATCGAGAAGGATGGCCTCCTCGTAGCCGGCCTTGGTCGCCTCGATCTTGGCCAGGATGCTGTTCAGATAGGTGCCGCTCGCCTTGGCCTGCGGGTTCACCGAGTCGCTCGGCAGACGCCGCCAGGTGGAGACCTTCGCGCGGATCCCGGTTCGCCCCGACTCCTCGCCCAGGTAGGCACCCCACGGCCACGCTGCGATCGAGACATCGACCGGCGCCTCGAGCGGAAGCAGTCCCATGGTGCCGTAGCCACGGAAGACGATCGGGCGGATGTAGCACTCGCGCAGGCCGTTCGCGATCAGCAGCTCGTGTGTCGCCTGACGCAGCTCCTCGCGCGTGTATGGGATCGGCATGTAGTACAGCTGGGCCGAGCTGAACAGGCGGTCGACATGATCTTGGTGGCGGAAGATCGCAGTGCCACGGGTGGTCTCGTAGGCGCGGATGCCCTCGAACACGCCGGTCCCGTAGTGCAGGCCGTGGGTGAGTACGTGCACCTTGGCGTCCTCCCAGGCAACGAGTTCTCCGTTGTGCCAGATGAGGTCCGCTTGCTCCACGACGTGCTCCTTTAGGGGTTGGAAGAGCCCTTAGAGGTTGGAAAGAACGGCCTGGGTCGCTTCGCGCGTACCGGCGCTGCCCCCCAGGTCCCGCGTGCGCAGGCCGGCCGCCAGCGCACGCTCAACAGCTGATTCTATCGCCGCTGCCTCAGCCTCCAAGCCGAGGCCGTGGCGGAGCATCAGCGCCGCCGACAGGAACATCGCCAGCGGATTGGCGGCGCCGGTTCCGGCGATGTCGGGCGCTGAGCCGTGCACCGGCTCGAACATCCCGGGCTCGCCGGGGGCGCCGAGCGAGGCGCTCGGCAGCATGCCGATCGAGCCGGTCAGCGTCGCGGCCTCGTCGCTGAGGATGTCACCGAACATGTTCTCGGTGACGATCACGTCGAAGTCGGCCGGATTCGAGACGAGCTGCATGGCGGCGTTGTCGACGAGCAGGTGCTCGAGGGTCACATCCGGGAACTCGGCCGCGTGCACGTCGCGGACCACCTGCCGCCACAGCCGGCTGGTTTCGATCACGTTCGCCTTGTCGACGCTCGTGACCTTGCGGCGCGCGGCTCGGAACGCGACGCGCGCGATCCGCTCGATCTCATCGCGGGTGTAGGCGCAGACGTCGGAGGCCGCGTCGGCGGTGCGCGTCTTCTCACCGAAGTAGATCCGCCGGTGAGCTCGCGCACGACCAGCAGGTCGGTCCCCGCGATCACCTCGCGCTTGAGCGGGCTCGCGTCATACAGCGCCGGCTGCGGCCGCACCGGCCGCAGGTTCGCGTAAAGGCCGAGCCCCTTGCGCAATCCCAGGAGTCCCTGCTCGGGCCGCGGCTTGGAAGGGTCTGTCGTGTCCCACTTCGGCCCGCCGACGGCGGCGAGCAGGACCGCATCGGACGCGCGGCAGGCGGCCAGCGTCTCGTCGGTGAGGGCGATGCCGTGGGCATCGATCGAGGCGCCGCCGAAGAGCTGCTCCTCGTAGTCGAATGCTGTGCCGACGGCGCTCAGCAGCTCGAGCGTCGGCGGGATGATTTCGGGGCCGATCCCGTCGCCGGGAAGCAGCACGATCTTGGACGCCATGGGCGCCGGAAGCTAGCGGATAGGGCGCCGGGAGAGCGCGGTCGCCGGATCGGCTAGGGGCTGGGAGGGTTGGGTTGCAGGATGGCGTCTAGCCGTTGACGCTGAGGATCGTGGCGCTTGCCGGTGCCACTGTGATGTCGTAGGTCCTGGTGCGGCCGGACATGGGATCTGACCGGCGGACCGGTCAGCGACCCGTTTGTGGAGAGATCGACGGCCACCGAGCGTGACGCCGGCGGTGGCGGTCAGCCGTCCGGCGGGACTCGTCAGAGTTTCGGCGGCTGCCGGCCCCTTCGCGCCGGCGACGTGAATCGCGACGCGTTTAGCGCTGTTCGTGATGTTGGTGACGACGAAGTTGATCGTGTGTTTGGGGGTCTGTACCGCCCAGACAAGCAGACCATGCGCCAGTGTAAAGACGCTGAGTATCCGCGAGCCCGGTGGCGTGAGCTGCGCGAAGGCCAGCATGCCGTAGTACTCGGGTTGGACCGTCACCTGCGAGCCCGACGTGGTCGCCGTGGGCTGGATCGAGGTTCTGGGCGGTGTTCGGTCTCGTCTCGAAGTTGACCCCGGTCACACCGGTCTGCGCGTACAGTGGCAGGACGTTCAGTGCCCACAGGCTGGGACCCATCGTGTCACTGAAGTTTGCGAGCCCGCCGCAGGTCACCGCATTCATCTCGTCCACACGGAGCGCGACCTTGTTCTTGCGGCTGAGCGTGACCCACGCGCCGACCTCATCTGCCAGGTTCTGCAATGAATTGAGACGAAACAGCCAGCTCTCCTGCAACTCACCTCCCTTCTGACAGTTCTGGGGTGTGAGCGCGTAGGTGTGCATCGTCAGCAGCGACAGATCGGGACTGGCGTGCAGGAATTGCTGGACGTGAGGCAACGCCCTGAACGAGGAGTACCCGACCCCGGCGAGCCGGATGTCGCCGAGGTGCGCTGCCAGCGCGTCCCACTGACTGGTTATCTGTGGGAACGAGTAGTTCTTTGGACGCCCGAACACGGTTTGTTTGGCCTTGGTGATGTAGAAGGGCCATTTGGGGTAGAGCTCGGGCTCGTTACCGAGCTCGAACGTGGTGGGCACGGACGGACCGATGCCTGCTTTGATCGCCGCGACCTCGGTGGCCGCGACCACCGCGCTGTCCGCCTCCATGTTGATCCCGATGATCAGGTGCGCGTGCAGGTCCTCCAGGAGCTTCTGCGCAACCGCCATCCAGGTCGGCGTGAGCGTCCAGCGTGCCCAGGGCGGATGGGCCATCCCGGGGACCGGCCACCACGTCCAGTCGCTGGTGTCACCGCCGATCCGCAGGTCAAAGCCCCCGTCGGGAGCCAGGTTCTTCAACACCTGTTCGAACGGGATGTCAGGCTGACTCGGGTCGGTCCCGACCTCCTTGAACATGTCCCGGTATTCGGTGGTGATACCGACGAAGCCGGCGCGGATCGGCGGGCCGGTATAACCACCGCCGACCGTGACGTCGATCGGCGTCGTCGATGCGGCGCTCGAGGGAGCTGACGTGACCGCACCCGCGGCAGGAATGCCAGCCCGCGCGGCTGACGGAAAGGCCAACACAGTCGCAGCCAGCAAAGCTGCGGACGCTCCGGAGACCGCCACTCCGCCCATTGACTCTCAAACGAAGCAGCGCACGCATCCCCTCGCTGCAGTTTACGGCACTGCGCGCACCATCTGGCGTTCGCGCGTGTTTACTACCGGGTGATGAAGCTTTTACGAACTGACACGACGAGGCGGTTGGATCTGCGCCACAACTGGCGGCGGGTAGTGGCGATGCTGACCACGAGCGCGGCCGCCCTGTGCCTTCGCGGCGCCGGCAGCCCAAGCGGGTACGGCCAACGGTGGTCTGCCGGGAGCAGGACCCAATCCGATTGCGCATATTGCGTGGGGTGTGCCCCACGACGATGATCTCTGGAGCACCTACCAGTCCGCGACGGGAACGAGTCCAGCAGCTGCTGGGTCGGCTTGCGCTAAAGCCACAAGCGGTGTGGCTCGGGTGGGAGACCCCGACCAACCAGGTGAAGGCCGCGACGGCTGCGGCGGTGGCGGCTTCGCAGAACGGGAACCCGAACGTGCTCACCGAGTTCGCGACGTTTGAACTGAACCCGTGGGAGAAGCGGAACGGCCAACGGGGTCGATAAGCCGGTGGTCCACGGATCCTGGAACGTGCGCGCCGATGAGGCGTGGTATCGCAACATGGCAGCGGGAATCGGGAGCGCGCGGGCACTGGTGATCGAGCAGGTCGATCTGCCCGTCGCGCTGAAGATCCTCTCGACGGCACCCGAGCAGATCGACACCTATGCCGCCCGGGTGCTGAGCGCCAATCGTCACACCACGGTCTATATCGATGGCGGCACGTTCGGTTGGACGACCCCCACGCAGGATGCGGAGCTGCTGATCAGCAACGGCATCCGCTACGCCCGTGGGTTCGCGCTCGACGACAGCGACTACGACCCGACGGCGACCGAAGACGAGTTCGGGGCACAGGTCGTCGCAGCGTTGGCGAAGCTCGGCGTGAGGGGCAAGCATTTCATCGTCAACACCGACGAGAACGGGCAGCCATACAAGCCCGAGGACGTCAAGGGAAAAGGGATCAACGACGCGCCGATGTGCCACGGCCGAGTCCAGACGGCCTGCCAGCGGACCGGGATCCCGCCGACCATCAACGTCGCATCGACACGGTGGCACCTCGGCACCGAGGCCTCGCTGGATGCCAGACGGTACTGCGACGGCTACGTCTGGTCAGGGCAGCCCTGGGAAATCGATGACGGACCGTTCGTCCCCCAGTATGCGCTGTGGCTCGCTGAGAATGGTGAGTACTAGCCGGCCCCGCTTGCGACGTTCGAGTACATCGGGAAGCGCACGGTGTCACCGTCGGTGTACGGCGCGGCCGCTTCTGTGACAGCAGCGGCAACTGCGTCTCGAGCAACCACCGGAGCCTGATTGAACTGCGCTGCGACCGGGCCCGCGGCGATCACGCGAGCGCCAAGATCGGGCACTGCCGGGAAGGACGCCATCAACTCGACACGCTCGACCCGAGGTTCCGGTGAATCCGGCAGTCTCCAGGAGAGCCGTTAGCTCCGCAGCCGGTACGGAGAACGGCGAGTTCATCATCTGACCGGCTTCCTCGCTGACGTCGACCTGGAGCGAGTCTCGGATCGCCCTGAACACCGGTGTCTCCTCGAGCCCGGTCCAACACGCGATCGCGACCCGGCCGCCGGGGCGGAGCACTCGGTGGAGCTCCCGGGCCGCGGCCACCCGGTCAGGGAAGAACTGAAACCCGTGGTGGCAGGTGGCGAAGTCAAATGAGCGGTCGCGAGCGGGAGATCGAGCGCGCTGCCTTCCAGATACGTGATCGGTGCGGAGTCCGGTTCAGCCGACTGAGACCGCGCCACCGCGAGCATCGGCGGCCCGATGTCGACACCGGTGACGGTCCCGGTGGTGCCGGTCGCTCGCGCGGCAAACCGGGTCACGACGCCGGTTCCGCACGCGACGTCCAGCACAGCCGAGCCCGGCGTGATCTCGAGGTCGGCGATCAGGCGTGCCGCGAAGGGAGTGAACATGCCCGGAACCAGAAACCCTTGGTAATTCGAGGGCCCCTCGCCGACCTGCTTGGACCAGTCCATCGACGTCATTGCGGAACCCCCGTGATCGCGAGTGTTCGGCCGATTCTCGCGCACCAACGATCCTGTGAGCGCACGATTCAGGTCAGGATTGACCGCGAGTTGATCCGCACAAAGCCGAAAGGACATTGATCTGATGCCGCTGCCCGAATCAATCCAGAGTTTCATCGACCGACAGGTGGACGCGGCGCCGGAACGCTACGACGATCTCCGGGCCGTGATCTTCAACGGCACGCTCAAACGCTCTCCGGAGCCCAGTAACACCGACGGAATGCTCGCGATCGTGCGCGGCATCCTGCAGGGCACCGGGGTGACGTTCGATGAGATCCGCACGATCGACCGCGACATCCCGGCGGGCATGGAGAAGGATCTGCGCGAGCATGGCTGTGAGCGTGACGAGTTTCCCGCGATCTACAGGGATCTCGTGGTGCCGGCTGACATCATCCTGATCTGCGGCCCGATCTGGCTCGGAGATCAGAGTTCCCAGACCCGCAAAGTGATCGAGCGGTTGTACGCCTACTCCAGCGAAGTTAACTCGGCTGGTCAGTGGTCCTACTACGGCAAGGTGGGCGGCGCGCTGACCACCGGCAATGACGATGGCGGCAAGCACGTCAGCGCCCAGGTTCTGTACGCGCTGCAGCACATCGGCCTCACCATCCCTCCCCAGGCGGATACCTACTGGACCGGTGAGGCTGGCCCAGGCCCGTCCTACCTCGATCCCAAGGCCGGCGGCGAGCACAACGCCTGGGCCACCCGCAACACCGTGTTCATGACCTGGAATGTCCTTCATCTCGCCCGGATGCTCAAAACGGCTGGCGGGATCCCCGCTTACGGCAACTCAACCCACGATTGGGATCTCTCCCAGCCCACAAGCCCAAACCCGGAATACCGCTAGACGAACTTCGGCTGCGAAGAGGACCCGTCCATCCTGGCGGCTCCGGCGGCCACGTCTGCGCGCGTGGCCAATCGCTGCGCGTCGAATTCTGTCCACAGGGCCGATGTCGCGCGACCGGCTCACGGGCATCCTTCTCGACGTGAGCTGCGAACTGGGCGAAGGAGGTGAGATCTAGCAGCCGTTGAACCCGCTCGCGACCGGCTTCTCCCTCGGTGGGCGCTTCTGGACATCGTTGCCCTCGACCAAAGCTTCGTACTTGCGCAAGAGCTTCTCTCTCCTCTCTCAGCACGCCGGTACGAGGACACATCCTGGGATGAACAACGACCGGAGGTTCGTGGGGTTGCCGGCCGCGAGCGGTAGGGCTTCTCGCGGGCTGGGGCGGCCCGCGAGTCGTCCCTAAGCGCCCGCCCGCTGGTCTGGCCAGGCCACCCAGACGCCAACTCGCCCAAGCGATCGTTCATAGACTCCCAGCCAATGTCCGCCGAGGAAGTCGACAAATACCTCGAGGGTGTCGATGAGCCGAAGCGCAGCACGCTTCAGGCACTACGCCGCACGATCCTTGAGATCGTCCCCGACGCCGAGCAGGGACTCTCATACCGTGTGCCCGCCTTCCGCGTGAGCGGAAAGACGATCGCCGGATTCGCCGCGTTCGAGCATCACCTCAGCTACCTACCTTTCAGCGGCTCCATTCTTGGGCGACTCGCCGATGACCTCAAGGCCTACACGATGACCAAGAGCTCACTGCACTTCGCCATCGACCAGCCGCTACCCAAGCCAGTCGTGCAGAACCTCGTCGCGGCACGCCTCGCGGAACTCCACGAAGCCGCCCAGCTTCGCGAAGCCTCCATGTAGCCACAGGCTGAGAACGGCAGCTCAGGCCGGCGCCGACGGGGAATTCCCAGCGCGCGACTTGTGTGATCGGCAGCGTCACGCGGAAGACGGCCCCGCCGTCGTTGGCGTTGTAGGCGTGGACGTGGCCGCCGTGGCCTTCGACGATCGCTTTGACGATCGCGAGGCCGAGCCCGGCGCCGCCGGGTCCGCGGCTACGTCCTGCTTCGGGTCGCCAGAATCGCTCGAATAGGTGGTCGCCGGCATCGCGGGGGGAGACCGGGACCGTGGTCGCGGACCTCGATCACTGCCTGTCCGTCCTCCGAGGTGACGGTGATCTCGATCGCTGTCGCGGGAGGTGTGTGGACGACGGCGTTGCGGGTGAGGTTTGCGAGGACTTGACGTAGCTGCTCGGGGTGCCCGTGCACCTGCACCTGGTCGCCGCGATGGACGACGACCTCACGGTCTGGGGCCGCGGCGCGGGTGTCCTGTGCGGCGTGCTCGGCGAGCTCGGTCAGATCGACTTCGACCAGCGGCGCGTCCGGTAGTTCCTCGAGGCGAGCCAGGAGCAGCAGGCTCTCGACGAGGCCGCCCATCCTCGTCGCCTCGGCTTCGATTCGCTCCATCGCGCGCTCGATGTCGGCTGGCTCTCGTCGCCGCGCCCAGGCGGTAGAGCTCGGCGTATCCGCGGATCGAGGCGAGTGGGGTGCGGAGTTCGTGGGACGCGTCGGCGAGGAACTGACGCAGCCGCTCCTCGCTTCGGCTGCGATCGGCGAAGGCATGCTCGATCTGGGCGAGCATCTCGTTCAACGACGTGCCAAGACGGCCGACCTCGGTGCGGTCGTTGGCGGGAGTGACCCGCTTGGAGAGGTCGCCGTGGGCGATCTCGCTCGCGACTCGCCCGATCCGCTCCAGCGGCCGCAGGCCGACACGGATCACGACCCAGCCCAGTGCAACGAGCCCGAGGACCACGCCGCCGCCCACGAGCGCCTCGACCTCGATCAGCCGCTGGAGCGTCTGGTCGACGTCGTGAAGCGGAACCGCGATCACGAGCGTCCGGCCGTCCTTGAGCGTGAACGCGGCGGCGCGGTAGGTCAGGCTCGATCCCGCCTGCGAGCTGACCGTGAACAGGTGTAGGTGGTGGGTGCTGAACTGCGAGGTCGAGAGATGGCGAGGTAGCGCCGGCGGGGACGCCGGGGTTTCTCCGTAGGTGAACGAGCGGGTCTCGATGACCTTGCCGTTCGAGCCGAGCACGATCGCGTAGGTTCCTGAGGTTTCAAAGGTGCCCGGGGCGCTGCCGCCCGCCGCTGGCCGCGAGCTGGTTGTCGCTCCCTGCGGATGGATCAGGTTGAGCGCCACCGACACGGGGATGCGAGAGTCACCGACCTGCTCGTCGACCCGTGTGAGCAGGAAGGAGCGCTGCTCCGCGTAGGTGACCAGCCCGGCCACCCAAGGCCGATCACGGTTAACGCGACGAGACCGATCAGCAGGCGGGCCCGCAGCGACAGCCGGCTCATTCCCTCGGAAGCCGCAGGGTATAGCCGACGCCGCGGACCGTGTGGATCAGCGGCGGCCCGGTGGCGTCGACCTTCTTCCGCAGGTAGCTGATGTACGTCTCGAGCACGCGCGCATCGCCGCCGAAGTCGTAGCTCCAGACGTGATCGAGAAGCTGCGCGCGCGTGAGCACCCGACGAGCATTGAGCATCAAGTACCGCAGCAGGCGGAACTCCGTGGCGGTCAGCTCGATCATCCGGCCGGCCCGAGTCACCTCGAAGGTGTCCTCATCGAGTTCCAGATCGGCGAACTGGAGCCGACCCGAGGCCTGCTTTGCGACGCCCGTGCGCCGCAGGATGTTCCGCAGCCGCGCAATCAGCTCTTCGAGGCTGAAGGGCTTCGTGACGTAGTCGTCCCCGCCGGTGGTGAGGCCGCGGATCTTGTCCGCGGTGGTGTCGCGCGCGCTCAAAAACACGATCGGGACCTCGGCGTGCTCGGCCGCCAAGCGACGCGCCACGTCGAAGCCATCCATGTCCGGGAGCATCACGTCGAGCACCATCACGTGCGGGTGCCACCGCCGCACCAGGTTCAGCGCCTCGCGGCCGGTCCCGGCAGTCTCAACCCCGAAACCGTGATGGCGAAGGGCCATCGAGACCACATCCACGATGCTCGGCTCATCGTCGACGACGAGCACACGAGCGGCTTCAGCCTGATCATCCACGCCGCGATTATCGACGGGAAAGCTGAGCAAAGCTGAGGCGACCCTG
The DNA here is from genome assembly GCA_963774025.1 of uncultured Conexibacteraceae bacterium. Classification (GTDB taxonomy): domain Bacteria; phylum Actinomycetota; class Thermoleophilia; order Solirubrobacterales; family Solirubrobacteraceae; genus Palsa-465. The sequence continues at coordinate 26,568 of CAVZDL010000009.1, forward strand.
AGAAAAACCTGAGAGCCCGCGACCGACCCGAACACCTCGCCGTGCCGGCCCGTCGCTCTCAGCAACCTCTCAGCTTCCCTCGCAGGACCCGCCCAGCATCGGGGCGACGCTGGGTTCCAATCAACCGAAAGGAAGCCCTCAGATGTTCACCCTCAAGCACAGCTTCTCCCGCAGATCCACCAGATTGCTCGCCGCCGGCATCACGGCCATCGTGATCGGCGGCGGCACATACGGGATCGTCGAGCGCCACCTCGAGGGCGGCTCCAGCGCCGCAGCCACGCCCAGCGACGACAGCAGCAGGCCATGCGCGACCTGCCGGCTTCGCCGGACGTCCCGGATCCGGCGGCGGAGGATCGAACGCTCGATCCGGACCCGCCGCAGGCGGATCGGTCGGAACAGTCAGCAACCTGTCCGGCTCCGGCTTCACGCTGACGACACCCACCGGTGGAAAGGTCACCGTCAAGAAGACGTCGTCTACCGACATACAAGAACGGCACGGCCACCGCGTCGGCGAGCGCCGTCACGAACGGCGAGACCGCGCTCGTGCTCGGAACGACCGACAGCACGACGATCACAGCCACCCAGGTCATCCTGCAGCCGCCACAAGCCCATCGAACACCGCGTCGCAGGTCGTCGCGTTCACCCGCGGCACGTCCGGCGCGTCGAAGACCGTTGGCCAGATCCCGTCGAGCTACAAGCAAGGAACCGGCAAGATCCTCAGCGGAACCACGGCCAACAAGGCAACCGAAGCCGCATTGCTCGCCTACCCAGGCGGCGTCGTCGATCGCGTCGTCCAGCTCAGCAACGGCGATTACGAGGTCCACAACATCGGCGTCAACTGGCCCCACCACATCTTCGAGAACACCGACTTCAAAGTCATCGGCGCCAACGACTACAGAGCAAGCAACCGTCACCCTGACCGAAGAGTCCTGGCAGCGTCACGTTCGTTGCCAGGATCCAGACCCGCGGAAGCGGCGAGCGGGGTTGACGGCGCGGCCGTCGTGACCAATCGGCGAGCGGACCCTGTACTCGGGGTTCGCCTGGTGGTTGCAGGATCCGCGCCACGATGGGTGCGATTCCTGATGACGTTCGCAGGCAGGCGCTGCATGCGTTCTTGATGCTGCCTCCGGTGCCTGGCTTTAGGTTGGTGGAGGGAAGCCACGTGTTCGCGATCCTGCATGACTTTCCGTACGCGCTGCCGGTTGAGCCACGCGACGGGCTGACGGAGACGGATGTCGACGCTGCAATCGATGAGGCCCGGACATTGGTGCGGGAGCATGGCCGCGGGATGCTGGTCTGGCAGGCCGGGCCTGATCACCCGTGGCTTGCTGATGCTCTCGCTGAGCGCGGTTTGCGAAACGAGGACAGCGCCGGGTTCGAATCGGTCGAGAACGCGATGGCCCTACTCGGCCGGCCCGCCGGCGACGGAGGTGAGGACGTCGAGGTCGATCTTGTTGAGTCGTTCGAAGCGTTCGGAGACAGCGTTCGAATTGAAAGCGCCGCGTTCGAGCTCCCGCCCGAGGGACAGGCAAAGCTTGAGGCAGAACTCGAGGAGCGCTTCGCTGAATACAAGACCCCGGACAGTCCGCTCAGGCGGTGGAACGCACGGCTCGAGCAGTCCGTGGTCGGAACAGCCACGGGAGTGCTCGGTGAGGTGGGCGTCAATCTGTTCGGTGGCGGGGTGCTCGCGGATGCTCGCGGCCGCGGTGTCTACCGAGCGCTTGTGAACGCCCGTTGGAAGCTGGCAGTCGAGCGCGGCACCCCGGCACTGACAGTTCAGGCTGGGCGCATGTCACGCCCTGTGCTCGAGCGGCTCGGGTTCCAGTTCATCGCACAGATGCCGATGTACGTCGACGACTTCGACACGCCATAGCATCTGGATCTGGATTCCCACCCAACCTGCGCCCGGTGTCAGGCCTGTGCCTGTGCCCCCGAAGCGTGGATGCGCTCGTGATGCTCTTCGGTCGACAGGTGTGACGGCCACCAGTTCCAGCGGCCGAGGAGCACCACCACCGAGGGCACGAGCAGCGTGCGCACCAGGAACGTGTCCATCAGGATGCCGGCCGCGAGTCCGAAACCGATCGCGTGCAGCTGGCCGTTGCCGGAGCCTGAGCCGCCGACGATCGCGAACACCGCGAAGGTGCCGCCAAGGATGATGCCGGCCGAGGTAACGGTCGATCCTGTGCGGGAGATGGCGCGCACCACGGCCTCCTGCAGGGGCAGCTGGCGCGCCTCCTCGCGGATGCGCGTCATCACGAGAATGTTGTAATCCTCCCCGAGCGCCAGCAGGAAGATGAACATCAGGAACGGCAGGATGAAGCTGATGCCGCCGTCGCCGCCGAGGTCGATGAAGACGATCGTCGCGAGCCCCAGCGAGGCGATGTAGGAAAGCGCCACACTGACGATCAGGTAGAGCGGCGCCACGGCGCTGCGCAGCACGAGCGCGAGCAACAGGCCGATCGCCACGATCGCGATCGGGATCACGACCGCGAGATCGTGGTTGGCGGTGTGGTTGATGTCGTAGATCGCGGCCGCCTCGCCGGCGAGGCCCGATGCGGTGGCTTGCGAGGCGTGCGCGGCGGCGGTGACGACGGCGCGGATCCCTGGGGTGGCGTTCATCGCCGAGGTCGTGTCCTGGGCTCCCGCCTTCAGGCCGGCTTCGAACTGCATCACCCGGCCCGACCTCGATACGAACAGCGCGTCGGCGCGGTAGGCGTTGTAGAGCGTGGGCGCCACTGCCGCAGTCGCGGGCTGGCGGACCGGGAGGCTCTGCGGCGGACCGAGCTTCGTGTAGAGCCGGGTCAGCTGCTGCGGCGTCAGCGCCGTGCCGTTGGGGCTGAGCGGCCCGGCGAGCTTCTTGAAGCGGCCCGAGCGCTCCAGCGAATTCTGAGCCTGTGCGATGTGTTGCGGGTTTGTCCAGACGGACTCGCCGTACTTGAAGACGACGTTGGCCGGGTTCGAGGCGTTGTGTGGGAAGTGCTTGGAGAGCGCGGCGTTGCCGGCTGCGGCGGCGGAGCCCTTGGGCGGGTTCGTGACGCCCCCGAAGCCGCCCGCTTTGTAGCCGAGGGCGCCGGCCGCCAGTGCCAGGAACACGCAAACGCCTACGCCGAGCGTGAGTTTCGGGCGCTGGACGAGCGTGCTGGCCACCTTGCCCCATATGCCCTCGCGCTGAACACCAGGCTCGATCTTCGCCGGCCAGAACGCGCGGCGACCCAGGATCGCGAGCAACGCCGGCAGCAGTGTCAGGCCGATCAGCAGCATGACGGACATGCCCACAGCGAGCGGTATGCCAAGGTCGTGGTAAAGGCCGAAGCTCGCGAACAGCAGCGTGAGCAGCGCGAGGATCACGGTTCCGGCCGAGCCGGTGATCGACTCGCCCACCCGCAGCAACGCGCGCTCCACGGCCGTGTGTGCGTCGTGGCCGGCGCGAAGCTCCTCGCGCACTCGGAAGATGTAGAAGAGGCCGTAGTCGCTGCCGGCGCCGAGCATCAGCACGATCAGCAGGATCTGCGTGATCGACGAGACCTGCAGGCCGCCCGCACCGAGTGCGCCGATCAGTCGCCCGGCGATCGCCAGCGCCAGTCCCGCCGGCAGCAGCGTGACCAGTGCCGCCGGCAGTGACCTGAAGACGACCAGCAGCAGCAGGATGATGAATACGAACGAGGCGAGCTGCACCTCGCCGCCCTGCTTGTCGGACTGTTTCTGGCCGGCGACGATCGTCGCGATCTGGCCAGTCACGTAGTAGTGCAGCCCGGTCGGAGGCTGTGCCCTGGAGAACTGCGCCGTCAGCGAGTCGACCAGGGTCTTGTCCTTGTCGGGTGTCGCGCTGACAGAGATACGCGCACGCAGGCGCAGCTGCACCGCGCGGGCGTCGGGTGAAACGCCTGCGACCTGAACGCTCGCGACCTTGGGCACGTGCTGCAGCAGTCCGACCAGGCGCGTGATCGACGCGACGTCCGCGGCGTTCAGGCGCCGGCTGTCCTGCACGGCCACCAGCGGGATCGACGTGATGTTGCCGCTGGCACCCTGGCCCAAGATCGGCGAGGCCATGTCCGCGGCGCGGATGCTCGGCTCGGAGCTCTTCAGGAAGGCGCTGTTGTTGTCGTTGATCTCGCTGCCGATCGACGGCAGCGCGGCGGTGGTCACGATCGCGGCCAGCAGCCAGAAGACCACGATCGCCCAACGGAAACGGACTACAAAGCGCCCCAGCGCCTTGTAAATGGCGTCTACCGAGATGGTTCGCGTCACTTCTGGCCAGAGTACCGAAGCCGCCTGTGGGACTCGCCGCGGCCCGGTTCACTGCCCGCCGGCTCAGGCCCGGAGGTACCGGCCCTGCGCAAAGATCCGGTAGTTGAGCGCGAACACCGCGGCGGTCGCGAGTGTCAGGAACGTGAGCGCAAAGACGATGTTCACATCGTGGTAGCCGATGAAGCCATAGCGCACCAGCGCGATCATGTAGTAGACCGGGTTGAACTTGGTGAGCGTCTGCCACGGCTGCGGGAGCAGCGAGGCGCCGTAGAAAACACCGCCCAGAAAGATCAGCGGCTGCAGCACGAAGGTCTGATAGAGCGCCACATCGTCGAACTGTTCAGCCCGCACCCCCACGAGCACGCCGCACTGGGCGAAGAACAGGCCTACGAGGATCAGCGACGGGATCAGCACGAGGGCGTGCGTCACAGGCAGCGCCAGCAGGATCGCGGAGACGACATACGTCAGCCCGGCGACGATGAAGCCACGGATGAAGCCGCCGAGCGTGAAGCCCAGGAGCAACTGCATCGGCGATGCCGGCGATGAGAGCTGATCGTCGATCGAGCGCGTGAACTTCTGCTGCAGGATCGATGAGGAGTTGTTCGAGAACGAATTCAGCGCCCAGGCCATCATGATCAGCCCGGGGACCACGAACACGATGTACTTGTAACCGTGAAGGGTGTGGATGCGCGTTCCCAGCGCCGCACCGAACACGGAGATGTAGAGGAAGGTCTCGAGCAGCGGCCCGCCGAGCGTCTGGCGCTTGATCTTCATGAAGCGGTTGACCTCTCGCCTGATTAGCGAGAGCAGCCTGATCTGAGATGCGCTCACGCCGCCGCCTGAATGCTCATGCCGCTGTTTCCTCGACGTGTGCGCGTGAAAGTTCCTGCCGGCCGACCAGTGCGAGATAGGCGTCCTCGAGCGAGCTGACGCCGTAGCGCGCGGCCAGTTCGGGAATCGTCCCGTGTGCCGCGATCTCACCGTGGTTGATGAAGGCGATGTGGTCGCACAGGCGCTCGGCCTCCTCGAGGTAGTGCGTCGTGAGCATGATGCTGGTGCCTTCATTGTTGATCTTCTCGATGTACTGCCAAAGCTCGAGACGCAGCTCGATGTCGACGCCGGCCGTTGGCTCGTCGAGGATCAGTAGGCGCGGGCGGTGCATCAGTGCGCGCGCGAGCGTGAGCCGGCGCTTCATCCCGCCCGAGAGTGTGCGCGTGCGTTCGTGACGCTTGCCCGTCAGCGAGAACGTCTCGAGCAGCTCGGCCGTGCGCTCGCGTCGATCCGCCTTGTTCATGCCGTAGTAGCCGCCGTGCAGGTCGAGGGTCTCCTCGAGCGTGAGGAACATGTCGAGGTTGATCTCCTGGGGCGCAAGCGCGACCGCCTCGCGAGCCTGGCGGTAGTGGTGGACCGCGTCGTGACCGAAGATCTCGACGCTGCCGGAACTCGGCCGCGCCAGGCCGGTGATGCAGTGAATCAACGTCGACTTGCCGGCACCGTTGGGCCCGAGCAGGCCGAAGAACTGCCCCGCGCTCATCTCAAGCGTCACGCCCTTGAGCGCCTCCACGCCGGTCGGGTAGCGCTTGACGAGGTCACGCACCTCGAGTGCCGGGGGTGGCGTGGGTGTCGGCGTCGGCGCGGTGAGCGGATCCTTGCGCGCTCGAGTCATCGCTCCGCCAGGGATCCGCGCGCCACCATATTGAGGCGCACATAGTCGAGCACGAACGGCGTGCCGGCCCGCGCGAGCACCGCGCGGATGAAGATGTCGTGGAGCTCCGCCGGAAGCCGATCGAGGTGACGAACCAGGCAGACGGTCCGCACGAATGGCTCCGGATCCTCGAGCGGTGTCGGTTTTGGCTCGAGCCAGGTCTCAACGTCGACGAAGCCCGCTGCGATCAGGCGCTCGGCGGTGATATCCGCTCGCGCGTAGTTCCACGGCCCTTGCCAGTCGGTGAAGTAGGCGGCGAACTCATCCGTGCCGGCGACCTCGTCGGCGAGCACCCGGAAGCGCTCAATGTTCCCGAAGCCACCGCATTGGGCGACCAGCTGACCGCCCGGCTTCAGCGCCGCAGCGAGCCGCCCGAACAGCTTCGGATGGTCCGGGATCCAGTGGAACGTGGCATTCGAGAAGATCGCGTCGACCTGCTCCGGCAAGGCAAGCTCGGTCAGGTCCTGACGGAGGGCGATGACGCGCTCTCCGAGCGCCTGCTGCGTGTGCTCGACCATCGAGGGCGACTGATCGACCGCATAGACCCGCCCGTCGGGCACGAGCTCGACGAGCATCGCGGTCACCTTGCCCGAGCCGCAGCCGGCGTCGAGCACCACTTCGTCGCCTCTCAGCTCAAGGCGTTCGAGCTGCTCACGCGCCCAGTCCTGTTGCGGCGCAGAAACCGCGTGGTAGGTGGTCGCGTCCCAGTCGCAGGTGCTCATACCGATGTCGTCACCGGACCCGCGCGCTCGCTCTCCGACTCGTATGCGGTGATTGCGCTCTCCTGCTTGAGCGTCATGCCGATGTCGTCGAGCCCGTTGAGCAGCCGGTACTTGATCTGCTGGTCGATCTCGAAGGCGGCACTCCCGCCCGGCCAGCGCACCTCCTGGTTGGCGAGGTCGACCTGTGCGCTTCCTGCCTCGGCGATCGCGTGGCAGTCCTCGGCGGAGAGGGCGATCGGGAGCAGCCCGATCTTCGTGCAATTCGAGTAGAAGATGTCGGCGAAGCTCTGCGCGATGACTGCCTGGAAGCCGTAGTCCTCGAGGCCCCAGGGGGCGTGCTCACGGCTCGAGCCGCAGCCGAAGTTGCGACCGGTCACGAGGATCGGGTTCTTCGGAAGGTCCCAGTCGGGCTGTTTGGCCCAGTCATAGAAGAGGAACTCGCCGAAGCCGGTGCGCTCGACCCGCTTGAGGAATTGCTTGGGCATGATCTGGTCGGTGTCGACGTCGTCACGGTTGAGGACCGACACCGGGCCGGTGATCGTTTCGATCGCTCGCATCAGTTGGCTCCCGTGCCCGCGGGCGCAGCCGCCCAGTTTCGGATATCGACGAAGTGACCCTCGATGGCCGCCGCTGCGGCCATCTGGGGTGAGACAAGGTGCGTGCGGGCACCGCGCCCCTGGCGTCCCTCGAAGTTGCGGTTCGAGGTGGATGCGACGCGCTCCTCGGGCGCGGCAATGTCCGGGTTCATACCCAGGCACATCGAGCACCCGGCCGCGCGCCAGTCGAAGCCGGCGGCCCGGAAGACCTCGTCGAGGCCCTCGCTCTCGGCCTGTTCCTTGACCTGCACCGAGCCCGGTACAACCATCGCGTAGACACCGTCGGCCACTGTGCGACCGTCGATCACCCCGGCGGCAGCTCGAAGATCGCCGATCCGGGAGTTGGTGCACGAGCCTATGAACACCCGGTCGAGCTTGATCTGCTCGATCGGTGTGCCTCCCTCGAGCCCCATGTACTCGAGCGCGCGCTCGTCCTGCTCGCCGGTCGGCTCGGGCACGCTCTGCGACACACCCACAACCATGCCTGGGTTGGTGCCCCACGTAACCATCGGGCTGATCTGCGCGCAGTCGATCGTGATCTCGCTGTCGAAGTGCGCGCCGTCCTCCGTGCCGAGCTCGAGCCAGTCGGCAGGGACGCACAGCCGGCGCACCGGGGCGGCCGATCACATAGTCGAAGGTGGTCTCATCAGGAGCGATCATGCCGGCGCGGCCGCCGGCCTCGATCGTCATGTTGCAGACGGTCATGCGACCCTCCATCGAGAGCTGCTCGATCGCGGGACCGGCGTACTCGACCGCGTACCCGGTCGCGCCGGCGACCCCGATCTGGCCGATCGTGTACAGGATCAGATCCTTGGCGGTGACGCCGAAGCCGAGCTCGCCGACGTAGTTGATCCGCATCGACTTCGGCTTCTGCTGGACCAGGCACTGGGTGGCGAGCACGTGCTCGACCTCACTGGTGCCGATCCCGAACGCGAGCGCGCCGAAGGCGCCGTGCGTCGCCGTGTGGGAGTCGCCGCAGACGATCGTCATGCCGGGCTGCGTGACACCGAGCTCCGGGCCGATCACGTGCACGATGCCCTGATGCTCTGAGCCCAGCGAGTAGATCGGGATTCCGAACTCGGCGGCGTTGCGCTCGAGCGTCTGCACCTGCACGCGTGAGAGCTCGTCTTTGATCCGCGCGGCCACCGGCGTGCCGTCGGTGGGCGTGTTGTGGTCGGCGGTCGCCAGCGTGCGGTCGGGACGGCGAACCTTGCGGCCGTTCAGCCGCAGTCCGTCGAATGCCTGCGGGCTCGTCACCTCGTGCACCAGGTGCAGATCGATGTAGAGGAGGGCCGGGCGCGACCTCGTGGCGCTCCCAGATCTTGTCGAACAGGCTCTTCGGCATCAGCTCCTCCTCAGGCCGGCGCTCACGACCGCGAGCAGTACGGCGGCCTGTTTTCCGGGGTTCTCGAAGTGGTGTGGCAGGTCGGCGTCAAACGTCACGCAGTCCCCCTCTGTGAGCTCGAAGCGGCGGTCGTCGCAGGCGAGGATCACGGTGCCCGACTCGACGACTGCGGTCTCGCGGCTGCCGGGTTCGTGGACCGGAGCATCGCCGGGGCCTCCGGTGGTCGCGCCGGGGGCGAGCGTGTGGCGCGAGAGCTCGGCGCGCTGTCCGGGCAGCGGCGGGCTCAGGATCTCGTAGCTGTGGCCGCCGACCGCCGCCGGTCCCTTGCGCCGCTCGTCCCGGCGCACGACCGTGACGGCGCCGTCTTCATCCAGGCGCAGCAGCTGAGAGAGGCGCAGCTCGAGGCCTGAGGCGATGCGTCCGGCGATCTGCATCGTCGGTGAGGTCTCCCCCCGCTCGACCTGTGAGAGCATCGGCGCGCTGACGCCGGAGCGCTCCGCCAGGTCGCGCAGCGACAGATCCATCGCCTCACGCAGCGCACGCACGCGGGCTCCGAGGATCTCGGGTGTGCAGCCCGGCGGGCAGGCGGGTGAGCAGACTGGCGCGGTGTCGGGCGCGAGGAGGTCGCGGGGTTGGTGATCGCCATACGTCCGTACGTTATCGCATACGGCTGTACGCTCGTCGGGTGGTGACGCGTCCCGACATCCTCGTGCTCGGCGGCGGCGGTCGGCAGGGCGACTCCTGGATGACCGGCGTCCTGGCCGGGCTCGAGGATGCGCACGGCATCTCGTTCGCCGCGTGCGACTACTTCGTCGGCACGTCCGCCGGCAGCATCGTCGCTGCCAAGCTCGCTACCGGCCGAGCCCTGAAGCGTCCCGCCGAGCGTGCGTGGTGCCGCTTCCGGTGCGCAATCGCCATGTGCCGAATTGGGCGGCGAATTCGGCAATGGCGATCGCCGCACCGTTCGCTCTGCTTGGAATTCGGCTCGGCAAGGCCGCCTGGCGAAGCTGCTCCGGAGCGCCGCGCTGCGGCGCTCCCCACGAGAGCCACCGACACGCTCGACTTCCGCGGAGCATTCCCGCCAAGCAGCGCGCGGTTCGATGGCCGCCTACGCGTCGTCGCGGTGGAGCGCCTGTCCGGCAAGCGAGTCGTCTTCGGTGCCCCAGGCGCTCCGCAGGCGACCGTCGAGCAGGCACTGACGGCCTCCTGCTCGCTGCCGCTGGTGTTCTCACCAGCCGTGATCGCCGGCCGCGAGTACGTCGACGGCGCGACCTGGAGCCCGACGAATGCCGACGTCGCGCCTGCGACGCGCGAAGCTCAGATCCTGATCCTCTCGCCGATGGCGAGTCTCTACGGCCCGTTCCATCAAGGCGTGCGGGCCTTGTCACGAGCCGCGATGCTGCTCGAGGCCTCAGCCCTCAAGGCCCGCGGCGCGCGGGTTCGCATCATCACACCCGATCGAAACTCGGCCGTTTCGATCGGGCGTGACCTGATGTCGGGCGCGGACGCCTCGGAGGAGACGCTCGCCGGCCGGCTACCAGCAGGGACTCGCGCTGTGAGATATCGATGGCTACGGCGTGCCCGCAAGCGCAGTCTCGGCACGCTCACCGTCTCGCCTCCGGACCGCATTGGACAGCGCTCGCACGTACCCCCGCGCCGCCGCTTCGACGATGTCAGTCGAGACGCCCTGACCGGACCCGGTGAAGCCTCCGACATCGACGACGATCGAGGTCTCTCCGAGTGCGTCCTGTCCCCCGGTCACGGCGCCGATGTGGAATTCGCGCAGCCGCGCGTCGACGCCCGTGGCGACGTTGATCGCCCGGAAGATCGCGTCGATCGGGCCGTCGCCGCCGAACGAGCCCTGGAGCTCCTCCCCCTCCGGCCCGCGTACCCCCACCTTCGCGTGCGGCGGGCGCCGCGTCGAGGACTCGACGTCGAACCATTCGAGCGTGTAGCCGACGTCGGCCTGCTCGCGCAGCTCGTCGGTCAGCAGCGCCTCGAGGTCCATGGCGCTGACCTGCTTCTTCTTGTCAGCGATCTCCTTGAAGCGCTTGAACGCCTGGTTGAGCGTCTGGCCCGTGACCTCGTAGCCGAGCTCGCTCAGCGCCTGCTGCAGCGCGTGGCGCCCCGAGTGCTTGCCCAGCACCAGCTGGTTCGAGTCGAGACCGACGCTGGTCGCGTCCATGATCTCGAAGGTGCTGCGCTCCTTGAGCACGCCGTCCTGGTGGATGCCCGACTCGTGCGCGAACGCGTTGCGACCGATGATCGCCTTGTTCGGCTGCACCGGGTAACCGGTCAGCCGCGAGACGATCCGCGAGGTCCGCGCGATCTCCTTGGTCGACGGCGCCGGTGTGCACGCCCAGCTCCGCCTGCCGCGTCGCGATCAGCATGATGATCTCCTCGAGCGCGGCGTTGCCGGCACGCTCGCCGATCCCGTTGACAGCGCACTCCACCTGCCGCGCACCCGCCAGCACGCCGGCGATCGAGTTCGCGACCGCCAGGCCGAGGTCGTCGTGGCAGTGGACCGACAGCACGACGTCGCGCAGACCCGGCACCAGCTCGTACAGCCGGCCCAGGAAGGCCGTGTACTCGTGCGGCATCGTGTAGCCGACTGTGTCGGGGATGTTGATCGTGGTCGCGCCCTCGTCGATCGCGATCTGCAGCACCTCGGCCGTGAACTCGACGTCCGAGCGCGTCGCGTCCATCGGCGAGAACTCGACGTCGTCGCACAGCGACTTCGCGTGAGCGACCGCGGCTCGCGCCATCCCCTTGACGTCCTCGCGCGTGTTCTGCATCTGGTGCTCGATGTGGATGTCGGAGGTCGAGATGAATGTGTGGATACGGGGGCGCTCGGCGTCCTTGAGCGCGCCCCACGCGGTGTCGATGTCACCCGGGAAGGCGCGTGCGAGCCCCGCGATCACCGGCCCGTCGACCTTGCGCGCGATGCCCTCGACGGCCTCGAAGTCACCGGGAGAGGCGATCGGGAAGCCGGCCTCGATCACGTCCACGCCCAGACGCGCGAGCTGCTGCGCGATCTCGAGCTTCTCCTGCGCGTTCAGCGAGATGCCCGGCGACTGCTCGCCGTCGCGCAGCGTCGTGTCGAAGATGATTACTCGGTTCGGGTCCTGCGATGGCGCCATACGTGCGCCTCCTTTGCTCTCGTCCAGCTTCTTCTCGGGCTTGGTTCGCGGCTACATGCGGCCGCCGGCGCGCTATTCCCCCCGGAGGGGGAGGAGAAGAAGTCGAAGGTCGAGGGCGAACGCCATCGTCAGACAGGCTACAGGTAGCGGCACGGGCGTCAACTGCGGAGGGGGCGGCTTGCCTGGCTCGCCCCCTCCGGCTGACGAGCCTCAGAGCGTGACGGAGACGCCGGCGACGAACCCGTCGCTGGTCACGATCTCCTGCACCAGCGCGTCGGGCACAGACGCGTCGGTGGTGACGATCATCGCCGCCAGCGGCTCCTCATCGCCCGCCGCACCGTTGGCCTGCCGGCCGACGACTGCGGACACGATGTTGACGCTGTTGGCGCCGAACAGCGTTCCGACGCGCCCGAGCATGCCGGGGCGGTCGCGGTAGCTGAACATCGTGATGTGCTCCTCGAGCTGCACCTGGAAGCGCTGGCCCCAGGTCTCGAGCAGGTGCGGTCTGTGAAGGTTGCCGATCACGGTGCCCGCGACGCTCGCCGTACGCTCCCCGCTCGTGACAGTCACGCGGATCAGGTCCGTGTAGTCGCGCGCGTCGGCCTGCCCGCCCTCAGTCGTCGAGATGCCACGCTGCTGCGCGAGCGCGGGCGCATTGACCTCATTGAGGTCCTCGGCGCCCTGCGCCGCCAGTACGCCCATCAACACGTTCAGCCCGAGCAGCCTGCGTGTCCCGCTCTGCGATGTGGCCGAGGAACTCGGTGTTCACGGTGTCGACGGCGGCATCCTCGACCAGCGACGCCGCGATCTTGCCGAGCGCGCGCGCCAGCGGCACGAACGGGGTCAGCGCCTCGAGGTCCTCCTCCGGGATCGCCGGGATGTTGACGGCGGTCGTGACCGAGCCACCGGTCAGCGCCGCGACGATCTGCTCGGCCGCCTGGAAGCCGGCGCGGTCGTTGGCCTCGGCCGTCGATGCGCCGAGGTGCGGCGTGACGATCACGTTCGGATAGCCGAACAGCGGGTGGTCGGTGATCGGCTCGGACTGGAACACGTCGAGCGCCGCGCCGGCGACCTTGCCGCTGTCGAGCGCCGCCTGCAGGTCGGCGTCGACCACGAGCGGCCCGCGCGCCACGTTCAGCACGCGCACGCCGTCCTTGCACTGCGCCAGCACCGCGGCGTTCAGCCAGCCGGCCGTCTCGGGCGTCTTCGGCAGGTGCAGGGTCAGGAAGTCCGCCGCCGCGTACACGTCCTCGGGCGATTCGGCCCGCTCGACGCCGAGCTCCCGGTAGCGCTCGGCGCTGACCACCGGGTCGTACGCGATCACCTTCATGCCGAACCCCCGGGCGCGCTCGGAGACGAGCTGCCCGATGCGCCCGAAGCCGAGTACACCGAGCGTCTTCTCGTAGAGCTCGACGCCCGAGTACTTCGCGCGGTCCCAGCGCCCTGCGATCAGCGAGGCGTGCGCCTGCGGCACGTTCCGCGCGAGCGCGAGCAGCAGCGCCAACGTGTGTTCGGCCGCCGTGACGACATTGGAGAGCGGCGCGTTCGCGACGACGATGCCGCGCTTGCTGGCCTCGAGAACATCGACGTTGTCGACCCCGACACCCGCCCGGCCGATCACCTTCAGCTTCGTGCCGGCCTCGAGCAGCTCGGCGTCGAGCTTGGTGGCCGAGCGGATCAGGATGCCGTCGAACTCGGGCAGCCGCTCCTTGACCTGCTCGCGATCCCAGTCGAAGCCGATCTCCACGTCGAAGTGCTGCTCCAGAAGCTCGATACCGGACGCGCCGACCTTTTCCGCGACCAGTACGCGCGCTCGCGCTCATGCCGACTGCTCCAGGACGAAGTCGATGCAGGCGGTCAGCGCCTGCACGTCGGCGGGGTCGGTGGCCGGGAACATCGCCACCCGCAGCTGGTTGCGACCGAGCTTGCGATACGGCTCGACGTCGACGATGCCGTTGGCCCGCAGGGTCGCCGCGACCTCGGCAGCGTCGACCTCATCGTCGAAGTCGATCGTGCCCACGACCAGTGAGCGCTTGGCCGGATCGGCGACGAACGGCGTCGCATGTGCGTGCGCCGCGGCCCAGTCGTAGAGGTGGCTCGAGGACGCGGTGGTGCGCGCGACCATCCCGTCCAGGCCACCGCCGGCGAGCATCCAATCGATCTGGTCGGCGAGCATGAACAGCGTCGCGACCGCCGGGGTGTTGTAGGTCTGGTCCTTGACCGAGTTCTCGAGCGCCGTCGTCAGCGACAGGAACTCCGGTATCCAGCGGGCCGCGCCGACGCTCGGCCGCTCTGCGTCGATCCGGGCGATGCGCTCGAGCGCCGCCGGGCTGGCGAGCGCCAGCCACAGGCCGCCGTCGGAGGCGAACCCCTTCTGCGGCGCGAAGTAATAGAGGTCGGCGTCGGTGATGTTCACCGGCAGGCCGCCGGCGCCGGAGGTTGCGTCGATCAGCACGAGTGCATCGTCGTCGAGCCCGGTCGGGCGCACGACCGGGACCATCACGCCGGTCGAGGTCTCGTTGTGCGCCCACGTGATCACGTCTGCGCCGTGCTGCGCGGCGGCCTGCGGGTCCGGGGCATCGCCGGCCGGCGCCTCGATCACGATCGGCTCGGCTAGGAACGGAGCGTTCCCGGCGCCGCTCGCGATCTTCGAGGAGAACTCGCCGTAGGCCAGGTGCAGGCCGCGCTCACGGATGACGCCCGCGATCGCTGCGTCCCAGAAGGCGGTGGTCCCGCCGTTGCCGAGCAGGACCTCATAGCCGTCGGGCAGCTTGAACAGCTTGCGCAGCCCGGTGCGTACCCGCCCGACCACCTGCTTGACCGGCTTCTGCCGGTGCGAGGTGCCCATGACGGCGCTGCCGGAGGCAGCGAGCGCCGGCAGCTGCTCCGGTCGCAGACGCGACGGACCGGAACCGAAGCGACCGTCGCTCGGCTTGATCTGCTCAGGGATGAGAGTTTGAGTCTGGGGCACGATCGCTCCTCGAGGTTGCTCGGGTCGGAAGAGAGAGATGAGGTGCCCAGGCGCGCGGCGACGTGCGCCCGTCGCTCCCCGGTGGTTGTCCACCTCGTCGCGCCAGTCACGGCGGGCATTCGAGGATACAGATGTCGCGTCGGCAGGCCGTTGCGCTCAGCAGCCGCGGAAGGGGTTCTCCACCCGGACGCCCCGTAGTCCTGGCCGTCGTTCAGGTCTTCGGACAGCCGACCGCGCAGCCGAGGGCGCGGGCAGCCTCGATGATCGCCCCGTCCCAGTAGGGGATCCGGAAGCGCTCGCTGGTCGCGATCGCCGCAAGAATCAGCGCCGTGGTCACCGCCTGCACCGGAAGCACGATGAGACGCTCGAGCACAGCGAGCGCATCCTCATGGGTGAGCCGATCATTCCGGAGGAGCGCGTGGCCTGCGCGTAGAACTCCTGAGAACCTGACCGACGCGGCGACTCTCGCGCCGCGAGGATCGTGCGCGCGGACCACCGCTTCGCCGGTTCGGCTGCTGGCGGAAGGACGCCGTACAGCAGGACGTTCGTGTCGACGAAGACCACGCGTCGTAGAGCTCGTCCGCGGCAGGCGCAGCCGCTCGGAAGCCCGGATGCTTGCGCCCGACCTCGATCGAGGCGCTTCCAGCGGCTGCGCTGGCCGCGAGCTGGCGTCCGCGCCCACCGTCAGCTCCTCAAGGAGCTCGCGCCACCATCGCGCTGACCGATGTGCCGCGCTCGGCAGCCGCGATCCGCGCCGCCCGGTAGACGTCGTCAGGGATCGAAACCGTGATGTTCTTCACAGCTTCCACAGTATCACAGTCCCACAGCAGTCGGCGAGCCGAGCTCGCAAGGCGTACTCGTGGAAGCTGGTGTCGATCCAGGCCATGTGCGAGCGCAGGTCCTTGCCGACGACCTCGACCTGGTGGCCGGCCTGCTCTTCGCGCATGCGCTTGAAGTTCTCCTGGCCGGCCTGGTTCTCGGCGATCCACTCATGCGCGAACTCGCCTGACTGGATCTCGCCGAGGATCTGCTTCATCGCCTGGCGCGTCTCGTCGGTGATCACGCGCTTGCCACGCGTGTAGTCGCCGTACTCGGCGGTGTTGGAGATCGAGTAGCGCATCCCCGCGAGACCCTTCTCGTACATCAGGTCGACGATCAGCTTGAGCTCGTGCAGGCACTCGAAGTAGGCCATCTGCGGGTTGTAGCCGGCCTCGACCAGCGTGTCGAAGCCGGCCTGGACGAGCTCGCTGACGCCGCCGCAGAGCACCGCCTGCTCGCCGAAGAGATCGGTCTCGGTCTCCTCCTTGAAGGTCGTCTCGAAGACGCCCGCGCGGGTGCAGCCGATGCCCTTGGCGTAGGCGAGCGCCAGCTGCTGGGCGTTGCCGGTCGCGTCCTGGTGGACGGCGACCAGTCCGGGGATGCCGGTGCCCTCGAGGTAGAGGCGGCGCACCATGTGGCCCGGGCCCTTGGGCGCCACCAGCGCCACGTCGATGTCCTGCGGCGGCTTGACGGTCTCGTACAGCACCGAGAACCCGTGGCTGGTGAGCAGCAGGTTCCCGGGCTCGAGCCCGCCCTGGATCTCCTCCCAGACCGCGCCGTGGAGCTCGTCGGGGACGAGCAGCATCACGACGTCGCCCTCGGCGGCGGCGCTGGCTGGATCGGTGACCCGCAGGCCGTGGCTTTCGGCCTTGGCGACGCTGGCCGAATCGGGGCGAAGCCCTACGACGACGTTTACGCCGGAGTCCTTGAGGTTGTTGGCGTGGGCGTGGCCCTGGGAGCCGTACCCGATGATCGCGACGGTCTTGCCGTCGAGCAGGTTGAGGTCAGCGTCGTCGTCATAGAACATTGTCCGGAGGCTAGCTCAGCTCAGCGATCAGCGCCGAAGCGCTGCTGCAGCGCGAGCACGTCATCCACGTACTGGCGCGTGTCCGGATACATGCCGTGGGCCTTCACCGAGGCGAGCCCCTGGTAGTAGCCGGCGATCGCCATCGCGTAGTCGTCGCCCGTCACCGCGAGCAGCTCATGCAGCAACAGAACCCCGGCGCGGATGTTCTCCGCCGCCGAAGCGGTGCCCAACGGGACGCTCGGCGTCAGGTACTGATCGATCCAGGTCCAGGTGCTGGGGACGATCTGCATGACGCCGACGGCGCCGATGCCGGAGACCTCGTCGTTGTTCCAGCCGCTCTCCTGCCAGGCGATCGCCTCAGCCAGCGACGCCGGCACGCCGTTCTCCGCCGCGATCGCGGCGATGTCGCCCGAGGACACCAGCTGCTGGGTGGGCTCGGGTGTCCCCTGCGAACTCGCTCGGAGTCGAGGGCTGCGTGTATGAGGTGTCCTCGGTCTGGGTGGACGTTTCGGTGGCGGTGTCGCACGGTCTGCGGTGACCGTCGGGTCGTGGTCGTGGTCGTGACGGCAGCGTCTCTGCAGTCTGGGGCGGGATCAGCAGGATCTGCCCGGCGACCAGCTCGGCCTGGGGCGAGATCCCGTTGGCCTGCGCGATCGCCTCGATGCTCAGACCGTCGACTGCGGCAACTGAGGTGAGCGTCTCGCCACGCTGAACCACGTGGCTGTAATCGGCGGCGGCGGACGCGGGCAAGACACACATCACCAGTACCGCGAGGAGAGGGACTCGAACTCGCATGCGAGCAGTCTTGCGCTCCCTGTCCGCGCATGAAAGCCCTGCAAAACAGCCCCCATTTTGGTCACCGCCTTGCAGCGGGAGGAGTTCGGCCGGCCCTCTCGAAAGCCTGCGGCGCGGCCGGTGGCGGGCCGCCGTTCAGGCCGACGCGGCAGCCGCCAGGGCGCTTCCGGGAAGCTCGAACGCGCCGGTCTCGTCCTTGTAAGGCTCCGCGTCAGCGGCGACGCGAGCGCGGAGGCGCTGGCGCTCCTCATCCGACAGTCCTGCCCACACGGTTGCGAAGTTGTGCGAGCGGTCACGGGTCTCACCGATCCAGTCGAGCACCGATCCCCACTGCCAGGTGATCGGCACCTCCTCGACGTCGATCTCATAAAACCCGGTCTCCTCCAGCAGCTCCCTGAGCCGGCCGGGAGCAGCCAGCGCAAACATGCCGGGTGCGCCCGGAGGCGGTGGCTGCGAGTGCCCGAGCGCGATCAGCGCCCCATCCGGAATCGTCACCCACGGGTTCTCCTCGCGCACGTCCCAGACCGCCAGCGCCAGTCGACCGCCCGGCTTGAGCACACGGCGGCACTCGCGCAGCGCCGCGGCGGGATCGACAGTGAGCATCACGCCCCAGCGGCAGAGGATCACGTCGACGCTGGCGGCGGGCAGGTCGATCCACTCAAGTTGCAACTGCTTGAACTCGACGTTGGTGATCCCCTGCTCCTCCGCGCGCTCGCGGGCGACGTCGAGCATCCCGGCTCGTCGCGTCGCTGCAGATCAGCGTGCCGCCCGGCTCGATCAGCCGCGCCGCCATGAAGCCCGTGTCCCCCGGCCCGGCGGCGAGCTCGAGCACGCGTTGTCCGGGGCGAGGCCGGCGTTGGCGATCATCCACTCGGAGATCGGCCGCGCCGTCGCCTGCATTCGGTCCGCCTGCCGGCCCCAGCCCTTCGCCGCGGACTCCCAGTTGTCGAGCAGCCGCTCGCGCTCGTCTTGCACATCCTCGTCGGACATCGCGCTTCAGCCTAACCGCCGACGCAACAGCTTTCCGGAGACGGTGCGCGGCAGCTCATCGCTGAAGCCGATCTCCTTCGGCACCTTGAAGCGGGCAAGACGATCGGCAACGAACGCCTGCAGCTCTGCTGGGCTGGCGCGCTGGCCAGCCCGCAGCACGACCGTCGCCACGACCCGTTCACCCCACTCCTCGTCCGGGCGGCCGAACACGCCCGCGTCGGCGACCGCCGGATGCTCGAGCAGCACGGCCTCGACCTGGGCCGGCGCGATGTTCTCGCCGCCGGAGACGATCGTGTCGGCGCTGCGGCCGATGATCCGCAGCCGGCCGTGCTGGTCGAGGTCTCCCGAGGTCGCCGGTGTGGAGCCAGCCCTCGCGATTGAGCGTGTTCGGCGCAAAGTTCGGTCCGCGCACGACGATCTCAGCGTCATCCTTCAGGCGCAGCTCGACGCCGTGCAGCGGTACTCCGAAGGTCGCGATCTGTGAGCAGCCCTCCGTCATCCCGTAGGTCGGCGCGACCGGCACTCCCGCGCTCTGTGCACGCTCGAGCAGCGGCTGCGGAATCGGGCCGCCTCCGAGCAGCGCCCATCGCAGCGTCGGCGGACGCTCGAGGCCGGCGTCGAGCAGCCGGGCGAGCATCGTCGGAACAAGCGAGACGAGCGTGACCGCCGCGCCGGGTCCATCAGTTCGGACAGGACCGCCTCGGTGTCGAAGCGCTCGTGCAGGATCACGGTCGTGGCGTAGAGCGTCGAGCGCATCAGGATCGAGAGACCACCGACGTGGGCGAGCGGCATCACGCACAGCCAGCGCTCGTTCGAGATCGAGCCCAAGCGCCAGCGCCGAGCCGATCGCGTTGGCCTCCCAGTTGCCGCAGTGTCAGGTAGACCGGCTTCGGCGCCGACGTCGTCCCGGACGTGAACATCACCGTCGCCACGTCCGCGTACGGCAGCTCGGCCGGCACGACCCGGAGCGCCCGCTCGTCGCTCGTCAGCCGCGGGTCGAGCGGGATCGCCGGCGTTCCGCTCAGCAGCGCCGCGTGCAGTTCGATCGCGAAGTCATCGCCGCCCTCCACGTAGGTCGGTCCACGGTCGCGGCCGTGGAAGGACGCGCGGGACCGCACGGCCTGCAGCAGTTCCGCGTAGGTCAGGCTCCGGCCGTCCGCGAACTCGAGTGCCACGCGTTGCGGGCGCGTAGCGCGCCGCCCGCTCGAGCCAGTCGTACATTGCGCAAACGGTAGTCTGAGGCGCCGTGAGCGTGATCTGGCAGGCCGCGGCCGACTACGAAGACATCCGATACGAGCTCGCCACCGGCGAGGATTGGGATCCCGCCCACCCCACGGTCGCGAAGATCACGATCGACCGCCCGGAGGTGCGCAACGCCTTCAGGCCCGAGACCGTCGTCGAGCTGATCGACGCGTTCGAGCGTGCGCGCGAGGACCCGAGCGTCGGCGTGATCATCCTCACCGGCGAGGGGCCGCTGGCGTTCTGCAGCGGCGGCGACCAGCGCGTGCGCGGCAGCAAGGGCGGCTACGTGACCGGCGCCGATCCCTCCCAGGCCGGCCATCACGAGGTCGGCCGGGCGCTTCCACGTCACCGATCTGCACGTGCAGATCAGGCGCCTGCCCAAGCCGGTGGTCGCGATGGTCGCCGGTTACGCGGTCGGCGGCGGGCATGTGCTGCACGTCGTCTGCGACCTCACGATCGCCGCTGACAACGCCCGCTTCGGCCAGACCGGTCCGCGCGTCGGCTCCTTCGACGGCGGCTTCGGCGCGAGCGTGCTCTCGCGTCTGGTCGGACCCAAGAAGGCCAAGGAGATCTGGTTCCTCTGCCGCCAGTACGACGCGCAGGAGGCGCTGCAGATGGGGCTCGTGAACACGGTCGTGCCGCTCGACCAGCTCGAGGCCGAGACCGTCAGCTGGTGCCGGGAGATGCTGGCGCTCTCCCCCATGAGCCTGCGGCTGCTGAAGGCGAGCTTCAACGCCGACGAGGACGGCCTCGCCGGCATCCAGCAGCTCGCCCACGACGCCAACTACCTCTTCTACATGAGCGAGGAGGCGGCGGAGGGGCGTCAGGCGTACCTCGAGAAGCGCCCGCCCGACTTCTCGAAGTTCCCGCGCCGCGCCTGATGGCGGCGACCCGCGTCACGCAGGGCGCACCACGCCCGACGAGCCTCCAGATCTGGATGATGGCCGCGCGGCCGAAGACGCTGCCGGCCGGCATCGCGCCCGTGCTGGTCGGCACCGCCCTGGCCGGTTACCTGCACGTCTTCCACCCGCTGCGGTTCGTCGCCGCGCTGCTCGGCTCGGTCCTGATCCAGGTCGGCACCAACCTCTCGAACGACTACTCGGACGCGCGCCGCGGCGCCGACACCGAGGATCGCCTCGGGCCGGTGCGCGTGACCGCCGGCGGCCTCGTGCCGCCCAAGCAGGTGCTGATCGCGACCTACGTCACCTTCGGGCTGGCGGTGCTCTGCGGCGCCTACCTGATCGCGGTCGCCGGCTGGCAGCTGCTGCTGATCGGGGTCGCGTCGATCCTCGCCGGCGTGCTCTACACGGGCGGGCCGCGCCCGTACGGCTACGAGGGCCTCGGCGAGCTGTTCGTGTTCCTGTTCTTCGGCGTCGCCGCCGTCGCCGGCTCGTACTTCGTGCAGATGCGCGACTTCAGCTGGGAGTCGCTGGCGCTGTCGGTGCCGGTCGGCCTGATCGCCTCGGCGCTGCTGGTCGTCAACAACACGCGCGACATCGAGACCGACCGCCGCGCCAACAAGCGCACGCTGGCGGTGCGCCTGGGCCGCGAGCGCACGCGCCAGCTGTACGCGGCGATGGTCTACGTCGCCTACCCGATCGCGCTCGTGACCTGGTTGTTCGGTCCGCTCAGGCCCTGGCTGCTCGTCTGCTGGCTGACGCTGCCGCTCGCGGTCCCGGTCGTGCGGCTGGTCGCCACGCACACCGACGGTCCGTCGCTGAACCGCGCGCTCGCCAAGACCGGGCAGCTCCAGCTCGCGTTCTGCGTGCTGCTGTCGGCCGGTCTTCTGCTGAGCCGATGAGGGCGCAGGCGTCCGTCCACGACGTTCGCCTGACAAGCCCCGCTGCGCCCCGCCGGCGCCGACCCGACATCGCGCCCGCTCATCCTGTTGCGGATCGTCGACGGCGACGGCGTGGTCGGCCACGGCGAGGCGGCACCGCTGGAGGAGTACGACGGGGTCAGCGTCGAGCGGGTCCTGGAGGCGCTCGCCACCCACACGTCCGTGCTGGCCACGAACGAGTGGCCAGCAGATTCGGACGTGCGCGCGGCGTGCGCCGACGCCGATCCACTCCCCCAGGCTCTCGCCGCGGTCGACCTGGCGCTCTGGGACCTCGCCGGCCGCCGCGCCGGCAAGCCCGTGTCCGAGCTGCTCGGTGAGCTCGACCCGCAGCCGTTCTGCGTGAACGCGACGATCGGCGCGGTCGAGCCGCGCGCAGCCGCTGCAGAGGCGACGGAGGCTCGCGAGGCCGGGCTTCGGCTGCATCAAGGTCAAGGTCGGCACGCCGGACGATCGCCAGCGGCTGGCCGCGATCCGCGACGCCGTCGGCCCCGAGATGCTGATCCGCGTCGACGCCAACGGCGCCTGGAACCAGCTCGACCGCGCCCGAGCGGATCCGCGCGCTGTCGCGCTTCGACATCGAGCTCTTCGAGGAGCCAGTGCATGGCGGAGACGCCATCGAAGCCGTCGCGCATGCGGTGCCGAAATTCGCACTCGCACTCGACGAGAGCGCGAGTGCGAATTCAGGCCCGCATGCGCGACGGCGTGCGCCGCGGTCTGTCTGAAGATCGCCAGCTCGGGCGGAATCACGGGCTTGCTTGCTGACGCCGGAGCGAGCGCGGGAGCTCGGTTACGAGGTGTACATCGCCTCGACGCTCGACGGTCCGCTCGGGATCGCGGCGGCGCTGCACGCGGCCGCGGTCGTGAAGCCGGACCGGCACTGCGGCCTGGCGACGCTCGACCGGTTCGACCGCCGGAACCCGCCGAGCGGTGCCCTGGCGGGCAGATGCGGTGCCCGCCGGTCCGGGGCTCGGCGACCGGCTAGTCGACTGGTACGCCGCAGTAGCGCCTCGACGACCGCGTCCGGTCGCTCGAGGTGCACGGCGTGCCCGGCGCCTGGGACGACCGTCACCGTGGCGCGCGGGATGCAGCGCGCCATCTCGTCGGCGAGCGCGGTGAACTTGGTGTCGCGCTCACCGGCGATCAGGGTCACCGGCATCCGCAGCTCCGGCAGGCGCTCCCACAGCGACGGCAGCGCGCCGGTGCCGAGCCCGCGAAGCGCCGCCGCCAGGCCTGCGGGCGTGCTGCGCAGCCGGTCCGCGTGCGACATCGCGGCGATCTCGGGCGGGACATCGGCCAGGATCGGCGTCTGCGCCCACTGACGGGCGAACTCGTCGATCGTCAGCGACTCGATCTGCTCGGCCAGGCGCTCGTCGGCGAGGCGACGCTGCTCGCGCTCGGCCTCGTCGGCGAGGCCGGGGCTCGCGCCGATCAGCACCAGACGCGCCACCCGGTGGGGCAGCGCGAGCGCGACGTGCAGCGCGATCCGCCCGCCCTGTGAGTAGCCGACGAGCGTGAACGGCTCGGGCGTCGAGCTGCCGCGACGTCGTCGATCACCGCGGTGAGCGTGACCGGCTCGGCGCGCGCCCGCCGAGGCGTGCCCGCGGATGTCAGGAGCGAGCGCACGGTACCGTTCTCCGAGCCCCGAGATCACCGGCTGCCAACTGGCGCCGCTGTTGGTGAAGCCGTGCAGGAGCACGAGCGCGGGTGCATTCTCCATACCCGCATCATGACCGCGACCGCCACCGACAGCTACCTGGTGATCCGCGCGCTGCTCGACGAGTTCGTGCGCTGCGGGATGGAGCACGCCTGCACCTGCCCCGGCTCGCGCAACACGCCGATCGTGCTGACGCTCGCCCGCGAGCCGCGGCTGCACGCCTGGTCGCACGTCGACGAGCGCGCGGCCGGCTTCTTCGCGCTCGGTGCCGCCAAGGCGAGCGGCAAGCCTGTGGCCGTCACCTGCACCTCCGGCACGGCCGCCGCGAACCTGCTGCCGGCCGTGATCGAGGCCCACCAGGCCGGCGTCCCGCTGATCGTGCTGACCGCCGACCGCCCGCCGGAGCTGCGCGACGTCGGCGCCGGCCAGACGATCGACCAGCTCAAGCTCTACGGCGACGCGGTCAAATGGTTCTTCGAGCTCGGCGTTCCCGAGGCCACGCCCGAGCGCCTGCGCTGGGTGCGGTCGCTCGCCTGCCGCGCCTACTGGACGGCGGTCAGCGGCCGGCCCGGTCCCGGTGCACCTCAACATCCCGCTGCGCGAGCCGCTCGTGCTCGACGCGCCGCTGCCCGACGACGAGCCCGGCGGCGGCGGCGCGCCGCACGGCCATCCCTGGCTCGTGCAGGAGCACGCGACGCCCGCCGCGCGCCGCTGCGCTCCCGCGCCGTCACGAGTTCCGCGGACCGTGTTCGTCGCCGGCGACCTCGGACCCGATCCGGCGCTCGGGCGGAAGCTGGCGGCCTTCGCCGCGCGGGCGCGGGTACCGCTGCTCGCCGATCCGCTCTCGGGCGCCCGCAGCGGGCCCGCCGCGATCGCGCACTTCGACCTGATCCTGCGCGATCCCGAGACCGCCGCAGCAGCTGGCGCCCGATGTCGTCTGCCGGATCGGCGACCTGCCCACCTCGAAGCCGCTGCGGAGCTGGATCGCGGGCCTCGACCAGGCGCACCACATCCTGTTCGCGCCCGACGAGCGCTGGAGCGACCCGGTCTCGAGGACGAGCACGCAGCGGATCGTCGGCCCGCTCGAGGACCTGCTCGAGCGGGTCGAGCGGCGACGAGGTCGTCGCCGACGACAGCGACTGGCTCGACCGCTGGTCGCAAGCTGACAGCGCGGTCGCGCACGCGATCGCCGAGCCGCTGATCGGCGCCGGCCTCAGCGAGCCCGCGACCGTCACGGCGCTCGCCCAGTTCCTGCCGCCGAGCACGACGCTGTTCGTCGGCTCCTCGATGCCGATCCGCGACGTCGAGGAGTTCTTCCCGGCGCTGAACGAGCCGCCGCGCGTGCTGGCCAACCGCGGCGCCAACGGGATCGACGGCACCGTGTCCTCGGCCTTCGGCGTCGCCGCCGCCAGTGACGGTGAGGTCGTGCTGCTGCTCGGCGACGTCACGCTCGCGCACGACATCGGCGGGCTGCTGGCGGCCACCAGACTCGGCCTCAAGCTCACGATCGTGCTGCTCAACAACGACGGCGGCGGCATCTTCAACTTCCTCGCCGGTCTCCTCGCAGGGGACGTGTTCGAGGAGCACATCGCCACCCCCACCGGCCTCGACTTCGCCCAGGCCGCGGCGCTCTACGGCTGCCGGCACGAGCACGTCACGAGCCTCGACGGCTTCGCCGACGCGCTGACGCGGGCGCTCGCCGGCAGCGACTCAACGATCATCGAGGTGCGCACCGAGCGCGTCGCCAACCGCAGCTGCACGCCGACGTCGAGGCGGCGGCGCTCGCCGCCCTGCGCGAGCTGAGCTAGCCGGAGAGCACCGGGAGCAGCGCCTCGCAGCTTCGATCTCGGTCTCGGCCAGCTCTGAGGCGGGGTCCGAGTCGGCGACGATCCCGCAGCCGGCGTAGCAGGAGGCGAGCTCGCCGCGCAGCAGCGCGCAGCGCAGCGTGACGCAGAATTCGCCGTCACCGTTGGTGTCGGTCCAGCCGAGCGTGCCCGCGTACCAGCCGCGATCGAGCCCCTCGAGCGCCGGGATCAGGCGCTTGGCGACGTCGTCCGGCTCACCGCCGACGGCCGGCGTCGGATGCAGCGCGCCGGCCAGCGCGAGCGCACCGGCGGCCTCGGCGAGCTGTGCGCGGATCGGCACGGCCAGGTGCTGGATGTTGGCGACCTTGATCAGCACCGGCTCGGGCGCGACGGTCACCCACACCGAGAACGGCGCCAGCGCCTTGGCGATCCGCTCTGCCACGACCAGGTTCTCGTGCCGGTTCTTGTCGCTGCGCAGCAGGCTCTCGCCGAGGTGATCGTCGACGGCCGGGTCGGCGCTGCGGCGGGTCGAGCCCGCCAGCGCGACGGTGCTCGCGCGCATGCCGTCCCGGCGCACCAGCAGCTCCGGCGTCGCGCCGATGAAGGTCGCGTCGCCACGACCGACGGCGTAGACGAAGCACTCCGGAAAGCCGCCGCGCAGCACGTCGAACACGGCGCCCGGGTCGTGGGCCCGCGGGGCGCGCACCTGCACCTCGCGCGCGAGCACGAGCTTCTCGAGCTCACCGCTTCGGATGCGCTCGACCGCGCGCGCCACCGCCTCCTCGTAGTGGGCGGGCGGCATCGGGCTGTGCACCGTGAACCGACCGATCGGCGCGGGATCGAGCAGCGGCAGCGGACGCTCGTCGCAGCCGGGACAGCCGCTGCCTGAGGCCGTCGAGCAGCAGCTCGGCGTCGTCGTCGGGCGTCACCGCGACGTTGCACGTGATCCATGTGGTCTCGGCGCGACGCGCGAACCAGATCGCCGGCACCGTCAGCGACGCCGCCCCGAAGCCGCGCCAGGCTGGGCTGCCGGCGCCGTCATCGGCGAAGGCGAAGCCGGCGACCGCGACCAGACCGGCCCCGGGCGGCGCGTCGGCCGCATCGTCCACGGCGCGCTCGGCTGAGCGCCTGCCAGCGGCGCTCGAGCTCGGCGAACCGTCCCCTGCCGGCCGACTCGAGGCTCGAGCGCCACGCCCAGCCCCGCGTGCGCCGTGCGCGTCGCGGGCCGGCTGCTCCAGACAGAACCAGGACTCGTCCGCGCGTCGCGAGCCGAGCACGATCGCCGCCGGATCGTGTGCTCCGGCCAGGCGCTCGGTGACGCTGACGAGAATCGGCGTGTCGGGATGGGCCTGACGGCGGGCGCGGGCGAGACGCGCCCGCAGGCGCGCCTCACCCGCATCCGAGAGCCACGGAGACGCATGCGCGCCCGGCTGCCGGGGAACCGGGACGGCGCGTCGCATCCTCACCGCAGGACCCTCGCTTTCAGGTTTCCGTGCGACCGCGTGCGATCGCGATCTCACCGGTGCGGGCCATCTCGACCAAGCCGAACGGGCGCACCAGCCGCTCGAACGCGTCGATCTTCTCCTGCGTGCCGGTGACCTCGGCGACGATCGTGCGCTTGCTGACGTCGACGATCTTCGCTCGGAAGATCTCGCAGACCTGCATGACCTCGGCGCGGGAGGCGCCGTCGGCCGAGATCTTGAACATCGCCAGCTCACGCGCGAGCGTGTCGGCGGGCTCGAGGTCACGGATCTTCAGGACGTTGATCAGCTTGTGCAGCTGCTTGGTGACCTGGTCGATCGACAGGACCGCTCCGTCGAGCGTCAACGTGATGCGAGAGATCGTCTCGTCGTCGGTCGGTCCGACGGCGAGCGTGTTGATGTTGAAGCCACGCCTGGCGAACAGGCCGGTGATCCGCGTCAGGACGCCGGGCTTGTTCTCGACGAGGATCGAGACGATGTGCTTGCGACCAGTGCGGAAGCTGCCGGCCGCCTCGAGCTCCTCGAGGGACAGGATCTCCTTGGTTCCGGGCTCACCCATCACTCACCCCACCATGTCCCGCGCCGCCTGACCGGGCGCGATCATCGGATACACATTCTCCTCAGCGGCGACGCGCACATCGACCACGACCGGGCCATCGACAGCAAGCGCCTGCCGCATGTCTTCGACGAGCGTCTGCTTGTCGGTGAGCCGCACGCCGGTGGCGCCGTAGGCCTCCGCCAGCTTCACGAAGTCCGGGAAGCTGCCCATGTCGACCTGGCTGTAGCGCCTGTCCCAGAAGAGCTCCTGCCACTGGCGCACCATGCCGAGGTAGCCGTTGTTCATGATGAACACCTTGACGTCGATCCCGTTCTGGGTGCAGGTCGCGAGCTCCTGCGCATTCATCTGGAACGAGCCGTCGCCGGTGATGCAGGCAACCACCGCGTCCGGGCAACCGACCTTCGCACCCATCGCCGCAGGCAGGCCGAAGCCCATCGTGCCGAGGCCACCGGAGTTGATCCAGCGCCGCGGCTGGTCGAAGTGGTAGTGCTGCGCCGCCCACATCTGGTGCTGGCCGACGTCGCTGCAGACGATCGCGTCGCCGCCGGTCGCCTCGTACAGCGCCTGGACCATGTACTGCGGCTTGATCTCGGCGTCGGTCGAGTCCTCGTAGGAC
Source organism: uncultured Conexibacteraceae bacterium (assembly GCA_963774025.1). Lineage (GTDB taxonomy): Bacteria > Actinomycetota > Thermoleophilia > Solirubrobacterales > Solirubrobacteraceae > Palsa-465. Next base: position 54,123 of record CAVZDL010000009.1, read on the forward strand.
AGCGGGTAGCGCTCCTGCCACGCGGTGATCCGGTGCCACCACTCATCGAGACGGGCCGGGTCGGGCTCGAGCGCGCGGTACTCGGCGGTGAGACGCGGCAGGATGTTCTTGGCGTAACCGACGATCGGGATGTGCGCCGGCACGTTCTTGGAGATCTCCGCCGGATCGACGTCGATGTGCACGAACTTCGCGTGCGGCGCGAACTCGGACAGCTTCGCGGTGACGCGATCGTCGAAGCGTGCGCCGATCGCGACGATCAGGTCGGCCTCGTCCATCGTGTAGTTCGCGGTGCGCGTGCCGTGCATGCCGAGCATGCCGAGCCAATGCGGATGGCTGGCCGGGAACGCGCCGAGACCCATCACCGTGCAGGTGACCGGCAGCCGGTCTGAGGTCGCGAGCTCGACCAGCTCGGCAGAGGCGTCGACGGTGCCGCCGCCCGCGTAGATCACCGGGCGCCTGGCGTTGGCCAGCGCCTTGGCCGCCAGGCGGATCTGCTTCTGGTTGCCCTCGGTCGTCGGCTGATACCCGGGCAGATGGACGTCCGTGATCGGCTCATACGGAATGTCGGCGCGGCTCAGGTCGGTCGGGATGTCGACCACGACCGGACCAGGGCGCCCGGTGCGGGCGATGTGGAACGCCTCGTGAATCGCACGCGGCAGCTCCAGCGGGTGCTGGATCATGATGCTGTGCTTGACGATCGGCATCGTGATGCCGATCGTGTCGGCCTCCTGGAAGCCGTCGGTGCCCAGCAGCTCGGTCCGCACCTGGCCGGTGAGGAACACGACCGGAACCGAGTCCATCATCGCGTCGCAGATCGGCGTCACCAGGTTGGTGGCGCCCGGGCCGCTGGTGCCGAGCGCGACCCCGACCTTGCCGGTCGCCTTGGCGTAGCCCTCCGCGGCGTGGCCGCCGCCGGCCTCGTGGCGGACGAGGATGTGGCGGATGCCGGCGTCGTAGAAGGCGTCATAGGTCGGGAGGTTCGCGCCGCCGGGCAGCCCGAATACCACGTCGACACCCTCTGCCTTGAGACATTCCATCAGTGCGTCGACTGCACGCATAGCGCTCGCCTCCTTCCAAAGCTCGCGTCGTGTACGGCGCGGACGACTCCGCGCCGAGAGGTTTTGAGTCTAATGACTCGGAGTTGATTCGCCGCGTTACCGCTACAGACCTCGCCTGCGGGCGCGATCGCGACCTCAGGGAACTCGAGCTCGTAGCCGCAGCGCATGCACACCGCGTCGTAGAGCTTCAGGACCTTGTGACAGCGCGGGCACTCGCGCCGCAGCTCCTCGCTTTCATAGCGATAGAAGATCGCGGTGAGCAGGCCGATGAACGGCACGCAGAAGGAGATCAGGAACCACAGCGTGAACGAGCTGCCCTTGATGCGTCCGATGATCCCGCCGGCGAGGCCGAAGGAGAACAGGATCACCACCAGTCCGAGCCCGTAGCCCGACATTGGCGCCTCAGCTCAGAAGAGCTCGTTGGCCGCCCAGATCACGGCGGCGATGATCGCGATCACCGCGACGATCCAGAACACCGCGACCACGAGCCCCGCGACGATGTGGAAGATCAGCACCCCGACGGCGAGGATGACCAGCGCCGCAACCGCCTTGCGCAGGATCGGCGGGCGTGAACGACTCGATTCGATCTGGCGAGCCATGGACATACAGCCTAGCGCTCGTGGCGGTCGCGCACCAAACCGCTGCAGCAACACTCAGTCCGCCGGTCGCTGCAGCGGTTTGGTCCGAGACCCGGGTCGCGAACGTCAGCGGGAAATGTGCCCGCTGCCAGAACCGCCCTTGATCGGCCGGTTCTCCGGGCGGATCCGCGCGATCCGGTAGCGCCGGATCGGGCCCGCTGCACCACCCTGGCGGCGGCACGAGCCGTCGGCGACGAGCAGCACCTTCGATGTTGTGGGTCGTGAGGTCATGGACAGAATGATCCGCCCGCCCGGCCGGCTCGCACACTGGCCCTGCGTACAAGGTTCGCGCTCGCTCGGTCGGCCAGGCGTCCAGAGCCGACGTGCCGCTCAGAGCCCCAGCTGCTCGCGGATCAGGCGGTTGATCTCACCGCCGTCGGCGCGCCCCTTGGTCTCCCGCATGACGTAGCCGACGAGCGGACCCACGGCCTTCATGTTCCCGCCACGGACCTTCTCTGCGGCATCGGGGTCGGCGGCGATCGCCGCGGCGACGACGTCGGCCAGGCCCGAGTCCTCGGCCGTGATGGGAGCGAGGCCCTCGCGCTCGACGATCGCGCCCGGCTCGCCGCCCTCGGCGACCAGGATCCCCAGCACCTCTCGCGCCGCGTCGCGGCTCACGGCGCGGTCCGCCACCAGCCGTACGAGCGCCGCGAACGCGGACGCCGAGACCCGGGACGCGGCCGGATCCGCGTCGTTGCCGAGCCGCTCGACAAGCGCTGGAATCCAGTTCGCCACCAGCACCGGGTCGAGGCCATCGCCGGCGGCGAGCACCCGCTCGTAGTAGTCCGCCAGCTCCGGTCTGAAGGCGAGCTCCCGCGCGCGCTCGGCGGGCAATCCGAGCTCTCGCTCGAAACGCTCCAGCCGCGCTGCCGGCAGTTCCGGCAGCGCCGCGCGCGCCGCCTCGAGCATCTCCTCGGTCGCTACCAGCGGCACGAGGTCGGGCTCCGGGAAGTAGCGATAGTCGTGCGCCTCCTCCTTCGAGCGCAGGCGTGTCAGCTGGCCTGAGGCGGGATCGAAGTGCAACGTTTCTTGCAGGACAGGCCGGCCGGAACGCAGCAGCTCGATCTGGCGTTCGATCTCCGCCTTCACGCCCTGTGCCAGGTACCTGAACGAGTTCATGTTCTTGAGCTCGGTCTTGGTGCCGAGCTCGCTCGACCCGACGGGGCGCACCGACACGTTGGCGTCGCAGCGCAGCGACCCCTCCTCCATGTTGACGTCCGAGACACCGATCGCCCGCAGCGTCGTGCGCAGCAGGTTCAGCCAGTCACGCGCGTCGTCGGCCGAGTGCAGGTCCGGCTCGGTGACGATCTCGGCCAGCGGCGTGCCGCCGCGGTTGAAGTCGACGGCGCTGCGGTCGGCGCTGTGAATGCGGCCGCTCGCCCCCATGTGGACGAGCTTGGCCGCGTCCTCCTCCAGGTGCACACGGTGGATGCGCACGTCTCCGAGACGCCCTGAGCTGCAGAGCGGCACGTCGTACTGAGAGATCTGGTAGCCCTTTGACAGGTCCGGATAGAAGTAGTTCTTGCGGTGAAACTGCGACCGCGGCGCGATCTCGCAGCCCAGACGCGAGTCCGATCATGATCCCGTAGTGGACGGCCTGCGCGTTGATCGCCGGCAGTGTCCCCGGCAGTCCGAGGCAGCGCGGGCAGGTGTGGATGTTCGGCTCGTCGCCGAAGGACAGCTCGCACCCGCAGAACATCTTGGTGCGCGTCTTCAGCTGGACGTGAATCTCGAGCCCGATCACCGGCTCGTACTCGACCTCGGTGGCGCTCACGCCTGCGCACCTCCCGTCCGGGCGAGGCTGACGTCGAAACCGAGCGCCTGCTCGATCGCGTACGCGACATCCAGCAGGCGGTTCTCGCTGAACGCCGGGCCGGCCAGCTGCAGTCCCACCGGCAGGCCGTCGCTCAAGCCCGCACGGGATCGAGATCGCGGGGATTCCGGCAAGCGACATCGGCACCGTGCAGTAGTCGTTCAGGTACATGGCCAGCGGATCTGCTGTCTTCGCGCCGAGCTCGAACGCCGTACCCGGTGCCGTCGGCGTCACGATGAAGTCGACCTCCTCGAAGGCGGCGCGGAAATCATCGGCGATGCGCGTCCGCACACGCAGGGCGGTGACGTAGTAGGCGTCGTAGTAGCCGCTTGACAGCACGTACGTTCCGAGCATGATCCGGCGCTTGACCTCCGGACCGAACCCCTGTGCGCGCGTGCGCCTGTACATCGTCGTCAGGTCGGCGTCACCGGCCACCCGCAGGCCATAGCGCACACCGTCGAATCGCGCCAGGTTCGACTGAGGCCTCTGCCGGCGCGATGATGTAGTAGGCCGACAGCGCATGCGGGGCGAGCGGCAGCCGGCATGGCAGGACGCTCGCGCCGAGCTTCTCGGCCTCGACCAGCGCAGCGTCGAAGCTGGCGCGCACGCCGGGTTCGATGCCGCTCTCGGCACCGAGCAGCTCCTCGGGCACGCCCAGCCGCACACCCTTGAGGTCTTCGCGCGAGGGCAGGCTGATCTCCTCGGGAAACGCCAGCGAGGTCGAGTCGTAGGGGTCCTGACCCACCATGTGGCGGAGCAGCAGCGCGCTGTCGGTCACGTCCCGTGTCAGCGGCCCCGCCTGGTCGAGCGAAGAGGCGAAGGCGATCATCCCGTGGCGCGAGCACGCGCCATAGGTCGGCTTCAGTCCCACGATCCCCGAGAACGCGGCCGGCTGACGGATCGAACCACCGGTATCGGTGCCCAGCGCCCACGGCGCGAGGCCCGCCGCGACGGCCGCGGCGCTGCCACCGGAAGAGCCGCCCGGGACGCGCCGAGTGTCCCACGGGTTCAGGACCGGTCCGAACGCCGAGTTCTCGTTCGAGGAGCCCATCGCAAACTCGTCCTGGTTGGTCTTGCCGAGCAGCGGTGCGCCCGCCTCGTTGAGCCGCCGCACGACGGTGGCCGTATACGGCGGCCGGTAGCCCTCGAGGATCTTCGAGCCTGCCTGGCTCGGAATGCCCTCGGTGCAGAAGAGGTCCTTGACGGCGAGCGGCACGCCGGCAAGCGGCGCATCCGCGCGCAC
>CAVZDL010000010.1:0-19791 GCA_963774025.1 uncultured Conexibacteraceae bacterium
AGGGCGAGGACACGCACGAAGTCAAGCTCTCAGTGATCGAGCCTGCACCCAAGCCCACGCCGGTCGGCGTCGGCGCCGGCGCCGGCGCCGAGGGAAGCTCGGACGACGGTGATGCCGGCGACTCCCACGAGTCGGATGCCGGCACCGAATCCGACGAGAGCTAGAAGCCATTCACGCTCGGGGGTGGCCCGCTGGCCACCCCCGAGCGCGCCGTGTGCCGGTGCTAGGCGATGAAGACCCAGCGGGGAGCGCGGACCCTGCTCGTGATTGGTGCGTGGCTGCGGGAATGGCTCGCCGTCGTCGCCATCGTGCCTGCAGTCGGCATGTTTCGGACTTTACGTCAGCGACCGGGCGTAGCCTCGACGCAATGGCCGCTCCGAGATCTGTCCACGTGTGCTCCGCCTGCGGGCAAGAGTCGTTGCGTTGGTCTGGCCAGTGCCCTGGCTGCGGCGAGTGGAACACGCTGGTCGAGGAGCTGCGTTCGGGGCCGTCTGGACGGTCTGTCCGGGCCTCCGGCCAGCGGGCCGGTGGCCAGGGAGCGACGCCTGTGCCACTCGGCGCGATCGCGAGCGAGGGTCACGCGCGACTGAGCACGGGCATCGGTGAGCTCGACAACGTGCTTGGCGGCGGCCTGGTTCCGGGCTCAATGGTGCTCATCGGTGGCTCGCCCGGGGTCGGGAAGTCGACCCTGACGACGATGGCGCTCGCACATCTGGTCGCGGCTGGACGCCGGACCCTGTATGTGTCGGCAGAGGAGTCGCCCGCGCAGATCCGGTTGCGGGCGGAGCGGCTGACGGTGGGCGCGCCACTCGAGATCCCGGTGATCGCGGAAACTGACCTGCAGACCGTGCTGACAACGCTCGAGCGGGAGCGGCCCGAGGTGTGCGTGATCGACTCGGTGCAGACGCTCAACTGTGCCGAGTTGACCAGCGCCGCCGGCTCGGTCGCGCAGGTGCGTGAAGTCGCGACCGAGGTGATGCGTGTCGCCAAGGCCAACGGCATCGCGGTACTGCTGGTCGGGCACGTGACCAAGGACGGTGCACTGGCGGGCCCACGTGTGCTCGAGCACCTGGTCGATTGTGTGTTGCAGTTCGAGGGCGAGCGCGAGCGCACCTACCGGACGGTGCGCGCCATCAAGAACCGCTTCGGCTCGACCAACGAGGCCGGTGTGTTCGAGATGCGCGACGACGGCTTGGTGGAGGTGTTGGACGCCTCGGCGCGGTTCGTGGCGGAGGCGACGCGCGCGGCCGGCAGCGTCGTCCTCTGCGCCATGGAGGGTACTCGGCCACTGCTCGTCGAGGTGCAAGCGCTGGTGTCGCCCTCCGAACTCGAGCCGCCGCGGCGTGTCGTGGCCGGTATCGACCGCAACCGTCTGGCGCTCGTGCTCGCGGTGCTCGGCCGTCATGCGGGCATCGGCCTCGGCAACGCCGACGTGTTCGTCAACGTCGTCGGAGGTGTGCGCGTCGATGAGCCGGGTGCCGACCTCGCCGTCGCGCTTGCGGTGGCCAGTGCCTCTCGGGGTGTCCCGCTGCAATCGGCACCAGGCCACCCGCTGGCGTGCTTCGGCGAGCTCGGCCTGACCGGCGAGCTGCGTACGCGTGGCGCACGGTGACCGGCGGCTCGCCGAGGCGGCGAAGTTCGGGCTCGCTCCGGTGGCCGAGCCGGGATGCTTCCCCACGCTGCGAGACGCGGTCCGATCCCTAGTTGTGCACGACCGCATGACGCTTGCTCAATAGCGCGTAAAATCGGCCGTCCTATGGCCTTACGATCCGGGGAAGAGTTCAAAGATGAACTCGAGTCTCGACAGGAGTCCCGGATGGTCAGGGCGCTCGAGATGGTTGCGCCCGGAACGGCCCTGCGCGAGGGGCTCGACAACATCCTGCACGCGCACACCGGCGGTCTGATCGTCATAGGTGACGCGGACGATCTCGCGTTCCTGTTCTCGGGTGGGATCAAGCTGGACCTGGACTACACCCCGGCGTTGCTCTACGAGCTGGCGAAGATGGACGGGGCGATCGTGCTGAGCTCCAATGCCACGAAGATCGCCTACGCGAACATCCAGCTGACCCCCGATCCGACGATCCACACGCTCGAGACCGGCACGCGTCACCGCACGGCGGAGCGCGTGTCCAAGCAGACCGACGCCACCGTGGTCGCGATTTCTGAACGACGTGAGGTCGTATCGCTCTACGTCGATGGAGTCAAGTACATCCTCGCTGACATTCCGGTCGTGCTCGCCAAGGCCAACCAGGCGCTCGCGACACTCGACAAGTACCGCAGCCGGCTGGACCAGGTCTCGACGCGCCAGACGGCACTGGAGTTCGAGGGAGGCGCGACGCTGCATGACGTGCTCACCGTGCTGCAGCGCGCCGAGCTCGTCACACGTATGGCGGTGGAGATCGAGCGCTACATCGTCGAACTCGGCACAGAGGGGCGCCTGATCGAGATGCAGCTCGACGAGACGATGGTCGGCGTCTCCGGCGACAAGGCGGCGCTGGTCCACGACTACCTGCTGGAGGACACCGATGAGGCGTTCTCGATCGCGTTCGATCAGCTCGTGCGCCTGCCGCACCAGGATCTGCTCGACTTTGGCCGCCTCGCCGAACTGCTGGGCTATGACCGCAAGCTGAACACCCTCGACTATCCGATCTCGCCCCGCGGCATCCGGATCCTGGGGCGCATCCCGCGCCTGCCGAAACTGGTTGTCAAGCGGATCATCGATGAGTTCGGAGGGTTGGAAGAGCTTCTCGCCGCCAGTGACGGCGAGTTGGAAACCGTCGACGGAGTCGGCGAAATCAGGGCGAAGGACATCCGTGAGGGCCTTCGCCGACTGCAGGAGATCAATCTGGTCGACCGCTACCTGCAGACCTGAAGTCCGCAGTATCGGCACCTCACCCGGCTGGCCGAACAAGGGAGGACACCATCACTGACATGATCGAAGAGCACCTGGAGGACGAGGTATTACTCGAGGAACTAGAAGACATCGTGCCGCTGGCCCGGATCGATTTCGAGGTCGGCGACAGCGTCGTCTACCCGCACCATGGCGCGGGCAAGGTGCTCAAGAAGGAGATGAAGGACGTCCTCGGAGAGAGTCGCGAGTACCTCACGATCAAGATCCTCCACAACGACATGACTGTGATGGTCCCGACCGAGAACGCCGCCGTCGCGGGGCTGCGGCGCGTGATGGACGACGAGACGCTGGAAAAGGTCATGGCCCTCTTCCAGGATGAGTGCTCGGACATGCCGAAGAACTGGAATCGGCGTTTCAAGCACAACCGCGACAAGATCAAGACGGGCGACATCTACGAACTGGCTGAGGTGGTGCGCAATCTGGCGATCCGCGAGCACCAAAAGGGGCTCTCGACCGGTGAGAAGCAGATGTACACGCGCGTGAAGAAGATCCTTGTATCGGAGATGACGTATGCGCTTGACATGGACGAGGAGCAGGCTGACGCCCATCTGACCAGCGTGATCCTCGAGGGCGCGGGTAACGTCAAACCGGTCACCGTTCCGGCGGAGTAGACGTCAGAAAGATGGCGGTCGCGCTGATCGTGGCCGCGGGGCGGGGCGAGCGGCTTGGGTCCAACGGACCCAAGGCGCTCGCTACCGTCGCAGGCCGCCCGATGCTCGAATGGAGCGTGATCGCGCTGCGCGAGGTGGACGCCGTTGACGCGATCGTCGTCGCGCTGCCCGCCGACCGGCTCGATGCCGCGCCCGCGGGTGTGCTCGCAGTCGCGGGCGGAGGCACACGTTCCGAGTCCGTACGTGCCGCGTTGGCGGCCGCACCGGGCGGCGAAGTCGTGATCGTCCACGACGCTGCGCGCCCGCTGGCCGCGCCTGTGCTGTTCGCCGAGGCCGTTGCGGAACTGGAGCGGGGCGGCGCCGACGCCGTGATCGCCGCGGCGCCCGTGGCGGACACGATCAAGCAGGTCGGCGCCGAGGGACGAACGGTGGAGCTGACGCTCGACCGCTCGCGGCTTTGGGCCGTTCAGACTCCGCAGGTCTTCCGCCGCGAGGCACTTGAGCGCGCGCTCGCCGCGCCACCGGAGCTGCTTGCGGCCGCGACCGACGACGCGTGGCTGGTCGAGCGCCAAGGCGGTACCGTCGCAGTGTTGTCGGCACCAGCGGAGAACTTCAAGATCACGACATTGCTCGATCTCCGGCTCGCCGAGCTGCTCCTGGCCGAGAGGAACGTCCGGTGACCATCGCGACTGGAATCGGCTACGACTGCCACCAACTGGTCCAGGGGCGGCGGCTTGTGATCGGCGGTGTTGCGATCCCACACACGCACGGTCTGCTCGGCCACTCCGACGCCGACGTCCTCACCCACGCGATCATCGACGCGCTGCTCGGGGCTGCCGGGCTGGGAGACATCGGTGAGCACTTTCCGGATACCGACGAGCGCTACCGTGACGCCGATTCCATCGAGCTGCTGCAGGCCGCGGTTGAGCTGCTCGCGCAGCGCGAGTGCGTGATCGACCATGTCGATGCGACCGTCGTGATCGAGCAGCCGAAGCTGCTGCCACACCGTGCGGCGATGCACGCGCGCCTGGTCGTCGCGCTCGGCGTCGCCGACGCCCAGCTCAACCTCAAGTCAACCCGAGGTGAGGGCATCGGCTTCGTGGGCCGGCTCGAGGGCGCGGCGGCAATCGCGATCGCGACGATCACGAGGCCGGACCCCCAGGCGTCCACCGTCTAACTTCTGGTCAGTGCGAGAGATCACGCTGCACGACACGCTCAGCGGCGAGGTGCTCCCGCTGCGCACCCGCGAGCCGGGCAAGGTCGGGATCTACGCCTGCGGGCCCACCGTCTACGGACGGATACACATCGGCAACGCACGACCCTTCGTCGTCTTCTCGCTGCTCAAGCGCTTCCTCGTGCACGAGGGCTATGCGGTCACGTTTGTCGCGAACATCACCGACGTCAACGACAAGATCTACGCCGCCGCGATCGCCGCCGGTGTCGACTCGGCCACGCTCGCGCGCGAGATGACCGCGCACTACATCGCCGACACCGACGCGCTGGGGCTCGGCCGTCCCGACCATGAGCCGCTCGCGAGCGAAACGATCGCTGAGATCGTCGCGCTGATCGGGCTGCTCATCGAGCGCGGCCACGCCTATGCCGTCGACGGTGACGTGTACTTCGCCGTGCGCAGCTACGCCCGCTATGGCGAGCTCTCCCACCGTCGCCTCGAGGACCTCGACCAGGGCGAGGGCAAGGAGGGCGCTGACCGCAAACGCGATCCCGTCGACTTCGCGCTGTGGAAGGCGCAGAAGCCGGACGAGGACACTGCCTGGGACGCGCCCTGGGGGCGTGGCCGGCCGGGCTGGCACATCGAGTGCTCGGCGATGGCCGAGAAGCTGCTCGGGCTTGGGTTCGAGATCCACGGCGGCGGCTCCGATCTGACCTTCCCACACCACGAGAACGAAGCCGCCCAGACCTGCGCCGCGCATGGGCAGGCGCTCACGCGTCTGTGGGTGCACAACGGGATGGTGCGGCTCGACCATGAGAAGATGGCGAAGTCGGTCGGCAACACGTTTCTCCTGCACGAGGCGCTCGCCGTGTACGGGCGCGACGCCCTGATCGCATACTTCTGTGCCGGACATTACCGCCAGCCGATCGAGTTCGACGACGACCGTCTGAGCGCCGCCGCCAGCAGCGTCAAGCGCCTCCGCGAGGCGGCACGACAGCTCGTTCCCGGCGCCTCACCAGCCTGGTCCGGCCCGCTGCGGGCCGAATTCTTCGATGCGCTGGCGGAGGACTTCAACACCCCGCGCGCGCTGGCGGCGGCCTTCGACTGGGTGCGAGAGGCGAACCGCTCGGCCGCGCCAGTCGGCGACGTCGATCTGCGCGAGATGCTCGGGGTGCTGGCGCTCGAGGACCTGTTGGATGTCGATTTGGTGAGTGCGCCGGTCGAGGCGCAAGCGCTCCTGCGTGACCGAGAGACGGCACGCGGCGCGCGCGACTGGGCGCGAGCGGACGCGATCCGGCTGGAGCTGCGCGAGCTCGGCTGGGAGGTGCGCGACGGCGCCGACGGTCCCGAGTTGCTCAAGATCTGATGGTCGTCTATGGACGCAACGCCGTGCACGAGGCGCTCCGGGGCCCCCGCGAGGTCAGCCGCGTGTGGGCGACGACAAATGCCGCGCGCGAGCCATGGCTGACGGCGGCCGGTGTCCGCACCACGATCGCTGCGGCCGACGAGATCGCCCGTCACGCCGGCTCCGACGGGCACCAGGGCATCTGCGCCGATGTCTCTGAGTACGAGTACGTGGAGGCGGACTCGCTGCTCGATCATGAGCAGGCACTGATCGTCGCGCTCGACCAGGTCCAGGACCCGCAGAACCTCGGCGCGATCTGCCGCTCGGCGGAATGCGCCGGCGCCGCGGGGGTGGTGCTGCCGGAGCGCCGCACCGCTGAGGTCACACCAGCCGTATGCAAGGCCTCAGCCGGTGCCGTCGAGCACCTGCCGCTGGCACACGTTCGCAACCTGACGGACTTCCTGACGGTGGCCAAAGCCCGCGGCTTCTGGTGTTATGGCGCCGACGGTGAAGCGAAGCTTGACTACCGCCAGGTCGACTTCAGCGGACCGGTCGTATTGGTCCTCGGGTCTGAGGGCAAGGGCCTGCGCCCGCGCGTGGCGTCGGCCTGCGATGCCCTGATCTCCCTACCGCTGCGCGGCCGGATCGACTCGCTCAGCGTCAGTGCCGCCGCAGCGGTGCTGCTCTACGCCGCGACTGCGGGGTGAGATGAACGCCATGCTTGAGGCTCCACCGACCAGCAGGATGACCCGTAGTGATTGAAGAAATCCGCGCGCTGCCAAAGGCGGAGCTGCATCTGCATATCGAGGGGACCCTGGAGCCTGACCTCGCCTTCGCGTTGGCCAGGCGGAACGGCGTCGAGCTCCGCTTCCCGACCGTCGAGGCGCTGGCGCGTGCCTACGACTTTGCGGATCTGCAGTCGTTCCTGAATCTCTACTACGAGTGCATGGACGTCCTGCGCCGTCCGGCGGACTTCGCCGAGCTGGCAAATGCCTACCTCGAGCGAGCGGCCAGCGATGGCGTGCGGCACGCCGAGATCTTCTTCGACCCGCAGGCCCACACCAGCCGGGGCGTGGCGCTCGACGACGTCATCGCGGGCCTGCGCGGTGCGGTCCAGGCCGCGCCCGCAAGGCATGGGATCTCGGCCACGCTGATCGCCTGCTTCGTGCGTGACCGGCCGGTGGCCGAGGCGATGAACACGCTCGAGGGCCTGGCACAGCACCTCGATGTCGTCCAGGGGGTGGGACTCGACTCAGCCGAGGTCGGAAACCCACCGAGCGCCTTTCGCGAGGTTTTTGCCGCAGCCGAGCAGCTCGGGCTGCGCAAGGTCGCGCACGCAGGCGAGGAGGGTCCACCCGCGTATGTCTGGGAGGCGCTGGACGTGCTGGGCGTGGAGCGTGTCGATCACGGCATCCGTGCCGTCGAGGACGCCGCGCTCCTGCGACGTCTTGCGAGTGACCGGGTGCCGCTCACGGTCTGTCCGCTTTCGAACGTCAGGCTCCGCTCTGTCGAGTCGCTCGAGCAGCATCCGCTGCCGCAGCTGCTCGACGCGGGGGTGTTTGTGACGGTCAACTCAGACGATCCCGCCTACTTCGGCGGCTACGTCGCCGAGAACTATCTAGCCCTGCACCGCGCGCTCGGTCTGGACCTCACGACGCTCGAGGTGCTCGCGCACAACTCACTGCTGGCGAGCTTCGCTGCCGCCGATTTGTCGCGCCCACAGGCAGGACTCGGTGGCCAGGGCACGACAGGCGCTTGACACTGGTGCAGTGTTATGCGAAGCTGGCGCCCCAGTACAAGCTAAGCATCAACTCGAGCTTTAGTCTGGGTTGGGAAGTGAGGGCGTAGTTCTGGGGAGGACACCGCCCTGCAGCGCTAACTGAATAGGCAGCGGCGCCAGGGGAGGTGACGCGCCACGCAATTCCAACCGTCGTCAGGCCGGGGCCGGCGACGCCGCAAAGGAAAGTCGCCGTGGCACGAATTTCATCAAACCCGAAGGGTCAACTACAGGTTGAGGATGGCTATCTGATCGCCCTCGCCAAAACCGGTAACCCCGACGCCTACGACCGTCTCGTACGCCGCTACTACGGCTTCGTACGTCTCAAGGCGTCCTCCTACTTCCTCGCCGGCGGGGACGCCGACGACCTGATCCAGGAGGGCCTCGTCGGGCTCTACAAGGCGATCCGCGATTACCGCACCGACCGGGAGTCGAGCTTCCGCAACTTCGCTGAGCTCTGCATCACTCGGCAGATCATCACAGCCGTCAAGACGGCCACGCGGAACAAGCACACTCCGCTGAATCAGTACGTGTCCTTCTCGAGCACACCCGCTGGGGGCAGCGGTGCCGACAGCGAGCCCACGCTCGACGAGATGATCGCCGGCTCACCCGTTCACGACCCGGTCAACCAGGTCATCAGCTCCGAGGAACTGCGGGCGCTGGTCGGTTGCATCTCGACCTCGCTCTCCGAATTGGAGTCGCGCGTGCTCTCGCTTTACCTGGACGGGCGCTCATATGAGGAAGTCAGCCAGCGCCTCGGCTGTGACTGCAAGACCGTCGACAATGCGCTGCAGCGCGTCAAGCGCAAGGTGGGGCAGCACCTCGCCTCCAGGGCTGTCGCCGCGTGACTCAGCCGGTCGGTCGCCGCACGATCAGCCGATCGGTCCGCCGCAGGATCAGCCGATCGGCCCGAGGTTGGCCCTGTGACCGAAGGTACTGAAGCGGCGGAAGTGGTTGAAGTCACGGTGGTGGGGGCCATGGAAGTCGGATGAGCCGGTGGTGAGCAGGTCCAGCTCCGCGCAGCGCCGCACCAGCAGGTCCGTTTGCGCGCGCGTGTGGGTGGGGTAAAAGGCCTCGACACCGTCGAGGCCCAAGCCCACGAAGCGCTCGAGCGTGGCGATCACCTCGCCGTCGCTTGCCAGATCCCAGAACGGATGCGCCCACACGGCCACGCCTCCGGCACCGTGGATCAGCTCGATCGCCTCGCCCACGGACGGAGCCTCGCGCTCGCGGAAAGCCGGCCGACCCTCGATCAGGTAGGCCTCGAGGAACGCGGATGGGTTGGTGAGCCGCTCGCGTTGCAGGCGCGGGGCGTTATCCGCGTGCGCGACCACCGCCTGCGCCAGGTGCGGACGACCCAGGCTTCCGCCGGCTGCCTGCCGGGTGTCGAGTTGCCCATGGTCCAGGACCCAGCCGTCCTGCTCCAGCGCCTCGATCATCCGCCGGGCCCGGCACTCGCGTTCGCCCGCGTGATTGGGCGAGTTGGGCGCCCAGCGCCGGATCGGCCGGATCTATGAGGTATCCGCACACGTGCAGGTCACGGGCGACGGGATCCAGCACCGAGATCTCGACTCCGGAGACGAGACGGAGCCCGTGCCCTGCGGCCGCATCGGCGGCCTCGCCGACACCGGCGACGCTGTCATGGTCGGTCAGCGCCAGCAGCTCGACGCCGGCCTGCACGGCGGCGTTCACGACCGCTGCCGGGGAGAGCTCCCCGTCGGAGTGCGTCGAGTGGCTCTGGAGTTCGAAGCTAGGCGGTGCTGCGGTGGACCTGGGCATCGAACCACGAGGCTAGTCGCCCCGTGCGAACACCGCCGCGCGGGACGTTTTAGGGCAACCTAAGTTCTCGTAAGGGCCGCGTGCTCCGGCGGTTAGGGCACCCTAAGGTGTGATACGGTCCAGCCGGGCCATAATCCGACCGCGGGACTCGGAATAACGTCGAGATGACGACCAGTAGTCAGACAGCCGGGCGAGCCAAGGGTCACTCCCACCAGAAGTGGAGCTTCTACCTGTGGGTGGGCATCGTGCTCGCGATCGCCGTCGCGGCGGTGATCCTGGGTTGGCACTCCTCCGGTGGCACGACCGACCCGAGCAACGCGGCCAACGCTGAGCACATGAGCCGCACGACGGCGGTGATCAACAGTGCGATCCTGGTCTTCCGCGAGGGACTCGAGACGATCCTCGTGCTCGCCGCGGTCACCGCCAGCTTCCGCGGCACCAACCGCGTCTACAAGCGACCCGTGGCGATCGGCGGTGGCGTCGGTCTGCTCGCAACCGTTGGAACCTGGTTCGCGGCCATCGGGATCATCGATCTTCTCGGCGGCAGCGGCCTGAGCCTGCAGGCCGCAACGGGGATCCCGGCGATCATCGTCCTGCTGGTGGTGATGAACTGGTTCTTCCACAAGGTCTACTGGACCGGCTGGATCTCCCACCACCACAAGCGCCGCAAGGGCCTGCTGAGCGGCGAGGGGCAGACCATGCGCGCGACGCTGCTGGGTTTCGGTCTGCTCGGCTTCACCTCGATCTACCGAGAGGGTTTCGAGGTTGTGATCTTCCTGCAGAATCTGCGCGTGCACTTCGGCTCCGGCGTCGTGCTGGAGGGCGTCACGCTCGGCCTGATCTTCACCTCCGCAGTCGGCATCATGACCTTCACGCTGCATCAGAAGCTTCCTTACAAGCGGCTGCTGATCATCACCGGCGCGATGCTCCTCGTAGTCCTGTTCGTGATGGTCGGCGAGGAGATCAATGAGATGCAGCTGGCCGGCTGGATCGGCACGACCTCGATCGGCCACTGGCCCGGCTGGCTCGGCCAGTGGTTCTCCCTGTTCCCGAACGTCCAGACAGTGGTCGCTCAGTTCGGCGCGATCTTGATAGTGCTCGGGTCGTATCTGGCGGCCGAGTACCTGCGCGTCTGGCGCCCGCGTCGACACGGCCTCAAGGCCGCGTCGCTCGCGAGCGAGCCACCGGCTGTCGCGATGGCTGAGATCTGCGACACGGCGAAGACGCTCGCCGAGTCGGCGGCGGCAGCGGAGGCGGAGATGACCGCCACGCTCGCACGTGCGGCCGCCAATCCACCGCTCGCACAGCGCCCGGCTGCCACCAGCCGGGCGCCCAGTCCCGAGTCCTAGCGGCGGCGCACGGCGCAGGGTGGCCGCGACAGCTGCGAAACTCTCCAGCGAACGCCCGCTTGGCGCAACTGGTAGCGCACCTCACTTGTAATGAGGCGGTTGTCGGTTCGAGTCCGACAGCGGGCTTGTATGAAAAACCCTGCTATGCCGATGGTTATGGAGGCTGTCCGCCGCAGACATGCGCTCCTCTGGGAGTCTTGGGTCAACCTCTGGGTCAACACCGTGCACTGAACTCGCAAGAGCGGCCATGGTCGCAATCGCAGCTCGAGGCAGTCCGCAATCAGATGAGTTGGCCGTCGATGCGACCTTCGGCGCGGATCTCCAGCTACTTATCGGTAGTCGCCGTCGCGGCTATCGCTCTTGGCCGCGGTCCCTTGCAGCGGTTGGAATGCTCGGTTGCGCCGGACGCGGGTGCTCTGTGCGCTGCGCGGCTTCGAGTGCGCGCAGTTCGGGCAGTGCTTCGTGGTCCTTCTCGCGGTCGGCGATCTCTTTTGAGCGGATCAGCGCGGGTAGCGACGCGACGAGCACACTGTCGGTGCCGACCTCGACCACCAGCGCATCCTCGGCGAGCTTGCGGTACTGGGCCCGCTCGTTCTGTGACTTCTCGGGGATGCCGAGCAGGACGTCGACATCGCCGAATGGCGATTCGCCAGTTCGTGACCTCACGGCTATGGATCAACTGCGCGTCGGGCATGACCCCGCCGGCCTTCTCCAGCGCGCCGAGGGACCGCAGCGCTTCAGCGAGGCGGCGCAGATTCTCCCGGTCCCAGGCCGGGCAGATGTCCACGTCGGTGGTAGCGCGCGACGCACCGTGGTAGGCGCCCGCTACGCCACCCACGAGCACGTACTTGACACCCTGCTCGTGTAGCGCCCCGAGGATGCGCTCGACCCGGAGGGCCGGCGCGTCCTCACCCTCCACTAGCGGCCTCGCGTAGTTCCGCTAGCTTGCTGGCCGGGCGTAGCGCACGCGCGACACGCTCGGCACCACTTTTTTCGCCGGCGGTGCTGGAGCTTCGCCGTAGTTGTCGACGGGAGGGTGCAGCTCGACATGGTCGAGCGAATGAGCGAAGTCCGCCCAGCTCTTATAGCTGGCGAGCACCTTGCGGCCGTCTGCCCGTGTGCGTGGCATGGCTTAAGTCTAGCTTTCCGGCCCTGCGACCCCTACGCGGTGGGACCGCATGACGACGCGGCCGTTCCCGGCGCAGCCGAAGGTGGTGTACATAGCACTCTGCCGAGCCAAAGAGGCATCGTCACGCGGTTCGGGTGCCGTCCCGCGCTCGGCGAGTAATCGACGGCCGCCGCCTCTTAAGCGGTCTTTGCCGGCCTGTAGCCGCCGCGGCTCGGCGGGGGTTCGCGTCCTGTGGCGACCATGTCCCGGCGGGCCAGCCAGTGGTTCGCCGACGGTACACTCTCCGTCTATGGCACGGAGGCCAGCAAGCTGGGTAAATGGTCATGACCATTTACGCTTGCTCTCGGCGCTGACGCGCACCGAGAGAGGCGGCCGCCGCTGCGCGCGCGGCCTACGGACCCCACCGTGAACGGTGGGTCGCTGCGCTGGGCTGTAGGTGGTTCGCGTGAGCGAACCTGTCGAAAGGCGGTGCGGCCACGGCGGGCGTTCGAGGCGTCCACGGCGGCCGCAGTTCACGTTGCGGCTGTAGCCCTGAGGAGCGGGAGCAGCTCGATCGTTTGGCTGCGGCGAAGGGTGTGACGGTCGGTCGTTTGCTGGTGGAGTCGGCGTTGTCCGGGACGTGGGATCGGGACTTGCGCGAGTCGGTTTTGACGGCGTTGTGGAGGGTGAACCGACTGTTGGCGAACGTGACCGGCAGCCTGAATCAGCTCGCGCACCAGGCCAACATCGCCGAGCAGGTCGTCGCTGAGCGACAGCTACGCCAGGAGCTTGAGGAGCTCGCGGGCCTGCGCGATCAGCTCACCGAAGTGCTGCGGGAGGTTCGGTGATCCCGAACATCAGCGGTGGTGGTGAGACCGCGAAACGGATCGCCTACCTGATCGGCAAGGGCCATCGAGGCGAGCATGTGAACCCTCATTTGATCGGTGCGCAAGGCGTGGGAGGCGTTGCCTGAGAAGGGCCCTGGGGAGCTGCTTGTGACCGGTGACGTGAAGGCGATCACGGCGTGGCTGGATGAGCCGATGCACACGTTCGGGAAGCTACCCGAGGCGCCGGACCGAGAGGGTCGCGGTGGAGCAGCCGGACGGGACGACGCGGTGGGAGCTGACCGGTGAGCTGAAGCCGGCGCACTACCGCGGCTGGTCGCTGACGCTGCCCGAGGGAGAGAAGCTGACCGACGAGCAGTGGGGCCAGGTCGCCGAGGCGTTCATGACCAGGATGGAGTTCCACGGGCGCGGCAGCGACGCGCCCTGCAGGTGGGTGGCGGTGCATCACGGTGGCAGCGGATCCCAGGGCCTTGATCACATCCACATCGCCGGCGAACATCGTCGCCGAGGACGGCACGCGTGTGGAGCGACTACCGGGAGCGTGAGCGGTCCCATGCAGGCGTGCGACGAGATCGCTCAGGAGCTCGTGTTCGAGCGCACGGATGGCAGCACGTTCCAGCTCTCCCGCGTCGACGGGCATCAGCACAAGCGTGGTCAGAAGGGGTTCGTCAGGGGCGAGCTTGAGAGCGACTACGACGCGCGGGATCGACGTCGGGGAGCCGGTCGCTGACGGCGCCGGTGAGCCGCGCCGGACAGGACGCGGGCGGGTCGAGCGCGGTTGACCCGGCGACAGCCCGGCCGGCGAACGGGACGCGCCGCACGCTCGAGCGGATCGTCAGCGAGGCGGCCAAGGCCGCCCGCGACGAGGTCGACTTCGTGGCCGTTGCTGCGCGCCGAGGGGCTGCGTGTCAAGCCACGGTTCGCCAAGGGCGGCGAACAGGTCGTCGGGTACAGCGTGGCGTTCAAGGGACGCGGTGAGCCGTGGTTCAGCGGCACCCGCCTCGGGCACGACCTGAAGCTGACCGCGATCCGCGCCGCGGGCAACTGGCCCGACCTGGACCCCCGGACGGTGGCGCGAGGTGTGGAACAACCCACGGGCGCGAGCGCCCCTTCCGCCCGGCGCGGAGCTGCTCGCCCGCGCCGAGGTCGGGCTCGAGCAGCTACGCCAGGATCTCGCGAAGGTCGACCCCGGCGATCAGGTGACGTGGGCGCACGCCGCAAGGGACGCGGCGGCGGTCCTGAACACGTGGTCGCTGCGGGTCGAGCCGACACCCGGCCCGATCGCGGAGGCGGCCTACGCGCTCCGCGCCTCAGCAACGATCCACAGGATCGCCGGCGACAGGCGCCGGTGGCTGGCGGCCCAGGCCGGGCGCGATGCGTGTAACGCACTGCTCAGGCACCGCCCAGCGCGGACCAGCAAAGAGCTCGTCCGGCAGGTCTCACAAATGGTGCAGCAGATCACCGAGGCCCACGTCCGGTCGCTGCAGGAGCAGCGTGCGTTCGAGCTCGAGGTCGCGTGCTTGAACGCGATCGCCGCACTCGAGGGCTTCGCCAACGACCGGCTGGCACCGGCGGACGCCAGGCCGCTCGACACGACCTTCGACGTCGCCAGGCGGCGTGGAGCGCTAGACCCTCTGTGAGTTCCTGGAGCGGTCGCGCAAACCCAAGCTGGGTGGCTCTCGCGTTCGGTTGCGCTTCTGGCGAGGAGCAGGTCGGTTGCCGCTCTGGTTGCTCAGCCCTCCTTTCCGAGGCGGTCTCAGGCTGTCGCCGCACCATCCGGGAGAGTCAGCGGTTCGCTGACCAACGAGCTGGGGTGTGGAGATGTCGAAGGGTCACTATCTGACCGAGGACGTGAAGGACGCGATCTGGGTGTTGCGAGCGGAGGGGATCAGCGATGCTGAGATCGCGCGGCGGCTGGTGATGTCGAAGCGGACGGTGAGTAAGTACCTGCAGCGGATGGGCGGGATCCGCCCGCGGCCGCGTCGTTGGGCGGAGCGTTGCCTGACGCTGGATGAGCGTGAGGAGATTTCTCGCGGGATCGCGCGAGGCGACTCGGCCCGGGCGATCGGCCGAACGCTCGGCCGGTCGCACACGACGGTGTCCCGTGAGATCAATCGGTGCGGTGGCCGTGGCAGCTATCGCGCTCATCGGGCTGAGCAGACGGCGTGGCGGCGCGCCAGGCGTCCGCGGCCGTCGAAGCTTGAGCTCTGCCCGGAGCTGCGCGAGTTGGTGATCGAGCGGCTCGAGCAGGATCACTCGCCGCAGCAGATCGCCGGCTGGCTGCGGATCGAGTACCCCGACAATGAGCTGATGCAGGTCTCGCACGAGACGATCTACCGCGCCCTGTTCGTGCAGTCGCGCGGAGTGTTGCGCCGCGAGCTGACCCAGCATCTGCGGACGGGACGGCAGAAACGCTACGCCCGCACACACTCCAACCGCGGGCAGGGCCCCGGCCGGCTCGCCGGGATGGTGACGATCTCCGAGCGACCAGCGGAGGTCATCGACCGTGCCGTCCCCGGGCACTGGGAAGGCGATCTGTTGTTGGGCAACCGTGACACCGCGATCGCGACCCTAGACACTATGGCTCGGGCGCCCGGTTGCAGGGGTTGCCTGCCGGGCTGAGTGGCCGGACGCTCCTCGCGGGGATTTGTCTGGCCGGAGAACGGCTCCGGCTGACCCCAGACTGAGTGAGGAGGTCCGGCCATGCCCGGAACGATGACCTATGTCGGGTTCGATGTCCACGCCCGGTCGACGCATGCCGCGGCGATCGATGTGATGACCGGTGAGCTGACGCGGATGCGGTTCGGGCCGGGGGTCGACGCGCCGGTCGAGTGGCTGCGCGACGCTGTCGGGGCCGGTGCGGGCGTGCTATGAGGCCGGGCCGACGGGGTACGGGCTCTACCGCGCGGCGGTCGCGGCGGGGGTCGGGATCGAGGTGATCGCGCCGGGCCTGACGCCGCGCGGGAAGAGCGATCGGGTCAAGACCGATCGCAAGGACGCCGAGCTGCTCGCGCGGTGTCTGATCGCCGGGTCGCTGCACCCGGTCGTGGTGCCCTCGACGCAGGTCGAGGCCGGACGGGAGCTGACGCGCGCGCATGACGCGTGCCGGCGGGATCTGATGAACGCGCGCCATCGCGTCTCGAAGATGCTGCTGCGCCACGGCCGGGTCTATCCCGAGCCGTCGACCTGGACGCAGGAGCATCGCCGCTGGCTCGCCGCCCAGCAGTTCCGCGAGCCGATGTCAGCAGCTGACGTGGGCGGACCTGATCGCGTGCGTGGACGGGCTGACCGCCCGCAAGAAGATGCTCGCCGAGCGGATCGGCGAGCTCGCGACCGACCCGGCGTGGTGGCCGACCGTCGCCCGGTTGCGCGCGTTCCGCGGCGTGGACACGCTCACCGCGCTCGCGATCCACCTCGAGCTCGGCGCCGACTGGGCACGGTTCGAGAAAGCCCACCCGCGTCGGGAGCTGGCTCGGGCTGACCCCGTCACGCTCGCAGTCCGGCGAGAGCGACCGGCACGGGTCGATCACGAAGACCGGATCGAGCTCGCCCGCCGACTGCTGGTCGAGTCCGCCTGGCACTACGCCCGCGAACCGCGGGTCGGCGCGACCCTCGCGCAACCGCCAGGAAGGGCAGCCCGACCACATCCTGCAGATCTCCAACCGCGCCCAGCAGCGCCTGCATCACCTCTACACCTCGATGAAAGCGCGCGGCAAGCCCCACAACGTCACGATCGTCGCGGTCGCCCGCGAGCTGTCCTGCTTCCTCTGGGCCGCCGCGACCGCACCCTGAACCAGCCAGCTTCACCACACAGACAGCAGCACCCCGGCTCAGGAGGCCGGGACGCCGGGCCGACACAGCGGCCGGCACGCGCGATCGAGCTATGAGCAGCACCCCCCGGGCCACGCTCGTTCCTAGACCCGCGCACCGCCGGCAGCAGAAACAGGGCCATGGGGTAAGCAAATCCCCGCATTTCAGACTGGCAACGCCGTCACCGAGCCCGACGTCCCGCCCTCCTGAGACACCCGCCACACCCCCGTCCGCGACCCAGCTCACGGCGAAACTTCCACCTGCCCCCTTGACAAACGACCCGCCATATCAGCGTTGGCGCCAGACCAGCTATTGCCAGCTCGTCGCGCTGCCGGACGGAACGAACGCCGAGCCTGTCTGCGAGGCGCTCGGGGCGAGCATCATCACGCTGCCGAACAGCTTCGCCGTTCGCTGACCTGGGACCAGGGCAAGGAGATGGCCGAGCACCGACGGTTCACCGTTGAGACTGGAGTGCAGGTCTACTTCTGCGATCCCCGCAGCCCGTGGCAGCGAGGGTCGAATGAGAACACCAACGGGCTGCTTCGTCAGTACTTCCCCAAAGGCAAGACCCTTGCCGGCATCACACAGGCAGAACTCGATGAGGTCGCCCGCAAACTCAACGACCGGCCGCGGCAGACACTCGGGTTCCGCACCCCCGCTCAGAAACTCAGTGAACTGATCGACAGCGCCCCGCAAGCGGACCCGTCCGAGCGCTGATCTCGCTCGGCCTACGGCCTTCGCTCGACAGCGCCGGACGGAATGACACGATCCCCAGGGTCAGGGGTGGTGCACCGACCAGTTGAGGCCAAGGAACGGGACGGGCATCGTTGGCCGGGGTTGTCGCTGCTTGGTCGTGCGGAGGGCGGCAGCCTCCTCGGCTGTGCCGCCTGGGCGACAAACCAGAAGCGCGGTCCAGCGCGTCATTGGCGATGGATGCCCTCGAGTCGCGTGGGTCAGCAGGGGGCACGTCATCGATATGCGGTGTTAGCTGAGAGCGTCGGCGCACGCGGCCAAGTCGGCGTAGAGCCGTCGTCGCTGCTCGGGGTCGAAGGTGGCGAGCATTCGCTCCTGCACGGCGGCGACGGCCGCGGAGGCGCCGACGAGGCGCTTGGCGCCGGTGTCGGTGAGGGTGAAGTGTTCGTGGCGGCCGGAGCCATCGCTTTGGACAAGGTCGGCGCTTCGCAGCGTGCCTAGGAGCTGGTGCATGGCCTGGCGGGAGACGAACGTGCCGCGTGCGAGTGCGGCGTTGGTGAGCCCGGGTGTGTGGGCGAGCTGTTCCAGGCAGGAGTATTGAGCGACGGTCAGATCGTGGTCTCGCAGGGCTGCGTCCATCGCGGTCCGCAGGGCGACGGTGGCGCGTTTGAGGATGTAGCCGACGGCTGTGTCGAGATCGACTTGACCCACGTCAACATATTGACGTATGCTGGACGTCAACACATTGACAAGCTAGAGGAGTGCTGCTGATGCCCGCTGGTCCTGACTTCGTCTCCCTGCAGGTCCGTGATCTCGTCACCGCCGCCGCGTTCTATGAGGAGCGTCTCGGCCTGCGCCGCGCGCCGGCCTCACCGCCCGGCGCCGTGGTCTTCGCGACCCAGCCGATCCCGTTCGCGGTCCGCGAACTGCTGCCCGCCACTGACCTTGACGCCGGCCAGCCCGGTCTTGGTATCGCGGTCTGGGTCAAGGTCGATGCCGCCCAGGCGCTGCACGATCGAGCTCGCCGGGCGGGGGTCGCGATCGTGACCGCCCCTTTTGACGGCCCGT
This sequence comes from uncultured Conexibacteraceae bacterium, assembly GCA_963774025.1. Lineage (GTDB taxonomy): Bacteria > Actinomycetota > Thermoleophilia > Solirubrobacterales > Solirubrobacteraceae > Palsa-465. The sequence goes on from CAVZDL010000010.1 coordinate 18,468, forward strand.
TCGGCCGCACCTTCGCAGTCGCAGACCCCGACGGCTACGTGATCACGATCCACGATGCCGCCTAATAGTGCTTTGTTAGGTGTGGGTAGGGTTTGGGGCTGCGCTGCCGAATTCTTCTTGCGTCTGAGGTTCTCGACGCGAGGAGGCATCATGGCTGTGATGGCGGTGGATGCGGATGCGCCGGTGGTGGTGAAGGAGCGTTTGGAGGCGTTCGCGGGTGAGGTGCTGGCCGCGGCGATGAACCGGCCGGTGCAGCGTGTCAACGGCGCGTTGTATCTGCGCGGTCTGTTGGAGCAGGGGCCTCGCAAGTCGCTTGAGCCGCTGGTGGAGCGGCTCGGTGGGGACGCTGATTACCAGTCGATGCAGCAGTTCGTGGCTGATAGTCCGTGGGATCCGGCGCTGGTCGTGAGGGCGACGGCTGAGCGGGTGGCGCCACAGATCGGTGTTGAGGCGTGGCTGTTGGATGACACGGGGTTTCCGAAGGACGGGAAGGACTCCCCGGGTGTCAAGCGTCAGTACTCGGGCACGTTGGGCAAGCGGGGTAACTGTCAGATCGGGGTGTCGGTGCACGCGGTCGGGAGCGAAGGGACGGTGCCGCTTGGGTGGGCGCTGTATCTGCCCGAGGACTGGTGTGCCGATGAGCAGCGCCGGCGCAAGGCGAAGATCCCCGAGCGGGTTACGTTCAAGACCAAGTCGGAGCTCGGGGTCGAGTTGGTCGAGCTTGCCTGTGGCTGGGAAGTGCCCAAGGCACCGGTGCTCGGCGATCACGCCTATGGCGGGAACACCTGGCTGCGTGATCGCCTTGATGAGGCCGGGTGCGAATACGTGCTGTGTGTCGGGCCGGACACGAAAGTGTTCGAGCAGGGCACCACGTTTGCTGTCCCTCCCCGCAAGAAAAAGGACGGCGCTGGACCCAAACGACTACGCCCAGACCGCAACGCAGAGCCGATCGGTGCGCTGATCGCCCGACTCGCGACCGACAGCGCTCAGACCGTCACCTTCCGCGACGGTCCAGACGGAGAGCCGGTCACCTCCAGGTTCATCTTCGCGCGTGTTCACGCCGCTCACCAATGGCGCGCAGATCAGGTCAAGTGGCGCGAAGGCGCCGAGGTCCCCCCGCGCGAGGAATGGCTGATCGCCGAATGGCCCGAAGGCCAGGATGAGCCGAGCGACTACTGGATCTCGAACCTGCCCGCCGACACCGAACCGGAACGACTCACCCGGCTGGCACGGATGCGCTGGAAGATCGAGCTGGACTACAAACAGCTCAAAGGCGAACTCGGCCTGGACCACTACGAAGGCCGCTCCTGGCTCGGTTGGTATC
>CAVZDL010000011.1:0-316686 GCA_963774025.1 uncultured Conexibacteraceae bacterium
ACCAGGGCGGTCCCCCTCTCTTGGCCTAGGCTGCGAGGTGCCATCGGGGAACCTGGCCTATCGCACGTTTGTGAGACTTTGTCGCATCGAGGTGAGATCGCGGTATTCGCCACCGAAGTTGTCAGTGGAGCATCCGCAGGGTGTTGAGCCCGTCGTCCACGTAGACGAGGTCGTTGTTGCGCGTGATCGCGAGCCCGAACAATGAGCCGGCGCCTGATTTGGCGTCTCCCGGCGACGACCGCGACCTGCTTGCCGGCTGGTGTCGTCTCGACGATGTTGCCGTCGCCCGCGTTGGTGGTGATGATGTCGCCATTCGGGGCGATGGTCAGCCCGAGTGGCTGCTTCAGGTGGCCCCCCGATGCGAGCGTGATGAGGCGATCAGCTAGCGCCCTCGTGCGAGTCATCGCATGCGGAATCGAGATGATGCCGTTGCCGAGCGTGTCGGCGACGTAGAGGGTGTCGTTCGAGGCGAGAGCCACACCGGTCGGTCCGATCACCAGCGCGGCCTTGTCGTCACGCCATGGGATCGCGTCGGCAATGATCCGCTGGCTCGTAACGCGCGGGACGCCGTGGGAGGTCGTGAGCCGAATGCGCAAGACCGTTGCCGTGGGCTCGGTATCGGAGCCGTCGTTAGCGCCACCGTTGAGCGCATTGGTGACGAACAGCGTCGTCGTCGTGCCTCTCGTGATGGTCGCCATGTCCCAGGGTCCCTCGACGTCCGGGCCCTGTGATCGTTTCTACGGGATGGCCGGCGCTGTTGAGAACGATGAGGCAGCCGTACTTCGCGGTGGCGGACTGGCCGTTGGTCGTCGGCAGGCTGCCGACCACGACATATCCGTGCGGAAGGATGCCCAGCGCGGTGGTGAGGCCGACGCCGCCAGGGCAGGCGCCGGGCAGCGAGTGCGCGGTGATGTGTGCAAACACCGACAGCTTCCCTGCTAGGCGATATCTGGACGATCGTCGATCCCGTCCCCTGCTTATTTGACTTGGCGTTGAAGTTGCTGACGAGAAAGTCGCCTGCGGTCAAGGCGCCGACCGTGTGCGCGACGATCGCGATCCCGTAGGGGTTGACGTCCCCGTTTGGCGGCACGGTCGAGGCGATCGTCTTGATCGAGTGCAGCGACGACAGATATGTCCGCGGTCTTCGCGGCATCTACCAGTCGCGACCATGAACGAGAGCGCCGCAGCCACTGCGGCCAACAGCGCACCCAATCTGAGCCCGGCGCGATGCACGCGGCGGGATTCTAATCTCCGCCGCCGCCACCGGCCACCGGGAGACGTCGTAACGGCGCGTGATGGCGTTGTGACCTCCGGTGGTGGACGATGTCCGCATGTGTGTGCTTGTGGTCCACCGGCTGCGATGACGACTTCAGCCCGACGAGCGGCTGTAAGGCGGCTCTGGCCGCGTCGACTGCGCACACGCCTTGCTCTGTTCTACTCGCTGCTGTTCTTCGTGGCGGGCCTCGCGTTGCTCGCGCTGATCTACGTGTTGGCGACCAAGCTGCTGGGTTCGGCCCCTTCGACCCCAGGGCCACTGCAGCTCAACCGGCTCACCTCTCAGGAGCGGGAGATCCTAGGTCTGTGCAAACCGACGCCGACCTCAGAGCCATTGATCACGTGAGTGCAAGCACGTGCTGGCCGTGCTCGGGAGAGGCTACGGCACGGGAGCCGTCCTCTCAGCCGTACGAATCGCATCTGTCATCGGTCTCGGCGTCCTCATCGTCGGCGCTGCGGGCCTGGGCTGGCTGGTGGCAGGCAGAGCCCTTGCGCCGATGCGATCGATCACCCAGGCAGCGCAGCGAGCCTCAGAGCTGCGCCTGGGACAACGCCTGGCCTTAACTGGTGCCGAAGACGAGTTCAAACAGTTGGCCGACACCTTCGACCTGATGTTGGAGCGGCTCGACGCGGCGTTCACCAGCCAGAAGCGCTTCGTCGCCAACGCAGCGCACGAACTGCGGACCCCGCTAGCCGCGATGCGAACTGCGATCGACGTCACGCTCGCCAAGCCACACAGAACGCCCGAGCAGCTCGAGGACATGGCCGAGCGCGTCCGAGAGTTCGACAGAGCGGGCCGAGGCAACGATCGAGGCGATGCTGACACTCGCGACCAGCGAACTCGGCGCGACCACAGCCGGAATGCTTGACCTCGCCACCGCTGCCGAGGACGCGCTCGACAGCGCGACCACAACGATCGCTGAACGAAAGATCACCGTCGACGCGGTGCTCGACCCCGCACCGGCGCATGGCGACCGCGTGCTGCTTGAACGCATGATCGCCAACCTCGTGGAGAACGCCGTCCGCCACAACCAATCCGGTGGCTGGATCTGGATCCGCACCTACGCGAGGGACGGGAGCACGGTCTTTGCAGTCGTCAACACAGGCCCGGAAGTGTCGCCCGAGCAACTTCCGGGACTGTTCGAGCCCTTCGCTCGCGCCAGCGACCGACTCGACTTCCGGGAAGGCGTCGGCCTGGGACTCTCGATAGCCGAAGCGATCGCCCGTGCTCACGATGCCGTGATCACCGCCAGTCCACGACCCGGAGGCGGCCTACAGCTGTCAATCACGCTGCCGAACTGAGTTTTCGGCCAGCCCCGCCCGGATCAGTTCGAGCACCGCGTCGGCGGCGATACGCATCTGGTTCGAGTCGTGCCGGACGTGGCTGAGCAGCAGGCCGCCCTGTAGGAGCATGAGCGTCTTCGCGGCAAGCAGCGCCGGGTCCACCCCGGACCCCAGCTCACCCCGGTTAGCCATCGTCTCGAGCCCAGTCCGCAGCGAGCGCTCCCAGCGCCCAAGCCCATCAGCCAGGATCAGGCGCGATCCGTCGTCGCGATCGGCGAGTTGCCCGACCAGGGTGCCGATAGGGCACCCGGGCGTGCCGCGCTCGACCTGAAGCGCGACGACGGCGTCCAGGTAGCGCTCAATGCCTGGAAGTGAGTCGAAGCCCGCAACGATGTCGGACTGCGTGGCGTTCACCGCGTCGCAGGTCGACTCCGCCACCGCCCGCAGCAACTCGTCGCGGTCTGAAAAGTAGAGGTAGAGCTGGCTCTTCGATGCGTGCGCGGCGGCGCGCACGTCGTCCAGCGACGTCCCCGCGACACCGCGCTCGGCGACCAGCTCGGTGGCGGCACGAAGTATTCGCTCCCTCGTCGCCCGGCCCCTGGCTGTCCTCGGCTGCTTTTCCATGCGGTCGACTCTAGCGGACTTGGACCGTTTAGTCCAAGTCTGTGCTAGCCTCGACGAAAAAGCCAACCTGGACTAAACGGTCCATGTCCATTCGGGAGAGCAAATGACCTTCGAAGGAAAGACGGTGCTGGTCACGGGCAGCACCTCAGGAATTGGCCGAGCAGCCGCCGAGCAGTTCGGACGTCGGGGCGCGGACGTGATCGTCACCGGCCGGGACGAGACGCGGGGGCGCGAGGTTGTCGCCACGATCGAGGCGGACGGGAGCAGCGCACGGTTCATCTCCGCCGACCTCTCCGAGGCAGACGGCGCTCAGAAACTGGCTGCCGCCGTGGGTAGCGTCGACGTGCTCGTCAACAACGCAGGCATCTTCCCGTTCGGTGCAACCCACGAGATCCCGATCGACGAGGTGCGAGCGGTTTTCGACTTCAACGTCATCGCTCCGTTCACCTTGGTCGCGGCATTGGCACCCGGCATGGCCGAGCGCGGCGGTGGCGCCATCGTGAACGTCTCGACGATGGTCGCCAGCTTCGGCAAGCCCGGGATGGCCGCATACGGTGCGTCCAAAGCTGCGCTCGAGCTCCTCACCAAAGCGTGGGCTGCCGAGTACGGGCCCTCAGGCGTCCGCGTCAACACCGTCGCCCCTGGCCCGACCCGCACACCCGGAGTCGCAGAGGCTGGCGACCTGATCGACCAGCTTGCAGGGACGCTGCCGCTCGGCCGGCCCGCCCAGGCACAGGAGATCGCCAACGCGATCGTCTACCTCGCCTCTGACGACGCGAGCTTCATCACGGGTGCGATCGTCCCTGCCGACGGAGGCAGGGTCGCGGTCTGACCGGGCTTTCCGGGCATCTGTGCGCTAGGGCGGCTCGTCGACAGCGAGTCTCAGGCCATCGCAATGGGCGGACTCGCTGGAGGTCGCGCGATGCGTGAGAATTACCAACGTGCTCGGGCTGCCCGCCGATATACACGCTGCCCTGTTCGATCTAGACGGCGTGCTGACGCCCACGGCCAAGATCCATGCGGCGGCGTGGAAGCAGACGTTCGACGAGTTCCTGCGCCAGCGGGCGCAGGAATCCGGGAGTCAGTTTGTCCCGTTCGATGCGATCGCCGATTACGACCAATACGTTGATGGAAAGCCGCGCGAGGATGGCGTGCGCTCGTTCCTAGACGTCGCGCGGGATCGAACTGCCCGAGGGCTCAGCGGACGATCCGCCGGACGCCCAGACGATCCAGGGCCTCGGCAACAACAAGAACGAGCGCGTGCTCAAGCTCATCCGCGAGCGGGGCGTGCAGGCCTACGAGGGGTCGGCGCTCTACGTACGGGCGGTGAAGGAGGCAGGCCTCCCCCGCGCCGTCGTCTCTTCCAGCACCAACACCCACGACGTACTCGCGTCGGCCGGGATCGCCGGTCTGTTCGATGCGGTGATCGATGGTGTCGTAGCTCATCGGGAGCACCTCCATGGCAAACCGGCGCCAGACACGTACCTGGCAGGCGCCAAGGCGCTCGGCGTCGAGCCGGCGCATGCCGCGGTCTTTGAAGACGCGCTCGCCGGCGTGGAGGCCGGGCGCGCAGGCCGGTTCGGCTACGTCGTCGGCGTCGACCGCGTCGGCCAACGTGATGCACTGAAAACGCACGGCGCGGATATCGTCGTGGATGACCTCGCGGACCTGCTCGCCACGTGATCCAGCACGCAGCCTTTCCGGTTGAATCGTGGGTCATCCGTGAGACCGAGCTCGACCTCGATCGGCTGGCGCAAACTGAATCGGTGTTCGCGCTGTCGAACGGGCACATCGGCCTACGCGGGAACCTCGATGAAGGCGAACCCCACGGTCTGCCGGGCAGCTACCTCGGCGGCTTCTGGGAGTCGCGACCACTCCCCTACGCCGAGGCCGGCTACGGCGATCCCGAGCAGGGGCAGGAGGTCGTAAACGTCACGAATGGCAAGATCATGCGCCTGCTGGTCGGCGATACCCCGTTCGACCTGCGATACGGCAAGCTCGTCACACATGAGCGCGTCCTTGACTTGCGTGACGGCGTTCTGCGCCGAAGCGTCGAGTGGACGTCCCCCTCCCATCAGTCGGTCCGGGTTCGCTCCACTCGGATGGTGTCCTTCGGCCAGCGAGCGATCGCCGCGATCACCTACGAGGTCGAGCCGGTTGACGAGCCCGTTCGGGTGGTCGTCCTGTCCGAGTTGATCGCCAACGAGGAACTCCCCGGTTCCGGGTCTGACCCACGCGAAGGGCATGGAATCGCGGCGCCGCTTCAATCGGAGCTTCGCGAGAGCGCCGACACGCGGGCAGTTCTGGTTCACCGCACCGCCGGGAGCGGCCTTCGGGTCGCCGTGGCGATGCATCACGAGGTCAATGGGCCTGAGGCAACCGAAACCTCGATCGAGGCCTTTGACGACGTGGCCCGGTTGACGGTCGCCGCGCCGCTCGAACCCGGCGAGACACTCCGCATCGTCAAGTACGTCGCCTACGGTTGGTCGCGCGCGCGGTCCACTCCAGCGCTGCAGGATCAGGTTGCGGCGGCGCTGTCTGAGGCGCACACCACGGGTTGGGACGGACTGCTGGCGGCACAGCGGGAGTTCCTGGACGCATTCTGGGCGCGGGCCGACGTGGAGATCGAAGGAGATCCGGAGCTGCAGCAGGCGACCCGGTTTGGTCTGTTTCACGTACTCCAGGCCGGGGCCCGCGCGGAGCAGCGCGCGATCGCAGCAAAGGGGCTAACCGGCTCGGGGTATGAAGGTCACACATTCTGGGACAGTGAGGCGTTTGTGCTGCCGGTGCTCACCTACACGCTCCCCGAGGCGGCCGCAGACGCCCTGCGCTGGCGGCATGCGACGCTCGGCCGCGCACGCGAGCGAGCAAAGCAGCTGGACCTGACCGGCGCCGCGTTCCCGTGGCGCACGATTCACGGCGAGGAGTGCTCCGGCTACTGGCCTGCCGGAACCGCCGCTTTCCATATCAACGCGGACATCGCCGCAGCGGTGGTCCGCTACCAGCATGCTGCCGATGACGAGGACTTTGAGCGCGAGGCCGGGGTCGAATTGCTCGTCGAGACCGCGCGGCTGTGGCACTCACTCGGGCACCGAGACGCGCAGGGCGGGTTCCGGATCGATGGCGTCACCGGGCCCGACGAGTACAGCGCGATCGCAGACAACAACGTCTATACGAACCTGATGGCGCAGTGCAATCTCAGGGCTGCCGCCGAGGCCGCGGAACGGCATCCGGACGTCGCCCGGTCGCTCGGCGTCGATCCCGACGAGTCCGGCTCCTGGCGCGACGCCGCCACCGCGATCGTCATTCCCTACGACGAACGTCGTGGAATTCACCCGCAGGCCGAGCGGTTCACCGACCACGACCGGTGGGACTTCGCGGCCACGAAACCCGAGCAGTACCCGCTCCTGCTCCACTTCCCATACTTTGATCTGTACCGCAAGCAGGTCGTCAAGCAGGCCGATCTGGTGCTGGCCCTGCATATGTGCGGCGAATCATTCACGCCCGAGCAGAAGCTCGCCGACTTCGACTACTACGAGCCGCTCACGGTCCGCGACTCGTCGCTTTCTGCCTGCACCCAGGCGGTCGTCGCGGCCGAGGTTGGCTACCTCGGGCTCGCGTATGACTACTACCGCGAGGCCGCGCTGATGGATCTCGACGACCTCGAACACAATGTCCGCGACGGCCTCCATATCGCCTCGCTCGCGGGGGCATGGATCTCAGCGGTTGCGGGTTTCGGTGGGATGCGCGACGCAGGCGGCGCGCTCAGCTTCAAACCGCAGCTACCCGAGGAGATAACGCGCCTCGCATTCCGGGTCAGCTTCCGGGCGTCGACCTTCGCGGTTGAAATCGAACGCTCGCTAGCGAAATATCGACTGCTTGCGGGCGCGCCCCTCGAGGTCGCCCATTACGGCAGCAGCGTCCAGCTGACCGAAGATGGTCCGGTGTCGCTGCCGATCCCCGCGATGACCTGGCGCGAGCCTCCAGCTCAGCCGCCTGGGCGGGCACCGCAGCGTCGAAGCTGAGGGGCGGACGGCGTCAGAGCGTCGGGAGCCAGCCGTGCGGACCGCGAACGTTGGTGTATGGGTGGCCATCCTCCGGCAGCGGCAGCTCATGTGCTCCGTAGATACTCATGCGCTCTACGGAGTCGTCGTCGGCGTGGACGATGATGGCTCGCTTGTAAGGCCCGCGGCAACTGAAATCTTTCAGCTCATAAGTTGCCGTGAACTCGGCGATCCAGACCCCCGGTTCCGGATTCCACTCTGAGGTCAGATCATGCTGCGTAGCGCGCAACTCACCGATGAACTCCCGTAACTCGCTGCGGATCTGTTGTTCCCCCAATGCCTCCTGTCCAAATGGCATCGCCAGAACCGCCGCCGGCGCGAACAGCGCCATGACTGCTTCGAGGTCGAGGGCGTCCACCGCTCGTAGGAACACCAGGATCGGAGAATCGCTCATCGGCAAAGCCTATCCACTGGCTCGGAGTCGCGGCCAGAACGCTGGGGTCGCCCGACCAGCAATGAACGGCAGCGCCGCGTGGACTGTGTGTGTCATCCGCCCGGTCGAACGGTGGCCGCGACGCTGGCAAGTGCTTCGGTGATCAGCTCGGGTAGCTCGCGCTCCTCCCCGGCCGCGAGCCAGCGCTCGAAGGCGACCCGGAACGCAGCCATACCCAGTTCGGCCGTCATGCTCGCCTCGGGCTCCTCGACGCCGCGGGCCCGTAGCGCCTCGGCCATCCCGGCAGTGACGTCCGCAAGCTTGATCAGCTCGCGTTCACGCAGCTCCGAGTTGGCGACGATGACGCGCTGGCGGGCGCGGGCGAAGTCGCGTCCGCGGAACTCATCCAGCGCGGCGCCGGCCGCCTCGACGGCAGCGGCGACGGCTTCAAGTGCTGTCAGCGGAGCGGGTGAAGCCGCCAGCGTGCTGACGAAGTTCTCGCGGAAATGCGTGCTTCCTCCGAACAGCACCTCGCGCTTGTCCGAGTAGTGCCTGAAGAATGTCCGCTCGGTCAGGCCGGCGCGCGCGGCGATCTCCGCGACGGTCGTCTGCTCGTAGCCGCGCTCCGTGAAGAGTTCCATCGCCGCCTGCTCGAGTCTCCCCTGCGCATTCGGTTCCCAGCGTCCCATGCCAGCTAGGATATCAGTGATGTCAGCTACTGACATGCGCGGTGCTACAGTGATGTCAGTTGCTGCCATCAAACAGATCGGAGATCTGAAATGCGAGTCTTCGTAACCGGCGCATCGGGCCACATCGGCTCGGCCGTCATCCCAGAGCTGCTCCAGGCCGGCCATACGGTGGTGGGCCTCGCCCGCTCAGATCAATCCGCCGCGACGATCGAAGTGGCCGGTGCCAGCGCGCAGCGCGGCTCCCTCGACGACGTCGAACTCCTGCGCGAGTCCGCGCGTGCAGCCGACGGCGTGATTCACCTCGCCTTCCGGCACGACTGGATGCGCACCGGAGACTTCGCCGGGGCCGTGGCGACGGACCTTGCCGCGGTCACCGCGATGGGCGAGGCGCTGGCCGGCTCAGGCGGGTCGTTGGTCACCACGTCCGGCACGATGATGCTGGCGTTCGGGGGCATCATCGGCCGTCCCGGCACCGAACAGGACGCCGTCGCCGGCGGTCCCCGTGTCGATGCCGAGAACCACGTCATCGCCCTGGCCGAACAGGACGTGCGCTCGTCCGTCGTGCGGCTACCGCCGCTCGTCCACAGCCACCTGGACCATCATGGGTTCGCGCCCACCCTGATCGCGATCGCACGCGAAAAGGGCTACGCCGGCTACCTCGGTGACGGTGCCAACCGTTGGCCGGCCGGCCATACGCTCGACGCCGCCGTGCTCTACAGGCTCGCGTTGGAGTCGGCGCCGGCGGGGTCGCGCTTCCACGCTGTCGATGACGACGGTGTGCCGTTCCGTGAGATCGCCGCGACGATCGGCCGCATGCTCGGCCTGCCGACGCGCAGCATCTCCCAGGAGGACGCCGAGGGCTACTTCGGCTTCCTCGCCCCGTTCGTCGGGGTCGACGGTCCCGCGTCGAGCGACATCACTCGCGCGACGCTCGGCTGGCGGCCCACGCACGCCAAGCTGATCGCGGATCTGGAGCAGGGCCACTACTTCGCCAAGCCCCAGGGCTGACGGGCGCGACTGAGCGGTCGTCAGGCCTGTGGCGACCGCTCGGCGCCCAGGAAGCCGAGCACCTGGGTGATGGCCTTCGGATACCAGAGCACGGAGACATGCCCGAGCCGCGGATGGATCTTGACCTGGCAGTCGGGGATCAGCGCCTCCGTATCGGCCAACAGGTCGCGACCGTAGAAGCGGTCGCGACCGCCCGCGACCAGCAGCGTCGGAGCATCGATCACGGGCAGTCCGGCCAGGTCGAACCCGTCCTCGGCTTCGATCATCGTCGCCATGTCCGCAAGACCGTCGGCGGACACGATTGCTGGTCCGAGCATCCAACCGGCCAGCGCTGCGATCACCTCGAGCGGACCTCGCGGCGCGAGATCGGCGCTGAACAGCGCACACGCCTGACGGAGTGCGCCTGCGCGCACGCGGGCGGCGACACTGCGTTGCGTCGAGCGCGCCTCCGCGCCGAGGCGGCAACCGGTGCTGACCAGCACCAGCCGGCGGATGACATCCGGGTGCTGGGCGGCGAGCTGTTGGGCGATGCTGCCTCCAGTCGACATCCCGAGCACATCCACCGGGCTCTCAAATCCCAGACGCAGCGCGTCGGCGTGCTCCGCTGCCACGTCCGACATCGTCGCCCCCGGCGCCATCCCCGGACGGCGGTTCATGTAGAAGACCTGTCGGCCCCGCGCCCATAGCTTGGCTGCCGCCTCGTGACTGCCTCTCAGCGGGCCAGGCGCGACACCCGCCTGTGGCTCCAGCCCCGCCAGCACCACCAATGGCGGACCGGTGCCGACGACCAGACACGGGTAGTTGCCGAGCAGCTGCTCGCGAACCTCCACCTCTCCCCTCCTCGGCTCAGCGGTGTTTCACGCCCGGGCGCGCAAATGGCGCGAGCGTCTGCCCCTTGACCGGTGCGTCCCCGAGGGCTTCATCGATCGCCCGAAGCACATCCGCTGACAGCTCGATCCCAGAGGCGGACGCGTTGGCATGAACCTGTTCCGGACGCGAGGCGCCGACGATCGCGGACGCCAGCTCCGGGCGCCGCAGGACCCATGCCAGGGCGAGCTGCGCCATCGTCAGGCCGAGGCCGTCGGCGATCGGCTCCAGCCGCTGCACCGCCTCGAGCGTCTGATCGTTCATCACCAGATCCATGAAGTTGCCCATCGCGTCGCTCGACGCCCGCGAGCCGGCGGGGACCGGCTCCCCCGGTTTGTATTTGCCCGTGAGCACACCCTGCGCCAGCGGTGACCAGACGATCTGGGAGATGTCGTTGGCGGCGCACAGCGGGAAGACCTCGGCCTCAGGCGCCTGCCAGAGCATCGAGTACTGCGGCTGCGAGGAGGCGAACAGGTCTGGCCCGGCAATGTCGATCGCGGCCGCGATCTGCTCCGGGCTCCACTCGCTGAACCCGAGATAGCGGGCCTTTCCGTCCTCAACCACCTTCTGAAGCGCCTCGATCGTCTCCTCGATCGGGACATCGACGTCGAAGCGGTGCGCCTGATACAGGTCGACGTAATCGGTCTGGAGGCGCGCCAGCGAGGCGTCGATCTGCTTGGCTATCTGCGCCGCCGAGAGCCCCTGGTCCGCGGGGTCATCCGACATCTGACCGTTCACCTTGGTGGCGAGGACGTATGACTGGCGCGGATGCTTGGAGAGGATCTCTCCCCATGCGGTCTCGGCTGCTCCGCGCCCGTAGACGTTGGCGGTGTCGAAGAAGTTGATACCCGCGTCGAACGCCGCTTCGGTGCATGCCGCCGTCTGTTCGAACTCGATGCCGCCCGCGAACGTGAGCCAGGCCCCGAGCGAGATCTCTGAGACCTCGAGGTCAGAGCTGCCGAGCTTGCGATATCTCATTGCCGCAGTCCTTTCTTCGTACTCATGCTTTTGCCGGGACGAAGCTCATCGCGCGCTCCGCCATGGCCGTGATCGTCAGGCTTGGGTTCGCGCCGACGTTGGCGGGTACCGCGGCCCCGTCACACACCAGCAGGTTCTTGTAGCCGAACACACGGTGTTGGGTATCGATCACGCCCTTGCCAGGTCCCGAGCCGATCACCGCTCCGCCAAGGATATGCGCGGTGATCGGAATGCCGAGGACCGCCTCGGGCAGGCTCGAGTAGGCGGTGCCGCCGACCCTCCTCTCAAACCAACGTGCCGCGTCATAGGCGACGGGAATGCGGTCCGGGTTGGGATTCTGCGGATCCTGCTCGGTCGTCAGCACGACGCTGCCGCCCGGGAGGCGCCGCTTCACCTTCAGCCGCATCGAGTTGTCGAGCGACTGCATCACGAGCAGGATGATCGAGCGGCGCGAACTGCCTTTGATCCGGAGCGCGTCGAGCGCCTGCCTCGGATGCCTCGCCACGGCCAGCGCGAAGTGCAGCGGCCGCGTACCGCGATGCCCCGCGGTGACCATCAATGCGCGCAAGAGCCCCTGCGAGTCGCCGCCCTCGCCGTAGGTCACGACCTCGATGTGCGTGTCCGCGTCGGCGTAGATGCTCGAGGTGATCGCGACGGAGGCACTGAAGTCCCATCCGGAGCCCTCGGGCGCGCACACCGACATGATCGCCTCGCTGTTGGTCCGCACCGAGTATCCGAGCCGGTCGGACACGTGCGGCAGGGAGCCGCCGAGCCTGCAGCGCTGCAGCAGCCGGTTGGTACCGAGCGCGCCGGCGGCTACCACGATCCCGCGGGCGCGCAAGCGCGCGCGCCCGCGGCGCAGCACTCCTCCGGAGCGCTCATGCGTGATCTCGTAGCCGTCGGCGCCGGTGGCGTCGCCCCGCGGCCGGATGTCCGTGACAGTGCGCTCGGAGAACACCTCGACGCCGAGCTTCTCCGCGAACCACAGGTAGTTCTTGACCAGCGTGTTCTTGGCCCCGTAGCGGCAGCCGATCATGCAGCCGCCGCAGCGCACGCAACCGGTTCGGGCGGGCCCCTCGCCGCCGAAGTATGGGTCCGGGACGGTCTCACCCGGCTCGCCCAGGAACACCCCGACCGGCGTGCGTTTATAGGTCTCGCCCACCCCGATCGAGTCGGCGTACTCGCGAAGCAGCACGTCGGCCACGCCGTCGCGGTCGTAGGCGGTGACGCCGAGCATGCGCTCCGCTTCGTCGTAGAACGGCGCGAGCTCCAGCTGCCAGTCCGCCAGCCCGTCCCATTGCCCGCTGTGGAAGAAATCGGGTCGCGCCCGGTACAGGGTGTTGGCGTAGCCGAGGCTCCCGCCGCCGACGCCACAGCCGGACAGCACGAACGCGTCCCTGAAGATGTTCAGGCGCAGGATCCCGCGCAGGCCGAAGTGCGGTGCCCAGGTGTAACGCCGGAATTCGGCGGTGCGGGTGGCGAAGTCGTCGTCGGCGAAACGCCGCCCACACTCGAGCACCGCCACCCTGTAGCCCTTCTCCGCGAGGCGCAGCGCCGAGACGCTGCCACCGAAACCTGACCCGATTACGAGCCAGTCATAATCGAACTCCATCAGGCCTCGGGCTTGAGCACGATCACCGGAATCGTGCGCTTCGTGTTCTCCTGGTACCCGGCGAACTGCGGCACCGCGGCCGCCTGCGCGGCGAACAGCCGGTCGCGCTCTTCACCGATGGCCTCCTCGGCCACAACCGGCAGCGTGGTGTCGCCCACCTCGATGGTGGTGTGCGGATTGGCCCTCAGGTTGTGGTACCACGCCGGGTTCTCGGGCGCGCCGCCCTTGGAGGCAAAGATCGCATAGCTGTCACCGTCGGGGAGGTAGGCCAGCGGCGACACGCGTGCCTCGCCGGACCGGGCGCCCACGTGATGCACGAGGATGATCGGCATGCCCTCGAACATGCCGCTGACCTTGCCGCCGTTCTCGCGGAACTCGTTGATCACCTGGGCGTTGAAGTCGACCATGCTCATTGCGTTTACCTCTCTTCTTTGAGGGAGCTCGGGGGAGTTGTGCGCAGACATGATCCTCGCATGCTCGCGCACTAGACTCCGCCTCATGCCCAAGCAACAGCGCGCAGTCCGTATGGAACAGAAGAGCCAGCTCGCCGCGATGCAGACGCTGGAAAGCCGCAGCGACGAGGAGCTCCAGGCGGAGACGCGCTTTCGGGCCGCGGCTCAGGCGATCCTCGGTGCACGTGCCGCGGAGCGGTACGACGCGAAGGCGGCGCGCGAGCATTTCCAGAAGGCGCTCGCGGCCGCACGGCCCCAGGAACGTATGCAGCTGCGCCGCATGGCGGACGCCTCGCTGGCGCTCGCCGAGCGCCGGGCCGGCGACCTCAAGACCGCGACCGAGAAGCTCGGCGGCGCGGTGCCGACCGGGCGTCAGCTGTTCGGCCTGCGGGTCCTCGGGCTCGTGGCGCCGCCGGCGAGCGCCGGGCTGATCCGGCGCATCGGGGGGATCCTGATCGCCGTGATTGCGGTGATCGCCGTCTTCGGGCTCGGCTTCGGCATCGTCGAGGGCGTCGGCCAGGCGGCTGGCGGCATCTCCCTCGACCTCGCGATCTTCTACGGCTTCGCGCTCGTGATAGTCGTGCTCGGCGGGCTCGCCTACTACGGCCGCAGACGCCAGAAGGCGGCGCTCGCCAAGCGCCGTGAAGAGACCGCGGCCCGAGCCGCACGCTGACCACGGCCGGGGCTGACTGACGCGCCGATGTGCGGGCGCTACTCACTCGCCGCGCCGAACCCGGCGCAGGTGCGTGCGCGCTTCCCGATCGGCGAGTCACTCGCCGTGGAGCCGCACTACAACATCGCGCCGGGTGCTGACGTGCTCGCGGTCACAACCGACCGCGCGGGTCAGCCCCGCGGCGAGAGCCTGCGGTGGGGACTGGTGCCGAGCTGGGCCAAAGAGTCGAGCGTCGCTTTCAGGATGATCAACGCCCGCTCCGAAACGCTGCGTGAGCGAGCCGCCTACAGAAAGCCGTTCGAGCGCTTCCGTTGCCTGATCCCAGCGGACGGCTTCTACGAATGGCAGGCGATACCGGGTGAGCGGCGCAAGCAGCCGTTTCACATCAGCCGTGCCGATGGCGAGCTGTTCGCGTTCGCCGGGCTCTGGTCGGTGTGGCACCGCGGCGAGCCCGACGAGCTTCGCAGCTGCACGATCATCACGACGGCCGCGAATCCACGCATCGCCGAGATCCACGACCGCATGCCGGTGATCCTCACGCCGGAGGCGGAGGCATCGTGGCTTGCACACGACACGCCGCTGAAGGCCGTCGACGCGCTCCTTGGCGGGCTTGCGTCCGATCAGATCGCCCTCAGGGCGGTTGGACCAGCCGTCAACGACGCGCGTTACGACGGGCCCGAATGCCTACTCGACCCGCCCCCGCCCGCGCAGGAGACCCTATTCACGCCGTGACGCCACACGGGCGGCGGCGATAATTCCCGCCATGGCCGTCTCGCCGTTGGTGGCTTCCTACGACCACGTGATCCTCGACCTCGACGGAACCGTGTGGGTCGGTGGCGTCGCGACTTCGCGCGCGCCCGAGGCGATCGCCGCCATGCGGGAGAGCGGCAAACGGATCGTGTTCGTGACCAACGACGGTGGCAGCTCACCGGAGGAGTACGTCCAGAAGCTGTGGTCGATCGGCTGCACCGCGGCCGTCGAGGAGATCGTGAGCGTCGGCTCGGCGATCCAGTACCTGCTGGCGGAGCGTGAGCCGGGAGCACGGGTGTACGTGATCGGCGGCGCGCCGGTGTTCCGCCACGTAGCCGACGCAGGCCATCACATTGTCAACAACACCCCCAACGCCGAGACCGCCGACGTCGTGGTCGCCGTAGCGCACCGCGACTTCAACTACGGCGAGATGCTGACAGCGACACGCGCGCTGCTGGCCGGCGCCGAGTTGATCACGGGCGGACGCGACCGCAACTATCCGGCTGCCGGCGGCGTCGCCCCCGGGACCGGGGCCGTGACGGCGGCGTTGGAGTACGCGACCGGCGTGACCGCGCGCTCGGTCGGAAAGCCGGACCCGCAGGTGTTCGAGGTGGCGCTCGATCGTCTTGGTCCTGGCCGCACGCTGGTGATCGGCGACCATCTCGTGGCCGACCTTGGCGGCGCTGCGGCCGCTGGCCTGGACGCTGCCGTGGTGCTCAGTGGCATCGCGTCGCGGGCCGAGGCAGAGGCGGCGACCGATCCAGCGCCGGTGGCGATCGGGCAGGACCTGGCCACGCTCGTACTCTCGGACTGATGCTCTCACTGATCGTGAATCCGTCCTCCGGCGGAGGGCGCGCCGGGCGCTCGCTCGCGACCGTACGGGCTGCGCTCGGCCGACACGGGCTGGAGCATCATGTCGAGCTGACCCTCGACCTGATGCACGCGCGCGAATTGGCGGCGGCCGCAGCTGCCGCTGGTGAGACGCCGGTGGCCTTCGGCGGCGACGGCCTGGTGGCGGCCGTCGCCGGCGCAGTGATCAAAACGGACGCCGTGATTGGAGTACTGCCCGGGGGACGCGGAAACGACTTCGCGCGATGCCTCGGACTGCCGCTCGACCCGGTTGCCGCGACCGCCGCCCTGGCCGACGGCGAGGTCACCTCGGTCGACATGGGCGCCGCTGGAGACCGGACCTTCCTGGGCATAGCGACGTGCGGGTTCGATTCCGACGCCAATCAGATCGCCAACTCGGCCCGCCTGGTCCGCGGGCGTTTCGTCTACACGTACGGCGGCCTGCGGGCATTGGCGGGATGGAAGCCGGCGTCGTTCAAGCTTCGCGTCGACGGGGTCGAGCACGCGCTCTACGGCTATACCGTCGCCGTCGCCAACGCCGCCATGCACGGGGGCGGGATGTTGCTCGCGCCGGACGCCTCGCTGAGCGATGGCCTATTTGACGTCGTGATGATCGCCGACATGCCTAAGACCAAGTTCCTGCGGCTGCTGCCAACCGTCTTCAAGGGAACCCACGTCGACTTGAACGAGGTTACGATCCTGCGTGGAAGCACCATCGAGATCAGCAGCGACAGACCGTTCACGCTCTACGCCGACGGCGATCCGCTCGCAGTTCCGCCCGCGACCCTGCGCGTGCTTCCTGGGGCTGTGCGCGTGTTTGCCGGCGTCGGGGCGGCGACAGCCAGGACCGCGCAATGAACGGACTTGCAACGAAGATCCGAATCGCAGGCGCGGTCGGAACGCTCGCGCGCTTCACCGGACGCGGCGGCGGCACCAGCCTCCCGGGGAAGGTGCTCCTGCTGCTGGAGCCGCGGGCGATCACCGAGCTCTCCGCGCGGCTCCCCAGGGGCAGCGTCGTGATCTCGGCGACCAACGGCAAGACAACCACCGCGACGATCGCCGCCACCGTCCTCGAACGCGCGGGGCGCACGCTGGTGCACAACCGGGCCGGTGCGAACATGGCCGGTGGTGTCGCTTCGACGCTGCTGAAAGCGGTCCGGCCGCGGGGCACAATCGACGGTGACACGGGTCTTTTCGAGGTCGACGAGTTCTGGCTCGAGGCGGTGACCGATCAGCTGCAGCCGCGGGCACTGGTGCTGGCGAACCTGTTCCGTGATCAGCTCGACCGTTACGGGGAGCTCGAGACGATCGCTGATCGCTGGGCCCGGGTCGTGGCCGGGCTTCCGAGCAGCAGTGCACTGGTTCTGAACGCCGACGACCCGCTGATCGCCGATCTCGGCCGTGGACGGCGTGACGTCATCTACTTCGGAGTCGAAGACGACTCGCTAGCGCTGCCTGAGATGCAGCACGCCTCGGACTCCAAGCACTGCCGCCGTTGCGGTGCCCCATACCGCTACGACGCCATCTACCTCGGCCATCTGGGCCACTACCACTGCCCCAGCTGCGATCAACGGCGCCCAGAGCCGACCGTGCGCGCCGAGCAGATCACCTTGCACGGGACGCGTGCGGCGACGTTCACACTTGTGACCCCCAAGGGCGAGCACGCGGTGCACCTCAAGCTACCGGGGTTGTACAACGTGTACAACGCGTTGGCCGCTACGTCGCTCTGCCTGGCGCTCGGGATCGAGATGGAGCACATCATCACCGGTCTTGAGGCGGCGACAGCCGCCTTCGGCCGGGCGGAGACGATCACGGTCGGCGAGACTGCACTGACGATCCTGCTGATCAAGAATCCGGCAGGAGCGAACGAGATTCTCCGGACGCTCACACTCGAATCCGAGCAACTCGCCGTGCTCGCCATTCTCAACGACAACGCCGCCGACGGCCGTGACGTCTCATGGGTTTGGGACGCCGACTTCGAGCTGGTGACGCCCCATCTGCGAAGCGTCACCTGCGCCGGCACGCGCGCCGCTGAGCTCGCCGTCCGCCTCAAGTACGCAGGGGTGCCGGAGGCGGCGCTGGCGGTCGTACCGGAGCTATCCGAGGCGCTCGACCGAGGCCTCGCCGAAGCCTCCGGCGCGCGGCTTTTTGTGCTGCCGACATATACGGCGATGCTTGCCCTGCGTGACGAACTCTCGACCCGGGGATATGTTTCCCAATACTGGGAGACGGCCGCGTGAGTACGGTGATCTGGCACGACCTCGAGTGTGGGCACTACGAACAGGACCTGCCGCTATGGCTTGCGCTGGCCGCCGACCATGTCCAGGAGGGTCAGGCGATGCTCGATGTAGGGGCCGGCACAGGGCGGGTCACCATCCCGGTAGCGCGGGCCGGTTATCCGGTGGTCGCGCTCGACACCGACCGTCAACTGCTGAGCGAGCTTGAACGCCGGGCGCCGGACCTGCCAGTCGAGACCGTGTGCACAGACGCCCGCGAGTTCGAGCTTCAGGGTCGCGCCTTCCCGCTGATCGCGGTGCCGATGCAGACTCTTCAGCTGCTCGGCGGCGCAGACGGCCACCTCGCCTTCATGCGCCGCGCCCGCGCGCATCTCCGCGACGAAGGCATCCTCGCGGTCGCGATCGCCGACGCCGGCGACTTTGAGGAGTTCGAGTGGCACGAGGGCGACGCCTCTCCCCTCCCGGACGTCACCGAGCAAGACGGCTGGGCCTATTTCAGTCAGCCGACCGCCGTCAGGCGCAAGGGCGACACGTTCGTACTCGAGCGCCGGCGCGAAGCCGTCGACGCGCACGGTGCGCGCAGCACGAGCGCCGATCGGATTGCGCTCGACGTCGTCAGCGTTCAAGGTCTGCAGGAGGCCGGCCAGCGAGCCGGCCTCCACCCCCATGCGGTGCACCAGATCCCGCCGACCGAGGAGCACATTGGCAGCCAGGTGGTGATCTTCAGTGGCTGAGACCCTCACGCTGCGCGTCTGCGCGCTGTATCCGGACCTGATGAACATCTACGCCGATCGCGGCAATCTGCTGATGCTGCGGCGGCGCTGCGAGTGGCGCGGGCTCGGTTTCGAGTTGGCGGCCGCCGGCATCGGCGACGCGCTCGATCCGGACGGCTTCGATCTCTACTACATGGGCGGCGGCCAGGATCGCGACCAGGAGCTCTGCGCTGCGGATCTTCATGAGCACAAGCGGGCAGCGCTGGCCGCCGCCGCGGAGCGCGACGCGGTCGTACTCGGCGTCTGCGGCGGCTACCAGTTGCTCGGGCATGCCTACCAACTCGGTGACGCGGAGCTTCCGGGAGTCGGGCTGCTGGACATCAGCACGACGCGGGCCGCAGGGCCGCGGCTGATCGGCAACGTCGCGATCGAGGTCGACCTGCCCGGCGCCGAGGGTCGCGTGCTCGCCGGCTTCGAGAACCATGGCGGGCGAACGCATCTGGGCGCCGGCGCAGAGCCGCTCGGTCGGGTTCTGCACGGCCACGGCAACAATGGAGAGGATCGGCGCGAGGGCTCCCGCGCCGGCACGGTGATCGGCACCTATCTGCACGGACCGCTGCTCCCTAAGAACGCATGGTTCGCGGACTGGTTGATCGCGACCGCGCTCGGCGATGGCGTTGTGCTCGAGCCACTCGACGACGAGCTCGAGGAATTGGCCCATGCCGACGCCCGCAAGGCGGCAGGCCTGTGACCGCGCGGCGAACGATCACGACCTTGGCGGTGGCGCTGACGCTCGGTGCCGGGGTGATCGTCGGCCTGGACGCCGGCACGGCATCAGCCGGACACGCCCCGACGGCCGCCGGGACCACGGCGGCGACCGTGCCGACGCAGCCTGCGGTCACGACGGTGGCGACGCCCACGACCCCGGCGGCCCAGCTGCCCGGTTACAACCACCCGACGGTTCTGCTCGGCGACATGAACACGCCCCAGCAGTTTGTCATCGGGCAGCTCTACAAGCTCGCGCTCGAGCAGCGGGGATACACGGTCGCGCTGAGTCGCAACGTCGGCACCAACAAGGTCGCGCAACAGGCGCTCAGAGAAGGAACGCTCGACCTCTATCCGAATTACCTGGGCGAATGGAACAGCCGCGTGGCGCACCTGCACGAGCGTTTCAAGACGCTACGAGCGTCCTACGCGGCCGGTAGCTCGTATGCCCGACGCTCACGGGTTCGTGCTGCTCAAGCCAACACCGTTCAGCGACACCAGCGGGCTGGCGGTCACGTCAGCGTACGCGCAGCAGAATCACGTGCGATCGATTCCCGAGCTGGCACGCGGAACGGGGATCATCATCGCGGCCCCTCGTCAGTTCGAGACCGGCGCCGACGGCCTACCGGCGCTGGCCAAGGCCTATCACCTGCACCCGGGCTTCGTCCAGGGCATCCTCGTGGGGCCGCAGTACATGTGGCTCGAGTCGGGGAACGTCCAGGCGGCCTATGTGGACACGACCGATGCCCGCCTGAGCCGGCCGGGGTTCCGCGTGCTGAAGGACCCCAAGCACGTCTTCGGGTTCGGCAACGTCGTGCCGGTCACGACCCCAAAGGTCCTGAGCCTCGAGGGGCGAGTGTTCGAGCAGACGATCGACGAGGTCGACGCGCTGCTGACCCTGCGAGCGATCCGCGGCTTGGATTACGAGGCCAGCGTCTCGCGCCACGACCCCGCCGACATCGCGCGGGAGTTCCTCCAGGGCTACGGCATCGTGCCGGCGACCGTGTACGCGCCGGTTGGCACCCCAACCGGGTAGTGAGGCCTGCCGCTCTAGGCGTAGCCGAGGTTTGAGCCGAAGCCGCCGCTCGAGCCGAAGCCGCCGCTGCCCCGCTCGCTGGCGGCGAGCTCGTCGACCTCCAGGACGCTCGGCGTGAGCACCGCCACCAGCACGAGCTGGGCGATCCGGTCGCCGGCGTCGAGCGTGCAGGTCTCGCGGCGATCGGTGTTTAGCACCAGTATCTGGAGCTCTCCGCGGTAACCGGAGTCGATCAGGCCAGGTGCGTTGACGAGTGCGATCCCATGTCGGGCCGCGAGCCCCGAGCGCGGCACCACGAGACCGGCATGTCCGGGCGGGACCTCCACCGCGACACCCGTGCGGATGCTCGCGCGCTCGCCCGGTGCGACGCTGACCTGTTCGAGCGCGTACAGGTCGAGGCCGGCATCGCCCGCATATGCCCGTGTGGGCAGCGTCGCACGCGGGTCGAGCCGGACTACCTTCAGCGCATCGGGCACGGCGATCAAGCGACCTCGGCGATCAGCGTCGGATCGACAATCGCGAACTCGGCGAAGCGCGCGGCCACCTGTGGGGGCAGGCGTACGCTGACGCGGACCCCCTCGGGGGTGTCCGCGCGCACGAGGTCTCCGGCGATCGCATGCAGTTCCGCCAGGCGCCCGCCCTCTCTGTAGGGGATCAGAAGCTCGACAGGGCGTAGGTGCCGGGTGAACTCGTGCTCAATCGTGTCGGTGAGTTCGGCGAGCCCCTCACCGGTGAGTGCTGAGGTGAGGATCGCCTCGGCGTGGCGGTGACGCAACTCCGCGCGACCGTCGGCGTCGAGGCGGTCGATCTTGCCGAGCACGAGCAGGCGCGGGACCTCCGCAGCGCCGATCTCATCCAGCACCTCCTCCACCGCGTGGATCATCTCGATGCGGTCATCCTCGGGCGCCGAGCCGTCAACGACGTGGAGGATCAGGTCGGCCAGGCGCGTCTCCTCCAACGTTGCGCCGAAGGCTTCGACCAACTGGTGCGGGAGCTTGCGGATGAATCCGACCGTGTCGGTCAGCAGGTAGTCGCGGCCACCCGCGCGCATCAGGCGCGTTGTCGGGTCGAGCGTGTGGAACAGCCGGTCACCGACACCAACCTCCGACCCGGTCAGAGCGTTCAGCAGCGTCGACTTTCCGGCGTTCGTGTAGCCGGCGAGCGCTACCTGCGGGAAGTGCGCGCGCTCGCGCTCGGCACGCATTACGGTTCGGCTCGAGCGGACGTGGGCGAGCTTGCGCTTCAGCGCCGAAATCCGGTCACGCGCCAGTCGCCGGTCGGTCTCGATCTGGGTCTCGCCCGGGCCTCTGGTGCCAACGCCGCCGCCGAGTCGCTCGAGGTGCGTCCACAACCCGCGCATGCGGGCGAGGTTGTATTGCAGCTGAGCAAGCTCGACCTGCAGCTTGCCCTCGGCGGTGTGTGCGTGCGCGGCGAAGATATCGAGGATCACCGCGGTGCGATCGATGACCGGCACGCCCAGCGCCTGCTCGAGGTTGCGCTCCTGGCGCGCGGAGAGCTCGTCGTCGACGGCCACCACGTTCGCGTCGGCGCGCTGGATCTCATCCTTCAGCTCCGCAAGCTTGCCGGCTCCGAGGTAGCTGTTCGGATGTGGCTGATCGCGGCGCTGGACGCTCGCACCGACCGTCGCGACGCCGGCAGTGAGCAGCAGCTCACGCAGTTCGGCGAGCCGCTCCTCGCCGCCCTCAGGGAGCGCGGCGATCATGTAGGCGCGCTGACGCGCACGGGCCTGTCGCTGGATCGTTACTGGTGCGGGCATCAACCCGACATTACAACGCAGCAGATGGCTCGCCTACAACGCGCGCAGACGCTCCACGGCCTCGAGCAGGCGGTCGTCCGGCGTGGTCAGCGAGATGCGGAAGAAGCCCTCGCCACTCGGCCCGTAGGCGCCGCCAGGTGAGATCACGACCGCTGCCCGCTCGAGCACATGCTCGCAATAGGCTGCCGAGCTCTCGAACCCCGCGGGGACCGGCGCCCAGATGTAGATCGTGCCCTTCGGTTTGGTGACGTTGACGCCAGTCTGGGCGAGTGCGTCGCAGACGAGATCGCGCCGTCGCGCGTACACGCGGTTCATCGCCGTCACCTCGGCGTCCACCCCGGGATCGAGCGCCGCGACGCCGGCCAGCTGGATTGCCTCGAAGAGACCTGAGTCGATGTTCGACTTCAGCCGCCAGTAGTGGGCGATGGCGTCGGCGTTGCCGACAATTGCCGCGCAGCGCCAACCGGTCATGTTGTAGCCCTTGGACCAGGAGAACACCTCAACGCCCGTGTCCTTGGCGCCGGGCGTCGCCAGGAAGGACGGCGCGACGTAGCCGTCGTAGGTCGTCTCGCTGTATGCGTTGTCGTGCACAGCGAGGATCTCGTTGGCCGCAGCGAGCTCCACGATTCGCTCGAAGAAGCCATCCGGGACGGTCGCCCCGGTCGGATTGTTCGGGTAGTTGAAGAACATCAGCCGCGCGCGTCGCAGAACGTCTGCCGACAGCGCGTCGAGGTCCGGCGTGAAGCCGAGTTCGGGCAACAGCGGCATCACCACCGGCTCGGCTCCGGCCAGTATCGGCCCGGCGGTGTAAACGGGGTAACCCGGATCGCTCGCGAGCGTCACGTCGGTCGGGTCCAAAAAGGCGAGATTGAGGTTGAAGATGCACTCCTTGGCGCCGATCGCGGGCATCACCTCGGTCTCCGGATCAAGCTCCACACCGAAGCGCCGCGCGTAGAAGCGAGCGACTGCCTCGCGAAACTCGCTGCGCCCCCTGTTGCTGGGGTATTGGTGCGTGCCGGGATCAGCGATCGCGGCCTGCGCGGCCGCGACGATCTGCGGGTAGGTAGGCGTGTCCGGGTCGCCGATCCCGAGGCTGATGACGTCGATCCCCGCCGCCCGTTTCTCGGCGATCTTGCGCTCCAGCTCCGCAAATAGGTACGGCGGAATCCGCTCAAGGCGGCTACTCGGTCGCACGCAGTTCCTCCACGAGTTCCTCGGCGAGCGTCCCGCGCATCACGGGCACGGCCCAACCGGTGAGATTGATATGCAGGTCCTCCCCCACCTCGACCTCCAGTTCGCCGCCGTCGAGTACGACGGTTGCGGGCGAGTCGCCGCCCCTGAGGACGTACGCAACGGCGGCCCCGACGGCACCCGTGCCGCTCGCCGAGGTTTCCCCCACGCCCCGCTCGAAGATCCGCGCACGGATCCGACCGGGCCCGAGCACCGTGTACCAGGAGACGTTCGTGCGCTGCGGGAAGAGCTGATGGTGCTCAAATGCCGGGCCGATAGCGGCGAGGTCGAGAGTTTCCAGGTCCGTTTCGCTCTCAACCTCCATCGAACATTGAGGGTTGCCCACGTCGACGTGCTGGAATGTCCAGCTGCGTCCCGCCGCCGACAGCGTGCCGACACCGTCAGCCGCGCCGGCCGGATAGTCAGAACCGCTCAGGCGTGCACGCCCAAGGTCGAGCTTGCAGGTCGTAGGCGATGTGATCGTCGCGCGAATCTCGCCGGCCGGCGTGTTGATCGAGAACTGGTCCTCGCTGGTCCAGCGGCGACGCCGCAGGAACAGCATCGCCTCGCGTGCGCCATTGCCGGAGATGCCGGCCTCAGAGCCGTCGGGATTGAAGATCCTCATGCCCGCGACGAAGCCCGGCTCGTCTGGCGCACTGAGCAGCACGATCCCGTCAGACCCGATTCCGGTGTGCCGGGCGCAGAGAAGGCGCACCCTGGCGGGGGTCAGAGCGAACGGGAGCGAGCGTTCGTCGAGGATCACATAGTCGTTGCCGAGTGCCTGCCACTTCTCGAAGTTCACCGCGCGCAGGCTAGCGCAGCGCGTGCCCGGCGATCTCCTTAGCCACGTCTTCGGCCGGCCGCTCGGTCACGTCAACCTGAATCACACCTTGAAGCTTCCGCATCCATGTGAGCTGACGGCGTGCGTAGTTGCGGGTGCTGCGCTTCATGCTGTCGACGTCCCCGGCAAGGAGGTCGTCGAAGCCGAGCGCTTTGCGGGCGGTACCGCTTGCACCAGCGGCGTGCGCCGCTCGGACCTCCTGCTCCACGCCCGCGGCAAGCATCGCGTCCACACGGGCGTCGATCTGCGCGTATAGCCGCTCGCGCTCGGCAACGAGCCCTATCAGCAGGGTGGGATGGCGCGTCGCCCGCGTCCACAGTTCGGACTCCGAGCTTGGCGACTCCAGCTCACCTGCGTCATGCAGTTCGAGCGCGCGGACGATCCGGTGGCTGTCGGTTGGGGCGATGTCCGCAGCCGCCCATGGTGCCCGCAGCGCAAGGGTTGCGTGGAGAGCCTCCGGGCCGTTTCGGCGGAGCTCAGCGGTCCAGCGTTCACGCGCGCCCTCGGCGGGCGGCGGCTTCAGCGAAAGCTCGGCCAACGCGGCCCGCAGGTAGAGCCCCGTCCCGCCGACAACGATCGGGCGCCGCCCCGTCGCCAGCAGACCATCGATCTCGCTGTGTGCCAGCGCCGCGTACTGACCGGCGCTGAACTGCCCGTCCACCGGCAGGAATCCGATCAAGCGGTGCTCGAGCTCGGCGCGCTCGGCCGCGCTCGCGGCGCCGGTGAGGATCTCCAGCCCGGCGTATACCTGTAGCGCGTCGGCTGACACCGCGACTGGATCCTCGCCTTCAGCCCGCAGGATCCGGGCCAGCGCGATGGCGACCCCGGTCTTGCCGACCGCTGTCGGACCGAACAGAGCGATGACATCAGGACGCGCCATTCCTGCGGAGTATCGTGCCCCAGTGATGATCGGCGTGCCGAGTGGGCGGATATGAAGGTCTCCGGCGCCCGGGTTCTGTTGACGGGCGCCACCGGCGGAATCGGCCACGCGCTCGCTCGGGCACTCCACGGCGGCGGAGCTCAGCTCTTATTGACCGGCCGCAGGCTCGACGTGCTCAAGCCGCTGGCGGACGAGCTCGGCGCGCGCGCGATCGCGGCCGACCTGTCCGCGCGCGATGACGTCGAGCGCCTTGCGGTCGAGGCCGCCGACGTCGACATCCTCATTGCCAATGCCGCGCTGCCGGCCTCCGGTCACCTGCTCGATCTGAGTCAGGCTCAGATCGACACGATGCTCGAGGTCAACCTGCGCGCGCCGATCGCGCTCGCACGCGCCCTGGCCCCGGCCATGGTGCAGCGCGGTCGCGGGCAGATCGTGTTCATCTCCTCGCTCTCGGGCAAGGCGGCCTCACCGGCCGCGAGCGTGTACAGCGCAGCCAAGTTCGGCCTGCGAGGTTTTGCACACGGCGCCCGCGCCGATTTGCGCAGCGCCGGTGTGGGCGTCTCCGTGATCCTGCCGGGCTTCGTTCGCGACGCCGGCATGTTTGCCGATACGGGCGTGAAGCTTCCCCCTGGCGTCGGGACCAGCTCGCCCGAACAGGTGGCGAGCGCAGTCGTCACCGCGATCGAGCGCAACCGCGCCGAGGTCAGTGTTGCGCCGCTCGGGCTCCGGCTCGGCGCCAACGTGGCGGCGGTGGCGCCGGGCGTGTCGGCCTTCGGGCAGCGTCTCGCCGGTGGCGCTCTCCTCGCCCGACGTGTATCCGCGCGCCAGGCTGGGAAGCGCCCTGATGACCGCCCGTAACGGAATTCCGCCATTTCACCCGGAGACCGGAGGCGGCGCCGGCGTCAGCCGCGTGGCGCGCCGACGTCCGGCGGCAACGAGTGCTCACCGGTGACGCTGACGAGCACGGCGATGATCTCGTCCGCCAGACGCGCCCCGTCGGAAGCGTGTTCAGGCGTTGCCTGCACGCGAACGACAACCGAAGCGCCGCTGATCTCCTCGAGGAGCACGCGTGGGGTCTTGCGAGTCGGAGTCGAGATATTCGAGTCGAGCACCGCCTGGACATGACTCGGGCGCACACCGGGGCCGAGGGTCACCTTGACATCTACCGACTCCGGCTCGCGCACGGGCACGATGGACGCCGAGAGCACGATGGTGTTCGGAATCATGACCCGCTCGTCGCCGCGTGAGAGCGTGGTGTAGAGCAGACCGAGTGAGGCGACGATGCCCTCTACCGAACCAGCGAGCACGCCGGCCTGCAATCGCACACGCTCACCGAGCCGAAACGGTCGTGCGGTCAGCAGCACCATGCCCGCAAATACGTTGCCGAGCGTCTGCTGCGCCGCGAGGCCCAGGATGACGGCCGTGAACGCGCCACCGACCGCCACCGCCTGCAGTGAGATGCCGGCAACCGCCAGGCCGCCGAGCACCGTCGCGGCTACGGTGAGGAAGCGGATCAGGAACTCGACCGTGCCCGCCGTCGCGGGGTCCATCCGCTTGAACAGCGCAGGGGCGACCTTTGCCAGGTCCCGCGAGATCAGCCAGCCGAGCGCCAGCACCAGGATCACGGCGACAATCGTCACCGGCGTCTTGCCGACGAACCAATGCTCTGGCCTGGCATGCAGGTGGTCCTTGTTCCACACATAGATGTCGTGGAGGTGGTCGCGGGCCTGTGCCTCTGCGATCACGACTGCAAACAGCACAGGGATCTCGACCACGAGGCGCCGGCTGGCCGTGCGCACAGCGTGACGGTTGACCTCGAACTCAAGCCCAGCATCCGCCCAGGCTTGGCTGCGCGTCTCGAACATCCAGGCGGGCGCACGGTCTTTACGACTCTTGAAGAAACGAGGCATGGTGGCTTGGCTAACCGGCGGCGCGGGCGACCAGCGACATCTCGCCGGTCAGTGTCTGACTCGTGGCGCCGGTGATCTCGACATCGACGAAGTCACCGGGCTCCCCCAGTCCGTCGAAGTTGACCACCTTGTTGTGACGGCTGCGGCCCCGCAGACGTGTGGGATCCGTGCGTGACGGTCCTTCGACGAGCACATCCAGCGTGCGCCCGACGAAGCGCTGGGAGCGCTCTGCCGCACGGCGCTGGATCACCGCGACCAGGCGCTCGAGCCGCTCGACACTGACCTCGTGTGGAATCTGCTCGACCATCTCGGCCGCCTCGGTGCCCCGCCGGGGCGAGTAGATGAAGGTGAAAGCGCCGTCGTAGCCGACTTGCTCGGCGACCTCGAGCGTCTGACGGAAGTCGTCCTCGGTCTCGCCCGGGAACCCGACGATGATGTCGGTTGTGATCGCGCAATCGGGGACGTGCTCGCGGATCAGCGCGACACGGTCAAGGTAACGCTCGCGCGTGTACGTGCGGCGCATGCGTTTGAGAACCGAGCTTGAGCCCGACTGCAGGGGCAGGTGGATGTGCTCACATAACGCCGGCAGTTCCGCGTGCGCCAGGATCACGTCCTCGCGCATGTCCTTGGGGTGCGGGCTCGTGTAGCGGATTCGCTCGATGCCTCCGACGGCGTCGGCGCGGCGGAGCAGATCCGAGAACGACACGCGGCTCTCACTGGGCAGATCGCGTCCATAGGAGTTGACGTTCTGGCCGAGGAGCGTGACCTCGGTGACTCCGTCAGCAGCCATCCGTTCCAGCTCGCCGATCAGCGTTTCCGGGTCCCGGCTGACCTCGCGGCCACGTGTCGAAGGCACGATGCAGTAGGAGCACACGCAGTTACAGCCGACGCTGATCTGCAGCCAGCCCTGGAACTCACGCGCACGTTTGACGGGGAGATCGCCCGTGAATGACTCGAACTCGAAGAACCCCTGAGCGGTTAGGGAGTCGCTGGTCAGGAACTCCGCGAGCTTGTGCACCTGCCCCGGTCCGAACGCGACATCGACGAACGGGAACCTCTGGAACACCTCGTCCTTCACGGACTGCGCCCAGCATCCCCCGACCCCGATCACCGTTTCGGGCGCGCGTCGCTTCAGCGCGTTCGCCTCGTGCAGGTGGGCGACAAAGCGCTCATCCGCCTTCTCCCGGATAGAACAGGTGTTGAAGAGGATCAGGTCTGCATCGCTGCGCTCCGCCGCTTCGCTATAGCCGAGTGACTCGAGCATGCCCTTCATGCGCTCGGAGTCGTGCTCGTTCATTTGGCAGCCGAAGGTTGTCAGGTGATATTTCCGCACGGGTTCGAAGCCTAGCGGCGGGAGTCCGAGGATCGGCAAGGGCGCTCGCGGTGCACCGACGTGATCAACGGGCGTAATCCACGGCGCGTGACTCGCGGATCACCGTGACCTTGATCTGGCCCGGATATTCGAGCTGCTTCTCGATCTTGCGCGCGATCTCGAACGAGAGCAGTGTCGCGCCCGCGTCGTCCACAGCTTCGGGCGCGACGATCACACGGATCTCACGTCCAGCCTGCATGGCGTAGACCTTGTCAACCCCGCGATGGCTCGTCGCGAGCTCCTCGAGGTCACGGAGCCGCTTGACGTAGAGCTCAAGCGACTCACCGCGCGCGCCTGGCCGCGCCCCGGAAAGCGCATCGGCCGCCTGCACGATCACGGCTTCCACAGTCTGGGGCTCGACCTCGTTGTGGTGGGCCTCCATCGCGTGCACAACCGCTTCGCTCTCCCCGTACTTGCGGGCAATCTCACCGCCAACGAGCGCGTGTGGCCCCTCGACCTCGTGAGTGACAGCCTTGCCGATGTCGTGCAAGAGCGCCCCGCGACGCGACGTCTTGGCACTGGCGCCGAGCTCAGAAGCCATCATCGCCGCCAGGCGCGCCACCTCGACCGAGTGGGCAAGCACGTTCTGCCCGTAGCTGGTACGGAACTTCAAACGCCCGAGGTAGCCGATCAATTCGGGATGCAGGCCCTGCACCCCAGCCTCGAAGGCGCCCTGCTCGCCGGCCTCGAGCATGTGCGCCTCAAGGTCTGATTTGACCTGGTAATAGACCTCCTCGATCCGCGCCGGGTGGATGCGTCCGTCCTGCAGGAGCTTCTCGAGGGTCAGGCGGGCGATCTCACGCCGTACGCCGTCAAAGCCCGAGAGCACAACCGCCCCGGGGGTGTCGTCGATGATGAAATCAACGCCGGTGAGCGTCTCGAGAACGCGGATGTTGCGGCCCTCACGTCCGATGATCCGGCCCTTCATGTCGTCTGAGGAGAGCTGGACGACGGAGACGGTCGTCTCCGTCGCGTGTCCCGCCGCCAGCCGCTGCATCACAACCGAGAGAATGTTGCGGACGCGGCGCTCCGCTTCGCGCCTGGTGTCGTCCTCGATCTGGCGCACACGTCGCGCCGCCTCCTGACGAGCCTGATCCTCGACAGTCTCGATCAGCATCTGCTTCGCGCGTGTGGCTGAAAGACCAGATATGCGCTCGAGCTCGAGCACGAGCTCCTGCTGCTGGTGGTCGAGCAGGCTCGACCGCTCCGTGATCTGTGCCTCGAGCAGCGTGAGCTCGTGCTCGCGCCGACGCAGCTCGTCGCTGTGCGCCCGGCCGCCGCCGTTACTGGCCGCCGGTGGCGCTGGCGGCGGCCCCTCTGCGGTCGCGACCGCGGTAACTACCGAACCTGCCGCTGGATGTATTTCGAGGGCGCTTGTGCGGCCACTCGCCCAGCCCGCTCCGGTCACGCGGGCGTAGACAACCGCAGCCACAACAATCCCTACGGCTATCAACGCTGCGGCGACGATGATGTCCATGGTCGTTCCTCTCCAACGGCCCGCGAACGCACGGACCGCTCAAAGTCTTCACTTGTAAGGAGCGACCGAGCGGCTGGATACTCCTTCGTTTGGGAGCGGTTCCGGTATCAAAGGTCAAGTGTTCTTTTTCCAGGGTTTTTGTCACCGGCCATCCAGGCCATTCGGTTCGCTGATATCGATCCTATCGCGCTCCAGAAACGTGTGACCCAGGTCACAGAGACCGACGCGCGCGGCCCCTGACCCTCCGGCGAGGGACGGACGCGCGATCAGGCGACGCCGCGGCGGGCCCACTCCCTGACCGCATCGGTTGCCATCTCGCTCTCGTAGCCCTTGCGCGCCAGCACTCCGAAGGCGCGCTCTCGATCCCGACCCTGAGCCGGACCTGCCGGGAAACGCCGCACCAGCAGCGCGACCGCGCGCGCAAGCTCGCCGTTGGCAGCGTCCTCCCAATCGCGCCGGGCACTGGCGTCGACTGACGCCGCTCCGTCGGGCTCCGCAAGCGCCATCTCCACGAGCTCACGGTCCACCCCGCGCTCCCGTAACACCCGTGCGATCCGCTCGTTTCCCCACGCCTCCAGCGCCCGCTTGTCCTGCGTGAACATCTGGGCATAACGCGCGTCGTCAAGAGAGCCGAACTCGAGCAGTTCGGCCAGGACGACCTCAATCTCATCCGGTGCGATCTCCGCCTTCTCAAGGCGTGAGCGCACCTCGGCAACGGTCCGCTCACGCCGGTTCAGATACGCGTAAGCAACCTGAAAGCCGTGCCCGCCGTCCGAGCCTTCCACTGGACGTCAGGCGCTATCAGGCCGCCCGTTCCAAGGCCGTCTGATCCAGATCCTCGGCGAGTTCTGCGTCGGGCGCGTCGCTGTGCTCGATCGGTTTCACCAGGTCCTGGCCAATCCCCAGAACAGCGTAAATCTTCGTTTCGATCTCCTTGGAGATGTCCTGGTGCTCGTCCAGATACGCCTTGGCGTTGCCGCGGCCCTGTCCGAGCCGTTCTTCTCCATATGAGAAGAACGATCCCGACTTGGTGATGATGTTGTGCTCGATGCCGTAGTCCAGCAGGCAGCCGGAGGTCGAGATGCCGTTGCCGAACTCGATGTCGAACTCAGCCTGCTTGAACGGCGCCGCCACCTTGTTCTTGACGACCTTCACGCGCACGCGGTTGCCAACGGCCTCGGTGCCGTCCTTCAGCGTCTCGATGCGTCGGATGTCGAGCCGCTGCGAGGCGTAGAACTTCAACGCACGACCGCCCGGCTGCGTCTCCGGCGAGCCGAACATGACGCCGACCTTCTCGCGGATCTGGTTCGTGAAGACGCACAGCGTCTGCGTGCGGTTGAGCGTGCCCGTGAGCTTGCGCATCGCCTGCGACATCATGCGCGCCTGCGAGCCGACAGTCTGGTCGCCCATCTGGCCCTCGAGCTCAGCGCGCGGCGTCAGCGCCGCGACCGAGTCAACAGCGATTACGTCGACCGCGCCCGAGCGCATCAGCATGTCGACGATCTCCAGCGCCTGCTCGCCGTAATCCGGCTGTGACACGAGCAGCTCGTCGATGTCGACGCCGATCCGCTGCGCGTACAGCGGGTCCATCGAGTGCTCGGCGTCCACGAACGCGCACACGCCGCCAAGCTTCTGGGCTTCCGCAAGTATGTGGTAGACGAGCGTCGTCTTGCCCGAGGATTCGGGGCCGAAGATCTCGATGATGCGACCGCGCGGCACGCCGCCGATCCCGAGCGCCAGGTCGAGCGACAGCGCTCCTGTTGGGATCGCGTCGACCGCCACGCGTGCGCCCGGATCACCCATCCTCATGACGGCGCCCTTGCCGAATTGGCGCTCGATCTGTGTCAGCGCACCCTGCAGCGCGGCCTGACGCTTGGCATCGGACTTCGGATCCGCCGATGCAACAGGCTTGACGCCTGCCTTGTCCTGTTCGCTCATGCTCGTTTGGCTCCTTGTCTGATGCCTTTCTGAACCGCAACTTACGACTCGCATCGGACGGAACCACAGAACATTTGTTCGTACAACAGCGCTCTGTGCCAAATATGTGTCGAGACCGTGCCGATCACGTCACAACTGGCCGCTTTGTCACAGAGTCGTGACCTTTGTCACAGAGACGACACACATGCGAAGGCCTCTTCGAGGACCCCCGCACCAAAACCGCGGCCACCAGTTCAGTCGCTCTCGCCATGCAGCACCCGAGCGATCAGATGCATTGCGACGGTGGTGGCACGACTGCGCACCGCTGCCCGGTCGCCCCGCAGCCGCGAGGACCGCGTCAGCGACCGCACTGCCTGCTGCGCGCCCTGCCGCCCATAAGTGACCGAGAAGCACACGAGGCCCACCGGCTTCTCCGGCGTGCCGCCTCCGGGCCCGGCGATGCCCGTGATGCCCACGCCGACGGAGGCATCGAACCTTGCTCGGGCGCCATCGGCGAGCGCCCGTGCGACCTCAGTCGAGACGGCCCCGTGCGCTGCAATCAGCTCCGGGTCCACCCCCACGAGCTCGGACTTGGCCCCGTTGCTGTAGACCACGGCGCCACCGATTACGTATTCCGAGGATCCCGGGCGCTCGGTCAGACGGGCGGCAAGCAAGCCGCCCGTACAGGACTCGGCCACCCCGATCGTTTCGCCCTCTGCCAGCAGCAGCGCCGCCACCTGCTCGTCGATCGTGGAGCCGTCGCGTGAGAACAGCTTCTCTCCGTGCCGCTCGGCGATGAACGCAAGCAGCACGTCGTAATCGTCCTGAGCGTCCGGCTCGAAGCGCGTGACGACCTCGATCTCGCCGCGCCTCAGGCAGGTGGTGATCTCCAGCGGCGCGAGCCTCAGCCCGGCGGCGTCCGCGGCACGCAGCGTGTTCGCGATCTCCGCCTCCGGCAGCCCGTACAGGCGCATGACCTCGCGCCGGTAAGTGGTCGCCCCGCTGATCGCCGCCTGAAACGCCGCAGAGGCAACGGCGTCTCCCCACATCGGCTGCAGCTCGCTCGGCGGCCCGGGAAGCACCACCACAGTGGGTCCGGCGCCATCCTCGCCCGGCGGCACCACGACGCCCGGTGCCGTTCCCCGGGGCGCCAGCACCGTCGCCCCCGATGGGATCACCGCCTGCTTGCGGTTGGCCGCGCGCAGTGCTTCACGGTCTGCGTCGGGCCAGCGCTCGAGCGCCGGCTTGAGGATCTCGCCGATGCGCGCCTCGAGCGCACGGTCGAGCACCATCTCGCGTCCGCAGAATCGCCCGACGATCTCCGCTGTCAGATCGTCTGCAGTCGGCCCGAGGCCGCCGCTGGTCACGATCACTGCGACACCAGCCGCTGCCATCTGCTGGAGCGCCGTCAGCAGATCCTCGGGACGATCTCCGACGACCTCGATCATTGCCACGTCGACACCGAGGTCGAGCAGCCGCTCGGACAGCCACGGCCCGTTGCGATCGCTGATGATCCCGGTAAGGACCTCGGTGCCGGTCACCAGGATGCCGGCGCGGACGGCCGCCCGCCCGGTGAACACCGCGGCGTCGCTCACTGCCCGCAGGTCGGCGGTGAGGAGAGCGCCGAAGCGCCCCGTGGCGTGATCTTCAGCCCGATCGCGGAAGTGCCCGTGACTGCGTAAGCCTTGCCGTCGACCTTCGCGGTGACGTGGGCGTTCCCAAGCGAGACCAGCAGTTCGGAAGACCTCTGCGATGGAATCGTCTGGCCGGCGTTGTAGATGACACCTGGAACGAGCGGCTTGCCCGCCTTGTTCTCGACACAGACCCAGACCGTCCCCGTCGGCACCAGCGCGAGTGTGGCCTTGGCCGGCGGTGGCGGCGGTGTCGTGATGCTCTGCGTGGTGCTCGTCGAGCTGTCGGTCGAGGTGTGCCTGTGCTTCTTGTGGTGATGACCCCCGTCGGCGACCGTGTTGGTCGGCGGCGTAGCGTTGTTGCCGCCTCCGATCACCGTCCCGATCACGTACAGCGCGACCAGGATCACGACCACCGCGAGGCCGATCACGCCACGCGGCGATAGCAACCAGAGCGTCGCCCGACTGGGGTTGCGATGCCGGTCGCGCTCGCGCGCCGTCGTGGCCATCGCGCGTACCTCGTGCTCCATGGGCCGCTCGTAGCGCCGCTTGAACTCGTCGACGAGCAGCCGGCTGTCGAGCCCCAGGTAGTCACCGTATGTCTTCAGGAAGCTCTTGACGTAGACGGGCCCGGGGAGCAGGTCCCACTCCTCGTTTTCGAGCGCGCGCAGGTATTTGGCACGGATCTTCGTGCCTGTCTCCACCTCGCTGATATCGATGCGCGCGCGCATGCGCGTCTCGCGCAGAGTCGAGCCGATCTCCGACATACCCCGGAAGCCTACGCTGCGCTAGCGGAAAGCACCTGCACAAACCGCTGCAGACGCTGCGGCCTTCGGCGTTTCTTACCTTCAGCGGGCGTTACTCGCCGAGGGTGTGCTCGGCGGTCGGCGGCTCGGGGACGTCAGCCGGGTCCGGCACCGCCGGACGCGATCCGCCGGTCCCCTCACTCAGGGCAACCAGGATGCGCGGCACATCGGCCTCGGTGATCAGCACCTGACGTGGCTTGGAGCCCTCGTAACCGGAGATGATCCCCCGCCGCTCCAGCATGTCGATCACCCGCCCGGCGCGCGTGTAGCCGAGGCGGAGCCGCCGCTGCAACATCGAGGTGGAGGCGGTGCCCATCGACGCGACCAGCCTGATCGCCTCCTCGAGCAACGGGTCTTCGTTGGGATCGAAGCCGTCATCGTCGCCACCGGCGGGCTCGTCGGGATCTACGACCTCCTCCAGCAGCTCCTCTCGGAGATCGGGCTCACCCTGACGGCGCCACGACTCGGTCAGTTCGGCGATCTGCTCCTCATCGATGTAGGCGCCCTGGATGCGCTGGAGCTTGTTGGTCCCGACGGGCGAGAACAGCATGTCGCCCTGTCCGAGCAGCGACTCGGCTCCGTTCTGATCGAGGATCACGCGGGAGTCGGTCTGGCTCGAGACCGCGAACGCGATCCGCGACGGGACGTTCGCCTTGATCATGCCGGTGATCACGTCGACGCGCGGCGACTGTGTCGCGAGCACCAGGTGGATGCCGACGGCACGGGCCTTCTGCGCAAGACGAATGATCGAGTCCTCGACATCGGCGGGCGCGACCATCATCAGGTCGGCGAGCTCGTCGATCACGCAGAGGATGTAGGGCAACGCCGGCTCGCCCCGCGCAGCACGGGCCTTGTTGAGCTCAGGCAGCGATCGCGTGCGTGCCAGCGACATCGTCGCGTAGCGCTGCTCCATCTCGCGGACCAGGTTCTGCAATGCGTTGGCGGCCATGCGCGGGCTCGTGATCACCTGGGTGAGCAGGTGCGGGATCCCTTCGTAGTGGTTGAGCTCGACCTGCTTGGGGTCGACGAGCACGAGCCGCACCTGATGCGGGGTGGCGCGCAGCAGGATTGAGGAGAGCATCGCGTTCACGCATGCGGACTTGCCGGCCCCGGTGGTGCCGGCCACGAGCAGGTGGGGCATCTTCGCGAGGTCCGCGCCGATCGCGCGTCCGGCGATGTCCTTGCCCAGCCAGACGGTCAGCGGCGACCAGTCGGCGGGCGGCTCCTGGAAGACGTCGCCGAGGTGCACGATCCGCCGTCTCGCGTTTGGAACCTCGACCCCGACCGCGGTCTTCCCGGGGATCGGCGCGAGGATGCGAATATCCGTCGCGGCGAGCGCGTAAGCCAGGTCGTCCTTCAAGTTCGCCACCTTCGACATCTTCACGCCCGGCGCGAGCCGGATTTCGTAGCGCGTGATGTGCGGGCCGCTGACCTGCCCGACAACCTTCGAGTCGATCCCGAAGTGTCCGAGCGCCTCGACCAGCGCCTTCACGGTCTGCGCCTGGCCACTCGTGTCGGGCTTGGCCGCCTCACCCGTCGATCTCACGAGGAATCGGGCTGCCGGCACGTGCCAGACGAACTCGGGATCTTCGGTGACGGAGGCGCGGTAGCGGCCTGCGGGTGTCAGCTCGTGGGCGTCGACCTCGCGGCCAGGACCGGTCGCGCCGGGCTCGTCCTCCGCGTCGTAGTCGACGACCTGCTCGTCATGGCCGTGAGCGTGCCCGGCAAGACCGACGAAGTCAGCGAACTCGGCGGGTTCTTCCGGCATCAGCTCGGCGTCCTCCGCGAGCTCGCCGTGCTCGAGCGCGAAGCTGCGCTGCCCTTCCACGTCCTCGTAAACGTCGATCGGCGGCGCCTCGACGTGCGTTGCGCGCACGATCAGCTCGCTTTCGCCCGGATCCGGAACGACGATCCCGGATTCATCCTGCTCTCGACGCCGCAGGCGCGCAGCTCGTATCTCGGCGCGCCTGGTGGCGCTGCGCACCCCAGACCCGCGACCCATGGCGGTCGAGGCGTGATATCGGCTGTTGTTGATCACCGACGCGAACGTCGCGCCGCTCAGCAGGATCCCACCCGCGATCAGCATGAAGACCGCGAGGATGTCGGCGCCGACCGTCGACAGCAGGTGCGAGGCGACGTAGAACTCCATGCCGCCGAGCAGCCCGCCGCGCGGCTTCAAGACGTGCGCGGCCCAGAAAGCAGCGGCGGGCGTCCGGCCCGGACCGAGCCCGAGCGTGCCCGCGGCGAAGGCGAGCGCGAGTGCCAGGACCAGGCAGGTCATGCCGCTGCGCAACGGCCGCGTCGCCGGGGCGAAGTCCGTGTCGCGGGCGAGGACCCGCGCGCCGGTCAGCGCAAGCGCGACCGGTGTCAGGTAGGCGAGCTTGCCGATCAGCAGCTCGAGCCCGCTGAGCATGCCGTGCCCGAGCGCGCCGCCGGCCCACAACCCGTAGGCGACCCCGCCGAGAAAAATCCCGAGCGCGATCATGGCCAGCGCGACCACGTCGATCTGATGCGGCTCGAGGTCGCGCATGCCGCGCAGTGAGGGGCGGCTCGCAACCAGAGACCGCGTCGCCCGCGTCGGCGGGCGCCTGCGTCCACGCGCAGCGGACTTGCGCTTAGCGCTCCCGGTGGCGGCCCGCTGGCCGCCACCAGTCCTACCGCCCTTGGAGGACGGTTTCCGAGTCTTGTTGGCAGTACGGGCGGCGGCCATCTTTTACAGAAGGTTTACTTCGACCTGCGGCGGCTGGTTCCTACCCGCGACGAGCACCGGGTCAAGTAGGTTTAAAGAATCTTGAAGAGTCTCCCCCATCCGGGGGCGGCGGACTTACCATCTTAAAGCGCGATGAGCACACCAGCCGACTTCGAGCGCCCAGCACGTGTACTCGTCGTTGAGGACGACGACGCGATCTCGCAGGTGCTGCAGCGGTCGCTGCGCATGGAGGGCTACGACGTGCGCATCGCCAGCGACGGTCTCACGGCGCTGGACGAGGCGCATGCGTTCCTGCCGGATCTCGTGATCCTCGACCTCGGCCTCCCGAAGCTCGATGGGATCGAGGTCGCAAAGACGTTGCGTGAGACCGACGATGTGCCGATCCTGGTGCTGACGGCGCGCGACGCAGTCGAATCTCGCGTCGAAGGGCTTGACGCCGGCGCCGACGACTACCTGGTGAAGCCGTTCGAGCGCCAGGAGCTACTCGCCCGCTTGCGGGCGCTGCTACGTCGCCGGCCGCCCCGCGGACAGGCGGCGATCGCAGTTGGCGACCTGAAGCTGAACCCCGACACCCATGAGGTCACGCGCGGCGAGCGCGAGCTCGACCTCACGCAGCGCGAATTCGAGTTGCTTGAGTACCTGATGCGTAACGAACGGATCGTCGTATCCCGTCAGCGGCTGCTGGATGAGGTCTGGGGCTACGACCCGTTCTCGATGACGAACACGATCGAGGTGTTCGTATCCAACCTGCGGCGTAAATTGGAGGCTGATGGCGAGCCCCGGCTCCTCCATACGATCCGCGGCGCGGGCTACGTTCTCCGCGTATAGGCGCGTACCCGTCCGCTGGCGCCTCGGCGGTGGTTCAGCGGCGCTGACATTCGTGATCCTCGCGGGCTTCGCGAGCGTCACCTACATCCTCACGCACAGACAGCTCAGCAGGTCGTTCCAGCAGCAGCAGTACGGCGCGATCCAGCAGATGGCCGGCGAGCTCAAGCCGACCCTGCAGAACGGGACCGTCGCCTGCCAGTCACAGATCTACAGCTTCGGCTCAGCCGACCATGCGCAGATCCGCTTCTTCAGCCTGCAGGGCAAGCTGCTCTGCTCCTCGCAGCCCACCGGCCTGAACGACCCGCACTTCCGGGCGCCGATCCGCTCAGACAAGACCTACGTCGAGAACGGCTACCAGGTCGTCCGGCAGGCGGTGCCGATCAGCGTGAAGCCGAAACTCACGGGCCTGCTCGTTTACGCGCAGCCTCTGTCCAACCTCGACCAGACGATCCGCGAGGTGCGGATCTTCCTCGGTGGCGGCGTGCTCGGCGGCGCGATCCTGGCGATGCTCGCGGGCCTGCTCGTTGCCCAGCGTGCGATGCGTCCGGTCGTCGAGCTGACAGAGGCAGCGCGTGAGATCGAGCGTACGCGCGACCCGTCGCTGCGCATTCCCCGTCCCGAGGCCGAGGACGAGGTGGCAGAGTTGGCGCGCACGCTCGAATCCATGCTGGGGGCGTTGGACGCGGCCCGCGCCGAGAGCGAGGCGGCACTCGCGCGCCAGCGCGAGTTCGTGGCAGACGCCTCACACGAGCTGCGCACACCCCTGACGAGCGTGCTGGCCAACCTCGAGCTGCTGGCCGACGAACTCGACGGTGAGGAGGCCGAATCGGCGAAGTCGGCGCTGCGCTCGACGCGCCGCATGCGCCGGCTCGTCGCCGACCTGCTGCTGCTGGCGCGCGCCGACGTCGGCCGCCTGCAGGCGCGCCGTCCGACCGACCTCGGGCAGCGTCTCACCGACGCGCTCGCCGAGCTCGGACCGGGCATTGAGGGTCACGAGGTCACGCTCGACCCGGAGCCGGCGACGATCGATGGCACCGGTGACGACCTGCACCGGCTGATCCTCAACCTGCTCGACAACGCGCTCAGTCACACCCCACCCGGCACGCACATCTTCGCCTCCACCGGGATCCGCGATGGCAAGCCCACGCTCGTGGTCGAGGACAACGGTCCAGGCATCGCGCCCGAGCTACAGCGTCGCGTGTTCGAGCGCTTCGTGCGCGGCGGTGGCGACGCCGGCCCGCGCGGCACGGGCCTTGGCCTCGCGATCGTCGACGCGGTCGCCAACGCCCACGGCGCGACCGTCACCATGACCTCGCTGCCCGAGATCGACGGCACGCGGTTCGAGGTGGCGTTCCCGGCGCCGCCGGATTCGGTCTCATCCAACCCCACGGGCGCTGCCGCTGAAACGGCCCAGCAGGATGAGTCGGCTGCTCAGACCTCGACTACAACCGGCAGGACCATGGGCCGCCGGCGCAGCCGGTCGTAGACGAACGCCGCAAGGTCGTCGTGCAGCTCCTCCTGGAGGAGGTCGACCTCGTGGATGCCGTCGGCGGTCGCGCGCGCCAGCGAGCGGTCTACGGCATCGCGAATCTCCTGCATCAGATTCTCGGCCTGTTCAACGAACGGCACGCCCCGGAAGATCACCTCGGTGTCGGCCACGGGCTTTCCGTCCGACTCGGAGATCGTCGCAACCACGATGAAGATGCCGTCGGCCGAGAGCATCCGCCGGTCGCGCAGCGCCACGTCGGCTGGATCGCCGATGTCGACCCCGTCGACGAAGATCATGCCCGACTGCTCGGGCTCGCCGAAGCGCGCCCCGTGCTCGTTGATCTCCAGCGGCAGGCCGTTGCTGCCCTGGAAGATGTTGTCAGGGTCGATGCCGACGGCCTCAGCGAGCTGCGAGTGGAGACGGATCCGCTTGTGGTCGCCGTGGACGGGAAGCACGTAGCGCGGCCGCACGAGATTCAGCATCAGCTTCAGTTCCTCGGCGTACCCATGCCCGGAAGCATGGATCTGAGCGTCGGCGGTCGTTATCACTTCGCAGCCGATGTGGTAGAGCCGGTCGACCGTCTCGTTGACGGCGCGCTCGTTGCCGGGAATCGGTGTGGCCGAGAACACGACCGTGTCGCCCTTGCGAAGCTTGATCTGACGGTGATCGTTGTGCGCCATCCGCCGCAATGCCGAGAGCGGCTCGCCCTGCGATCCGGTCGAGATCACGACGACGCGGTGGTCGGGCCAGTCCTCAACCTCCTGCGGCTGGATGAGGATGCCGTCGGGCACCTCGATATGCCCGAGTGAACGGCCGATACCGACGTTCTTGCGCATCGAGCGTCCCACCAGCGCGACCTTGCGCCCGAGCGCCGAGGCCGCGTCGATCACCTGTTGGACGCGATGGATGTTGGACGCGAAGCTGGTGACGATGATCCGCCCCTCCGCCCGGGCGAACACCTCCTCGAGACGGGGCCCGACCACCCGCTCCGATGGTGAGAAGCCCGCCCGGTCGGCGTTCGTCGAATCGCCACAGAGCAGCAGCACGCCCTCGCGCCCCAGCTCTGCGAGCCGCTGCACGTCGGCGGGGTCGCCATCGACCGGAGTCTGGTCGAACTTGTAGTCGCCGGTCATCAGCACGGTGCCGAGGTCGCAGGTCAAAGCGACTGCGCAGGTGTCGGGGATCGAGTGCGTCATGTGGATCAGCTCGACGTCGAACGTGCCGGCCGCGACCTCATCGCCCGGCAGCACCTCGACCAGCTCGACCTCGCGCAGCTTGTGCTCATCCAGCTTCGAGCGTGCCATCGCGATCGTCAGCCGCGAGGCGTACACGGGCGGCAGCTCGCCGTACTTGGCCAGGTCGCGCAAAACCCATGGCAGCGCACCGAGATGGTCCTCATGACCGTGGGTGATCACGATCGCCTCGATGTCCTCGGTGCGCTCGCGCAGATACGAGAAGTCGGGCAGGACGAGGTCGATACCCAGCATTTCCGCGGTGGGAAAGCGCAGGCCGACGTCGACGACGACGATCGAGCCCTCGTACTCGATCACCATCATGTTCTTGCCGATCTCGCCCAGGCCGCCGAGCGGCAGGACGCGGAGCGTGCCTCCGTCGCTCACGTGCTCACGGCAGGTTGCAGGAGGCCGTGCCGGGCGAGCAGCGCCCGGATCACCGCGGTCTCGGACTCATCGAGCGACACGTATGGCAGCCGTGGAGCACCGACCTCCACGCCGATCAGGTTGAGCGCGGCCTTGCAGCTGCAGGCTCCGGGAGCGATCGCCATGTCCCGGTAGACGTCGGCCAGCGACGCGTCGATCTCGTGGCGTCGCTCGGGCTCATCGAGCATCCGGCGCATCTCCCTGCCGAAGACGTGGCTGCCGGTCAGAATGCCGCCCGCCTCGCCGAGGTCGAGCACCGTCGCGAACAGGTCGTCGTTGCCGGCGTAGAGCTGCAGCCCGTCGATACTCGCGGCGTTCGCGGTGTTCGCCTGCTTGACGGCCACGACGTGCTCGATCTGGGCGAGCTCCGCCAGCAGCTCGTTGGACATGTCAGAACCGGTGCGCTGCGGGATGTTGTAGAGCACGATCGGCAGGTCGGTGGCGGCGTCGACAGCCTCGAAGTGGGCGACGATCCCGCGCCGGCTCGGGCGGTTGTAATACGGGTTGACCGACAGGAGCGCATCGGGACGCAGCGCCGTGGCCGCCTGAGTCAGCTTGACCGCGTGCCGTGTGTCGTTCGAACCGACGCCGGCGATGACTCGTCCCTCCGGATACGACGCCCGCATCTCTCCCACGACCAATTCGATGACGCCGAGGTGCTCGTCGTCATCGAGCGTCGCGGCCTCACCCGTTGTGCCGCATACCACGACGCCGTCCGAGCCGTTGTCCATCAGGTGGTGCAGGACCCGCACCGTGGCGGCCTCATCGACAGCGCCATCCGCATCGAACGGCGTGACCATCGCGGTTAGGAGTGCTCCGAGGTTCACAGACATTCCGGACCCGATGATTTCACAGAAGCCGTTCGAGCCCGACCACGACCCGCTCGGGCAGTGCCGCGACGCAGCGCACGGCGAGCAGCACCCCCGGCATGAACGACTCGCGGTCGATCGAGTCGTGGCGCAGGGTCAGCGTCTGACCGACGTCGCCGAGGATCACCTCGTGGTGCGCGACCAGGCCCGGCAGGCGCACCGAATGGATCGGCGGCATCGGCTTCTCGGGAGCCGCCGCGTGCATCAGCTCAGCCGTGCGGGCCGCGGTGCCACTGGGCTTGTCGAGCTTGCGATCGTGGTGCAGCTCGATGATCTCGGCGGTCTGCATGTGCCGGGCGGCCTGAGCGGCGAACTGCATAAGCAAAACGGCGCCGATCGCAAAGTTTGGCGCCACGAACACGTTTGCCCCCTCTAGTCCCCGGATCTCGTCCAGATCGAAGCCGGTCGTGCCGACGACGACGTGCACACCGGCCGCCACTGCGCTGCGGATGTTCTCGACAGCGGTTGTCGGAATCGAGAAGTCGACCAGTACATCGGGTCGCTGCTCAGCAAGGGCGGCGTCGAGCGTGAGCCCGAGCGCGGGATCTATGCGCGCCACGAGCTCCATGTCGTCGGCGGCCTCGACGGCGGCGCAGGTGGTGGAGCCCATGCGCCCGGCGGCGCCGCTTACGGCGACCCGGATCATCCGGTCGGCACCGCGCCGGCTTCGGCGAGCGCCTGCTCGAACCGCTTCTCGTCCGGGCCGATCCCGACCACCGAGAGGCGGCTCGGGTCCCACAGCTCGGCGGTGAGCTCCTCGAGGTCAGCAAGGGTCACGCTGTCGATCTTCTCGACGACCTCGTCGAGCCCGAGCAGCGGCGCCCCGGCCAGCAGCTCGGAGCCGAGCCGGCTCATGCGCGCGCCCGTTGATTCGAGCGCCAGCAGCACCCTGCCCTTGAGGTTTTCCTTGGCGCGCGCCAGCTCCTCGGCGCTGCCGGGCTCCGCCCGCAGACGCGCCAGCTCCGTGTCGAGCACCCGCATCGCCTCGCCCAGGTTGTCGGCCCGCGTGCCGACATAGAGGCCGACCTGGCCCGAGTCCTCGTAGGCGCTGGTGAACGAGTAGACGGAGTAGGCAAGGCCGTAGCGCTCGCGCACCTCCTGGAACAGCCGTGACGACGAGGTGCCGCCGAAGATCGTGTCGAGCACGCGCAGTGCGAAGCGGCGGTCGTCGTGGCGCGACAGACCTGGGCCCCCGATGCAGACGTGGAACTGCTCGGTGTCCTTCTGTTCGAACCGGCGCGTACCGGCATACGTGGTCGGCGCGAGCAGGATGGGCGGAGTGATGCTCATCCCATCCGTCCCGCCGCCGGCACCCTCGCTGGGTACGTGCCCCCTCGCGAGTTCGACGATCTGGTCATGCTCGACCGCACCTGCGGCCGCGATCACGATGTTCGCCGGCGTGTAGCGCGAGATGTGGAACTGCGCGATCTCATCCACCGGCGTGTCGGCGATGACCGACGCGTGGCCGATGATCGCACGCCCGAGCGGGTGCGCACCGAAGACCGCGGAGCCGAGCACGTCGAAGACCTTCTCCTGCGGGTCGTCCTCGTACATCGCGATCTCTTCGAGGATCACGGCTCGCTCGGCCTCGATCTCTGTGA
Source organism: uncultured Conexibacteraceae bacterium (assembly GCA_963774025.1). GTDB lineage: Bacteria > Actinomycetota > Thermoleophilia > Solirubrobacterales > Solirubrobacteraceae > Palsa-465. The sequence goes on from CAVZDL010000011.1 coordinate 43,246, forward strand.
GCGTCGGGCGGAAGACCATGTCGGAGATCACGTCGAAGGCCCTCGGCAGGTGCTCGTCGATCACCCGCGCGTAGACGGAGGTGGTCTCCTTGCCGGTACCGGCGTTCAGCTCGGCGCCCATGCCGTCGAAGATCTGGTCGATCTCGAGCGACGAGTACTTCGACGAGCCCTTGAACAGGAGGTGCTCGAGCAGGTGCGAGAGCCCCGCCTCGGACTCGGACTCGCCACGCGAGCCGGTGCCGATCCAGAAGCCGAGCGACACGGACCGGACGGAGGGCATGCGCTCCGTCACGATCCGTACGCCGGAATCGAGCGTCGTCAGGCGATGCTCGAGTGTCATCTGTGGTGCGTGCGCCTGGCCGCTGTGCTACGCGCGGTCAGGGTCGCTGTCGCGGACGCGCTCGCCACCGCGGTTGCCGCGGTCACGGTCGCGGTCGCGCGGAGGACGATCGCGGCTCGGGCGATCACCGCGGCCGGGTCGGTCACCACGGCCGCTGTCGCCGTTGGCGGTCGTGAGGCTCGCGAGCTCCTCGACCGTCTTGCCGGCGATCTCCGGGTCGTCCGCCAGGCGCAGGCCGATGCGACCACGCTCGCGGTCGACCTCGACCACGCGCACGGCCAGCTCGTCGCCCTTGTTGAGGACCTCCTCGACCGTCGCGATCCGGCGACCCGGGGCGACGTTGGAGATATGCAGCAGGCCGTCGGTGCCCTTGGCGAGCTCGACGAAGGCGCCGAACGTGGTCGTCTTGACGACCTTGCCGGTGAACTCGTCGCCGATCTCGACCTCCTTGGTCATCGAGCGGATGCGGTCGATCAGCCCGTCGCCCAGCTCGCGGTTCGAGGCGTAGACGAGAACCTGACCCTCGTCGTTGACGTCGATCTGCGACTCGAACTCCTCCTGGAGCGCGCGGATCGTCTCGCCGCCCTTGCCGATCAGCAGGCCGATCTTCTCGGGGTCGATCTTGATCGTCGAGATGCCCGGCGCGTACTTGGAGAGCTCGCCCCGCGGCGCGTCGATGACCGCTTCCATCTTGCCGAGGATGAACTCGCGCGCGGCCTTGGCCTGGGCCAGGGCGTCGCGCATGATCTCGAAGCTGACGCCCGTGATCTTGATGTCCATCTGCAGCGCGGTGATGCCGTCGTGGGTACCGGCGACCTTGAAGTCCATGTCGCCGAGGTGGTCCTCGACGCCCGCGATGTCAGTCAGGACGATGTAGTCATCGCCCTCCTTGATCAGGCCCATCGCGATACCGGCGACCGGCTTCTTCAGCGGCACGCCGGCGTCCATCAGACTCAGTGATGAGCCGCAGACGCTGGCCATCGAGCTCGAGCCGTTGGACTCGAGGATCTCCGAGACCACGCGGATCGTGTAGGGGAAGTCCTCCTGGCTCGGGATCATCGGCACGAGGGCGCGCTCAGCGAGCGCTCCGTGGCCGATGTCGCGGCGCTTGGGCCCACCCAGACGGCCGGCCTCGCCGACGCTGAAGGGTGGGAAGTTGTAGTGGTGGAAGTAGCGCTTGGAGGTCTCAAGACCGAGCGTGTCCAGGCGCATCTCCTCACGCGTGGTGCCGAGCGCGACGCTGCTCAGCGCCTGCGTCTGACCGCGTGTGAACAGCGCCGACCCGTGCGTGCGCGGTGTGACGGAGACCTCGATGTCGATCGGACGGATCTCGTCAGAGCCGCGACCGTCGGGGCGGATCTTCTGGATCGCGATGCGCTCACGGATCAGCGACTTCTCGAGCTTGTCGGCAGCCCGCTGAGCGTCGGCGAGCTGCTTCGCGATAGCCCTCGGCCTCCGGGTCGCCGGCGTACTGCTCGACGATCGCGGCCTTGACGTCTTCGGTCTCGGTCTGACGCTCGAGCTTGTCCTCGACCTGACGTCGCCGCCGAGAGCGGCTCACCGTGTGAGGCCTTGACCTGCGCGTAGAGCTCATCGTGCACACCCGGTGCCTCGAACTCGATGGTGCGGCTTACCGGCCTGGGCCTTCAGCTCGACCTGGACGGCACACAGCTGCTTGATCGCGTCGTGGGCGATGTCGAGCGCGTCGAGGATCTCCGCCTCGGGGATCTCGTTGGCGCCGGCCTCGACCATCGTGATGCCCTCGCTGGTGCCGGCGACGATCAGGTCGAGATCGGTGTTGTCGAGCAGGTCCTCCTCGTTGGGGTTGACGACGAAGTTGCCGTCGACCTTGCCGATGCGGACCGCGCCGACGGCGTGCGCGACCGGTGCGCCCGACAGCTGCAGCGCCGTGGAGGCACCGTTGATCGCGAGGATGTCGTAGGGGTTGACGTGGTCAACCGACAGCGGCATCGCGACCAGCTGCGTCTCGTAGCGCCAGCCCTTGGGGAAGAGCGGGCGGATCGGACGGTCGATCATGCGGGCGGTGAGTGTTCCCTTCTCACCCGCGCGACCCTCGCGCTTGAAGAATGAGCCGGGGATCTTGCCCGCGGCGTACATGCGCTCCTCAACGTCAACTGTGAGGGGCAGGAAGTCGGCATCGCGGAGATTGCCGACGACGGCGGTGCAGAGCACCATGGTGTCGCCCGCGCGGACGACAACTGCACCGGTGGCCTGCTTGGCCAAGCTTGCCGGTCTCGAACGAAATCTCCTTACCGGAGATCTCGACGACTAACGCGCTTCACGGCGTCAGACATATGTAATTCCCTTCTGCTCCGCCCTTCGGTCGGCGGAGTGTCTCGTTGCTTTTCTCTTGTTCCGAATTGCCGTAATCGTAGCGGCTGTGGGCTGGCTCCGGACATTCCGGCCCTCGGCGCGGGCATATCCACGCCCTCAGTCTTTCCGGGTGATCGCCACGCGCGCCGACTAACGCCGGTCATGCCAAGAAAACTTGTCGCATTCGCCAGCCCACGTTCGTCATAGGGGTAGAGCGGTCGCGGAGCAGCACAAAGCCCGCAACCTGCACACCGGCCGATCCGCGACTATCCGGACCATAGGGTCCGGTTGTGATACGTTATGCGGACCCTACCGGTCCACTTCTCTCTCCACGGAGGCCCTCTGTGAGCCCTGAATCCTCATCGACGAATCGCTGGCTGATACTGGTGATCGCCTGCCTCGCGCAGTTCATGGTCGTGCTCGACAACACGATCGTCAACGTCGCGCTGCCCTCCGTGCAGCGTGGCCTGCACTTCTCGCCCGCGAACCTGCAGTGGGTCGTCAACGCCTACACGCTCATCTTCGGCGGCTTCCTGCTGCTCGGCGGCCGCGCCGCCGACCTGCTCGGGCGCCGGCGCCTGTTCGTGGTCGGCGTGATCCTGTTCTCAGGCGCCTCGCTGTTCAACGGCTCGCCCAGAGTCTCGACGATGCTGATCCTCGGCCGTGGCCTGCAGGGCCTCGGCGGCGCGCTGGTCTCCCCCGCGGCGCTCTCGATCATCATGACCACCTTCCAGGACAACGGCGAGCGCACGCGCGCGCTGGGCGTCTGGTCGGCGATCGCTGCCGGCGGCGCGGCCTTCGGGCTGCTGCTCGGTGGCGATCCTCACCGACCTCATCTCCTGGCGCTGGAACTTCTTCGTGAACGTGCCCGGTCGGCATCGCGACCGTGATGCTCGCGCTGCGCTACGTGCCGGAGTCGCGAGCCGACCTGGGTCATCGCCGCTTTGACGCGGCGGGCGCGACGACGGTCACCGCCGGCCTGCTGGCGATCGTCTTCGGGATCGTCAAGGCACAGGCCTGGGGCTGGGGCTCCGACAAGACCCTCGGCGTGCTCGGCTTCGGCGCGCGTCCTGCTGGTCGATCTTCGTCTTCCTCGAGTCCCGCTCGGCGGCGCCGCTCGTGAAGCTCTCGATCTTCCGGATCCGCTCGATCGCGACCGCCAACGTGGCGATGATGCTGCGTCGCCTCGGCGCTGTTCGGGATGTTCTTCTTCGTCTCTCTGTACGTCGCAGGACGTGCTCCACTACAGCCCGCTGAAGGCCGGCTTCGCCTTCCTGCCGTTGTCGCTGGGGATCATCGTCGGCGCCGGCATCTCGCAGGCGATCATTCCGCCGGCTCGGCGTCCGCAACGTCTCTGTCGTCGGACTCTCGCTGGCCACAGCCGGCGTGCTGTGGATCCTGACGCGGCTGCCGGTTCACGGCCACTACGTGTCGGACCTGCTGATCGGGCTTCGTGCCGCTGTCGATCGGGATGGGCCTGGTGTTCGTGCCGATCACGCTGCTGGCCACCTCCGGTGTCAGCAATGACGACTGCCGGACTCGCCTCCGGGCTGTTCAACAGCGCGCAGCAGGTCGGCGGCTCGCTGGGCCTGGCGATCCTCGCGACGCTGTCGGTCGACCATACGACCAGCCTGCTCCATCATGGAGCGACGGCCAGCGCCGTCACCCGTGTTGCCGCAACTGTGTCCGGCTACCACGTGGCGTTCCTGGCCGCGGCGGTCATGATGGGTCGCCGGTGCCGTGCTGATGGTGCTGTTCCTGCGCCGCGACACGTCGAGGGGCTGGAGTTCGATCCGTCCGCAATCACCGCAGCGGCGTGACAACGACCCATTCACATGAGAGACTCGCGCCAATGAGGAAGGATGCTCTGCTCAACCGCGAGCGCGTACTCGAGGCGGCAGACGCAATGTTCCGTGAGCACGGCGTCGAGGTCAGCGTCGGCGAGATCGCCGACGCTGCCGGCGTCGGCCGCGGCACCCTGTTCCGCAACTTCAAGAACAAGGACGCGCTGATCGCCGCAGTGCTCGGCGAGCGGCTGGGCGAGGTGCTCGACTACGGGCGGCGGTTACTCGTAGCATGACCCCGACGATGCCGAGGTGACGTTCACGTTCGTCGCCGGTCTGGTGGAGCGCCAGGAGGAGAACCGGGCGCTCCTGCAGACGGTGACCGACGAGCTGTTCATGTCCGTGCCCGAGCTCCAGGGAGCGCACGCGGCTTTGCTCGAACTGTTGGGCGCGCTTCTCGCCCGCGGCAAGCGCGTTGGTGCGATCCGCCCAGAGGCCACCGCGACCGACCTGATGATGCTTGTCAAGGGCCTGTGCATGTACACGCTCGCCAGACCAGCAGCCGCTGGCGGCTGAGACGATCATGCGGCACCTGGACCTCGTGCGCGCGGCGATGACGATGCCGGAGTACTCGCGGCCGTTACGAGGCGAGCCGCTACCGCTACCGGCCTAGGCGCCGCGCTCGCAGCGGTCCGTCGCCCTCCACAGCCGCTACGCCCCGCCGATCTCGCCGAGCAAGCCGGCCAGCGCCTCGCCCGTGTGCGCGACTCCATCAAGGAACACGGTGGGCGTGGTGACGACTCCCCCGCGCACCCCGGCGGTGAAGTCGCTCTGGACCCGCACCCGCACTGCGTCGACGCGGCGGTCGTGATCGAAGCGTTCGAGGTCGAGCCCGAGCGCTTCAGCGCGCTCCCATAGGTGTGGGTCCTCGATGCGCCCCTGATCCTCGAGGATCGCGTCGTGCATCTCCCAGAAGTGGCCCTGCAGCCCTGCGGCCTCGGTCGCGCACGCGGCGGCCCAAGCGCGCGGGTGCGCGGACCGGACAGGGAAGTGGCGGAACGCGAGCCGACAGGTGCCACCCGCGACCAGCGCACGCAGCCGCAGGTGCAGCGTCGCGCAGTACGGGCACTCCAGGTCGCCGTACTCGATCAGCAACGGCGCGCCGGCCGCCCCTCGTATATGGTCCGCTTCCCCCGGTTTGGGGATCGGGGCTGAGCGCAGGTCGCTCAATCGGCTTGCAGGCCAGGCGGCGGCCGGCGCGCCGGATCAGCCGGCCGCGAGGCCGTCGAAGATCAGATTCGCGCCCGGCAAATCACCGGGCGAGTCGGCCTGGTGGCTCCAGCGGACGGTCGCGTCAGGCCCGACGATCACGAGCGCCCGCTGCGCAAAGCCACCTGGGTGGTAGACGTCGAACTCCGTGCACGTCGCGCCCTTGGGCTCGAAGTCGGAGAGCTGCTCCATCTCGATGCCGAGCTTCTCCTTGAACGCGGCCTGCGACCAGACCGAGTCGCAGGAGACGCCGTACAGCGTCGCGCCCTGCTCGGCGAACTCGTCGCGGAGCTCGTCATAGAGGCTGAGCTGATCGCTGCAGACCGGGCTGAACGCGAACGGATAGAAGACCAGGACGGTCGTCTTGCCCACCAGCTGGCCTTGAGTAAATGTGCGTTCGTCAGCGCCCTTGAGGCTGAACGACCGTACCGGAGCACCGGCTGGCAGTGGGCTCACTTGCGCAGGCCGAGCTCTTTGACCAGCGACCGGTAGCGCTCGAGATCTGAGCGCTGCAGGTAGTTCAGGAAGCGGCGGCGTTGACCGACGAGCATCAGCAGCCCGCGGCGCGAGTGGTGGTCCTTCTTGTGTGTGCGCAGGTGGTCGGTCAGCTGGTTGATGCGCTCGGTCAGCAGCGCCACCTGCACCTCTGCCTTGCCGGTGTCCTGCGGGGTATCGCCGAACTTCTCGATGAGCTCGGCTTTCTTTTCCTGTGTCAGACTCATTCGACCCCCGAGGCTAGCAGTTCGCGGGTGTTCTCCACATCGCGGCGCATCTGCTGAACCAGGTCCTCAACGCTCTCGAAGCGCTCCTCGCCGCGCAGCCGCGCGATGAACTCGACCGTCAGCTGCTCGCCGTAGAGATCGCCTTCGAAGTCGAGGATGAACGCCTCCACCAAAGGGACAAGATCGGTCCCGAACGTCGGGCGCACGCCGACGTTGACGGCGGCGAGTCGAGCGCCCACGCGACACGCGTAGACGCCGTGCCTCGGCCAGGCGAACTCCGGGTCGGGAGCCATGTTCGCGGTTGGAAAACCGAGCTCGCGCCCACGGCGGTCTCCGAGCACCACCTCGCCCCGCAGCCGGAAGGGAGCGCCAAGCAGGCGCGCCGCGCCCTCGACGTCGCCCTCGGCGATCAGCACGCGGATCCGCGTGGAGGACACGGTCGCGCCGTCCACCCGTACCAGCGCTACCACACGGGTCTCGAAGCGTGAATCGGACTGGAGCAGCGCCACATCGCCCTTGGCGCCGTGACCGAAGCGGAAGTTCTCACCGACGGAGACATGCCTCGCGCCGAGCTTCCCGACCAGCACGGCATCGATGAACTCCGACGCCTCCTGGTGGGCGAATTCGGCATCGAACGGGACCACGACAAGCTCTTCGACACCGAGGCCGGCGATCAGCTCGACTTTCTCCTCGAGACTGGTCAACAGCTTCGGAGCACGGCCCGGCTTCAGGACTACGGCGGGGTGTGGCTCGAACGTCAGCACGGTGTCGCTCCCGGCAATCACCTCACGGTGGCCCACGTGAACGCCATCGAATTCACCCACCGCCACGCGGCGCGGGCGCGGCTCGACATCGCTCAGGGCTGTCACGCGCATCGGGTCAGCAAGCCTAGTGACTCAGGCCTTCGGCGCCAGCCGCTCGGCGTCCGGAATCCGCTTGAGCGCCTGCTCCAGCGGGAGCAGGCATTCAGGATCCGCATCAGCCACGTCGAACTCGCCGATCCGCGTCCGTCGCAGCGCCGTGCAATAAGCGTCGCCGAGGTCCGCGATCAGCGAGCGCACGTACGTGCCAGACGAGCACTCGATCACGAATTCCCGCTCAGCGCCGGTGCGCCTGACCTCTTCGAAGCGGTGGACCGTCACCTCGCGCTCGGGCATTTCGAAAACCTCCCCCGCCCGCGCCAGCTTGTACGCGCGCTGCCCGCGGATCTTGACCGCCGAGTAGGCCGGCGGCCGCTGGCGCACGCTTCCGGTCGGCAGGACCAGGTCGCCGTCGGGGACGACGCCGGTCTCGGTGATCTCGCCCTCGGGATCGCCAGTCGTCGAGGTCGCGCCGAACTGCGCGGTGACCTCGTAGCGCTTGGGAAGCGCCATCACGAAGCGCTGCACGCGCGTCGCCCTACCAACCAACACCACCAGCAACCCGGTCGCGAACGGATCGAGCGTGCCGGCATGGCCGACCTTGATCCCCCGGCCCAGCCGGCGGCGGGTCGTGGCGACGACGTCGTGCGAGGTGATGCCCGCGGGCTTGTCACACAGCAGGAGCCCGTCGCCTGCAGGTGCGGCGTTCACTCGCCGCTTGGGAGGCTCGCGAGTTGTGCGCCGAGCTGCTCGCGCAGGAAGCCGATGAGCTCATCCCAGGACATCGACGTGTTGAAGCCGGCGGCGGCCCGGTGGCCGCCACCCCCCTCGGCACGAGCGATTGCGGAGACGTCGACCCGCGTGTCGCTGGCCCTGAGCGATACCTTGCGCAGTCGCTCCCCGTTGCCGGCCTCGGCGGGCTCGCCGGGTGCGGCGAGACGATCGCGCACGAGCGCGGCCATCGCTGTGCCGCGTACGGCTCGCAGATGGTCGATCACGCCCTCGGCGTAGCTCTCCTCCGCACCAGCTGCCTCAAAGTCCTCGGCGCTCAGTTGCGACGCCGTCAGGCGGCCGTCGTCGTAGCGCTCAGTGTTCTGTAGGCCGCGCGCGAGCAGCGCCAGCTTGCCGAACGGCACGTCCTCATATACCCGCTTATAGATCGCGTGCACATCGATGCCGACCTCGATCAGCTCGGCAGCCATCAGGTGTGCCCGCGGGCCCGTGTTCTCGTACATGAAGCAGCCGGTGTCGGTGATCAGCCCCACGTACAGCGCCTCGGCGATCTCGAGCGTGAGCTCGACGTCGAGCGCGTGCGCCAGATCCCAGACCATCTCGGCCGTGCAGGAGGCGCCCGGATCGACGTAGTTGACGGTGCCGAAGCGGGTGTTGTCGTGGTGGTGATCGATGTTGAGGATCCGGCCCCACCCCGCCGCCGGGCGTAAGCTCACCGCGCCGGGGTTGCGCTCGATGTTGCCGCAGTCCAGGAACACGATCGTGCGCTGGTCGAGGTCGGGAGGCGGCGCCGTGATGAGGCCGTCGAGCGGCAGGAAGCGATACTCGCTGGCCAGTGGCAGGTCGCTTTCGGCGATGAACATCAAGCTGTCGCGGCCGAGCGCGCAGCTCAGGTGCTGCATTGCGATCAGCGACCCGAGCGCGTCGCCGTCGGGGTGTTCGTGGGTGACGACGATCGTCCTGCAGGCGTTGCGCAGCTCGTCCAGGACGGCGGCGCGACCCGCCTCGACGGCACTGAGGTCGCTGACGCTACTCATCGGTGTCCGCCTGCGCGTCGATCAGCTGGGAAATACGCATGCCGCGGTCGACCGAGTCGTCGTAACCGAAGGTAAGCGTCGGCGTGTGCTTGAGCCGCAGCGCCTGCGCGACGCGACTCTGGAGAAAGCCGTGGGCGGACTGGAGGCCGTCGAGGCTGGCCTCACGTGCGGCGTCGTCGCCCAGGATGCTCACAAACACGCGCGCCTGGCGCAGGTCGGGGCTGGTCTTGACTCCGGTAACGGTCACGAATCCCACTCGCGGGTCCTGTAGGTCCTTGGAGATGGCGTCGCTGAGCACGGTCCGCATCGCCTCGTCGACGCGGCGCATCCTTGGTCCAGCCATCCTATCCCTGCTCCGGGTCGCGTGAGGTCAGACGAGCTCGCGCTCGACCTGCCGCGTCGTGTACGCCTCCATGACGTCGCCCTCCTTGACGTCGGCGTAATTCGTAAGCACGATGCCGCAGTCATAGCCGGTCGCGACCTCGCGAACGTCGTCATTGAAGCGACGCAGCGAGTCGATCGTCCCGTCGTAGATGACCGTACCGTCGCGCACCAGTCGCACGCGGTCGCCGCGCGTGAGCTTGCCGTCGATGACGTGCGAGCCGGCGATCGTACCGACGCGTGAGGCGCGGAAGATCTGGCGCACCTCGGCCGTACCGACCGCCTCCTCGACCTCGTCGGGCACGAGCATGCCCTGCATCGCGGAGCGCAGCTCCTCGATCGCGCGATAAATGACCGCGTAATGCCGGATCTCGACGCCCTCACGCTCGGCCACGGCGCGTGCGTCGCCGACCGGGCGAACGTTGAACGCCATGATCACCGCGTCGGAGGCGGCCGCGAACATCACGTCTGATTCCGTGACGCCGCCGACGGCGCCGCGGATCACGTTGACCGACACCTCATCCTGCGGGAGCTTCGCGATCTCGTCCTCGATCGCCTCGAGGGAGCCGGCAACGTCGGACTTGATCACCAGGTTGAGCTCCTGAAGCCCGCTGCCGAAGATGTCCTCCAGCGAGATCCGCTTGCTGCGCTGGCGCGCGAGCGACTCCGTCTTGAGACGGGTGGCGCGCTCGCCCGCGAGCTGCCGGGCACGGCGCTCGTGCTCGACCACACGGACCCGCTCGCCCGCTTCGGGAACGCCGTCGAAGCCTAGGACCTCGACCGGCTCGCCGGGCAATGCCTGCGTGACGCGCGTGCCTGTGAAGTCGTGCATCGCGCGCACACGCCCCCAGTGCGCGCCGGCGACGAGTGCGTCGCCGACCACGAGCGTGCCGCGCATGATCAGGATCGAAACGACGGGGCCTCGTCCAGGATCGAGTTTTGATTCGATCACGGTGCCGGACGCGGCAGCCTCAGGGTTGGCGCGAAGTTCCATGATCTCGGCCTGCGCGACGATCGTGTCGAGCAGGTCGTCGAGTCCCTCTCTGGTGCGGGCCGAGACGTCGACGAAGTCAACGTCGCCGCCCCACTCCACCGGCTGGAGGCCCAACTGCGTCATCTCGGTACGCACGCGCGTCGGGTCCGCGCCTTCCTTGTCGATCTTGTTGACCGCGACGATCATTGGCACATCAGCCGCCTTGGCGTGGTCGACGGCTTCCTGCGTCTGTGGCTTCACACCGTCGTCGGCCGCGACCACGATCACGGCCAGGTCGGTGACCTTCGCCCCGCGGGCACGCATTGCCGTGAACGCCTCGTGACCCGGCGTGTCCAGGAACGTGACCCTGTGCTCGTCGTGATGGACCTGATACGCGCCTATGTGCTGGGTGATGCCACCCGCCTCACCGGCAGCGACCTCGGTTTCACGGATCGCGTCGAGAAGCGACGTCTTGCCGTGGTCAACGTGGCCCATGATCGTGACGACGGGCGCGCGATCGACGAGGTCCTCGTCAGCGTCATCGAAGACGACCTCGGCCGCGGTCTCGTCCTCAGCGTGGACGATCTCGACCTCCTTGCCGAGCTCGACGCCAAGCACCTCGATCGTCTCGTCGGAGAGCGTCTGGGTCTGGGTCTTCATCTCGCCCAGCTCCATCAGCTTCTTGACGATCTCAGGGACGCGGACGTCGAGATACTCGGCGACGTCCTTGACGGTCGACCCCGAGTTGATGCGGATCAAATCTGGCGTCGCGAGGGCTGTCTGTGACGGGCGCGACTCGGCCTCTTCGTCGTAGACGCCACGGCGGCGGCGTCCACGACGCTGGCGCCGCGGCGGTTGCGCAGGACCGCCACCCGGGGAGCCAGGCCCGGCAGGGGCGCGGCGCGACGCCTGGGCGTCGATCACAACACGTCGCCGGCCACCCGCATTCCCGGGCGTGCGCTCGCCCTGGAGCGAGTCACGCGTGGGGCGCTTGTGCTGGTGCTCGCCGTCCGTGCCCGTCCGACCGTCGGTCTGCCCTGCGGTCGTCGGCTCGCCACTCGATTGAGTCGCAGCCGGAGCAGTAGCAGCCGCGGCTTGGGGCTGTGCGTCTTGCTGGGGCGCAACTTCAGCGGGCTTGGCGGTTGGTGCGGGTGCGGCCTTGGCGCTCGGCGCCACTGCAGGCTTTGCTTCGACGGCTGGCTTGGCGGCAGCCGCTGGCTTAGCGGCCGTTGAAGGCTTAGCGCCGGCCGCTGGCTTGGCGGCCGCGGCGGGCTTAGCCGCAGCCGCAGGCTTAGCGGCGGCCGCTGGCTTAGCGCCGGCCGCTGGCTTAGCGGTCGCGGCGGGCTTAGCACCGGCCGCTGGCTTGGCGCCGGCCGCTGGCTTAGCACCGGCCGCTGGCTTGGCGCCGGCCGCTGGCTTAGCACCGGCCGCTGGCTTAGCACCGGCCGCTGGCTTGGCGCGAGTCACGGCGGGCTTAGCCGCAGCCGCAGGCTTGGCCGGGGCCTTGTCCGCCGCAGGCCGCGCCTTGGCGGCAGCAGCCGGCTTCGGCGTGCTGCGCTGCTTGGGGGCGTCTTCGGTGGACTTGGTCATTCGGCTCTCAGTGTAGATGTGCAGTTTTGCTCTGGAAATGCTCAGGAATCCGACGGGACCTGGTCTGACCCCGTGCCCGCGAGCGCCTGGTGCGCCTCGATCCCGCAATAGCGCGAGCCCGGCAGGGCGGCGTTCGGGCAACGGCGGCCGTTCGTGAGGATCGCGTGGCAGCGTCCGCTCGTCTCCTCCTCCTCATACCCACTCTCGACCTCCTCGGCGGCGAACTCGGTCTCGGAGCGGATGTCGATCCGCCAACCGGTCAGGCGCGCCGCCAGGCGAGCGTTCTGACCCTCGCGGCCGATCGCCAGCGACAGCTGATCGTCCGGGACGATCACGGTTGCCTGCTTGGCCTCGTCGTCGACGAGCACCTCTCGCACGCGCGCCGGCGAGAGCGCCTTGGCGACAAAGCGGGCGGGCTCTTCGTTGTAGGGGATGATGTCGATCTTCTCGCCCCGCAGCTCAGAGACGACCATGCGCACACGCGAGCCACGCGGGCCGACGCAGGCGCCGACCGGGTCGACGCCGTCCACGTGTGAGACCACCGCGATCTTCGAGCGATAACCGGGCTCGCGGGCAACTCCTGTGATTTCCACAAGACCATCGGCGATCTCGGGCACCTCCAGCTCGAACAGCGACTTGATCAGCTCCGGATCGCGCCGCGAGACGATGATCGACGGGCCCTTCGTCGAGTTGGACACGTCCTTGATCACAGCCTTGATGCGCTGGGAGTGGTCGTAACGCTCACCCTCGACCTGCTCGGACTTGGGCAGCAGCGCCTCAACGCGCTCGCGCAGCTGCACCAGCGTGTAGCGCGAGTCCGACTGTTGGACGATGCCCGTGATCAGCTCGCCCACGCGGTCGCGGTACTCCTCGAACATCATGTCGCGCTCTGCCTCGCGGATGCGCTGCAGAATTACCTGCTTGGCGGTCTGCGCGGCGATCCGGCCGAAGTCGTCGGGCGTGACGTCCTCGGTCTCGATCTGGTCCTCGTACTCCTTGAGCTTCTCTAGGTCGATCTCTGGCGCCGGCGGCTCGCGCATCTCGCCGGTCTCCGGGTCGACGCTCGGCTCCTGATCGGTGACCGCCTCGATCAGCAACTGCTCCTCGAGCTCTGCCGGGATCTTCAGCTCCCAGACTGTGAAGTCACCGGTGTCCCGATCCATCTCCACGCGCGCATAAGGCGCCGAGCCCGGCGTCTTCTTGTATGCGGAAAGGAGCGCGTCTTCCAGCGCTTCCATGAGCTTGTCTGCGGAGATGTTCTTCTCGGCGGCCAGGCCGCGGACGGCCTCAAGGATCTCTTTTGACATTGGTCCTCTCAGTCACCAGGTACAAGGTTGGAGCGGGCGATCTGCTCGTAGGGAATCGAAAGGATCCCTTCACCGGCAGCGATCGTGACCTCCTGCTCGGAGGCGCCGACCAGCTCGCCCGTGACGCTGACCATCCGCTTCGCGTTCGGTGCCCGCCCGTCGCGTGCCTCGCGCAGGCGCAGCTTGGCGCGTTGCCCGAGGTACCGACGGAAGTGTTGCGGCTTGGTCAGCGGACGATCTTCGCCCGGCGACGACACCTCAATCGCGTACTGCTCGCGATACTCGTTCAGCAACTGCGTGACGTGCGCGCAGTCGGCGAACGTGATCCCATTCGGATGGTCGATGTACACACGCAGCGTGTCGCCCTCGACGACCTCGACGAGCAGCACTTCGATATCGGGCGAGTCACTCGCGATGCGAGCCTCGATATCGGTCGTCAGTGCGTTCAACTCGTCCTCTCTGGGATCGTCTAGGTCATAAAAAAAGCGGGCGAGCGCCCACTTCCTGTACTGCACCGGTTTCGCTCCGGCATTACAGAAGCTGTCGGGCTAGCGTAGCACCGCAGGGCGCGCGCGTCAGCCCGACTTCCGCTGCTCAGCGGCGCTTCAATCGGCGTCCTGGCCGCGCGTCGCGGCCCGCTCGGCCGCGTCGCGAGCGCGGTCGCGGTAGGCACGGTAATCACCGCGTTCGGGCTGCATGCACGCCGCCAGCGCCAACGGCTGCCGCGCCTCGGCGTGCCGACCTAGCTTCTGCAGGCTGCGCCCCAGACAGAACAGCGCGTAGTCGTTGGTTGGGGCATGCTCGACCACGGCCCGGAACTCCTCGACGGCGTCGCCGTACTGCTGCATATGAAACAGTGCGCGGCCGAGCGCCTCGCGGATCGAGGTGCTCTGCGGCGACAACCGGCTTGCGCGGCGCAACGGCACCGCCGCCTGGTGGTAATGGCCGTCCGCCAGCAATGCCGAGCCGCGGCTGAAGAGCTCGTATACGTCGTCCATAGCTTTACTTAGTGTAGTGAGGCCTCCGGTGCCGGCTCGGCCCCGGCTGCTAAGCGCTCGAGTTCGTCCAGGATCGCCGCGGCCACTCGCTCTTTGGCAGCGCGCGGAACGCGGCGCTCGGCGCCATCACGGGTCAGGATCACGACCTCGTTGTCGGCTGAGTTGAAGCCGATGTCGGACCGGGAGATGTCGTTGACCACAACGGCGTCGAGCCGCTTTCGCTCGAGCTTCTCACGTCCATTGACGAGACTTCCCTCGCCGTGTTCCGCGGCGAAGCCGACAAGCAGCTGCGCCGGACGCCGCTGCGCAGCGAGCGCCGTCAACACGTCCTCGGTCGACTCGAGCTCGATCCGCGTCGGCGCCTCGGCGCTGGTCTTCTTGAGTTTGTGCGCAGCTGGTGCGGCCGGGCGAAAATCCGCGACAGCAGCCGCCATCAGCAGCACGTCGCTCGTCGGAAACGCGCGCGCGCACGCGTCCGCCAAGTCGGCGGCCGTTTTCACCAGCACCACATTCGCCCCCGGCGGCGGCTCCAGCCGGACATTCGCCGAGACGATGGTCACCTCGGCCCCGCGACGGAGCGCCTCGGCGGCCAGCGCATAGCCCATGCGGCCGGAAGAGTGGTTGCCGATGTAGCGGACGCTGTCGATCGGCTCCTGTGTGCCGCCGGCGGTGACCAGAACCGTGCGGCCGTGCCAGGTCCCCGACGTCGCGGCCGGCCGTCCACTCGTGGCCGATTGCCGGCCACTCGCTACGGAGCGCGGTTCGCCGGCCTCCAGCAATGCCGTACACGCAGCCAGCAGCTCTTCCGGCTCGGCCAGGCGCCCGACGCCGCGCTCTCCGTGGGACGCGAGCTCGCCGGTGCCAGGCGGGATCACGGTGACACCGCGCTCCTGGAGGATGCGGAGGTTGGCCTGCGTGGCCGGGTTCAGGTACATGCGGTTGTTCATCGCCGGGGCGATCGCGATCGGGCAGGCCGCTGCAAGCGCAGCGGTCGTCACGAAGTTGTCGGCGGCCCCGGCCGCCAGTTTGGCGATCGTGTTCGCGCTCGCCGGTGCGATCAGGTAGACGTCGGCGCGCTCGACCAGCGCCAGGTGACTGATCGGCGCCCGCTCAGGTACCGGCTCGCCCGGATAGGCGCCGCGAGCCGGGTCGGCGTCGAACTCTGAGGTGAGCACTGGCGCCCCCGTGATGGCCGCGAAGGAAGCTCGGCCGACGAAGCGCTCGCTCGTCGGTGTTTGGATGACTCTGACGGCGTGACCGGCCTTCACTGCAAGCCGCGCCGTCTCGAGCGCTTTGTAGGCCGCGATTCCGCCGCTGACGCCGATCAAGAGTCTCAAGCTCAGCCTCGGCTCCAGAGTTTCTCGCGCTCAACGCCCGGTTTTGCGCGCTAGCGGTAGTGGTACTTCAGCTTGCCCTGCGCGACCTCTTCGAGCGCGATCGTCAGGTAGTTCTTCGAGCGGGTGTCCACCATCGGCGGCGGGAACTCGTCGAACGTGCCCTCTCCGAGGTTGTGGTAGTACGAGTTGATCTGGCGCGCACGGCGGGCGGCCACTACCACGCTTGCGTAGTCGGAGTCAACGTGCTCAAGCAGCTTGTCGATGCGGGGAGAGATCAAGGCTTCGTGTCCTTCGCGTTTGAGTTGTGTACCAATCGTACCGTGCGTCCTGCTGTTGCCTTTCTCAGTCGGTCTCGGTGAGCTCGTCTCCGACGATCCGGGCCAGCGCATCGACGGCGTCCTCGAGCCGGTCATTGACGACCACGTGCTTGAACTCCGGCTGCGCAGCGAGCTCGGCATCGGCAGTCTCGAGCCGGCGTTTGACCTGCTCAGGGGTGTCGGTGCCCCGGCCCACGAGCCGGGTCCGCAACGTCTCACGCGACGGCGGAGCGATGAACACCTGTACAGCCGCCGGCATCTTCTCGCGGACCTGACGGGCGCCCTGGAGCTCGATCTCGAGTAGGACCGGGACGCCGTCCTCAAGCCGCCGGTCGAGCTCCGCGCGCAGGGTGCCGTACCGGTTGCCGGAGTACTCCGCCCACTCGACGAACTCGTCGGCAGCGACGCGTCGCTCGAACTCGTCTCGTGCGAGGAAGTGGTAGGCCACGCCATCCTCCTCGCCGGGGCGCGGCGGGCGTGTGGTCGCCGACACGGCCAGGTCCAGGCTCGGCATGCGGTCGACCAGAGACCGGATCAGAGTTCCCTTCCCAACGCCGGACGGACCCGTGATCACGAACACCTTGGCCACGCCGACGCAAGGCTCCTCTGCGGGCTGAGAGCGTCGCCGCCTCAGCGGCGGCGCATCAGCTCGACGAGTTCGGTGCGCTGCCGCTGGGACAGGCCCCCGATCGTCTTACTGGGAGAGATCCGGCACGTGGACAGGATCTTGTTGACCTTCACGCGGCCGTACTTCGGCACAGCGAGCATCAGGTCGAAGACCTTGGCGGTCTCCAGATATTCAGGCGGATCCAGGAGCAATTCGTGAATCGGCTGGCGGCCCGCCTTGAGGTCGCGCTTGAGCTGGGCTCGGCGGCTGCGAATGTCGTTGGCGCGCTGCAATGCTTCCATGCGCTGGACGAGCGAACGCTCGGGCGCGGCGATGGCTTTCATAGGGGAATCAGTGACCGGCGGCATGGCGGGCGACTATACATCTTGGACGCACCCAATCAACCCCTTCTGGGCCAATTTCGGCTCGACCTCAACCTAAGCTTGAGCATTGTCGAGGAAGGTTCGGGCGATCAGGGATGTTTGCAGGTAGTTTGCTGGCCACATGACGGAGTCCATTGCGTGGATCTCTCCTACCACAAACTGTTCCTGATAGGTGATTGATGCTGCGCTGCGGGCGAGCGAGTTTTCCCCAATTTCCGCATTCGTCATCACCCCTTACCGCGGGCGCGAAACTCCCGATTACTCAGACCCACCTCAGCTAGCGCCCGCTCCCACCCCCACGTACCGCGAGGCAAGGCCCGAGCCCCCAGATCAGGAAGCCTGAGCCGACTCGGCGTAGAGCTCCTGCAGCGAGACGACGTCTGGCTCGCCGTGCGCCGCAGCCGCGATCGCCCGCGCCGCGGCGATACCGCCCGACATCGTCGTGATGCACGGGATCCGGTGCGCGACGGCGGCCGCGCGGATCTCGTAGCCGTCCGAGCGCGCGCCCGTTCCGACCGGCGTGTTGATCACGAGGTCCACCTCGCCGCGTCCGATCGCCTCGACCACGTGCGGCGAGCCCTCGCTCAGCTTGTTGATCGTCTGAGCCGGGATCCCCATGCGGGCCAGCGCCTTGGCGGTGCCGCGCGTGGCCAGCAGCTTGAAGCCCAGATCGTGGAGCTGGATCGCGATCCCCGTTGCGGCCGACTTGTCGCGGTCGGCGACGGTCAGGAACGCTGTGCCGCTGGCGGGGAGTCGCGCGCCGGCCGCCGCCTGCGCCTTCGCGAAGGCGGTCGGAAAATCGCGCGCGATCCCCATCACCTCGCCGGTCGAGCGCATTTCCGGTCCGAGCAGCACGTCGGTGCCGGCAAAGCGGTCAAACGGAAGCACCGCCTCCTTTACGCACACGTGCCCGGTCGCGACCTCACTGGGGAGCCCCATGTCGGCGAGCTTCTCGCCGAGCATGATCCGGCAGGCGAGCTTGGCAACCGGCAGCCCGATTGCCTTCGAGACAAAGGGCACGGTGCGCGAAGCACGCGGGTTCGCCTCGATCACGTGCAACCCCTCGCCGGCGTGGACCGCGAACTGCACGTTGAGCAACCCGACGACGCCGAGCGCCTTGGCGATGCCCGTCGCCTGTGCGCGGATCTCATCGAGCATCTCCTCACCAAGCGAGTGCGGCGGCAGCACGCAGGCCGAGTCGCCCGAGTGGATTCCGGCCTCCTCGACATGCTGCATGATTCCGGCGATCCACACGTCATCACCGTCGCACAGCGCGTCCACATCGACCTCGACCGAGTCCTCCAGGAAACGATCGAGGTAGATCGTCGGGCTCTTGCCGGTAGCGCCCGCGGCGCCGATCACCCCGACCCGTTCGAGGTAGTCGCGCAGGCCGTCGACGTCGTAGACGATCTCCATAGCGCGGCCGCCGAGCACATAGCTCGGGCGCACGAGCAGCGGGAAGCCCACCGCCGGGGCGTGCGCGATCGCCTCCTCGGGCGTGCTGGCCGACGCGTACGGCGGAGCCTTGTAGCCGAGCCGGTCGAGCAGCGGCCCGAAGCGCGCTCGATCCTCCGCGAGGTCGATCGCGTCGGTCGTCGTGCCGAGGATCGGAATCCCGGCGTCACGCAGGCCGGCCGCGAGTTTGAGTGGCGTCTGACCTCCGAACTGCACGACCACGCCCTCCGGCCGCTCCAGCTCACACACACCCGAGCACGTCCCGAAGCGTCAGCGGCTCGAAGTACAGGCGGTCGGAGGTGTCGTAATCGGTCGAGACCGTCTCCGGGTTGCAGTTGATCATCACTGCGTCGCGCCCCGACTCGCGCACGGTCTGAGCGGCGTGGACACAGCAGTAGTCGAACTCGATGCCCTGACCGATGCGATTTGGCCCGGAGCCGAGGATCACGACGCTGGCGCGCGAGCCGCGCTCGACCTCGTGTGAGGTCGTGGCGCCGGATGCGGCTGGATGGGATCCAGCTCCGGCGCCCTCCCGGGCGGAGCGCGGCCGCTCCCAGGCCGAGTAGAAGTACGGGGTGGTGGCAGCGAACTCGGCGGCGCAGGTGTCGACCGACTTGAAGGTGCGCTCCCCGGCGAACGGTGACTCGGGGTCGAGCGCGATCGCCTCCAGTTCACGCAGAAACCAGGGGTCGATGCTCGTCAGCCCGTGCAGCTCCTCCACCGCATGCCCGCGACGCAGGGCTTCGAGCAGGTGGTCGAAGCGTTCAGGGCCCGGCGCCGCCGCGAATCGCAGCAGCTCGGCGTCGTCCGCGGGGAACCGCGGATCCGAATCGAGCTCGCGTGAACGAAGCGCCTTCGCGAACGCCTGCTTGAAAGTGCGTCCGATCGCCATCACCTCGCCCACGGACTTCATGTGGGTCGTCAGGCCCTGTTCGGCGCCGGGGAACTTCTCGAATGCGAACCGCGGCCACTTGACCACGCAGTAGTCGATCGCGGGCTCGAAGCTCGCGGGCGTGGCGCGCGTGATGTCGTTCGTGATCTCCTGCAGCGTATAGCCGACCGCCAGCCGGGCGGCGATCTTCGCGATCGGAAAGCCGGTCGCCTTCGACGCCAGCGCGCTCGACCGCGACACGCGCGGATTCATCTCGATGACGATGATCTCCTCGGTCGCGGGGTTGACCGCAAACTGCACGTTCGAGCCGCCGGTCTCGACGCCGATCGCGCGGATCACCTGGATCGCCTGGTCACGCAGCTGCTGGTAGAGGCGGTCGCTCAGCGTCTGCTGCGGCGCGACGCAGACGCTGTCGCCGGTGTGGACACCCATCGGGTCGAGGTTCTCGATCGAGCACACGATCACGACGTTGTCGGTCCGGTCGCGCATCACCTCGAGTTCGAACTCGCCCCAGCCGAGCACCGACTCGTCGATCAGGATCTGGCTGATCGGGGACGCGTCGAGACCGCGGCCGATCACCCGCTCGAACTCGGTCATCTCACGCAGGACGCCGCCACCGGCGCCGCCGAGCGTGAAGGCGGGACGGATGATCACCGGCAACCCGATCTCGGCGACCGCGGCGCGCGCCTCCTCCAGCGTGTGCGCGATCGCCGAGCGCGGCACACGCAGGCCGCTGGCGAGCATCGTCTCGCGGAACAGGTCGCGATCCTCCCCCCGCTCGATCGCATCGTAGTCAGCGCCGATCAGTTCGACGCCGTACCGCGCGAGCACACCGCTCTCGTGCAGACCCTTGGCGAGGTTCAGTGCGGTCTGCCCGCCGAGCGTCGCCAGCAGCGCGTCCGGCCGCTCGCGCTCGATGATGCGTTCAACCGGCCCGGGCAGGAGCGGCTCGACGTAGGTGGTCGTCGCCACATCGGGATCGGTCATGATCGTCGCCGGATTCGAGTTGACGAGCACGACCTCGTAGCCCTCCTGCATCAGCACCCGCGCCGCCTGCGTCCCCGAGTAGTCGAACTCCGCCGCCTGGCCGATGATGATCGGGCCCGAGCCGATCAGCAGGATCCTCGAGATGTCGGATCGTCTCGGCATCAGCGGCCGCTCCGGATCTCCTCGATGAACCGGTCGAACAGATACAGCGAATCGTGCGGCCCGGGGCCCGCTTCGGGGTGGTACTGGACCGTGCCGCCGTGGACATCGAGCAGCGTCAACCCCTCCACCGTACGGTCATACAGGTTGATGTGGCTGAGCTGGGCCGCACCGAAATCGGTCTCCCAGCGCACCGGCTCGTCACCCTCAATCGTCTTCGCGCCCGAGGGCCCCACCACAGCGAAGCCGTGGTTCTGGCTCGTGATCTCGGTCCTGCCGGTAGCGAGGTCCTTGACCGGATGGTTGGCGCCATGGTGGCCGAACGGCAGCTTGTAGGTGTCCAGCCCGACGGCGCGGCAGAGCAGCTGGTGACCGAGGCAGATTCCGTACACGGGCTTCTTGCCGACAATCTCACGGACGGTCTCGACGATGTACTCCAGCGCCGCCGGGTCACCGGGACCGTTGGCGAGAAACACAGCGTCGGGGTCCTCAGCAAGCAGCTGGTCAGGACCATAGGTGCAGGGATACAGGGTGACGTCCGCCCCACGTTTGCTCAGCTGGCGCAGGATCGAAAACTTCACGCCCGTGTCGATCATCGCGATCCGGATGCGGCCTGCTGCACCGACGCCGGATTCCGGGTCGGCGACGGCGCCGGATTCTGTCCCGCCCAGCCCAACGGGCGCCGGCGGACTCACCTCACGGGCGAGGTCGCGCCCGATCATCGCCGGCTCGGCGTCAATCAATGCGCCCGCCTCGGCGTCGGAGACGCCCGCTGGGAAGACACCCCCGCGCATCGCGCCCTGATCGCGGATATGTCGCACCAGCGCGCGCGTGTCGAGGTCGGTGATCGCCGGGACGCCGTGGTCGGTCAGCCAGCTCAGCCAGCCCTGACTCGCGCTGGGCGCGTCGGCGTAGTCGACGGCCGCGCGCATGATCGCCGCACGGGCATGGATGCGACCGGACTCCATCGCGCCGTCGCTGACGCCGTAGTTGCCGATCTGGGGATACGTGAAGGTGATCAGCTGACCGGCGTAGCTGGGATCGGTCATCGCCTCCTGATACCCGGACATGGAGGTCGTGAAGACGATCTCGCCGACCGCGGGCGCGTCGGCGGCGCAGGCGAGGCCGTCGAAGCGAGCCCCGTCCTCCAGCAGCACATAAGCGTCGCGGGTCATGCCACGTCGACCGGGGCTGCGACACCGGATTCGTGGGAGGCGAAGACCATGATGCCGGCGGCAACCGTCAGCTCGACGATTCCGCTGAGCCGCCGCCCCTGGAAGCAGCAGTTCTCCGAGCGGCTGGCGTATCCGCCTTCTCCCACCACCCAGTCTCGCTCGAGGTTGACGAGGACCACGTTTGCGGGCTCGTCGACGGCAATCTTCGGGATCGGCAGGCCGTACAGCGCGCCACCGGCCGTGATCCGCTCGACCACGAGTGCCAGCGGCAGCACTCCGGGCCGTACGAGCTCCGTGTAGATCGACGCAAACGCGGTCTCGAGACCGGTGGTTCCCATCGGCGCCAGCTCGAACGGCATCTCCTTCTCATGGCGGGCATGCGGCGCGTGGTCGGTGGCGATGCATTCGATCACGCCCGAGCGCAGACCCTCGATCACAGCTTGACGGTCAGCCGCGCTCCGCAGCGGCGGGTTCATCTTGAGGTTGCTGTCGAGCCCGAGCACGGCCTCGTCGGTCAGCGTCAGGTGATGCGGGGTGGCCTCACCGCTCACGCGCGCGCCTCCCTCTCGTGCTGCGGCGAGCGCCTGCACCGACTCGACGCTCGAGAGGTGCTGGAAGTGGACGCGAGCGTCCTCGTAGCGCGCGATCGCGGCGTCGCGCGCTACGTAGGTCGATTCCGAGATCGAGGGAATCCCTGCCACACCGAGACGTGTGGACACGGCGCCCTCGTGGATGACGCCGTCGCCGGAGAGCGCCGGGTCTTCCTCGTGCAGGGCGATCACGCCGCCCGCGAGCCGTTGGTACTGGAGTGCCTTGCGCAGCACCCCGGCGGAGGTGACGGGTTTGCCATCGTCGGTGAACCCGAGCGCGCCGGCGTCGGCCAGCGCGGCCATCTCGGTCAGCTCGCTGCCCTGCAGCCCGACCGTGATCGAAGCGAGGACCCCCATGGGGATGTTGGCCTGCTCGTTGGCGGTCGCGACGACGGCCGCGAGCACGCTCACCTGGTCGATCGTCGGCGCGGTGTTCGGCATCGCGATCACCTGGCAGAAGCCGCCGACCGCTGCGGCCATCGTGCCCGTGTCGATGTTCTCCTTGTACTCCTGACCGGGAGTCCGCAGGTGCACATGCGGGTCGACGAACGCCGGGAAGACGTGCTTGCCGGCGGCCTCTACCGTCGGCGTGGTGGGCGGGATCAATTCCGCCGACAGCGTCCCAGGTGGCGCCAGCTCGGCGATCCTGCCCTCCCGGATCAGGATGTCCCGGGGCTCGTCGACGCCGGTTCGAGGGTCGAGTACGTGCGCCTCGCGGATCAGCAGATCCGCCGGTTGGCCGGTGCGGTGGAAGAGCTTCGAGTGCCCCGCGCTCATGCCGCTCGTGCCGCTCATGCGACGGCCTGCAGCACCGGCGCGCCGACCAGCAGGTCGTAGAGGACCGCCATGCGCACGGCCACGCCCGACTTCACCTGGGCGCCGATCAAAGCCGCGTCGGAGTCGATCGCGTCCGCGCTCAGCTCGACGCCGCGGTTGACCGGTCCGGGATGCATCAGCAGTTGACCCGGTCGCAGCCGCCGAAGGTTGACCTGGTAGCGCTGGATGTACTCGCGCAGCGACGGCACGTAGGCTTCCCGCATGCGCTCGTTCTGCATCCGCAGGACGTAGACGACGTCTGCCTCGTGCAGGTCCTGCAGGCTCGTGGTGGCGGTGCATCCGAGAGTTTCGATGTCGCGCGGGATCAGGGTGGGCGGCCCGGCGACCGTGACCTTGGCGCCCATGCGCTGGAAGGCGTGGATGTCCGAGCGCGCCACACGCGAGTGCAGAACGTCGCCGACGATCCAGATGCTGAGCCCGTCGAGTGTGTCCACTCGTTGCTTGAGCGTGAAGACGTCGAGCAGCGCCTGGGTTGGGTGCTCGTGCTTTCCGTCGCCGGCGTTGATCACGGCCGCGTCGGTCCAATCGGCCACCTGCTGTGCCGCCCCGGCGTAGGGCGAGCGGATCACGATCGCGGCGGGGTCGTAGGCGCTGAGCGTCTGCACCGTGTCGCGCAGCGACTCGCCCTTGTCGACGGCCGAGCCGGCGCTGCGGATGCTGACCACGTCGGCGCTGAGGCGCTTGGCTGCAAGCTCGAAGCTCGAACTCGTGCGGGTCGAGGACTCGTAGAAGAGGTTCACGACGGTGCGGCCCTTGAGCGCCGGGACCTTCTTGATCTCACGGCCGGAGACCTCGGCGAAGGACTGGGCACGAGCGAGAATGCGCTCGATCCCGGCGCGGTCCAGGTCGTCGATCGTGATCAGGTGACAGCTCAAGCGACCCTCCTCTGGCGCTGATCGGCGGGGCCGATCGCGACCTCGTCGCCTCCGTCGATCTCGTCGACCAGGACGTTCACCCGCTGATCGTGCGCGGTCGGCAGGTTCTTGCCGACGTAGTCCGGCCGGATCGGCAGCTCGCGGTGGCCGCGGTCCACCAGGACCGCCAGTTGCACACGCGCCGGGCGGCCGTAGTCGAATAGGACTTCGATTGCCGAACGCGCGGTGCGGCCGGTATAGAGGACATCGTCGACGATCACGATCGTGCGGTTGTCGATCGGAAACTCGAGCTGGGTCGAGTGCACGACCGGTCCCACGCCGGCGCCGCGGTCGGCGCGGCCGAGGTCGTCGCGGTAGAAGCTGATGTCGACGGTGCCGAACGGAATCTCGGCGTCCGTGAGGTCGCTCGTCAGCGCGTGCAGCCGTTGGGCGAGCACGGCGCCGCGGCGGTGGACCCCTACGATCGCGAAACCGGAGCCGTCGCCCGCCTCCTCTGGCGGGTTCTTCTCGATGATCTCGTGGGCGATCCGCACCAGCGTGCGGCGCATGTCATCGCGGTCCAACGCGACCGTGCGATCCGGCAACTTGCGTCCTTCCTGGCCTCACAGGACCGGGTTAAAGGCGACAGTTCAGCTGACGTTATCAGCGGACGCGGCATCCGTGGGTTGGTCGTCCTGCGAAACCTGTTCCTCGTCGCCGCCCGAATTGGGTCCTGCCTCCCCGACGGCAACAGCCGCGACCCGATCGGACCAGCGGCGCAGCTCCGGCGTGCCGCGTTCGCTGAACGGGATTTCAATCGTGTCGAAGTCCCGAGGGACCACCGTGTTGGCGAAGATCTCGCGGGCCTCCTCTCTGAGCGTCGCGACCGGATACCGGATGGAGAGGTGGTTGAGCGCCAGTAGCTTGACCTCGGCGTCACGCGCGACGCCGGCAGCCTGCGATGCGGTCGAGTGCCCGGTCTGGTGCGCGCGCTCTGCCTCTTCCACCGCGAAAGTGGCTTCGTGGACCAGCACGTCGCTATGCCGCGCCGCGTCTCTCAGGGCGTCCGACGGACGCGTGTCACCTGAGATTGTGATCTTGCGGCCCGGACGAGGCGGGCCCATCACCTGGTCGGGCGAGACGCCGTTGACTGTCTCGCCACGCTGCACGCGGCCGAAGTCCGGGCCTTCGATCAGGCCGGCGGCGCGCGCCTGGTCCGGGTCGAACACCCCGGGTCGGTCGGATTCTCGCAACACGTAGGCCAGCGACGGGCCGCGATGAGACACGCCGACTGTTTCGATCTCATAGCCGTCGCGCTCGAGGATCTCGCCCTCATCGAGCTCGACCACATAGAGGTCGTAGTCGGTGCTGCCGGCAAAACGCATCATTCCGCTGACGAGTCCGCGCGTCCCGCGCGGGCCGTGGACATAGAGCGGATGCTCACGACCGCGTAGGTCAAAGGTCTTGAGCATGCCCGGGAGACCGAGCCAATGGTCGGCGTGCAGGTGCGTGAGGAAGATCTCGTCGAGATCCGTCAGGCCGATCGAGCGCAGCAGCTGGCGCTGCGTGCCCTCACCGCAGTCGATCAGGATGCGGTCCCCTCCCCTGCGGATCAGGAGCGCGGGCAGGCCCCGGCGCTGTGTGGGCAGCGAGCCGCCGGTGCCCGCGAAGAAGACCGAGAGTTCCATCGGAGCGCCAGTGTGCCAGTCGGCGCCGGCGACCGGGTCTCGCAGAGCCGCAGCCAGCGGCGGCCGCTGCCGGACTCCGGTGGCGCAGACGGCGATACGCTGGCAGCGTGCCGCCGCTGAATCAATCACGCTCGGGTGGATTCAGATACCGCTCGCTGCCAATCTGGTTGCAGTGGGTGCTGCCCTTCGGCGTCGGCGCGGCCCTGGTAGTCGCGGTTGTGCTCTTCGTGAACCACCAGACCAACGACGTGCCGCTGATCGCCAAGGTCACGAGCCCGCAGGCGATCGCCGAGCAGAATCGTGAGGACCGCATCCATGTGCGCCAGCAGCAAGCGCCGCATGTGGTGAAGCTGAAGCCGGGGGTCACACCGTCTGACGGCGTGCGCACCGCCGTGGTCGGCTACATGACCCATCAGATCGCTGACGGCGCGATGGACGGACCGATTAACCGCGCCTCCTGCCGTGCGGTCACGGGTGGAACGACCGCACGCCAGGTGCTCCGCTGCAACGTGACCGCGTCGAATGTGAACTACCCGTTTGACGGCGTGGTGCAGCCAGCGACACGGGTGATCACCTACTGCCAGCGGGTCACGCCGCCCGTGCCGAGCATGAACATCCCGGTCAGCAAACGCTGCACCTGAGGATTCCGGCCGCGATCCCCGCTTGGCCCCAAGCCCCCAGGCCGCTAGTCTCGCCCTGGCTTCCCCGCCATCAGAGCGCCCGTAGCTCAGGGGATAGAGCGTTCGCCTCCGGAGCGAAAGGCCGTAGGTTCGAATCCTACCGGGCGCGTAAAGGTTTTCTAATTTCTTGAGTGACGGTCTGGCAGCGATATGGCAGGCGCTCGGTGCGACAAGCCCAAGTGGTGTCGCACGCCGGAGGCGCAGCCGACCTCTCGGCCCATCTGCGGCGATGCACAGCGTTCGGGACAGCGGGCTGCGCTGTCGCTTGTAGCCCGTCCATTCGCGGGGCCGCCAGTGGGCCCAGGCTCGGTTTGCGGGCGGTACGATCGTCGGCGAGGGCCATCGACGTACGACCCCCGTATCGCGTGCCAAACGTCAAGGCAAGCGTCTGGCCCGCCAAACCGCCCGCGATCGCGATGCCGCGAAAGGAGCAGTCCGGCCGGCGACCTCGAGAGTTACGGATTGATCGATATGCGGCAGTTCGGCTCGGTACCTGTGAACGAGCCGCAAGATGCGCTCAGCGAGATCGGACGGTGAGTCGAACGGCGTGGAATGCCAGCCTCCCCGGATCACGACGACCCCACTGTCAGCTTGACCCCCGCACGGTCTTCTGGCTGTGATCCATAGTTCGCGTAAAGCTCCCCGCGCCGCCGTCGTGTAGGCCCGGAATGGTTGCTGCCCACAAGAGCTCGTGAGCCGTGACCCACCGAGCGACGATAGGGGCTTGCCGAAAGACGAACGCGGTACGGCCCGGAGGCGGGAGGGGTCTTCGGCTTGCCGCTCCCATCGGTCGGTCGACAGGATGATCGCGACCCGGGGTCACCGGTACGGCGTTCGGGTGCCGATGAGTGACAGGGTATGCACTCGCCTGCCAGTCACCGAGAAATCGTGTGTGCACGTAACCCTAAACCCGTCGCGGGCAGCACGACATACGCCCTGGGCAAGCGCTTCCCATCGAGGTCGGGACAGCCCCGGCGACGGCAGAATGGCGGGAAGCAGCCGCAGCGCCCCGACGAGCAAGCAGACCGCAGCGCAGGATCCGAATGAGCTTCGACCGGTTCACGCCAGTTCGTCCCTGGATACACGGTGACCCCCACTCCAGTCACGTCCCGGTGAAGTGAATCTCCCAGCAGGCTCTTTTTTGACGTGAACGTCCCTTTGGACGGCTTCGAGTCCTTGACGGATATCTCGTCGACCGAGAGGACCTTCTTCCCCCCAGAATAAACGGTGACAGTGTCGATCTTCAGCGAGCCATCGGTCACGAAACTCAGTGAGAAGTAAGGCTTCTTATCGTTGTTCGTCACGCCGACAACGAGTGTTCCGAGGTTGAGCGTCAGCAAATTCTTGGCGGCGGAGTCCTTCTGGCAGGTGCCGTCTTTGAACTTGTAGGTCTTGTTTCCGATCTTGACTGTCGCGACCGCTGGACCGCAAGGCGGACGATCCGGTCACCGCGGGGTGCCATTGATCGTCGCGATCTTGGAGTACACACAGCGGTGGTGTGGGCAGCCGCACCGTGACCCTGGCCGCAGCGTTGGCGACACCCACGGTGCCGGCGAGGGCGGCAGACGGCAACGAGAACCCATACGGTTTAGGGGGCGACCTCGACTGCTGTGCCCGGCTTGCCTGCCACCTTGACCGTTCGCCTGACGGTCTTGTGGTTGGGCACCCACGACACCCTGTAGACGCCCGGCCTGACCGCCAGGTACCACGTGCCGTTGCTCAGGGTCTTGAGGGTCTGACGGCCGTGTGGACCTGAGACGGTCACGGTCCGCACGCCCGGCTTGCATATGACGCCATCACTCGTGGTCGATCTGGTCAGGTAGGCGTAGTAGTCACTAGGCCGCCTCCCCCCTGTCGCGCCTGCGATCCACGACCTGCCAGATGCCCTGCTGCGTATACATGACTGCTTTGAACTGGCAGTGAGTGGAAGTCCCCGGGCACGGATGGGTCTCAACAAGGCCTGGCGTGTGGGTTTGACTGGGGTCAGCTGTGTCGGGTGACCAGGCCAATGCACGGCGTCGAAGGGCCACCGCAGTCTGGGTCGCTGGGCGTGTCCGGGCTTTCACATTCTCGGAGTCGCGAGTATGTGTGGCGAGAAGGAGGGAAGCGGCCAGGATCGGTGGTAGACCTGCTTTCGTTGCGGCACGTGTCCGGCGGCTACCAGCACGGTGATTGTTCGCGCTGGGGGGTCGCGTGACTAGATTGGGGACTACCGACGCGGGCCAGTAGTTGGGCCTATCTTGTACCCGGGCAGCAGTAGTCCCGATTCAAACCTCTGTGCCCATCGGCGGCCTGTTCGAGGTCTTGCGAATCGCTGCGAGGTGCGACGGTGGCACAAAGCCAGGGTCACGACGACTCACACCAGCCGTACTCGTACTGCAACCTCAGCACTCGGCACCCTGATCGTCTGATCAGATGGCTCCTCCAGCGCCCGGCGTAAGTCGCCAACTCCGGATGTCGGACAGCAAGGTCATATGCCCTGACCTGCAACAGCACCGAGACCTTGGGTGGCCGTGGAAGGTGCTCGGCGTCTCACTGCCCTGAGCCAGAAGGCCGATGTCGGTGACACGTGCTCCTCACGCGCTCGGGTCAGAGGATGCTGTCGGTGGTCAAAGTGAGCGAGTTATCGACGTGGATGAGTTCTCCGCTGGACACGTCTCGCCACCCGGGGTCATCGTCCATCCGTTCGCTGGCAACGATCACAACCGGGCGGTGGCGAGCGTGTTCGCTTCGAATCCGCATACCGTGGCTGCTGGTTTGTGCAAGTGGCTCGGACGCTCCGGAACCACCCCCAACGGGGCGCTCGAGCAAGAAGAGCGTGTGGTGCTCGGGGTAGCGCAGTGCCCATAGGTCGTCGGCAGTGAGCAAGATGAAGTTGATCGACAGGATCGAGAGGTTCTCAACGATCCAACCGACCGCAGCGTCGATGCCAGCCCTGACGTCTCCGCCGTGCCTATCGATCTCCTTCGAGATGAGCGCGAAATAACGCTCGGAATCCGTGTCACCCTGGACGAGAGCGCGGGCCTCACCGAGGTGCGACTCGAGCTCAGGTAAATCGCCAATGACACCGTTGTGCGCAAACAGCCGGTCGTGCTGGCAGAACGGGTGCGTGTTCGCAACGGTCAGACCCCCAGTCGTCGCGTGACGGATGTGAGAGACGAACGTTCGCGAGTAGATCTCCCTGGCTTCCGTGACGAACTGACGGTCCTCGAACGCGGCAATCGGCTGCTTGTCCACATGCGGCCCGCCGTCAGGATCGAAAAAGCCGACTCCGGTCCCATCCGGATTCTTGTGGCTCTGAACCACCAGGCTGTCCGGGGCGCTCAGCAGCCAGAACGTCGCCTTGACCGGCTCGGCGCCAGCCGTCATCCCGAATAGCCTGCACATGCCCCAACGCTAACGCAGCGGTGGGTCGCGAGGCTCCGCGCCGCCCCGGAGATGTCGGTCACGGTGGATAGCCTCGAGTTTGGCGAAGTCCTGGCGCACGCATAAACAGAGCCCCGGGACCGAAACTCCGGGCCGCCGGGCGTGTATAAGAGATGCCCAAGTGCTTTGGCTTATGTATCCATGAAATTCTCAGTAGTCGCAGTCCTCACCGTCGCCGCGCTCGCGGCGCCCGCTTCCGCGCTCGCAGCGTCGCCAGCCGCCATGCAGGCACGCGTGGCGATGTCGGGACTCGAAATCGGGGCGCCGCTGCCAACGCAGGTCGTGGGCCAAGCGGCCGCACGACCTCGAGATCTCGCGTCCGACAAGACGGCGCTCAGCGCGTACGCGACCTATCTCGCCTCCCTCGTGCGGAGCACTTCCAACGGCGAGCAGAGCGACAGCTCCTACATCACGACGATCGCGGGGCAGTGCAAGGGAGCACTCGAGCCGCTGACGCAGCCCAACGTACAGCTGAACGCCGCGGCACAGGCGACCCTCACCGCGCTCGGCAAGGAGATGGGCGACGACCTGTCGATCGGGTTCGACCAGGTGGCCCTCGGTCCGTTCGATCGGCTTTCCACGAGCCTCTCGCGGCTGCGGTGGACGCTGGACAGCGGCGGTGCTTACGTCGTCAGGCGCTTCGATACGACCGAGACCACCGTGCTGTCGCTGACGCAGAGCGCGCTCTGCCAGGACGCGCTTCTCGCCGCCTCGGCGCCGCGGACGATCCCGCCCGCGACCAAGAGCTTCGTCAAGGGATACACCAGGGCATCGAACCAGTCCAACGCGGCGTTGACCAACCTGCTCAAGCTGATGCAGACCTACGAGACACCTTCTGAGCACGCGCTCGTCACTCGCATCGCGAACCTTGCGGCCCAGCTTGGGAGACTCACGAAGGCTGAGCTACAGAGCAACAGCTCAGCACTGACAAGCGCGCTCGAGTCCGCGTAGCGGGCGGACCCGCCCGCGGGGCCTAAGTAAGCTAGAGAGATGTTCGAACTCTGGCGTGAGAAGACCAAGATGATCGACCCGGAGCGCGCGCTCCCGGGCCGTGAGCAGGAGATGCAGGTTCCGGCAGCGCACAGCGTGCTCGGCACCCCGCTCAAGCCTCCGTTCCCGGAGGGACTGGAGACCGCGGTGGTGGCACTGGGCTGCTTCTGGGGCGCCGAGCGGATCTTCTGGCAGCTTCCAGGCGTGTACACGACGGCCGTTGGCTACGCGGGTGGCTTCACGCCCAACCCAACCTACGAAGAGGTCTGCAGCGGCAGCACAGGGCACACCGAGGCGGTGCTCGTCGTGTTCGACCCGAGCCAGATCTCCTATGCCGAACTTCTGCGCACCTTCTGGGAGGGTCACGACCCGACCGAGGGTATGCGTCAGGGCAATGACGTCGGCACCCAGTACCGCTCCGCGATCTACTACACGAGCGATGAGCAGCGGCAGATCGCCGAGGCCTCGAAGGTCGCCTACGCCGACCAGCTGAAGGCGGCCGGTTACCCCGAGATCACGACCGAGATCGCCGCGGCAGGACCGTTCTATTACGCCGAGGACTACCACCAGCAGTATCTGGATAAGAAGGGGTTCAGGTCGGAAGGCGGGTATTGCAGCGCCCGGCCCACCGGCATCTCCTGCCCGATCGGGCTCAACGTGCCGGCGTCCACCAGCGACCAGGCGAGCTTGGGCAACAACCAGTAGCGCCCTCGGGCAGTCTCTACCGGGACGCGGCCTCTCGCGGACGGGCGGCTGCCCTCGCCGTGAGCCAGCGCGAGCCCTTCGTCCCACGGCGCCATCGGGATCTTCTCGAACATCTGGCCGAGGACGTTGCGCAGTGCGTTGAGGTTAGGTGCTGCATCAGCGCGCGTGCCCGTAGCGCGCTTGAGCTCCGCCAGGAGGTCCAACAGCGCCTGTTCGGCGTCGCCCACCACCCCAGCCTGGTCGATCGCTCTGACGTGCTCGTCGGCGCGCTCGAGGGCCGCCCTGGCGCCTGACAGCTCGTCGGCCAGCCTCGCCTTGAACCGCGCCCAGTCGTCCGCGTCGAGCTTGCCCTCGAGATAGTCGCGCTCGACCCTGGTCGTGGCCTCCTCCTTCTTCGCGACCTCGACCTCGGCGTCCCGCAGCGCCTCGCGTGCGAGCGCGACGCCCGACTGCATGCGCTCCTCGAACCGCTTGCGGGTGGCCTCGAGGTCGAAGTGCCCGTTGAGAAGGTGCCCTAAGAACGGCTCGTCGATCAGCTCGCGCCGGATACTCGGCTGCGAGCAGAACTCGGGGCCGTGCTCGACTCGACCGCTGCACACGTAGCGCTCACGCTCGACGCCTGGCCGGGCTTTGCGCGGCAGCATCGCGTACCCGCACGACGGGCACTTGAGGATTCCGCGAACAAGCAGGTGCTGTCCGTCGGCATTGCGGCCGCCCTTGCGCTGATGCCCGCTCCCGCGAGTCCGTTCTGCTTGGCTCCACAGCTCGGCGCTGACGATCGGCTCGTGGGCGCCGTCGATGATCTCGCCCTTGAACTCGAGCCGGCCCGTGTAGATCGGCGCCGCCAGGATCCGCGCGATGGCGCTCTGCCGCCACTGTTCGCCGTGGCGCGTTGGCACCCCGTCTGCGTTCAGCTCGCGAACGAGCGCGCGCTGGCTGACGCCGTTCGTGTAGTCGCGGTAGATCCGCCGCACGATCTCGGCCTCCCGATCAGCAACTACCAGTGCCTTGTCCTCCCACCAATACCCGTAGGGCGCCGGCCCACCCGTCGGGAGCCCGGCTCGAGCGCGGGCCTTGAGCGCCTGACTTACGCGCTGGCCAGTCTGTCGCTTCTCGAACTTGCCGACCGCCGCCAGGACGTTGCCCATGAACTCGCCCTGCGGGCTCTCGAGGTCCATCTCGGCCGTGAAGGTGAAAACGCGCACGCCAGCCGCCCGGAGGGCCGCCGACGTCACAGCCCAGATGCCGATGTCGCGGCTGATCCGGTCCTGCGACCGCAAGATCACCACGTCCAACTCGGGCAGCGAGTCAATCAGCGCTGTGAGTCCCGGACGGTCGGGATCATCCCCCTGCAACGCCCCGTCGTCGTGCGCCAACCGAGCTGAGTACCGGCTGCACGACCTCAACCGCGAGTACCTGGCCGTGATTCGTGCCCACGCGGACGGGCTCGATCTTCTCCAGCGCATCAGCGAGCAGCCCAGCCTTCCGGTTGTCGATCACGAAGTGCTGGCGCCGGTCGTCGAGCACGCTCACGTAGAACGCCCCGTTGCGGCGCACACCGACACGACGACCATCACCACACCGGATCATCGGACAGCGTCCACCGCGTCTCGGTCAGCGTCCCTCTGGAGCATGCGACGCTCGCGGGCCTCCTCTGCCCTGGCAAGACGGGCTTCACGTGTGCTGCCGAATGCCGCCTTGTCTGCCGCCGCCTCCGATGCAGCGTGCGACTGGGCGGCTTCGGCCTCCTGGTCGACCCACCGTTCGATCCGCGCCTTGTGGTCGACGACGCGGTTGCCGTTCTGCGTCACGAGCACGGTCGGGTCAGCGTTCTCGACCACGCCTGCCTTCGTCTGCTGCGGCTCGCCGAGACCTCGCAGGTGC
Organism: uncultured Conexibacteraceae bacterium; assembly: GCA_963774025.1. Classification (GTDB taxonomy): domain Bacteria; phylum Actinomycetota; class Thermoleophilia; order Solirubrobacterales; family Solirubrobacteraceae; genus Palsa-465. The sequence goes on from CAVZDL010000011.1 coordinate 76,539, forward strand.
TCGATGACGTCGGTCACGTGGAGCGTGTTCCCGTCACCCACACGAGGCGCCCTGACCGTCGCCACGAACGAGGCCGGCGCTCGTGCTGCCGAGCCACCGATCGCCAGATTCGCGGCCGTCACCTGGAGCTGGCCGTGCAGCTCGGAGAATTCATCGAGCGAACGCCCCATCTGCTCGCGGATCGCGTCGCGCTCCTCCTCGAGCGTCGCCCGCCAGTCGTCGCCGTGCTGCTCGAACGCTTCAACGACACGCTCGACGGCGCGTTGCAACGTGATCTTCGCGGCGCCATGCCTGCGCTTGAGATCGGCGATCAGCGCGGCGTGCTTCTCAGCGTTGATCGGCCCCGGATCCTTCCGGTGCGCTGCCTGAGCATCGGCGAGCGCAACCTCGTCCTTGTACTCGGCGGCTGGCAGCTCCTGCTCTGCTTGCGTGTGCGCGCGGCGAGCTTCGAGCTCCACCTTGATCGCCTCGTCGCACGCGACGATCGCAGCCTTGATCTCCGGGTGATCGATGCGCTCGGCCGGCGGGATCTTTGCTAGGCCGGGCTGCCGCTCCGGATTTACTTGCTCTCGCGGGTCGTCCGCGATCACGTAGTGGGCGTTCAGTCGCATCAGGCGACCTCCTGGTTGGTTGGTTGAGGGACTCCCTTCGTTCCTGTTTCGCAGCTACACGTCAGCGTGCCCAGGGGTTCGCGGCTCGGCCGATGAACCCGTTCATCGTCTCCTGGCGCTTCACGACTCCACGACGAACACCGCCATCGAACGAGATCGGCGGCAGGACGGGCTCGGCTTGCGCGGCCGCTTCTCGAGCGACAGCTTCCCTGCGCGCCTCACGCCCCTGATCCAGAATCGCAGTCAGCTCCGCATCGGCCATTTCGGCTCCCAGGCGGTCGCCGCGCTTGATCGCCGTCTCGTAGCGAATCTCGGCGGCGCTGAGCCGCTCCCGGCGCCCATCGCTGAGGTCAGTGCCCTTGAGGGCATCGAGCAGGCCGCCGCACCAGGTCGATCAGGAACGCCCCGATCTTGCCCAGCATGGACTTCGGGCCGACCGGTGCAGGCGGGCTACCGTACCTGAGTACGCGCCGCGCAACCCATTGGCCATCGGCGTTGCGGAGATAGATCCACTCGATCGTGTCGGGATCCGTCTCGAGGAGCTGACGTCGCCTGGCCTCAGCAGCCGCAGCAGCCTCGCTCGCGACGGTGACTTCGGTCTCCTCAAACGGAGCAGGCTGATCAGTCGGCTCGATCATGGCGTGGGATTCTCTCACGACGACACACGTGAGGAAACGTTGTAGACGGGCGTAGTGGCCCACCTCCCGTGTGTGTCGCTCTTGACGAGGGCTCGCGTGGTGAGGTTGCCGTACTTGTTGACGGGTTTCCCGGATAGCTTGCCGCGGAAGGCTCCGCAGGGTCAAGGCGGTCGCTGCTTAGCTGCGGCGACCGCGCTTTAGCCATGCGCGTAGGCGTGCCTTGCGCAGGCAAAAGTGTGCGTCCAATCGTCGCGGGCGACTTGGAGCGCTCCTGCTCAATGCCTTCAGAGCTGCGATCGACATGCCGGTGTTGGCCCGGTAGAGGGCGTCGGTGGCACCACCCGAAACCAAGAAGCGGCGGTCGTGTCTCGCGATCCCTTCGAGGACGGGGATCCAGCGGTCGTCCCGCGTCGCACCCAGGGCCTCGACAGCGCGCAGTCGGATCAGCCATTGCGGGTCACTTTCGGCCAGCTCTGCGAGCTTCGGTGCGAACTCACCGTCTCCAGCCGACTCGATCGCTTCGATGGCAGCCGCGCGCACGTCCCATCGCTCATCTCCAAGTGCCGGTCCCAGAGCGCGCGCAGCGTCGGGACCGCCGATTCGTTTCAGGGCTTCGGCGGCGCAGAGGCGGACGTCCACGCGAACGTTCGGCCTAACAAGCTCCGCTAGGCGTGGTATCGCGCTCTCGGCTTTCAGCGTCCCGAGCGCAAAAGCGATGAGTGCACGCTCGGAGAACTTGGTCTCTTCCGGGTGAACCCAGGCGGATACTGCGGGCTGGGCGGAACCGGTGTCAGCTGCCCTGTCGGGCTGACGCACGCCGCCGAGTGAGCGACGCGACCACGGCGCAAGGCGCCGGCGTAGCCGCACAGGGCCAAGCGATCGAGGTCGTGCTATTCGACATCGGTGGCGTGCTCGCGGAGTGGACCGGGCTGCCCGTGATGCGGGAGCTGACCGGTGCCGCCTCTGACCTCGATGTGGCCGGCCGTTGGCTGATGAGCCCGTGGGTGCGCAGATTCGAGTCCGGCAGGTGCTCCGAGCAGGAATTCGCCGAGGGAGTCGTAGCCGAGTGGGAGTTCCCCTTCACGCCTGATGAGTTCCTTGAGAGGTTCCTGAGCTGGCTTGACGACCCCTTCGCCGGCGCCGAGCAGACGATCCGTGAGACCAGCGGTCACGCGAAAGTCGGCTGCCTCAGCAACACGAACGCACTGGCCTGGCGCGAGATCATCTCGCACTGGCCGCTCACTGCATTGTTCGAGCACCGCTTTCTCTCATTCGAACTGGGCGCGGTGAAACCGGATCGGGAGATCTTCGGACTGGTGGCCGAGCAGCTGCCGGTGCCGCCGGACCGCGTCCTCTTCCTCGATGACAACGCGATCAACGTCGAGGCTGCGTTGGCATCGGGCCTGCGTGCCGAGCAGGCGCGGGGCGTCGCCGAGACCAGAGCCGTGCTGGCGCGCTACGCCCTGCTCGGCTAGGCGCCGCCCGCGACAGCCGGCAGGATCGTAACCTCGGCGCCGTCCGCGACCGGAGTTTGCAGACCTTCGAGGAAGCGGATGTCCTCACCGCCCACATAGACATTTACGAAACGGCGCAGACCGTCGTCGTCAGCAATTCGCGGCTTCAGCTCCCCGAAGCGTTCATACAAAGCATCGAGCACCTCCGCCACGGTGTTTCCCTCCACCGCGGCGACCGCTTCGCCACCGGTGGCGGCGCGAAGCTGGGTCGGGATCTTCACATTGACCGGCATGTTTCGGGTCTCCTCTCAGGCAGAAACTGCCAGGCGCTCACGCGCGGTTTCGAACGCCTCGGCGTTCGCGTCGATCTCCCACGCTTCGAAGGTGCCGCGGGCACACTCGAGCGTCTTCAGTCCCTCGCCGGTGATCACCGCGACAACGCGCTCTGAGGCGTCGATGTCACCGCGCTGCGCGAGCTTGCGCAAGACCGCAACCGTCACGCCGCCGGCAGTCTCCGTGAAGATCCCCGTGGTCTGCGCGAGCAGCTTGATTCCCTCGCGGATCTCGTCATCGCTGACTGCGTCGATTGCCCCGCCAGTGCGCCGCGCAAGTGCCAGCGCGTATCCGCCGTCTGCAGGATTGCCGATCGCCAGTGACTTTGCGATCGTGTCGGGCTTGACGGGGAAGCAGAAGTCACGACCCTCGCTGAACGCGCTCGCGACCGGCGAGCAACCCTCGGCCTGAGCACCATTGAAGGTCGGAAGCTCGCCTTCGACGAGCCCCACTTCCAGCCACTCCTCGAAGCCGCGGGCGACCTTGGTGAACATCGAACCGGACGCGATCGGCGCGACCACGCGATCGGGCACCTGGAAGCCGAGCTGCTCGGCTATCTCGAACGCCAAGGTCTTCGAGCCTTCGGAGTAATACGGCCTCATGTTGATGTTCACAAACGCCCAGTCGTGCTCGCCCGCGATCTCTGTGCACAGCCTGTTGACGTCGTCGTAGTTGCCGTTCACCGCAACCAGGTTCGTTCCATAGATGCCGGTGGCGAGCACCTTCTGCTCTTCCAGGTCGGACGGAATGAACACGTAGGACTCGAGGCCGGCCGCAGCCGCATGGGCGGCAACAGCGTTTGCGAGGTTACCCGTGGACGCACAGGCGATCGTCGTGAAGCCGAGTTCCTGCGCGCGCGCCAGCGCGACCGAGACCACGCGATCCTTGAAGGAGTGCGTCGGGTTGGCGGCGTCGTTCTTGATCCAGAGCTCGCCGATCCCGAGCTCCTCGGCCAGCCGCCGTGCGCGGACGAGTGGTGTCCAGCCGGCTCCGAGCGCCGATTGTGGGTGCTCGACCGGCAGGAAGTCGGCGTAGCGCCAGATCGAGAACGGGCCGGCCTGGATGCGCCGCTTCAGCTCGGCGGCGTCCAGCTCGGCTCGCGCGGCGTAGCGAACCTCCAGCGGTCCGAAGCACTGCTCGCACACGTACCGTGCCTCGAGCTTGTATTCGGTCTTGCATTCCTTACAGCGAAGCGCTTCTGGCGGCATATCAAAAAAACCTCCGCCGGGTCTCAGGGGTCGGAGGTTGTGCACCGCCCTACCCACATCTCCCAGGCTTGTCGTTGGAGCCTGATGGACTTGGCACCGTTTCCTTGCGGTCGGTTGCCGGGGCTTCGTAGGGCCATTTCCCTCCACCCCTCTGGATGCGTACTGCTATGTCGGAGATGAAGTATATGGAATCGCGGCGTCAAGCCAAATCTTCGGCGGCGTCGGGGTGTACCGCCCAAGCCGTCTGAGAGACTCTTGCGGGTGAGCGCGGTTGACTTCGAACCGAACATCGATCTGGTGACGGACCTGGGCGGTGACGAGCAGGCGCCCCGCAGGCGCCTGCTGATGATCGTCAACCCCTACGCGACGACGGTGTCGAGTCGGCTCAAGAACCTGGTGATCTCGGCGCTGCGCGGCAGCTACGAAGTCGACGCCGTCGACACCGAACGTCGCGACCACGCGACCGAGCTCTGCCGCGAGGCCGCCGAGGAGGGCTACGACGCGATCGTGGCCTTCGGCGGCGACGGGACGGTGAACGAGGCGGCAAACGGTCTGGCCGGCACCGGCACGCCGCTGACCTGCCTGCCCGGCGGCCGCGCCAACGTCTACTGCCGGCTACTGGGGATCCCGTCGGACGTGGTCGACGCGACCGAGCACCTGCTGGCGCTCGCGACCAACTGGCATCCGCGACCGGTCGACCTCGGGCGCGTCGGTGAGCGCAACTTCCTGTTCTCAGCCGGCGTCGGGCTCGACGCCAGCGTCGTCGAGCGCGTCGACGCGCACCCGCGATTGAAGGCTCGGCTGGGCGAGTACTACTACGCGTGGGTGGCGACCTCGACCTACAGCCGCCGCTACCTATTGAACCCCCCACGCTTTGCGGCCGAGCTCCGGTCGGGCAACGGCGCCGCGCCGACCGAGCGGCTCGAGGGGGTGACCGTCCTGGTCCAGAACGCTTCGCCCTACACATTCTTCGGCGAGCGCAGCGTCGAAATGGCCGAGGGCGTGTCGCTGCACAGCGGTGACCTGGCCGGCGTGATATTGAAACGCACCAGCCCGCTCGACATACCTTCGATCGCTTGGCGAGCGCTCTCCTCGCACGCAAAGATCTCAGGCCACCGCCAGATTCAGTCATTCACTGCCGAGAAAGGGCTGCGGATCCGTTCGCTCGACGAGCGCGAGCTACCGGTCCATGTGGACGGCGACTTCATTGGCAGCGCCGCCGAGCACGTGTTCTCGGTCGCGCCGGGCGCGCTGACGATCGTCGCCTGACTGGAGCTGACGGGCCGGAGCCGCCTGCGCTCAGACGCCAGCCGGAGCGAGCACGATGTCGAAGTGGGCGCGTGTCCAGCTGCGATCGCCCAACTCGCGCCCATCCGGTGTGGGTGTCCCCGGCGTTTGCCGCGCGAACTCGCGCACGAGCGACTCCTTCACCCCGAAAACGGCGTCGCCCTGCCGCAGGTCCTCGCCGTCGACGAAGACGTGGGTGATCAGCGTCCGCTTCCCGGGAGCACTGACCAGGAAGTGCAGGTGCGGGGCGCGCATGGGCGAGCGCCCCGTAGCCTCGAGCAGCTTCCCGACCGGCCCGTCGTGCGGAATCGGGTACCGGACCGGAGTCAGAGCCCAGAAGCGGTAGTTGCCGTCCGCGTCGGCGCGCAGACGCCCACGCGCCGCCGTACGGTCGGCTCCGTGCTGAACGTCGTAGAGGCCGTCCTCGTCGCATTCCCAGATCTCGAGCACCGCCCCCGGGACCGGGTCGCCGTGCGGGTCGCGGACGCTGCCCTCCACCCAGCACGGCTCACCCGGCGCGCCGAACCCAATGTCGCCACCGAGTTCCACTTCGGGTGCGCCCTCGACGAAGAACGGACCGAGCACCGTCGCTTCCGTCGCGTCCGCGTACGCCCGGTTGTTGATCGTGATCGTCTGCATCGAGGCGCCGAGCACATCTGAGAGCAGCACGAACTCCTGGCGGCGGGTGTCGGTGATGCGTCCGGCGGCGGTCAGGAACTCGATGCCGGCGCTCCACTCGTCCTCGGTCAGGCGTGTCTCGCGCAGAAAGCCGTGGAGGTGGCGCACCAGCGACTCGAGCACGAGCTTCATCCGCGGGTCCGGCGTCTCTGCGAACGACTCGAGCACCGCCGCGAGCACCGCCGCCTCGCGCGCCCCCTGCTCATCCGCACCCAAGTAGGCCTCCTCCTCCATTGCGACCCAGTTTGGCACGCGCCAAGCCCGCAAGCTGCGAGCAAATCCTGCCGGCGAGGGGGTCAACGGCGGCCCCGCCACGCCTCCATTGCTCATGACACCTGCGCTCGGGATTTCGATCACAGATGCTGATCGCTCGGTGCTCGGCCCGCTGGCCGAGCACCGGATCCTGATCGTCCCCCAGGTCGCTCTGCTCCTCGGAGTCAGCGAGGGCACCGCGGCCAGACGGTTGGCCAGGCTGCAGAGCGCGGGGCTCGTCCACTACGAGCACATCTTCCACAGGGCACCGGCGGCCGTCTGGATCACACGCCGCGGCCTCGACGCGATCGAGCATTACCTGCCGCAGCCGCGCCTGGATTTGCGAGGCTACCGGCACGACGTCGGCGTTGGTTGGCTATGGCTGGCAGCGCGAGCCGGCAGGTTCGGGGAGCTCACTGGGCTGGCCGCCGACCGTGAGATGCGGGCGGCCGACACCCGCGCTGCCGCCGCCGGCGCGCCGGTGCGATACGGCGTCGGGCTCGGCCTGCTCGGGTCACACGGCCAGCCACAGCGCCACTACCCAGACCTGATGCTCGAGACGAGTAGCGGGCATCGTGTCGCGGTCGAGCTCGAGCTGACCGCCAAGAGCACCCGGCGCATGGCGCGGATCATGACTGGCTACGCGAGCGACGCGAGCGTGGACGCCGTGCTCTATCTGGTGCCGACCGGGGCGCTCGCGAGGCTCGTCTCAGACGCCGCCCGGCGCGCCGGGATCCCGAATCTGGTTCACGCGCAACGGATCGCGCCCGACGGGATCGTGGGTGCGTCCGCGGCAAACGTCCGATCCACGCGACGAAGCAGATCGCGCGGCGCCGACCGTGGCGAGGTTGGGCGATGATCGACGATCCCCCTCCCCCGCGCTCCCTGCGGCCACGCAGCCTGCTCTGGCCGGCAATCGCGTTCGTGGCGTTGATGACGATGCCGGCGTGGGTTGGGCTCGCCGTCGCGGCTGCCGTGGTCACCGCACGGTTCGCGCTACGTGACATCCGGCACGTGCGCGCACGCGATGCCGAGATCGCCGAACGAGCGGCCGGTGCCGTGCAGATCGGCAGCGATGGCCGCGGCAGGGCCGTGCTCGTCCCCGAGCAGACGCTCGCCGCACATGGCCTGATCCTGGGCGCGACCGGCGCCGGTAAGTCGACAACCCTTCTGACGCTGCTGTCGGAGCAGGTCAGGCGCGGACGGCCTGTCGTTGCGATCGATCTCAAGGGCAGTCCCGGGTTCGCGGCCGAGCTGCGGGCGGCGGCCGAGGCGGCCGGTCGCGGCTTCGTGCAGTGGACACCCGACGGCGGCGCCCGCTGGAACCCACTCGCCGTCGGTAACGCCACCGAGCTCAAGGACAAACTGCTCGGAACCGAGCGCTTCACCGAGCCTCACTACAGGCGCGCGGCGGAGCGCTATCTGCAGCTGGCGATCCAGGTCGCCCAGGAGTCGGCCCCCGACCGCTCATTGACGCTGGCTCGCGTCGTCGAGCTGATGGCGCCCGAGCAGCTCGCCGTGGCGACACGCCGCCTGCCGCGGGCTCGCAGCGAATACGTGCGCGACTACCTCACCTCACTCACACCCGACCAGCACAGCGCGATCCGGGGTCTGGCGTCGCGTCTGGCTGTGCTCACCGAGTCCCACACAGGCGGCTACCTGGAGCCCGCCGACGGTGTGCCGACGGTTGACCTGCGCCGGGCACTCGACGGCGGTGAGGTCGTCCTCTTCAGTCTCAACTCGAGCACCTACGGCGGTTTGGCGGGGATGCTGGGCACGCTCGCCGTGCAGGACCTGGTCGCGGCGACGGGGGCGCGCTTGTCAGCCGGCCGCGGCGCGGATGCTCTGGCGGTCGTCGGCATCGATGAGTTCTCGGCGCTCGGCTCCGACAACGTGATGGCGCTGCTCTCGCGTGGGCGCGAGGCAGGTGTTGGTGTGTTGCTCGCCACACAGGAGCTCGCCGACCTCGATCGCGCGGGCCGCGGCCTGCGTGATCAGGTGCTTGGCAACACCGCGCTCAAGATCGCCCACCGCCAGGATGTGCCCGAGTCGGCCGCGACGGTCGCACGGCTGGCCGGCACGATCCGAGTGTGGGAACGCAGCTATCAAACGCGGCCCGGCACCCGTGGCGTCGGTGGGAGCGTCGCGACCAGCGCGCGGCTGGTCGAGCGCTACACGATCGAGCCCGAGCAGGTCCGCTCGCTGCCCACAGGGGAGGCGATCGTGATCTTCAAATCGCCGCGTGCCGTGGCGCTCCACGCGCGCATCCGGCGCCAGCCCACGTCCGCGCGTCAGCCGCCAGCCGGACCCCGGCCTGGACGTCAGCCGCCGGCGCCGGGCGTGACTCGGTAGGCGTCGAAGACGTTATCGATGTTGCGCAGGCGCGTGATCGCCTGGTCGAGCGTGCGCGTGTCGCCGACCTCGACCACGAACTGGTTGCGGATCATCGGCAGGTTGACGGTGCAACGCGCCTCGAGGATGTTGATCCCCGCCTCGGCGAAAGTCCGCGAGAGGTCCTCCAACAGGCGATGGCGATCCCAGCCCTGAACTTCGATCTCGACCTGGAAGGAGGTCTCGGCGTCTCCGTCCCAGGCCACCGTCGTGAAGCGCTCGGGATCCTTGCGCAGGACCTCGACGTTTGGGCAATCGTCTCGGTGGATGGTGATCCCGCGCCCGAGCGAGATGTAGCCGACGATCTCATCGCCAGGAACGGGATGGCAGCACTTGGCGAGCCTCAGCATCACCTCGTCAATACCGTCCACCGCGATCCCGAAGCTGTTCGAGGACGTGGTCGGACGCGAGCGCCGGCGACCAGTCGACATCAGATCAGCCGCGGCGGTCGGCTCGGTCTCAGCGGTCTCGCCGGCCTTGAGCCGCTGCATGACCTTGTTGACGACGACCTGCGGCGAGACCTTGGCGGCGCCGAGCGCGATGTAGAAGTCATCGCCCTTGCGGAATCCCATCTCGCGGATGACTTCCGCCATCAGCGGCGATGCGACGATCTTCTGCGACGGCATGCCCTGCTTGCGGAGGTGCTCCTGCAGCAGCTCACGCCCCGCGTGTTCAGTGTCCTTGCGGGTCTCGGCTTTGTACCAGGCCTTGATCTTGTTGCGCGCGCGCGTCGTCTTGACCAGGGAGAGCCAGTCACGTGACGGACCGCGCTCCCGCTTGGAGGTGAGCACCTCCACGATGTCGCCGGAACGCAACTGGTAGGAGAGCGGCACGATCTTGCCGTTCACCTTCGCACCGACGCAGCGGTGGCCGACGTCTGTGTGGATCTCGTATGCGAAGTCCAGCGGCGTCGCGCCGACCGCAAGTGACTTCACCTCGCCCTTGGGCGTGAATACGAAAACGTCGTCCTCGAACAGGTCGACCTTCAGCGTCTCGACGAACTCGCGCGGATCGGAGACATCCTTCTGCCAGTCGACGAGCGAGCGCAGCCATTTCAGTTTGCCGTCCGGGTCGCGCAGGGCGGTCTCGCTCCCGCCCTTGCCCGGCCTGCGCGATCCGCCGATGTTCGGGTCGTCCTTGTACATCCAGTGCGCGGCGATTCCGAACTCGGCCAGGTCGTGCATCGCGCGCGTCCGGATCTGTATCTCCAGCGGCCGTCCCTCAGGACCGATCACGGTCGTGTGCAGCGACTGATACATGTTGAACTTCGGCATCGCGACGAAGTCCTTGAAGCGTCCCGGCAGCGGTTTCCACAGCGAGTGGATCACACCGACGGCGCCATAACAGTCCTTCACCGAGCCGACGATCACGCGCATCGCCGTGAGGTCGTAGATCTCGTTGAACTCGCGACCCTTCTTGGTCATCTTCGAGTAGATCGAGTAGAAGTGCTTCGCGCGCCCCGAGATCTCGGCGTTGACGCCGATCTCGTCGAGCTCCGCCGAGAGGTACTCACCCGCCTCGTTGACGTAGCGCTCGCGGTCATCGCGCTGCTGTGCGACCAGCGTCTTGATTTCATTGAATTTGCGAGGGTGAAGTGTCTGGAACGCCAGGTCCTCCAATTCCCACTTGATCGCATGAATGCCTAGCCGGTGGGCGATCGGCGCATAGATGTCGAGCGTCTCACGCGCCTTGTCGATCTGCTTCTGCTTGGGCATCGCCTCGATCGTGCGCATGTTGTGCAAGCGATCGGCGAGCTTGATCAGGATGACCCGTATGTCCGAGGCCATCGCGACCATCATCTTTCGGTAGTTCTCGGCCTGCGCCTCGTCGCGCGACTGGAAGGTCAGCTCGGTCAGCTTCGTGACGCCGTCCACGAGGCCGGCGATCTCCTCGCCAAAGCGCTCCTCGATGTCGGCCAGCGATGCCTGCGTGTCCTCAACGGTGTCGTGCAGGAGCGCGGCGCACAGCGTCTCGGTGTCCAGCCGCATGCCGGCGCAGACCTTGGCAACGCTGACTGGATGGACGATGAAATCCTCGCCCGAGCGTCGGCGCTGGTCGGCATGGCGCTCGCAGGCATAGACGAACGCGTCGCGCACGCGGTCACGGTCGACGGCAAGGGCCGTCTCGTCGGCGTGCTCCTCGACCACGGCGAACAGGTCGTCGAGCAGGCGCTGCTCGAACTCGCTCAGCGAGACGGGCGCCGCCTCGGCCACGGCGCCGCTGGGTGCGGGCGCCGGGATGCCGGTGCTCAGTTTGCTCGTCTTGGTTTTGACCCGCTCAGGAATCGCTGGCCGTCCTCGCTTGCCGTCATATACGTCCTGTACGCCGCCGAACGCTCCAGCTCGGTCGGCTGGGCGTCCGCGAGCGCCAGGGACGGCAGATCCGGGTCGAGGCTGACGAGCCCAAGCTCCGTGAAGACTCTCAACAGCCGTCCCGACAACCGCGCGGAACGGGCGTGCGATCCGTCGCCACGGAGCAGGTGCTCGAGCTCCCCGCCCGCAACCCTCCCCCGGGCCCGCAGGGCCCGGTAGAAGGCCACGAGCGAAGCACGAAGTCCGTACTCCAGCTCGTGCATCTGCTGTGCAAAGCGTAGCTCAGCCTCGCCCCACGCCAAATGCGTGTAACCGCTGCCGATTTTCGTGACGGCCTCCTGCGTTGCTGACGCCGGTGGGTCCAGCACCACGACATGCTCGAACTCGGTTATGAGTTCGGGCTCGTCTTCGAGTGAGTCGTGGCTGATCAGTGCAAATCCACCGCGGCGACTGGCGAGCGCTGCGAGTCGCCTTGGTGTATTTGCACAGATCACCAGAACCGGGCTTTCCGGGCCTGCAGATGCTTGAGCGTCGACGATGGTGGCAAGTGGACTCTGGCCTCGGCGGTCAAGGACGGTGCGTTCCAATGGAGCTGCGACGGCACCCCATGACTGGGGCTCGTTTTCGCAGGCTGGATCTGTATCGAGGCGGAGGCTCACGTCGAGGTACGGGTCGGACTCCAGGTCGCGGTCGAGCTCCATGAGCGCCGCGCAAAGGTAGTCGTCGGGCTCGCCCAGCACGACGATCTCCCCAGGCGTGCACGGGACCGCGTGCTGTAGGACGAGCCGTGGCTCGACCACGCCGTTCCACAGGTTGCGTTCGAGCTTGAAGCTCGCGTCGACCGGAGCGCCGTCGGCGCCCTGGACTCGGCCATCGCATCCGAATGCGACCGCGTTGGCGCTGGCGCCGCCAGAGCTGACGTTGAAGCGGACGTGCTGCCCCGAATCGCCCATCGTGCGCACCGCGTCGAACGTGGCGCCGGCCAGATACAGCCGCACATCGGGGTTGCCCTGGCCGAACGGCGCGAGCGTAAGCAGCTGCTCGGCCAGGTCGAGTGAGAGGTCGGCACCGGACACCACCGCGTCGACTCGCTCGACCGGCGTGAGCAACTCGGGGGTCAGCAGCGCTTCGGCGTGTCGCTCGAACGCATCGCGGAAGCCTTCTATCTGCTCGGGCATGATGCTGAGGCCGGCGGCGGCCCGGTGGCCGCCGTAGGTCACCAGGTGCTCACCCGTCGCTTGCAGCGCGTCCAGCAGATCGAAGCCCCGGATGCTGCGCCCAGAGCCGTGTGCCGGTGCCGTGGCATCGGCAGGGTCGATCGCCAGCAGGATCGCCGGCCGGTGGAAGCGCTCGACGATTCTCGAGGCCACGATCCCGATCACGCCGGCGTGCCATCCGGGAGCGGCGAGCACGTAGGCGCTGCGTTCACCCATCTCGCTCGCGAGCGCCTCGGCCTCCCAGCTGATGCGCTGCTCGACGGTGCGCCGGTCGCAATTGACCGCATCGAGCTCTTGGGCGATCGCCTCGGCGCGTTCCGGATCCTCGGTGAGCAGGAGCTCCAGGCCCGCGTCGGCGCGCCGCATGCGTCCGGCGGCGTTGATTCGCGGCGCCAACCTGAATGCCAGGCAGGAGGCGTCGAGCGCGCTCGGATCCGTACGGGACACGCGCATCAGCGCCCGCAGACCGGGGCGCTGAGTGCCCGCCATCTGCGTGAGTCCATCGCGCACGATCCTGCGGTTCTCTCCCTGCAGCGGCATCAGGTCGGCGACCGTCGCCAGCGCGACGAGCTCGAGGTCCCGCTCAGCGGTCTGGGCGCCAAGCGCCTCGGCCAGCTTGTGCGCGACCGCAGTGCCGCACATCTCGCGCGACGGATACCCGCCGACCACCGGGTGCACGATCGGGCAGTCGGGCAGCTCGCCGTCGCCGCGCACGCTGTGATGGTCTGTGATCACGACGTCGAGGCCGGCCGCGCGCGCCTGCGCAACCTCGTCGATCGCGGTGATACCGCAGTCCACCGTCACGAGCAGTCCTGTGGCCGATTCGCAGAGGCGCGCCACCGTCGCTGCCGAGAGTCCGTACCCATCCTCGCTGCGACTCGGCAGATACCAGCCGACATCCGCGCCGAGCGAGCGCAGCGCGCGGACCAGAACGGCGGTCGCACATACGCCGTCGACGTCGTAGTCGCCATGAACGACGAGGCGACTGCCGCTGCGTACGTGGCGCTCAATCGTCTCGATCGCCGCACCGATCCCATCGAACAGGTTCGCGTCGTGACGCTCATCGGGGCTCAGGAACGCCCCCGCCGCGGCGGGGTCGCCGTAACCCCGGCGTACGAGGATCTGGGCGACGACGTGGCTGACCCCCAACGCGCGCTCGAGCTCGAGCGCGGCGGCCAGGTCGTATGTGGACAGCTCGATGCGCCGCTCCGGTCGTGGGGGTGGGCCCGCCAGTCGCAGAGCCGGCACCGGCTCTGCGGGCGGCGACACGGCGGATGTGAGGTCGAGCAGGCTGACGCTGGCCATCCGGCCAGGTTAGGCGCCGTCTCCGACGGAACCGCTCGCTGAGCCGAAGCGAAGGAGGTTCAGGCGTTGGGCGCGGGTGGCGCCGGTGTGAGTTCCTGCGCCGGTGGCACGGGTGGCACCGGCGGCGCCTGTCGGCGCCTACCGAACAGATGGCCGACCCGGGCCATGTCCTGCTCGGCATGCGCGAGCGGCGCGAGCACGTCCGCCACCACATCGAGCTTGGCCGTCAGCGAGGCGACCGACTCCGTCAGCGCCGGCAGCGACGACATCTCCTCGGTCAAGCGGGTGACCGATGCGGTCAGCGGCACAAGCGAGGACACGAGCGTGTCGATCACCTCGACGTGCGCCTCGATCTGCTCGGTCGCGTCCTTGATCGCCTCGACCGCGTGCAAGACATGCGCCTGAATCTGCTCGAGGTCACGCAGCGGCTCCGTAGCCTCAGTTCCATGCTCGACCACGCCGTTGATGACGTAACGGAGCGGCGCGGTTGCGGCGTCGATCAGTCCCATCGACGCTGATCCTAGCCTTCTCGTGTCGTGAATCGTGTAATTCGGTACAGGGCGCTAGGCGAGTTGCGTCGAGCTCTCGCGGCGTACGCCCTCGGCGTAGACCACCGCGATGCCGATCAATGCCCCAGGGATGCCCTCGAGCGCCGTCACCAGGTGCGTGGTGTGGCGGCCCGGGATCGCGAAGCCGTGGATGATCAGGCCCACGAGCGCGGCGCCAATGATCGCACCAAGGAAGGCGCCGACGATGCCGCCCCAGAAGCGGTCGGGCAACCAGATCGTGAAATGCCAGATCGCGAGTCCCATGATCACCCAGGCGAGCAGACCCATCAGCGCCTCCTCCCGTGACGGCGGTTTCGCGGGCGGTTGCGACGGGGCGCAGTCGGCCCGCTCTTGACGTCCGCGACGCCCTCGTTCTCGGGCTCGTCCGGAGCCGGCGTCACCGGCTCATCGGGCGCCGACTCGGCTTCATCAGTGGGTTCCACGGGCGGTAGCAGCTCGGGCTCGGGCGATTGCACCGGCCCGGTCGGCCTGGTCTTTGAGCGACGAGTCACACGAGCAGGGGTTTCCGGCGCCGCCAACTCCTCCTCGGTCGTGTGAGCCGTGCGCTCGGTCAAGCGTGAGGGGCGGCCCCGCGACTCACCCTCGTCGAGCCCGAGGTCGCGCTTCATCTTCTCGAACTCCGCAGCCGAGACTGACTCGTCCTGCGGCGTGGTCAAGCGTCCGGTTGGGCGGGCACGAGTCGATGTCGGTTCGACATCGCCGCCGTCGGCATAGGCCGGCACGTAGCCAACCTCGGCGACGATCCGCGCGCGGCGTGCTCGGTAACCATGCTCGCGCTCCTTCCAGTGCGTGAGCACCGGCGACGCGATGAAGATCGATGAGTATGCGCCCGAGGCGACGCCGATCAGCAGTGCGAAGGCGAAGTCCTTCAGCGTTGCGCCGCCGAACAGCAACAGTGCGATGACTGGCAGCAGGGTGCACGACGTCGTGATCATCGACCGCGTCAGCACCTCAGACATGGAGCGGTTGACGACCTGCGAGAACGCAGCCCTTGGCATTCGCGGGATGTTCTCGCGGACACGGTCGAAGACGATGATCGTGTCGTAGAGCGAGTAGCCGAGGATCGTCAGCAACGCCGCGACCGTGTCCGCCGTCACCACTCTCCCGGTGAGCGCATACACGCCCGCCGTTATCAATAAGTCATGCATCAGCGCGATCAGAACCGGGACCGTGAACTTCCACTCGAATCTGAGCGCGACATAGAGCGAGATCATGAGCAGGGAAACGATGATCGCCACGACCGCGCTGTGCGTGACGGTGGAGCCGAACGATGGACCGACGCTCGTGGTGTTGAAGTCGCCGTTGCGAATTCCGTATTTGCTCTGGAATTCGCTCCGCAGGTGGGTGTACTTGTTCCTGCCCAGGTACTTGGAGGAGATCTGGAAGCCGTAGGGACCGAGCGTCCTGCCGCTGACTGCCTGAACGGTGGCATTGCCGCCGCCACCGACACCCTGAACGAGCGTTTTGACCTCATTCACGGTCGCTCGATGGACGAAGCCGACCTGCATCTGCGTGCCGCCGGTGAAGTCGATGCCGAGGTTGAGGCCGCGCCCGCCGATCGCGAGGGCGCCGATCAGCAGGATCACGCCCGACATCGAGAAGAAGTAGCGGCTGGCACCCATGAAGTCGAAGCGCCAACGTCGCTTCGCTCCGCCTGCCCCCAGCGCCGACGGGCTCTGGATCGCGCGCGAATCGCCCATCGTCGTGAGAATCGCCTGGGTCGCCAGCACCGCCGTGAAGAGCGAGACGAACGTGCCGATCCCGAGCGTGAAGGCGAAGCCCTTGACGTCGGAGGTCGAGAGCACGAACAGGATGAACGCGGTCATGATCGTCACGACGTTCGCGTCAATGATTGCCGTGATGCCCTTGCGGTAGCCGGTGATGATCCCCTGTCGGATCGTGCGACCGCCGCGTATCTCCTCCTTGACACGCTCGAAGATGACGACGTTGGCGTCTGCGGCGACGCCGATCGTCAGGATCAGCCCGGCGATGCCGGCGAGCGACATCGTGATCGGGATCAGCTTGATCAGCCCGTAGAAGTAAATGCCGTAGACGACCAGGCCGCCGACGGCGATCAGACCTAGAACCCGGTAGTAGGTCAGCAGCAGCAGCGCGACCACGGCGAGTCCTACAAGGCCGGCCACCAGACCCTGGTGCAGAGCCTGCGAGCCCAGTGTTGCCGAGACCTGGCTCTCTGAGATCTGCACGAGCTTGACCGGCAGCGCGCCCAGCCGTAACTGCGTTGCCAGCGCCTCCGCCGTGGCGGTCGTGAAGCCGCCGGTGATCTCGCTGCCGCCGCTCGCCGGGATTCCATCCCCGAATTCCTTGTACTGGACGTTCGGGACGCTGACGAGCTGGTTGTTGAGCGCAATCGCGAAGTGCTGGTTGGAGCTGTCGAGTAGACCACGCACCGCGATGTTCCGCGTCACGTTCTGGAACAGGTTGCCGCCGTTGCCCTGGAAGCCGAACGTGACGTCCGGCGCGCCGCTCTGGTCGGTGCTCGCCATTGGGTTGGTGATCTGGTTGCCGCGCAGCGCAACGTCGTCCCTGAGCACGTAGTAACCCGCGTTGGGCGAGCCGTAGTTTGGCTGTGTCGCGTAATTGGTCGGAACCGCTTGCAGGACCTGCCAGCCCTGCTTGACCTCGAGCACCTGCGTGCCGGCCTTCTCAGCCCGCGACAATCCCGCCTTCAGACCGCGGACCGCGCTCGCGTAAGACGCGTTGTCGGCAACCTGCGTCTCGGCGATCAGGCAGTGCACGCCCTTCTGAACCTTGGTGCCCTGCGCAGTGGCATATGCAGCGCAGGCGGAGCTGCCCGGCGCACCAAACAGGAAGAACTGGTTACCCGTCCCCTGGGTCTTCCTTATGTCGGTCTGAAGCGGCTGTTTTGAGGCGAGCTGAACGGCCTGGTAGAAGCCCATCGCGCCGGAGGCCGGGCTTGGCGAGCCGGCATTCCCCTGGCTGCCCTGGCTGATCGCAGTTGCAGCGGCATCTCCGGAGACCAAGCCGTCGGCAACCGGCTGCCCGGTCGGTGTCAGCGCGTTGGCCTCCCAGTCGTAGAAGAACAGCTGCGCGGTCGTGCCGACTGCCTTCTCGGCCTGTACGACGTTCTTGACGTCCGGGAGCTGAACGTCGATTAGGTTCTTGCCCTCGGTCGTGATCTGGGGCTGTGTGACACCCAACTGGTTGACGCGGTTGTTCATCACGTCGACCGCACGCTGCAGCGCGGCGGGGTTGACCGGTGACACCGCCGTCTTCTCCGCTTTGTAGACGAGCTCGACCCCGCCCTTGAGGTCGAGTCCGAGCCTCGTCTTCTTGGTCGCGATGAACACGAAGGACGCGGCGATCAGCCCTGCCACTATCAGCAGGATGAATCCGTGGCGTTGGCGGTCAGTCATCGCAGAGCCCTGATCCTAGAAGAGGTTCCCTTTTTGCGCCGTTAGGGTGGCGCTCAATGACCGTTGGAGGGCGTCAAAACGACCAGCACGCCGCCCTCCTCGTCATCGTAGGCAGGAAAGATGTCGGCGACGGCGCTCGCTCGCTCGGGGCCGGCGTTCAGGGCGACCGGCTTACCGGTGACGCGTACCTCCCACTCGAGCGCGGTCGCGATGTGGTCGACACCGTCCTCGAAGCTGAGCGCCAGCACGTCCTCCAGCAACTGGCCGATCGCGGCCTCAGTGCGCAGGCCCGTGAGTTCGAACGACCCGCGCCCGCAGTCGACGATCCTCCCCTCCGCGTCGCACGCGAAGAACGCGGCGGCCGGCGCCGGGTAGTAGTCATCGAGCAGCTCGAACAGGTAGGCGAAACCGCACTTCTCGCATCCGCGTGCCTCGCGACGAAACCCGGCATTGCGGTCGGTTCCCATCGAACGGTTCCCGCAGTGCGGGCAGATGAAGTAGTGCTCGTGCGCCATCCGCCGTGAGGATAGTCAGTCCGCTGCGTCAGTCCGCTCGGCAGCCGGTGGCCGCCGGCTCACAGCAGACCGAGCTGCACGTCAGGCGGCTCGAGGCCGAGATGCTCGAACGCGCGTCGGGTGGCCGCTCGCCCGCGCGGGGTGCGCTCGATCATCCCGCGCTGCAGCAGGTACGGCTCGTAGACGTCCTCGATGGTGTCCTGCTCCTCTCCGATCGACGCCGCCAGCGTCGAGAGGCCGACCGGGCCACCGGAGAACTTCTCGCAGATCGTCCGCAAGATCTCGCGGTCGAGCCGGTCAAGACCCGCCTGGTCCACCTCCAACAGATCAAGCGCCGCGTCGGCGGCCGCCTCGGTGACCACGCCGGCGCCGCGCACCTCCGCGTAATCGCGTACCCGCTTGAGCAGGCGGTTGGCCACGCGCGGCGTGCCGCGCGCGCGCGACGCGATCGCGACCGCGCCACCATCCTCGACATCCACGCCGAGCAGTCGCGCGGAGCGCCGCACGATCCGGGCCAGGTCGCGGGCGTCGTAGTGGTCGAGCCGGTGCTGGATGCCGAACCGATCCCGCAACGGCGTGCTGAGCAGGCCGGCCCGCGTGGTCGCGCCGATCAGCGTGAACGCGGGCAGGTCGATCGTGACAACGCGCGCGCCGGCACCCTGACCGACGGTGATCGGAAGGCAGTGGTCCTCCATCGCCGGGTAGAAGGTCTCCTCGAGCGCGCGCGGCAACCGGTGGATCTCGTCCACGAAGAACACCGAGCGCGGCTCGAGCGCGGTCAGAAACGCGGCCACGTCGCCCTTGCGCTCGAGCGCCGGCCCCGCCGTTTGTACGAACGGGACATCCAACTCGACAGCGACGATCTGCGCGAGCGAGGTCTTCCCCAGCCCGGGCGGCCCAGCCAGCAGCACGTGATCGAGCGCCTCGCCCCGGCTGCTGGCGGCCGCGATCGAGACGGCGAGCTGATCTTTGAGCGCGTCCTGACCGATGAAGTCCTCGAGCCGACGGGGCCGCAGCGAACGGTCGAGCTCGTCCTCTGGCAGCTGCTCGGCGCTCAGGATCGTCATCGCCGCGCCGCCTTCAGCGCCTCGGCGATCAGATCCTCCGGCGTCTCACCATCAAGGCCGTCGAGCAGCGCGTCCACCTCCTGCGGGCTGTAACCGAGACCGATGAGGCCCTCACGCGCGAGCGCGCGCGGATCGTCGGAGCGCACGACCCTGATCGCTCCCTCGGGCAGCGTCACCCCTACCTTCTCGCGCAGTTCAACAATGATGCGCTCGGCCGTGCGCTTGCCGACGCCCTTGACGGCCTGGAAGCGGGCGGCGTCGCCGCCGGCGATCGCCGCCAGCAGATCGCGGGCGGAGCCGCCAGAGAGCACGTCCAGCGCGACCTTCGGGCCCACCGACTGCACGCCGAGCAGCATCAGGAAGAGGTCACGCTCCTCCTCGGTCGCGAACCCGTAAAGCAGCAGCGCGTCATCGCGCGGGATCAGATGTGTGTGCAGCGTCACCTGCTTGCCGACGGCGGGCACATGACGCAGCGTCTCACTCGAGACTGACAGCCGGTAGCCGACTCCGCCGCAATCGACGATCACATGGTCGGCGCGACGCACCGCCACGCTGCCGCTCACCAGCGCGATCACAGCGCCACCTCCACGATCGTAGGACCGCCTCCGCGATCGTAGGACCGCCTCGCA
The DNA here is from genome assembly GCA_963774025.1 of uncultured Conexibacteraceae bacterium. Taxonomy (GTDB): domain Bacteria; phylum Actinomycetota; class Thermoleophilia; order Solirubrobacterales; family Solirubrobacteraceae; genus Palsa-465. Next base: position 96,403 of record CAVZDL010000011.1, read on the forward strand.
ATCGCGTCCGCCAGCGGCGCCCGGTTCGCCTCGCAGACGGCTACCGCCAGCGCGTCGGCGGCATGGTCGGGTCGGGGCGGTGCCGCCAGGCCCAAGAGCCTTGCCGCCATGTTGGCGACCTGCTGCTTGTCGGCACGACCGCTGCCGCAGACCGCCGCCTTGACCTGCTGCGGCGTGTAGGCGCGGACCGGAACGCCCTGTTGGCCGGCGGCCAGCAGGACCACCCCACGTGCCTGGCCGACCGCCATCGCGCTGACGACGTTCGCGCCGAAGTAGAGATCCTCCACCGCCACGGCATCGGCCCCGAAGCGCGCGATCAGGTCGCCCACGTCCCGGTGTATTTCCGCGAGACGCACCTCCGCCGCCGCTCGCGGGCGCGTCTCGATCACGCCGAACTCGAGTGCCTGCAGCTTCGAGCCGACGCTCGACACGATTCCGTACCCGGTGTTGGCGATCCCCGGATCGATGCCCAAGACGATCATGTGTTCGCCTATTCAACGCGGCGGGTCGGACGCCTCCCCGCAGGCTCTGAGGTCACGGCGGATCTGCGGCCCTGCGACTCCCCGGCCGGAATCACCGATCGATCTGACGCGCGACTACTTGGTTACAGACAACAGGTCTACGACGAAGATCAGGGTCGCGTTGGGCGGGATCGCCCCGCTGCCCTTCTTGCCGTATGCCAGGGACGGCGGGATGATCAGCTCGCGCCGACCGCCGACCTTCATGCCGACCAGGCCCTGATCCCATCCGGGAATGACGGCGCCTGCGCCCAGCTGGAAGGGACCGAACGCCTTACCGGGTGTGTCCTTCCATGACGAGTCGAAGATCTTGCCGTTGGTGTAGAGCTCGCCGACATAGTTGACCTCGACTTCATCACCGGCCTTGGCGGTGGCGCCGGTGCCAACGATCAGGTTCTTCTCGACAAGCTTCTTCGGCGCCGGAGTCGTCGGCAGCGTGATCTTCGGCTCCTTGGAGAGCGGCCCGGAGGTGGGCGTCGTCACGGCCGCCGGCGTCGGCGTCGTCTTGGTGACCGGCGCACTGGTGAGGCCGGCACCCGGCGCGGTGACGATACCCGCCGCCTTGCTCGAGCCGCCACAGGCCGCCAGGCCGAGTGCCACCGCTGCGGCCGCGAGGGCCGTCATCCACGCTTTCAAGTTCATCGCGGTGCGAGCGTAGCGAGCGTTGTCCCGATGCGCGTCGCCGTCAGCCGGCGATCCGCTGGAGAACATCGGCGTCGACGTCGTAATTGGCGTGCACAGCCCCGACGTCATCGGACTCTTCCAGCGCGTCGATGAGTTTCATAAGTTTTGCCGCATCCGCCTCGGAGACGGGGACGAGCGTCTTCGGGCGCTGGGTCACATCGGCGCTCTCGATCTCGATCCCAGCGGCCTCCAATGCCTCGCGGACGATGCTCAGGTCAGCGGGTGCGGTGATCACCTCGTAGACGTCCTCGTCGAGCACGATGTCCTCCGCACCGGCGTCGATCGCGACGATCAGGTCGTCCTCTCCGTAGCGCTCACCGTCGACCACGATCACGCCCTGCTTGTCGAACAGGTATGCGACGGACCCGGGCTCTCCCAACGAACCGCCGTGCTTGCTGACGATGTGGCGCATGTCGGCGGCCGTGCGGTTGCGGTTGTCGGTGAGCGCCTCGATCAGCAGCGCCACGCCGCCAGGCCCGTAACCCTCGTACATCACGGTCTCCCAGGTCTCCGCGTCGACGCCGGCGCCGGTGCCCTTCTGGATCGCACGCTCGATGTTGTCCTTCGGCATCGACGCGTCGCGTGCCTTCTGGATCGCGAGTGCCAGCCCGGCGTTGCCCTCGGGGTCGCCCCCACCCTCCTTGGCCGCGACCGTGATCGCTCGCGCCAACTTGGTGAAGTGCTGGCCTCGACGCGCATCGACGACTGCCTTCTTGTGCTTGATCGAAGCCCATTTCGAATGCCCTGACATGGCAAACCAGTCTATTCACCTCCCGGCTACGATCCCGCCCCATGACCACCGTCTCCCCCGACATCTTCAAGGCCTACGACATCCGCGGCATCCACGGTCGCGACCTCGACACAGAGGGCGCCCATCAGATCGGCCGCGCCTTCGCGCGAGTGATCGCCGAACTCGCCGGCAAGCCCGCATCGCAACTCAACCTCGGGCTCGGCCGCGACATGCGCCTGACCGCCCCCGAGATGGCGAAGGCGTACGCCGACGGCATGGCCGCCGACGGCGCACACGTGCTCGACGCGGGCCAGGTCGGCACCGAGATGGTCTATTACCTGGTCGGCTCACACGACCTCGACGGCGGGCTGATGTGCACCGCCTCGCACAACCCGAAGGCCTATACCGGCGCCAAGATGGTCAGGCGCGGCGCAATCGCGCTCTCGGGCGAGGAGGGCATCGGTGACGTCAAGGCGCTCGTCATGACCGGCATGGGCAGCGCGCCCGGCGGCGGCACGATCGAGCAGCTCGACATCTACGGCGCCTTCCACAACCAGGTGATGGGCTTCATCGACGCTTCGACAATCCGGCCGCTGAAGGTCGTCGTCGACGCCGGCAACGGCATGGCCGGCCCGATGGTCGGCCCGCTGCTCGAGCGTCTCGGGCTCGACCTCACCACCAATTACTGGACGCCTGACGGCGAGTTCCCCGACCACGAGCCCAATCCGCTGCTGCCCGAGAACCGCGAGTTCATCATGGCCGAGGTCACCCGTCAGGGCGCTGACCTCGGGATCGCCTGGGACGGCGACGCCGACCGCTGCTTCTTCATCGACGACACCGGCCGCTTCGTCGACGGTGATTTCCTGACGGCGATCCTCGCCACCTCGATGCTGCGCAAGAACCCCGGCGAGACGATCCTCTACGACGTCCGGGCGAGCCGTGCCGTGCCCGACCTGGTCGCCGCCGCGGGCGGCATCGCGCTGATCAACCGCGTCGGCCACGCATTCTTCAAGCAGCGCATGCGCTCCGAGGGCGGCGTCTTCGGCGGCGAGGTCTCGGGCCACTATTACTTCCGTGACTTCTACTGCGCCGACTCCGGCACGATCCCGGCACTGCTGATGCTCGAGGAGCTCTCACAGCGCGGGCTGAAGCTCTCCGAGCTGCTCGCACCGCTGCGGAGCAAGTACTTCATCTCCGGCGAGATCAACTCCGAGGTGGCCGACCAACAGGCCAAGATCGAGGAGATCGCCGAGCGGTACTCCGACGCCAAGCAGAGCCGCCTTGACGGCATCTCGATCGATTACGACGACTGGCACTTCAACGTCCGCGGCTCGAACACCGAGCCCCTGCTGCGCCTCTGTCTCGAGTCGCTCGTCTCGCAAGCCGACATGGAGGCCAAGCGCGACGAGGTGCTCGCGCTGATCCGCGCGTGACCGAGGCGCTCACCGACGAGCCCGCAGCGGGCGTCCAGCGTATGGCGATTCCGACGCCGTTCGCCGTCGGCAGCGTCAACTCGTACCTGCTCGTGGGCGAGCCGCTGACGCTCGTCGACACCGGGCCGAACTCGGGCACATCGCTCGACCACCTGGAGCGCGGTCTCGCCGAGCATGGCTTCCGGATCGAGGACCTCGAGCTGATCGTGCTGACGCACCAACACATGGACCACGAGGGCCTGCTCGAGATCCTCGCGCGCCGCTCAGGCGCCGAGATCGCCGCCTTTGCACCGCTCGCCCGCTGGCTCGCCGACTACCGCGCGAGCGCAAAGGGCGACGACGCCTATGCACAGGACACGATGCGCCGCCACGGCCTGCCCGACGACATCAACATGATGCTCGGGCTGCTGACCGCCGGGCTCCATACCTACGGATCCCGCGGCACCGTCACGCTCCCACTCGACGACGGCGACACGCTGACGATGGGCGGCCGTCAGTTCAGCGTCCATCACCGCCCCGGGCACAGCCCCTCCGACCTCGTCTTCTCAGACGCCATCAGCGGCGTACTGCTCGGCGGCGACCACCTGCTCCCGCGCATCTCCTCGAATGCGCTGGTCTCACGCCCGCTCGACGGTCGCAGCGACGGCCCGCGTCCCACCCCGCTGATCGATTACGCCCGCTCGCTCACCGCCACGCGCACGATGGACATCAGCGCCGTCCTCCCCGGCCACGGCGACCTGATCGTTGACCACGCCGAGCTGATCGACGCGCGTCTGCGTGACCAGGAGCGCCGCGCCCGCAAGATCCTCTCGATCCTGTCCGAGCGCCCGCTCACCGCCCACGAGGTCGCGCTCCAGATGTGGGGCGAGATCGCCCTCACGCAGGCCTATCTGACGCTCTCAGAGGTGCTGGGGCACCTCGACATGCTGCTCGCCGACGGCACCGTGACCGAGACCGACGTCGACGGCACCGCGGTCTTCACCGCCAACTGACGCGGGTGGTTGCGGCCCGCTGGCCGCAACCTACCTGGTGCCGAATCACGACAGAGGCACGACACTACTGCGAGAATGCACTCGCGCCCGGCATCATCGGCGAGAGCGTCGCCCTGCCGCAGGCCGGGACGCCGCCGGAGATCGCCACCTTCATCGTGACGGTGTCGTCGGGGGCATAGATCTGAAGCTGGCTGGCGTTTTCGCAGTTGCCGCCGCCCGACGCGAAGTCGGTTGCGATCAGGCGGAACGACGCCTGCTCGCCCGGCTTGAGCGTGAGCACGTCGGCTGGCGTGTCGCCGAGCACGTCGGTCGTCGTGCGGGTGGCATTGGTGGGCAGGCCGACGCCGTCGGAGGACAACAGCTCGACTCCGGGCCAGCCGTACGTATGGCAGGTCGAGCTCCCGGTGTTCTTGAGCGCAAAGCCCAGCTCGATCGTGCCTGCGGCGCCGTTTGACCCGAGGAAGCTCGGCGTGAGATCGGATGCGTTGCAGGCGGTGCCGGCCGCGATCGCGGTCGTAGTGGTCTTGGTTGCCGTCGTCGGCGTGAGCGGTGCCGTCGTGCTCGTGACCGGCGGAGGTGTCGTGACCGTATGCGTGACGGTCACTGTGACGCGCCGGGCGTTGTCGGATGTGCTGGACGAACCGCAGGCAACGACAACGAGCGTTCCGACTACCGCAGCGGCAGCGACGAACAGAAGCCGTGAGAACCGCATCTGTTCATTCTTCTACCCGCAGGTTGTCGAATCCTGCGACCGTCGCGAGGAAGAAGCGATGAAGCCGGTCCTCACCGGTCAGCTCCGGATGGAACGCAAGCGCGAGGATGCTGCCCTGGCGGATCGCGACCGGATGCCCGTCGACCTCCGCCAAAACCGACACCTCCGGACCACACTCGGAGATCCACGGCGCGCGGATGAAGATCGCGTGAACGGGGCCATCAGGGACGCCGTCCACCTCGAAGTCGGCCTCGAACGAGTGCAGCTGACGGCCGAAGGCGTTGCGCTCCGCCAGCGCGTCGAGGACCCCGAGGTGCCCGCGGTCGAGCATGATCATCCCCGCGCACGTGCCGAGGATCGGTGTGCCCGCCGCGGCCAGCGCGCGCAGCGGCGCGCCGAGGCCCTCGCGCTCGATCCCGAGCGTCATCACCGTCGACTCCCCGCCCGGAAGCACCAGCGCATCGAGCCCCTCGAGGTCGGCCGGCACGCGTACCTCGCGCGCGCTCGCGCCGAGACGAGCCAGAACGTGCTCGTGCGCCTCGAAACCGCCCTGAAGCGCGAGCACGCCCACGACTGGCGCACGCGGCTCGAGTGGCGCGGCGCTCACACGCCGCGCGGCGAGAGCAGCTGCTCGGAGTCGAGCTTCGCGGTCTCGATGCTGTCCATCGCGGCCCCCAGGCCCGTCGACGCCTCCGCCACACGGCCCGCGTCGGCGTAGTGCGTCGTCGCCTCGACGATCGCGCGCGCGCGCCGCTCCGGCTCGGCCGACTTGAAGATTCCTGAGCCGACGAAAACGCCTTCTGCGCCAAGCTGCATCACCAGCGACGCGTCGGCCGGGGTGGCGATCCCGCCGGCGCAGAACATCACGACCGGCAGCTTGCCCTCGGCTGCGACCTGCCGCACAAGCGGCAGCGGCGCCTGCAGATCCTTGGCGGCAGCGGCGAGCTCCTCGGGACCGAGCGTGCTCAGACGACGCAACTCGCCGCGGATCTGGCGCAGGTGGGTCACGGCGTTGACGATGTCACCAGTGCCGGCCTCGCCCTTGGAACGGATCATCGCCGCGCCCTCGCCGATACGCCGCAGCGCCTCGCCGAGGTTGGTCGCGCCGCACACGAATGGCACCTTGAACGCCCACTTGTCGATGTGGTTGGCGGTATCGGCCGGGGTCAGCACCTCGGACTCGTCGACGTAGTCGACCTCGAGCGCCTCGAGCACCTGCGCCTCGGCGAAGTGGCCGATGCGCGCCTTGGCCATCACCGGAATCGTGACGGCCTCCTGGATGCCCTTGATCATCTCCGGATCGGACATGCGTGCGACACCTCCGTCGCGGCGGATGTCAGCCGGCACGCGCTCGAGCGCCATCACCGCGGCCGCGCCGGCGGCCTCGGCGATCCGCGCCTGCTCGGGCGTGACCACGTCCATGATCACGCCGCCCTTCAGCATCTCGGCGAGCCCCGCCTTGACGGTGAAGGTGGCTTCGTCGCGTGCGATGTGGCCGTTCGTGTCCATGAGGCCAGTGTAACCCGGCCGGCTTTGGCCGGACCGGCAGAAGCTGCGGAGGTGATCCGTCAAAAATGGCCGTAAACGTCCGCAGCTTCCCGGGCAGATAGCCTGCCCGTCGTGCCTGACGCCATCTTCGAGCGCCGCGGCGACGTCTTCTGGGCAACCGACCTCGCCCGCGGACCCTGGGACCCCAACGCCCAGCACGGCGGGGCGCCCGCCGCATTGCTCGGCGGCGAGCTCGAACGGCACGAGCCTCGGCCCGATCTCAGGATCGCCCGTATCACCTACGAGCTGCTGCGCCCCGTGCCACTCGGCGAACTGCATGTCCATACAGAGATCTCACGCCCGGGCAAGCGCGTGCAGCTCCTCGAGGCAGTGCTGTCAGCCCCGGACGGCACGGTTCTGGTGCGCGCACGGGCGGTGCGCGTGGCGCGCGCGCCGGTCACCGCCGGCACCGCAGCGGAGGCAGTCCCGCCCGCCCCGGAGACTGCAATAGATGCAGGCGAGCCCTGGAACCCGAGGTCACTTCCGGGCGGCGCTGTCGAGCTCCGCTACGTGGGGGCCAATCCGAGTGATCTCGGGCCACGGACCGCCTGGTTCCGCCTGAAGGTGCCCGTCATCGCCGGGGAAGAGCCGACACCGCTGCAGCGGCTACTGGTGGCCGCGGACTTCCCCAACGGCATCAGCAACGAGCTGGATTGGCGCGAATGGCTCTACATAAACCCCGACCTGACGGTCTACATCGAGCGCGAGCCGCATTCGGAGTGGGTCGCGCTGCAGGCGCACACGCGCATGCTCGAGGGCGAGTCAGCGCTCGCCCAGGCGGTCCTGTTCGACACCGAGGGCCGTATCGGCCGCTCGCTGCAGACGCTCTACGTCGCGCGCCGCTGAGGGTGAGTGAGCCGGCGGTCAGCGGACCGCCGGCATTGGTCACTTCAGCCGGAACGCCTTGATTCTGACGTCGTATTGCTGCGCGTCGCGGCTGTAGACCCCGTACGCGAGTGCCTGGATGATCGATAGGAGCGCCGTGTGCGAGCGCACGAACGCCGGTGTGTTCGATGAGTAATACAGCCGGATGCGGGCGAGCCCCGCTACCTCTGAGAGGGTCGCGTCGGTGATCGCGAGCGTCTTTGCACGGCGATGCCGCGCCAGTTTCATCGTTCGCGTGATCAACGGGTGCGGGCGACCGGCGGACAGGCCGATCACGAGCGTGTCCTCGTCGATCCGGCTGAGGCGGCCAAGCGCCTCCTGTGACGGGCTGGCGACGATCTCGGCGCGGATGTCGAGCAGCATCAGCAGGTGACGCAGGTAACTGGCGAAGAACGCCATCTGGTCGGCGCCGGCGATTAGGACCTTCTCCGAGGTGGCGATCGCGTCGATCGCGGCCTCGACGTCCGAGCGGGAGAGTTTGTGGGCGGTGTCCTCGACGTTGACATGGTCGGCGGCGAGCGCCGATTCGAACTCGGTGTGGTCGAGTGAGAAAAGCGGTGCGGCGGGACCGAGCACCTCGGTGCCGCCGGCCGGGCGGCGACGGTACTCGTCGCGTGCGGCCTGCTGCAGTTCGGGGAAGCCCTCGAAGCCGAGCGCCTGCGAGAAGCGCACGACGGTGCTCGAGGAGGTGTTGGCACGCCGCGCCAGCTCTTCGGCGGTCTGGAATGCGGCTTCGTCGAGGTGGTCCACGATGTACTGCGCAACGTCCTTCTGAGACCGCGAGAACTCGTCGAAACGAGCCGTTATATATGCGGAGAGGGCCTGATGGCCGTGGGGCGCCTCGGGCGCCGCGGTGATGGCGGATGCTTGCTTCATTGGCAGCGTCTGATTCGACGCTGCCGGTAGCCGTTCCTTCCCGCCGCCTTAAGCGGCGTTCAGGAAATGCGGGGCGCGCCGGTCAGGATGTATGACGCGCATCGTACTCGCGCCTGCGCTGCTGGTTCTGCTTACGCTCGACCATCACCTGGCTGACGATGTAGCCGACGATGAAGTTGACGACCCCGCCCATGACGACGAACCACGTGAGAATCAGGGCGAGCGACGTGCCAAACGAGCTCGGCGATTCGCCGAGATCGAGGATTCCTGAGGCGACCAGCAGGTGCATACCGTGGATCATACGTATCCGGTTTGACGGATGCCATCGGCAACCGGGTGTCGCAGGATCGCGGGCACTTCCAGCGCCTAGGTGCGACGTGCCGCGTACGCCTGCTGAGCCGCTACCTTGCTGGCGGCGGCCCTGTAGCTCAGCGGTCAGAGCACCCGGCTCATAACCGGCGAGACGCAAGTTCGAATCTTGCCAGGGCTATTTCCCTGCTAACGTGGGGTTCACGGGTCGGCGCCGCCACCCGTGAGGCAGTTGCTTTCAGTGCCGCATATGCGCGGTTCGGGTCAGCCAAAAGCCTCCCGAATCGTACGCGGTCCTCATGGGGCACCGCCACAGGAGAAATGAATGTCTACGCAGTCCTTCGCCGATCTCGGCGTATCGAACGCTGTTGTCGCTGCGCTGTCAGCGCGCGGCATCACAACCCCCTTTCCGGTCCAGCATGCGGTGATCGGCGACGTGCTCGCCGGTCGCGACGTGCTGGCCCGCTCACCCACGGGCTCGGGCAAGACGCTCGCCTTCGGGATTCCGGTGATCGATCGCACGGCCGCCGAGGCCCGGCGCCCTGCCGCGCTCGTGCTCGCCCCCACTCGTGAGCTCGCCACCCAGATCGTCGACGATCTGCGCCCGATCGCCCACGCGCGCGCGCTCAAGGTCGCAGCCGTGTACGGCGGCGTCGGCCTGCTCAAGCAGGCGACCGTCGCCGCTCGCGCACACATCGTGGTGGCGACACCCGGCCGGCTCGAGGACCAGATCGCGCGTGGCGCCTTCACGCTTGACCACGTGCGCACGCTCGTGATCGATGAGGCCGACCGCATGCTCGACATGGGCTTCCGTCCGGCACTCGACCGCATCGTCGAGCTCTGCCCACGCGACCGCCAGACGCTGTTCTTCTCGGCGACGCTCCACGGCGAGGCCGGCAAGGCCGCCCGCCGCTACACCAACGACGCGATCTTCCACGAGCACGGCTCGTCGGAGCGCCGCGCCTCGGTTGACGTCGACCACCGCTTCGTCGAGGTCACACACGACTCGCGGCTGAGCTCGCTAGTCGAGCACCTGCGGGGCAAGCGCGACCTGACTCTGGTCTTCGTACGCACCAAGCACGGCGCCGACAAGCTCGTCAAGAAGCTCTCGGGCGAGGGCATCGCCGCCGTGGCGATGCACGGCAACAAGACCCAGCGCCAGCGCGAACGCGCGCTCGCGCAGTTCGAGAACTATGAGGTCGACACGCTCGTCGCGACCGATGTCGCCGCTCGCGGGATCGACGTCACCGGGATCTCGCATGTCGTCAACTTCGACCCGCCGCACGATACGGAGACGTACGTTCACCGCATCGGTCGCACCGGCCGCGCAGGTGCATCCGGCATCGGCATCACGCTCGTCTCTCCCGATCAGCGTCGGGAGATCGTCCAGATGGCGGGCGATCTCGGGATCGAGCACGGACTCGGCGGCGGCCCCAGCATTCAGGCCGGCGGTTTCAATCGCGGCACACCGCGGCCGCAACACTCGTCAAACGGTGGCGAGCACCGCCGCCCGCAGCAGTACGGTCAGCGCAACGGCGGCGGCAAGTCCGGCAAGCCGGCTGGGCGTAGCCACAAGCCGGCCGGCCAGGGCCAGCGTCCGGCTCGGCCGGGCCAGCGGCCTGCAGGTCAGGGTCAGCGGCCTGCAGGGCAGGGTCAGCGTCCGGCCGGGCAGGGTCAGCGGCGCCGCGCCGCCTGATCCGCGGCCGTCCTCGCGCACGTCGCACGTCGGCACGTAAAGTTTCGGCATGGACGATTTCCGCAGGATGTACCGTCGGCACTTCGAGAACCCGCGGCGTGAGCGCGCGTTTCTACACGCGACAGGCTTCACGCTCGGGTTTCTCGCCTGCCGGGTGACCACGCACGCGATCCGGGCCCAGCGCGGCCCGTTTCGCAACATGAGCCTCGGCGGTCGCCACCTGCACCACAGCACGCCGGGGATCATCGGCCAGATCACGCTGGGCTACCTGTGGACCTGGCAGGTCGCGGTCGGCATGGACCCCAAGCACCGCGCGGCATCTCGCGCCGCCACACTGATCGCGGGCCTCGCGACGGCGCTCACGCTCGACGAATTCGCGCTGTGGTTCGACCTTGCAGACGACTACTGGGACAGCGCCGGTCGCAAGAGCATCGACGCGGTTGCCCTCTTCGGAGGCGCGTCGGCGATGCTGCTGACCGGCCGCGGGCTGGTGAATGAATGTGGGCGGGCGCTGCGCGACGCCGGCCGGGAAGCTCGACGGATCTAGCCGGAAGGGGCAAGAAATGGGCGAAGAGAGCCTCCAAGCAGCAATCGAGCGCGTTGGCAGCGCCGTCGAGTTCCTGCGGAACGCACCGGCGCGTCCGCACACATTCCCGGTCCGGCCCGAGTTCAGCAACTGGCGCAGCGAACAGAAGTCCTGGCGCGAGACGTGCGCGCTGCTTGACCAGTCGCACCATATGACCGACCTGTTCCTGGACGGCCCGGACGCCCTGGCGTTGCTCGAACGCCTCGCCGTGAACAGCTTCGAGAGCTTCGCACCCGGAAAGGCCAAGCAGTACGTCGCAGTGAACCCGGATGGCTTCATCATCGGGGACGCGATCCTGTTCCATCTGCCCGACGGCAGTTTCGACCTCGTCGGCCATCCGATGGTGCTCGACTGGGTCGAGTTCCATGCAACCAGTGAGGGACTGGACGTCGAGCTCGAACGCGACGAGAACTCGATCGTGCGCACCTCGGGCCCGCCGAAGCAGTTTCGCTTTGAGCTCCAGGGACCGACTGCTGCGGCGATCATGGAAGCCGTCACCGGTCGCGCAATCCCGGACGTCAAGTTCTTCAATATGGCGAGCTTCGAGATATCTGCTCTCAAGGTGGACGCGTTACGCCACGGCATGGCCGGCCAGCCGGGCTTCGAGCTATTCGGTCCCTGGGAACAGGGCGAGCGGGTCCGCGAAGCACTGCTGCGCGCCGGTGAGGACCACGGCCTCGTCCAGGTGGGCGCACGGGCTTACTCGACCGCGAACCTGGAGTCTGGCTGGATCCCGGCCCCGTTCGCGGCCATCTTCTCCGGCGACGCGATGAAGCCGTACCGCGAGTGGCTGCCTGCTCTCAAGGCCGGCTCGCTCGCCGGCAGTCATCACTCCCCGGACGTCTCGAACTACTACCTCACGCCATATGAACTCGGCTACGGAAAGGTCATCGCGTTCGATCACGATTTCGTGGGACGCCAGGCGCTGGAGGCGATCGCCGGCACGCCCTCGCGTGAGAAGGTGACGCTCGTCTGGAACGACCAGGACGTGGCCGATGCGATCGGCAGCCAGCTCGGACAGCAGAACTCCGCCAAGTTCATGGAATGGCCGAAGTCGCGTTACGGGCTGTACCAAGTCGACACCGTGCGGCTCGACGGCAAACAGATCGGCGTCTCGCACGACTGCGGCTACATCTACAACGAGAAGTCGTTCGTGTCGCTCGCAAGCATCGATATCGAACGGGCGCCGATCGGCTCCGAGGTCAGCGTACTCTGGGGCGAGTCACCGAACTCGACCAAGCCCGCAGTCGAGCCTCATGTGCAGGTGGAGTTGCGCGCCAGAGTCGCGCCGACACCGTATGTGTCGTTTGCGCGCGGCAGCTACCGCAACGCGTAGGGTCAGAGCTGCGCGATCGCCGGACGGTCAGCGGCCCACGGCCGCGCCGCCTCGATCTGTCCCGCGAGCGAGTACAGCGTCTCCTCGTCACCCATCCGTCCCGCGAGCTGCACGCTGAGCGGCAGCCCGTCGCCGCCGAAGCCGGCCGGCAGCGAGATCGCGGGCTGGCCGGTGAGATTGAACACCGGGTACCAGGGCATGAAGCGGCCGGCCTTATCGAGTGCGGCCGGCGCCGACTTGCCGTAACCGCCCTCGGCGGCGATCGCCGTGCTCGCCAGCCCTGGCGTCAGCAGCACGTCGTGGTCCTCCCAGAGCTTTGTGATGCGCGCGATCGTCCGCACGCGGTTGGCAAGCAGCTTGTCGCGGCGGCGCGGCGGCACAATCCGGCCGCCGAGCGCTGCGAGCTGACGTGTGGAACGCTCCGCCTGCTCCGGCGCCACGAGCGTCTGGAACTCCTCGTGGGCACCACGCAGGTAGGTCTGGATGAACTCGAGCGAGACGAGGCCGTAGTCGGGGTGGCGCGCAACGACCTCGTGGCCGAGCTCGCCGATCAGGCGCGCGGTCTGGTCGAAGGCACGCCGCTGGTCGGTGGAGAGCCGCGCCAGCGTGCCGGTCGGCAGCTTTGTCGAGATCGCGATCCTCAGCGGCCTGTCCGGCGGGGCCTGTGCGGCCTGCAGGAACGTCCGGCGCGGTGGCGTCGCGGTGTACCGGTCACCGGGGGCGGATCCGTGCATCGCGTCGAGCATCAGCGCGCTGTCGGCGACCGTGCGCGCGAGCGCTCCGTAGGTAGCGAGACCGAGCCAGCCGTCGCCGAGCGGCTGTGCCGAGATCCTGCCGCGGGTCGGCTTCATACCCACCAGGCCGCAGCATGCGGCTGGGATCCGGATCGAGCCGCCGCCGTCGGATGCTCCCGCCGCTGGGACCAGGCCGGCTGCCACAGCGGCAGCCGAGCCGCCAGATGAACCACCCGGCGTACGCGTTGTGTCCCACGGATTGCGCGTGACGCCGTTCGCGTCGCTGGCGGTCCACGGGAACAGCATCAGCTCGGGGACGTTCGTGATACCGACCGGGATCGCCCCCGCGGTCCGCAGGCGCCTCAGCGGCTCGGCGTCGGCCGGTTGCACTGTTGCCGGCGATTTGGACCCGCGCCTCATCTCCTGCCCGCCGAACGGCATATCGTCCTTTACCGCGATCGGGACGCCCGCCAACAGGCCCGCCCGCTCGGCGGCCTCGGACCCGCCCGCGTCGATCCGTGAGGCGGTCGCGAGCGCCTCCTCGGCGAGCGTGACACGGAATGCGTTCAACCGCGGGTCGATGCGCTCGATCCGCGCGAGATACAGCTCCAACAACTCGCGTGCGCCGAGTTCCCGCGAGTGCACCATCGCGGCGAGCTTCAGCGGGCCGGCAAACGCAAGGTCGCTGTCATGGAGGCTGCTCACAGCGACACCAGCAACTCGCGGATTGCGGGTGGATAGCGATAGGTCATGCCTCCATGGCCACCGGCGAACAGCTCAAGCATGTGATCCACACCGAGCGTTGTCAGCTCGGCGGCAAACGCCTGTGCGCCGAGGTCGAGGAAGTACTCGTCGGACCGCCCGGCATCCAGGTAGACACGGCGCAGTCCTCGCAGCGCGTCGGCATGCCTGGGAGCCATCCGCACCGGGTCGTGCGCGAGCCACATCTCCCAGACATCGGGGATCAGCCTGCCAGTGCGCAGGTCGAACGGCAGCAACACCTCCGTAGGGTGGTCAGGATCTGGTGAGTACGCAGCGGCCATCGCGTACATGTTCAGGACATCGCCATCGTGGCCGTGGTCGAAGCGGTCGCGCTCTGCGAACTGCTGCTTGAAGGCGTTGAGCGAGCCGTCGAAGCTGTCGCGCAACGCGCGCGCTGCCTTTGCGAAATCGGGCAGATAGCAGACCTCAAAAAGCGCATCGCCCGCGTGCGACGCGAGCGCGCCGAATCTGTCCGGCCGCAGCATCGGCAGCACCATCGCGCCGTACCCACCTGATGACTTGCCGGCGACGGCGCGCCTCTGGCTGCGGCCGTCGGTCGGGTAGTTGGCGTCGACGAATGGGACGACCTCGTCGCAGATGTAGTCGGTGTAGTTGCCGATCGCCGTCGAGTTGAGGAACTGGGCGCCGCCAAGTGAGGTCCACGCGTCCACAAACACGACGATCGCCTCCGGGCACGGGTTGCCGGCGTCGCCGAACATCGCGTCCAGGCGCTCGATCATGGTCGGGTCGAACGCGCTTCGTGCCAGCCACGCGTCGAGTTGTCCGGTGAAGCCTTGCAGCACATGAACGCAGGCGACATCGGTGGCGGCGCCCGACGCCACGCCGGGTGAGCTGTAGACGTATAGCGGCCGGCGGTGGGGGTCGCCCAACGGGTTCCCGGCGAGCACCTCGGACTCGACCACAAGCTGGTCCAAGCGGCCTTTGAGCGGGCGTTGCCAGGGCGCGCCGAGCGGCTCGTTGACCTGTTTGAGAGTCATGTTGTGACGGTATCTGAAAAGCTCCATTCGCCCGGCTTGGCGGCATGATCCGGCGTCTATAGTCCGCCCTTGAGCCTGCTCCCGACCAGATTGCTGAAACGTCAGATGACCGACACCATCAACGGCACCTCCACGAACGGCGCGGACATCGACGCGGTCGAGACCGGCGAGTGGATTGACGCGCTCGACGCGGTCGTCCAGCACGACGGCGTGGACCGCGCCCGCCACCTGTTGACACGCGTCGTCGAGCGCGCCCAGCACTCCGGCAGCGGCCCGATCGGGTCGCTGAACACGCCCTACGTGAACACCATCCCCGCTTCACTCGACGAGGCGATCCCGGGCGACTCCGATGTCGAGCGACGGCTGCGCTCGATCATCCGCTGGAACGCAATGGCGATGGTCGTACGCGCCAACAAGCAGTCGTCCGAACTCGGTGGCCACATCGCGACCTATCAGTCGCTCGCGACGCTCTACGAGGTCGGCTTCAACCATTTCTGGCACGCCCCGTCAGCGGAGCACGGTGGCGACCTCGTCTACTTCCAGGGTCACTCGTCGCCCGGCAACTACGCCCGCGCCTACCTTGAGGGGCGCCTGACCGTGGAGCAGCTCGACAACTTCCGTCAGGAGGTCGGTGGCCACGGTCTCTCCTCCTACCCGCACCCGTGGCTGATGCCGGACTTCTGGCAGTTTCCCACGGTGTCGCTCGGCCTCGGTGCGATCACATCGATTTACCAGGCGCGGTTCATGAAGTATCTGAACGCGCGCGCCATCACCAACACCGACGGTCGCAAGGTCTGGGTGTTCCTCGGCGACGGTGAGATGGACGAGCCCGAGACGATGGGCGCGATCGGTCTGGCAGGCCGCGAGCAGCTGGACAACCTGATCTGGGTGGTCAACTGCAACCTGCAGCGCCTTGACGGCCCGGTTCGCGGCAACGGCAAGATCATCCAAGAGCTCGAGTCGGACTTCCGCGGCGCCGGGTGGAATGTGATCAAGGTGATCTGGGGGTCGCGCTGGGACCCGCTGCTGGAGGCCGACATCGATGGCCGCCTCGTGCGCGTGATGACCGAGTCCGTGGACGGCGAGTACCAGACCTACAAGTCACGCGACGGCGGCTTCGTGCGTGAGCACTTCTTCGGTAAGGACCCGGTGCTGCTCGAACGTGTCTCGCACATGAGCGACGATGAGATCTGGCAGTTGAACCGTGGCGGCCTTGACCAGCAGAAGGTCTACTCGGCCTACGCAAGCGCGGTACGGGAAATCGGACGTCCGACGGTGATCCTCGCCAAGACGATTAAGGGCTACGGCATGGGCGCCTCGGGCGAGGGCCAGATGATCGCTCACCAGGCCAAGAAGATGGCCGAGGACGCGCTGGTGGCGTTCCGTGACCGCTTCGAGCTGCCACTGAGCGATGAGCAGGCTCGCGCCCCGGAGTACTACACGCCGCCGCCGGACTCTCCGGAGATGCAGTACCTGCGTGAGCGACGCGCCGAGCTCGGTGGGTCGCTGCCGACGCGACGCCGCAAGGCCGAGCAGGAGCTGGCGGTCCCCGACCTGTCCGCTTTCCAGTCACAACTCGACGGCAGCGGGGATCGCGAGATCTCGACGACGATGGCGTTCGTGCGAGTGCTCGCCACGCTGCTGCGCGACAAGCAGATCGGCAAGCGCGTGGTCCCGATCGTGCCCGACGAGTCGCGCACGTTCGGGATGGAGGGCATGTTCCGCCAGCTCGGCGTGTATTCCCCTGTCGGGCAGCTCTATAAGCCCGAAGACTCCGAGCAGCTCATGTACTACCGCGAGGATCAGGCCGGCCAGATCCTCGAGGAGGGAATCACCGAGGCGGGCTCCGTGTCCTCGTTCATCGCCGCGGCCACCTCCTACAGCGCGCATGGCGAGGCGATGATCCCGTTCTATATCTACTACTCGATGTTCGGGTATCAGCGCGTTGGCGACCTGATCTGGGCGGCCGGCGACAGCCGCGCCCGCGGCTTCCTGCTCGGAGGCACCGCGGGCCGTACGACGCTGAACGGCGAGGGCCTGCAGCACGAGGACGGTCACAGCCACGTGCTGTTCTCGGTCGTGCCGAACTGTCGTGCGTACGACCCCACGTACGGTTACGAGGTCGCGGTGATCATCCAGGAAGGTCTCCGCCGGATGGTCGCCGAGCAGGAAGACGTCTTCTACTACCTGACGTTGATGAACGAGAACTACACCCACCCGGCAATGCCTGAGGGTGCCGAGGACGGCATCCTGCGCGGCATGTACCTGCTGCGTGACGGCGGCTCGACGCGCTCGAAGAAGCCGCGGGTACAGCTGATGGGTTCCGGGACGATC
The DNA here is from genome assembly GCA_963774025.1 of uncultured Conexibacteraceae bacterium. Lineage (GTDB taxonomy): Bacteria > Actinomycetota > Thermoleophilia > Solirubrobacterales > Solirubrobacteraceae > Palsa-465. Next base: position 113,536 of record CAVZDL010000011.1, read on the forward strand.
CTGCGCGAGGTGCTGGCCGCGGCCGAGCTGCTCGAGCAGGACTACGGGGTGCTGGCTGACGTGTGGAGCGTGACCTCGTTCACCGAGCTGCGTCGCGACGGCATCGAGATCGAGCGCTTTAACACCCTCAACCCGCTCGAGAAGAAGCCGCGTGTCCCCTACGTCACCGAGCAGCTCGCGAAGCGCGAGGGGCCGGTGATTGCCTCGACCGACTACATCCGCGCGTTCGCCGACCAGATCCGCGCGTGGGTGCCGAACCGCTATCGAGTACTCGGCACCGATGGCTTCGGTCGCAGTGACTACCGCAAAGCGCTGCGGAGCTTTTTCGAGGTCGACCGCCACCACGTCGCCGTCAGCGCACTCAAGGCGCTCGCCGACGACGGCGTGATCAACGCCAAGCAGGTCGCCGACGCGATCAAGCGCTATGAGATCGACCCGTCGGCGCCGCCGCCGACGACCGTATGAGCACCGCACTCGGGGAACTCGCGGTCACGGTCCCGGACATCGGGGACTTTGGCGAGGTCCCCGTGATCGAGATCCTTGTATCGGTCGGGGACACGGTGGCGGTCGAGGATCCGTTGGTGACGTTGGAATCGGACAAGGCGACGATGGACGTGCCATCGCCTGCCGCTGGCGTCGTCAAAGCTCTGCATGTGAAAGTTGGCGACAGCGTGTCGGAGGGGTCTCTGGTGCTTGATCTGGAGACCTCGTCTGGGGATGCGGCGCAGTCGCGTCCGAACGAGGACGCTCTTGCGCCGACCCCAGACGAGGTCCAATCACCACCGACTCACACGCCTGCAGCACAGGCGGTCGCCACTCCAGAGGCCGCGTCTGACTCACCGCCGCCGCCCGCTCCGCCCGCCGCCGTAGCACCGCAGGCCCCCTCCCTTGAAAAGGCTGAGGGCGTGAGTGGCGGATCGAACGGGAATGGTGCCGTGTACGCGAGTCCGTCGGTGCGGAGACTCGCGCGGGAGTTGGGCGTGGATCTGCATGGCGTGGCCGGCAGTGGGCGTAAGGGGCGGCTGATCCCGGACGACGTTCGCAACGCGGCGTCGGGCGGACGGGGCCCTGCTTCTACTGGTGGCGTGCCGACGAACGGCAGCTTGGCGGGGCTTGGGTTGGCACCGTGGCCGGTCGTCGATTTTGAGAAGTTCGGGCCCGTCGAGCGGGTAGAGCGCACCCGGATCCAGAAGATCTCGGCTCCGAACCTCGCCCGAAACTGGGTGATGATCCCCCACGTCACCCACAACGACGAGGCCGACATCACCGAGCTCGAGGCATGGCGCAAGCAGCTGAACGCCGAGCAGGGCAAAGACGGCGTCAAGTTCACGATGGTCACCTTCCTCGTCGCCGCATCGGTCGCGACGCTCAAGGAGTTCCCGACTTTCAACTCCTCACTCGACGGCGAGCAACTGGTGCTGCGTAAGTACTTCAACGTCGGTTTCGCCGCAGACACGCCCAACGGCCTGGTTGTGCCCGTGATCAAAAACGCGGACCACAAGGGCCTCATCGAGATTGCGCGTGACCTCACCGAGCTCTCCAGCAAGGCGCGCGCAGGCAAGCTCGGGCCGGCCGAGATGAGCGGGGGCACCTTCACCATCTCCTCCCTCGGGGGGATCGGCGGCACCTCGTTCACGCCGATCATCAATGCGCCCGAGGTTGCGATCCTTGGCGCGACGCGCTCTCAGATCAAGCCGGTGTGGGACGACAGCTCGACGAGCTTCGTTCCACGCCTGATGCTCCCGCTCTCGCTCTCATACGACCACAGAGTGATCGACGGCGCCGCCGCAGCGCGGTTCGTCGCCCACCTGGTCACGGTTCTCAGCGATCTGCGCCGGGCACTGCTGTGAGCGTCGTCGAGGTAGCGGTACCCGACATCGGCGACTTCGCCGACGTCCCGGTAATCGAGGTTCTTGTCGCCCCGGGAGACGTGGTCGCGCCTGAGGATTCGCTCGTCACGCTCGAGTCCGACAAGGCGACGATGGACGTGCCGTCGCCCGTCGCCGGCACGGTCTCCGAGGTCCGCGTAAAGGTCGGGGACAAGGTCTCGCAGGGGACGGTCCTGCTCGAACTGGACGTGGTGGCCACAGCCGGGGCGTCGGCCCCGTCGCCTCCGAGCGAGGAGGCTCCGGTGCCGACCCCGGCCATGGCCAACAAGCCCGAGACCGGTCCGGCCGCCTTGAGCGACCATGACACTCAGGTACTCGTGATCGGGTCGGGGCCGGGCGGCTACACGGCAGCTTTTAGAGCTGCGGACCTGAGTCTGAAGGTCACGCTGGTGGAGAGGTACCCCATCCTGGGTGGCGTGTGTCTGAACGTGGGGTGCATCCCATCGAAGGCGCTGCTGCACGCCGCACGGGTGGTCTCAGAGACGGAGGAGATGGCTGAGCACGGCATCTCCTTTACCGCTCCGAAGATCGACTTGCCGGAGTTGATCGCTTGGAAGCAACAAGTGGTCGACAAGTTGACCGGCGGGCTGGGCGTCCTGGCCAAGCAGCGCAAGGTCGAGGTCGTCACCGGCGTCGCGAAGTTCACCGGGCCGAACTCGGTCTCGGTCGATGCCCGCGAAATCACCTTCGACAACTGCATCATCGCGGCCGGCTCAAGCGCCGTGAAGCTGCCGTTCATGCCGGAGGATCCACGCATCACCGATTCGACCGGAGCACTCTCACCCGATGACGTGCCGGGCCGCTTCCTTGTCATCGGCGGCGGCATCATCGGCTTGGAAATGGCGACCGTGTACCACGCGCTCGGTGCAAAGGTGACGGTCGTCGAGATGATGCACCAGCTGGTCCCCGACGCCGATGCCGACCTCGTGCGGCCGCTGCACAACCGGATCCGTGAGCGCTATGCCGGCGTTCTGCTCGGGACGCAGGTGACAGCCGTCAAGGCCTCTAAGTCGGGCCTGCGAGTCTCGTTCTCAAAGGGCGAGGACCAGACCTTCGACAGGATCCTCGTCGCTGTCGGCCGAATCCCGAACGGCAACACACTCGACGCCAAGAAGGCAGGCGTCAAAGTCGATGAGCGGGGCTTCATCCCCGTTGATGATCAGCAGCGCACGAATGTGCCGGGGATCTACGCGATCGGCGACATCGTCGGCGGCCCCATGCTCGCCCATAAGGCGACTCATGAGGCCAAGGCCGCCGCAGAGGTCATCGCCGGGGTGCCCGGCGCTCGATTCGACGCGCTCACGGTGCCGTCGGTCGCCTTCACCGACCCCGAGGTCGCGTGGATGGGGCTCACGGAGAACGACGCCAAGGCCCAGGACGTCAAGTACGAGAAGGCCACGTTCCCCTGGGCCGCCTCCGGCCGCGCGCTCGGACTGGGTCGACCGGAGGGCTTCACCAAACTGCTCTTCGACCCCGAGACCGACCGGCTCCTCGGTGCAGGAGTGGTGGGCGTGGGCGCCGGCGACCTGATCGCGGAGACGGTGCTCGCTCTCGAAGCCGGACTGAACGCGCGGGACATCGCGCTTGCGATCCATCCCCACCCCACCTTGTCGGAAACGATCGCCTTCGCCGCCGAGATGCAGGACGGGTCGATCACCGACCTGCTGCCGCCGCGCAAGCGTAAGGCGTAACAGCTCCTGCTCGGGGTCAGTCCCCCGACTCGGTCTCGGAAGCCTGTCCGCGCCGCCGCAGACGCCGGTACAGCCACGCCGCGCCGACGAGCGGCGGGAGGTTGATCGCGACCAGCCGCGCGAACGGCGGGCGTCGGCCGGCGCCAGGCGGAACTCGTGCCTCGTCGGGCGCCGGCATCGCGAACTCCTCGGCCGCGAGCACGTCACGCGGCTGATCTCCGACCAGGTCCCTCGGGAGATCGAGCTCCTCCGGAGTCAGTGCGGGGTCGGGCGCCGGGACCCCGAACTCCTCCGCGGCCAAGACGTCGGTCACGGGTCCGTCCGATTCTGGGTCGTAGCTCATGCCCACTGATCTTCGCAAACGTGGCGGTCGAATCAAGGCGTCACCGCGGCCGTGCGATAATCTCAGTCCTGCCCACTTAGATTGCCGCGCAGTTTCCGCGTGCGGGTGATACGATCTACTTACTAATCGTTAGCCCCTGGTGAAAGTGAAGACCCGATGACCCGCCTCCTACTTGTTCCGCTCGACGATGCGGTCGTCTTCCCCGGCATGTCGGTCACGCTGGCGGTCGACACCGCCGGTGAGGAGCGAGTGCTGCTCGTGCCGCGCCATGAAAATGAGTTCGCCGCCGTCGGCACCGTGGCGACCGTCAGTGAGACGGTGCGCCTTCCCGGTGGCGCGCACGCCGTGGTCCTCGAGGGTCTGCACCGCGGAATCGCCGGCGCAGCCATCACCGAGCCAAACGGTCGCCTCTACGTTGACGTCGACGAGCGGCCCGATCCGGTGGGCGAGGTCGCGCGCCGCGAGACGCGTGAACTCGAGCGCGAGTACCGCGCGGTCGTCGAGGAGATCCTCGAGCTGCGCGGAGCCGACAGCCGTGTCCAGTCGTTCCTGCGCGGGATCACGGAGCCCGGCGCGCTCGCCGACGCTACCGGCTACTCCCCCGATCTCAGACTACGAGCAGCGGATTGAGCTGCTGCAGGAGATCGAGATCCTCGAGCGCCTCAAATTGGCCCTGACGTTCCAGCGCGAGCGCTTGGCCGAGCTCCAGGTGCGCAAGCGCATCCGTGACGACGTCGAGTCCGGCGCCGAAAAGCAGCAGCGCGAGTACTTCCTGCGCAAGCAGATGGAGTCGATCCGCCGCGAGCTCGATGAGGACGACGCGTCAGTGGTCGCGGAGTACCGGACCAAGATCGAGGAGTCAGCGATGCCCGCGGACGTCCGCGAGCAGGCCGACAAGGAACTCGGGCGCCTCGAGCGCATGGGCGAGCAGTCCGGCGAGTCCAGCGTTATTCGCACATATCTTGATTGGCTGCTGGCTGTGCCGTGGGGCAATCATTCTGACGAGCGCCTCGACCCCGTGCACGCCCGCACGGTGCTGGACGCCGACCACGCTGGTCTCGAGGATGTCAAAGACCGCATCGTCGAGTACATCGCCGTCAAGAAGCTGCGCAAGGAACGCGGGATCACGGAGGACAAGCGCTCCGGCGCGATCCTGACGTTGATCGGCCCTCCTGGCACCGGCAAGACCTCGATCGGCGAGTCGATCGCACGCGCCACTGGGCGGGAGTTCATCCGTATGTCGCTCGGCGGGGTGCGTGATGAAGCCGAGATTCGCGGCCACCGCCGCACCTACATCGGCGCCCTCCCAGGCCGTCTGGTCCGCGCGCTGCGCGATGCCGGCACGATGAACCCGGTGATCATGCTCGACGAGGTCGACAAGGTCGGCGCCGACTGGCGCGGCGACCCGAGCTCGGCGCTGCTCGAGGTCCTGGACCCGGCGCAGAACCACAGCTTCCGCGACCACTACCTCGACGTCGAGCTGGATCTGAGCGGCGTGATGTTCATCGCCACTGCCAACGTCGCCGACACCATCCCGGGTCCGCTGCTTGACCGCATGGAGGTGATCCGCTTCGACGGTTACACGACCTCGGAGAAGGTCGCAATCGCCCGCGGATACCTGTGGCCACGCCAGCTGGATCGAAACGGCCTGCGTGCGGAGGAGGTCGAGGTGAGCGACGAACTGCTGCGCACACTCGTCACCGAATACACGCGTGAGGCGGGCGTCCGCAACCTCGAGCGCGAGATTGGCACGCTGTTGCGCAAGACGGCGACCAACATCGCTGCTGCTCGCGCGACGGCTCCGGTGAGCATCGACCTCGACGCGGTGCGTGACGCGCTGGGCCGCCAGAAGTTCTTCCAGGAGTCGGCGATCCGCACGGCCGTCCCGGGTGTGGCCACAGGCCTGGCCGTGACCGGCGCCGGCGGCGATGTGCTGTTTGTCGAAGCCACTGCCATGGACGGCAAGCCGGGGCTGACCTTGACCGGGCAACTCGGTGACGTGATGAAGGAGTCGGCACAGATCGCGCTCTCCTATGTGCGCGGGCACGCCGATGAGCTCCACATCGACCGCAGCCACTTCGACGACAAGTCGTTCCACGTACACGTCCCGGCTGGCGCGATCCCGAAGGACGGCCCCAGCGCCGGAGTCACGATGGTGACGGCGTTCACTTCGCTGCTCACCGGCCGCCCTGTCCGTCACACCGTCGGCATGACCGGCGAGGTGACGCTTCAGGGTCGGGTGCTGCCGATCGGCGGCGTGAAGCAGAAGGTGCTGGCCGCACACGCCGCCGGCCTGACCGACGTGATCCTGCCGGAGCGCAACCGTGGTGACATGGACGATGTCCCGCAGGAGGTGCGCGAAGCGATGAGCTTCCACTTCGCGATGACAATCGACGAGGTGTTGGCGGTCGCGCTCGAGCGCGCACCACTCGCATCAGCGGCATAGCCGCTCAGAGCCACAGGGCAACGCATAACGTGGGTGCCGGCCAGCGGGCCGGCACCCACGTGCCCCTATATGCCCCCAATCTCAGTAGAAGGTGTAACCGGTGCGACTGAAGATGAAGCCGTGCCCGTGCGCGGAGTAGCAGTCGACACTGAACGAGCGGACCTGACAGGTGATCGTCCCGACCTTGTCGTCCCATCCATCCGGCACGACCTTGGCGTCTGATGAGATCGCGGACGCACCGCCGCAGGCGAACGCGGGAACGCCGGTTGCCCCCAAGTCAATCGCATTGCCCCAGCTCGCGTTGCAGCTCGATGGCTGAGCCGGCGGCGTCCAAGAGCGCTGTTGGATGTCGCAGCGCACCCCGCCCGACACCAGGTCACAGCCGATGTTGCTGCCTGGAACCGTGAATCGACCCTGCGCGAGCGCTTGGTGGCTAGACGGCATGAACGCGCCGGACGGCACATGCGGCAACACCTTCTTTGTCACATAGTGGATCACGGTCTTGGGCGGGGTCAGCTTGGTCACGGTGATCGTTCTCGTTATGACCTTTGGCTTCGTCGTTGTCGCAGCCTTCGTCTGCGTCTGCGCGGGTGTCGTGGAGGCCACAGAACTCGTTGTCGCGGTCGTGGACGAGGTGGTGCCAACCAGCGCCCCTGCGCCAGCCGCCTGTTCGCCGCTGCTCTGTGATCCCGCGCCGCCCGCCGCTCCCCCGTGCTTCTGTTTGGGGGCGAGCTGAGGATCGAAGTTTCCGGTACCACCAGAGCTTCCCGTCGTACTGGCGGTTGTCGGCGGCGGCGAGCTGCTTGATCCGCAGCCTGCGACCATGGTCGCGAGGGCTACCGCGCAGAGCGCAGCCGCCGTGTGAACACGCGAAACTCGGTAGCTTCTAGGAATGAGCACGATCACCGCTGCTGACGAACGTAGGGTTGTCGAATCTGTACCACATGAACTCCTTATCGGCGGAAAATCACGGGTGGGTGAGCATGGAACCCTTCCGGTTCAGGATCCGTCCACCGGGGAGGTTCTGGCCGAAGTGGCAGATGCCTCCCCCGCCGACGCAATTGCGGCGCTCGATGCGGCCGTAGAGGCGGCACCAACCTGGGCTGCTCACCCCCCCCGTGAGCGTGGGGAGATTCTACGTCGTGCGTTCGAGATGATCAACGAGCGGGCTGATGATCTCGCGCTGTTGATGACTCTCGAGATGGGCAAGCCGCTGGCGGAATCGCGTTCGGAGATCGTCTATGCCGCCGAGTTCTTGCGGTGGTTCTCCGAGGAGGCGGTGAGGATCGACGGCCGCTATGCCACCGCGCCTGGTGGAAATGGCCGGCTGCTGACAATGCGACAGCCGGTCGGCCCGTGCCTGTTGATCACGCCGTGGAACTTCCCGCTCGCGATGGGCACCCGCAAGGTGGGCCCGGCGATCGCTGCGGGTTGCACGATGGTCGTCAAGCCCGCTCAACAGACACCGCTGTCGATGCTCGCTTTCGCGCAGATCCTCGAGGAATGCGGTCTGCCCGGCGGTGTGCTCAACCTCATCACCTCAAGTAGCGCCGGCGCGACGTCAGCACCGCTGATCGCTGATCAGCGGCTGCGCAAGCTTTCTTTCACCGGCTCGACCGAGGTCGGTCGGCTGTTGATGTCGCAGGCCTCCGAGACCCTGCTGCGCCTGTCGATGGAGCTCGGTGGCAACGCGCCGTTCCTGGTATTCGCAGACGCCGATCTGGACGCCGCCGTCCAGGGCGCGGTGCTCGCGAAGATGCGCAATGGCGGCGAGGCCTGCACCGCTGCGAACCGCTTCCATGTCCACGAGTCGGTCGCCGCCGAGTTCACCGAGCGCCTCGCCCAGCGGATCGGTGCCATGAAGCTTGGACGCGGCACCGAACCGGGGATCGAGTTAGGCCCGCTGATCGACGGCAAACAGCGTGACAAGGTCGCCGAACTGGTCCAGGACGCGGTCGACCGCGGCGCAAAGCCGCTTACCGGCGGTAATGCCGTCGACGGCCCCGGCTACTTCTACGAGGCCACAGTGCTCGGCGATGTTCACGCCGGCAGCCGCCTGATGACCGAGGAGATCTTCGGCCCCGTCGCACCGGTCGTGACTTTCTCCACAGAGGAGGAGGCGATCCGGGCCGCCAACGCCTCCGAATACGGACTCGCCGCCTACCTGTTCACAACGAACCTGAAGCGCGCTCTACGCGTCTCCGAGGCACTCGAGACCGGCATGATCGGCCTCAACCAGGGCATCGTCTCAAACCCGGCGGCACCCTTCGGCGGCATCAAACAGTCCGGCTTCGGCCGCGAAGGCGGGCCCGAGGGGATCAACGAATACCTCGCGACCAAATACCTCGCGATCAATATGGACCAGGGATAGGAGATAGGGCGCCAAAGCCGGCTCCGTGAGGTGCATTTAGCATGCTCTCGGTGCGTGGAGTCGACAAGAGTTCCAAGTGGTCGCTGTGGTCCGAGGACTCAGTCCTGTCCATTGGCTCCAAGGGCTCGGTGTTGTCGGTCGGGTCTGTTGGATCGATCCTGTCGGTCGGCTCGGTCGCGTCATGCGGCTCGGTCTTGTCGATCTGCTCCTGCCGGTCGATCGGTTCGATCATGTCGTTCAGGGCTCGTTGGCGAACCCTGAGGTCTGGCATCTGAGGCATGGGCGCTGGTAGCTGGATTCGTTAGCGAAGTGGCAGCTTCCTCGCGGTCGCGGGCGAACTAGCCGTTTGAGGGGCTGGAGGCGTAGCCGGGTTCAACTTCAGGGACTCGGATGCCGAGTAGTGATGTATGAGCGCTCTTTCCGCGGCTCGTGTGCTCGCGATCATCGAGACTCAGAGCGCAAGTGCTTCGACATCGCTCGCCTTGGATGGCGTGATGGCCCTGGTTGCGTCTCGCGCGCAGCAGATAACTGGCGCTACTGCCGGTGTGGTGGAGCTGCTCGAGGGTGACGAGATGGTTCATCACGCAGTCAGTGGCGCAGCCGCGCCTTTAGTTGGCGTGCGTTCGGCGGTGAAGGCGAGCCTCTCGGGCCTCTGCCTACTTCAGAACGAGGTGCTTCTCTGTGATGACGCTGAAGACGACCCGAGGGTCGACCGCGAGGCGTGCATGAGGGTGGGCGCCAGGTCGATCCTGTGCGTGCCGTTGGTTCACGGCAAACAGGCGGTCGGGGTGTTGAACGTCTACGACCCAAGCTCCCACGCGTTCGGCGACGATGACGTGACCACACTGCGCGTTCTCTCCGGGATCATCGCGACTGCGATGGCCCATGCGGGCGACTTCGAGCCGCAGCCTTACGAGAGTCGGCACGATGCACTGACCGGATTACCAAACCGTCGGGCGTTTGATGAGCACCTAGAGCGAGAGATTGCCCGTGCGAGTCGCTACAGAGGAAAGCTCACCTTGTGTGTGGCCGATGTCGATGCCCTCAACGTGATCAACGAGCGCCACGGCGATGCTGCGGGCGACGCCGTCTTACGCGCCGTGGCAGCCATCCTGAAGCGATTCCGGGACATCGATCAGGCGTTTCGCTTCGGCGACGACGAATTCGCCGTGATTTTCCCGGGTGTCGACTACGTCAACGCGCGAACAGCCGTACGCCGCGCGCAGACCGCCGTTGAGCGTGAACCGGCCTGTCTGGGAGTTGGACTCTCCTGGGGGCTGGCGGACATCTCGGTCCAGGACGCGAGCACGCTCGTGATGCGGGCAGACGCAGCACGCTATAAGGCCAAGCAAGACCGTCAGCGCGCTCTCATCAATCCGGACGCTCAGGGTAATCAGGTCGCCAGCGGCGCACATAGCTCCCAGCGCTGATTCCACAAAACGGGGACGATCGTGCGGAGAGCTCGCGCGATATCCCGACAGGCTCGCCCGCGCATGTGGGAGCATCTGCGCTCGATGGCTGATACGGACGCCCTGATCACTGGCGTGGACTTTGTCTGCATCCCGGCGCAGGACTTCGACGCCATGACCGCTTTTTACGGTGAGACGCTCGGTCTGCCGTTCGTCAAGCGCTACGGGAGCCGGCCGGGCGCCGAGTACCAGGCCGGCAACCTCACGTTGGCCATCATGCGCACCGAAGACTTCGGCGGCACCTTCTCGAGCAACGCGATGCCGATCGCGCTGCAGGTTGCCGACGTGGCCACCGCGCGTGAGCAGCTTGAGGCGAAGGGGGTTCGGTTCGTCAGCGAGACGTTTGACTCCGGCGTCTGTTGGCAGGCGATCTGCCTGGACCCTGACGGCAACCCACTGTCGCTGCACCACCGCTACGCGCCCAAGGACTAGAAGCCTCACGTCGCGCACTCCGCGACTGTCCCAGCGAAGCTCTGTTTCCCGCTCCGGTCTACGAGGGTGAGGCGGCGGGCTGGCGGGGATCGATCAAGGGAAAGCCTTCGCTAGTTATCGTCTGGCGGGTGAGGGAGGATCTGCTTGCGAACGCGGTCGAGGTTCGTTACGACGGCGCGGTAACGGTCGGAGGATCGGGGAGGGCGCCTGCGCGTAGGCGTTGCGCCCAACTCTGAGAGCCGGCCCGAGGCATCTGCGCGGTTTGAGCTGCTGGCCGGCAGGGATCGGTGCCTCGTGGAGAAAGGATGGATCGATGACCGCGGCATCGTGTGGCATCAGCAGCGCGGTCCGCTGAACGGGCGAGCTGCGGGTCCCGGTTACCGGCTGCTTGAGAGCGAGCGCACCCAAGAAGATCTTGAGTTCGGCGAGGACATGCTTTACACCGCGGCCGTTCAGGCGGGCTGGCTGACAGGCGAAGAGGGTGAAGTGATCGACGTGCCGGACGTGCAAATCACCGTTAGCGTCGCTCTGACAGCACCGACGCTATTTACAGCACTCCTGAGACGCGACCAACGAAGCTGGCCAGGCTGCTGCTCTGCGACAACTGCCATAGCGCGGTGGTCCGTTGAACGCGCACCCAATCTTCAGGATCGGTTCCTGGAACCTGGTGGTGGTCCGTGGCTCGGTTCGGGTTGCGGTTTGAGGGTCCCGCCAGCGTCACCCGGCCGAGGCTTCTACGCCGACGGCTCGCGCAGGTGCCCGGGCCAGGCCTATCACCGCCCATCGAACGATCACGATCGCGATGAAGATCCCGAACACGGTGAGCACGATGTCGTCGTTGCCGGTAAGCGCGACGTCGATGGCGCTCGCGTCTATGAACGAGTGAAGCGCGATGCCGGGAACGATTGAGCCGGTTCGCTCGTAGAGGAGGCATAGTAGGACGCCGGCAAGAGCCTTTACGGGCACTGTGACGAGCGGGTACCCGATTACGTGCACGAGCCCGAATAGCGAGCCTGCCAGCAGCGTCGCCCATACGAGATTCATGTGGTTGCGTAGGCTGCGATAAATCAGACCGCGGAAGAAGATCTCCTCAACGACAGGTGCGCTCACTGATATGGCTATCACTGCGATCACGGTCTCGAAGGTGCCCACGTGCTTGACCTGCGAGAGGATGTCGGCGGACTTCTGGCTTGAGTGCCCAATGAACGCCGAGGCGTAGAGAGCGGCGAGGACGCCATAGGCCACCAGCGCCAGCAGCACCAATCCCAGCGACCGCATCGCCGGCACGGCCCGCACCCCGAGATCGATAGGCGACAGGCCACGGTCTCGCGCCAAGGGAACTAGGCTCGCCAGCAACGTCGCATCGACGATCAGAACGCCAAACCAAACCTGGAGATGAACCCCAAAAACCTGGCGAAGGAGCAGGCCAAGCAAGATGTCGCCACCGAACGTGAGCGCGAAAGCAACTAGCGCGTAGCGAACAGTCCAGGTGAGCGACAGCGCTGTCGGACGCGGCCACGGGCTCGCGCCTGGCGATAGCTGGCGGCGTCGCTCCTGATACTCGGGCCAAATCCTGAACGTGGTCACGATCCCGCCTATCCACCCGGCGAGCATCAGCAGGCCCGCCGCGGCTGGCGTGTCCGTCCTGCTGCTCACAGCCGTCCAAACCCACCCAACAAGCGCAACCGCGGGCCATATAAGCCCCCACGCTATCCAGCGCCGGACCCTACACCGGTCACCGGCAACCGCTGGAGCCCACGCACCGAGCCCGAGCGGCAGCAGCGACAGCCAAACCCAAAGTTCGCGTTCCGGTCGATCACGACTCCGCCCCATCAACGCCGCAACACTTTACTTCTCGGGCAAGCGGGTCCATGGCATCGCCTCCTCAAAGACCCCCCTCACGCGGGGTCGGAGCCGGGCGTGAGCGAACTCAACCATCGGCCTTGCCAGGTTCGGACGACCCCGCGCATGCTCGCGGCGGCGACAAAGCAGAAGCCGGGAGCCACTGCCGCTTCACGACCGGAACGGGCTACAGGCGACACTCTGGCTCCGCTTTGAGTCGGGCTAGGGCTCAGTGGTGCGGCAGATCTCGTACTCACAGCCTGCTTTGAGTCGGCGCCAATGACTGGGTTTCTCGTGCGAGGCAACTTGCGCGCCGATGCCGAGCGCCGCTGTACGATGCCGCGCGTGACCTTCCGCGTACACGCGCTGATGGCGCTTGCGTTCGTCGCAGCTGGAACTGGTGTGGCACCGCGCGCGAGCACGCGCGAGAGCCGGTCGCGCTGCGTCGTGCCGAGCGTCAAGGGCGACAAGCTAGCGGCGGCGCGTAAGCGACTGCACGTCGCGCACTGCGCTGCGGGGCCAATCAGCGGCCCGCGCAACGGCCTGGTCAACAGCCAGCGCCCAAAACCCGGTCGGCACGGCCGAACTGGCGCGAAGGTCGCGCTCACGCTGAAGCGCAAATCGACCGCCTCGCAACCCCCCGCCACCCAGACGGGGGCGCCGCAGCCTGTCGGGATCGCTGGGAACTGGAAGCTCGTGCTTGACTCAGAGTTCGACGGGAACTCGCTCGATACGTCTGTCTGGAGAGCGGGTTGGTTCGGCACCGGCGTCACCGCGCCGATGACCGGTACCCAAGAGGACTGCTATAGCCCGAGCAACGTCACGTTCCCCGGCGACGGCACGATGCACCTAAACGTCACCGGCGAGCCGTCCACTTGCGGAGGCGTCACCGAGCCTTACACGGGCGCTTTGGTCAACACCGACCCTGCCGATGGCGGCGGGTTCGAATACACGTACGGTGTGCTCGAGGCCCGGGTCTATGTCCCCGCCGACGGCACACTGATCGCGGACTGGCCGGGGATCTGGACCGACGGACAGACCTGGCCGACGGACGGCGAGGACGATGTGATGGAGGCCCTCAACGGCGTTGCCTGCGCCACCTTCCATGGCCCGCCGGGTGAAACCCGTGCCTGCGACCCGGACATTGCCCCCGGATGGCACACCTTCGCCTCAGATTGGCAACCCGGATTGGTGACCTACTACTACGACGGTATCGATGTCGCCAGCATCACGACGGGCATCACTTCCGCACCGATGTTCATTGTCCTCGACAACACGGTGCATACCGGCGAGGCTGACGTAACCGAACCTTCGTCAATGCAGATTCAGTACGTGCGGGTTTGGCAGAGCCAAAGCTGATCCGGCGCGAGACTCTTCATCGGGCGCGGGACGGCACGTAGCCTATTTAGTTCGTGTGGCGGCGCCCGACTGCTCAGCGAAACCGTTGTCCAGGCTCATGCACGCCCGTGAGGTGTGGCAGGTCGCCCTTGCAGGCCCGTCGAGCGGCCGTGAAAGCGGGTGCTTAGGCGATGTGAAAGAGGGTCCAGCTCGGCAGTCCGTTCGACCCGACGGTCGGGTCGGGGAAGTCGCTGACGCCGTGCGTACGCATGCAGACTGAGAATTTCAGCGCCCTCGCTTCCAGCGACGCTGACGCACCGGGGCTCGAACAGCCTGAGGGCGAGCAGCCGGAGTTCGATGAGGGTTTGGGCGACCCCCTCCCGCACGCCGTTAGTCCCACCCCGACCGCAAGGAGGGCGGCCAGCGGTGCGGCCCGTCGCCACCGTCGACGTCCGCTCCTCGACATGTGAGTCGACTTCTGCTCTGAGCTCGAAGCACGAGTCTCCACGTCGGCAAACATACATCGATCATCAACCGGTTGCCAACCGACCTATACGATCGATCGGCCGGCCCCGCCCGCCCTCATCCCCATCCGGGTCTGTCGCAACAACATGACATCAGTCGAACATCGCCGGTAGCGATGATGTAACCCACGTGGGCGTACCAATCGCAGGTATGCGCCGAATCATCATCTTGTCGGGCCCTGTCCGCACCTCGCGCTCGCGACGGCGGGCACCGCTCTCCGCGGCGCGAACCACGGCCGTGATCGTCACCACATCAGGCGTTGCTCTGCTCGCGGCATCCTGCGGCGCGACGCAACCAACCAGCGGCGCCATCGGCTCGACCAACGCGGCGACGACCCCGACCTCCCGGGCGGTCGCCTTCACCCGCTGCATGCGCTCCCACGGCGTGTCGGACTATCCCGACCCCAACTCCACCAACAGCGGTCCTGGCACCAATGGGCTCCCCAAGGTCAACCTACAGGCACTCGGGGTCAGCAGCTCACGGGTCGATGCGGCGGAGAGAGCCTGCCAGCGCATGCTCCCCAACGGTGCTCAGCTGAGCCGCACGACGTCGCGATCCATCCTCACGAAGCTGGTGGTCTTTGCGCGCTGTATGCGTGCCCACCGCGTGTCGGCCTGGCCCGACCCCACCCACACGCTCGGGAGCTTTCCTGGAGCGCCGCCGTTTGGTTTCGATCTTCAGGGCATACCGGGCCTCGAGGCGGGTGCGTCGGGTTCGTTTGGGCCGCGGATCAGCACTGCGATCGGCCGATGCCTCCGCCTCCAGCACCTGACGAGCGTGCAGGTTCCGTGGGGCGCCTGGCAGCGTTGACAGGTCGACGGCCTGCCGGCCCCCACGCCCTCCGCCGGAGGGCCCGCCCGTCGCCGGCCCAGCCGCGAGCGCGATTCGTCACCGTGGTCATCGCCATGGTCTGCCTCGCCGTACTGGTAGCGGCATGCGGCGGCAGTTCACGCCCCTCATCAACGTCGGCGAATACGCGAACGTCACCGGCCAACGAGGCGGTCGCCTTCTCGCGCTGCATGCGCACGCACGGCGTGTCGGACTTCCCGGACCCCAACCGCAGCGGAGTGTGGCCCAAGAGCCAAGTCCAAAGCACGGCCAGCGAGCCGCAGTTCCAGGCGGCGACAAAGGCATGTGGGCGCCTGCTCCCCGACGGCGGTCCCGGCGTTCTCCCGAGTGCGTCCGTGGTTCGGCAGATCCAGACCGACATGCTGACGTTCGCCCGGTGTATGCACTCCCGCGGGGTGCAGAACTGGCCCGACCCCACCGTTGATCGAGGCCGGGCTATTTTCAACCCGCAGGCCGCCGGCATTGACCCGAACTCGCCGCGGATCAGCGCCAAGATCCGCAAATGCGAGCGCGTATTCCCGGCAAGCATCGGGATTCCGCCAGGCGCGTAAGGGCGTTGGCCGCGAACGTCTGAGGCGCTGCATCGGCGAAGGCGGCGGCAATATGCGGGATAGTGTCGGCGCGTTGAGATCGGTCGAAGTGCGCACAGCTGCTGCAGATGCCGCGCCGAAGGTGGCGGCGGTGCTGGCCGACGCGTTCATTGACGACCCCGTATTCACCTGGCTCCTGCGGAGCCGACTGCGGCACCTAGCACGCCTCCGGGCGATGTTTGCGGCCGAGATGGAGCTGTACGTACTGCCGAACGGGACCGTGTGGACGACCCCCGGCTATGACGGCGCGGTGACGGAGCTGCCGCCTGGTGCGTGGGAGATGCCGAGTTCCGCGACGCTGAAGGAGGCACTGAAGTGGTTGCGGGCGTTCGGGATGCGTTTGCCGCTCGCGGCAAGAGTGCAGCACGCGATGGAGGAGCGTCACCTGGCTGAGCCCCACTTTTACGTGCGCACGATCGGGGTGCGCACCACCCTGCAGGGTCAGGGCCTGGGATCGGCGCTGATGCAGCCGACGCTCGAGCGCGCCGACTCGGCCGGGCTGCCGACGTACATTGAGGCCAGCAGCGAGCGCAGCGCGGCGCTGTACGAGCGACTCGGGTTCATCCACATGGATGTGCTTGAGCTGCCAGAAGGCGGACCTCCGCTTTGGCGGATGCGTAGGCCCGCAGGCTCACCGCGCCGGGCCTGATCGCAGCCGCGCCGGGCCTGATCGCAGCCGCGCCGGGCCTGATCGCAGCCGTGAGCCCTACTGACGCTCTACCAGCGCTTTGAAGTTCTGAAGCCCCTGTTCGAGACTCTTGGCATTCATGCGCTCGACGACGAGCGAATCGGCGATCTTTCCGAACACACCACCCGGCAGCGAGTACTCGAACGTCGTTGTCAGGCGCGTTCCATCACCTTCCGTGATGACTTCCCAGCGGGCGCGCCCCGACAACAGGCCCTCCATTCTTAGAACCTGCAGCTTGTCTGCCTGATATTCGAGAACCGTCTCGGTGATCGGCATCGATACGCCAGCCGACTTCACCTTGAAGACGACCTTCCCCCCTTCCTGAGGGAATGGGGGCGTGATGCTGATCTGCGTCATGCCCGGATACCAATCCGGCCACCGGCTGGCATCACTCAGAAGCGCCATCGTCTCCCGCGGTGAGGCCTTGATCTGGACATTGCGTTGCACCATCGCCATCGCGGTCTCCCCTATCTGTCTCGTGTCTCAACGCACCTTAGTGTCCCCCGATGGCGAGACTGTCGGATCGGGCTGCCGGCAATTACGCTTCGGTCATGCTTGGCACGCAGATCGAGACAGGCACGATCGGCGAGGCATGGCTTGGCGTCGCCGGGCGAATCCTCGACGAGGGCGCAGCGTCGGTTTATGACTCGGCTCGCATTTTGGAGCTCGAGCGCGTCGTGCTCGCCGTTGCTCGGCCTGCGAGCGTCGATCCGATCGTGACCGAGTTCGGGGATGCCGAGCGGCTTGCGTGGATGCATACGAACTTCACGGATCACTCGCTCGTGGCGGAGTTGGGCAACGCTCGGAGCTATGCAAGCCGGCTGTATGACTACGCCGCAAGCGGTAAAGACCAAGTGCAGTGGGTGATCGATCGACTTCGCACCGATGCCAGTTCCCGGT
This sequence comes from uncultured Conexibacteraceae bacterium, assembly GCA_963774025.1. Lineage (GTDB taxonomy): Bacteria > Actinomycetota > Thermoleophilia > Solirubrobacterales > Solirubrobacteraceae > Palsa-465. Next base: position 130,909 of record CAVZDL010000011.1, read on the forward strand.
CGGCGACGATCACGACCTTCGAGCCGCTGTCGGACACCACGTATATCCCATGCGTGAGCCTGCTCGACTTCTGGATCCGTAACCGACAGCTTCAAGCGATCGTCTACGCCCACTCGATCGACTTCGGAGCAAAGGGATACGGCAATCTCGTCGAGCTCGCTTACCTGATGGAGCGTGTGGCCGAGGGCGTTAACCTCGCGGTCGGGCACCTCGACTTCGTCGTGAAGTCGGCGCACATCTACGAACCTGACATACCGCTGATGCGAAACGCCGTCGGCGCCATAGCTGCGTGACCCTCCGGAAACGCCGCGGCCGGCCGAGAGCGGACCCGTGTTCGTCCAGCTGTCCGCTACTCAGCGTGGGTCTGATCGAGCGTCGCCAGGTGTCGTTCGATGCGTTTGTCGGGCACGAGCCAAATCAGGGCCACGACGACATAGATGGCGACACCAAGCCAGCGGTCGACGAAGGCGAGCCCGATTCCCAGGCAATACAGGAGCGGGGAGATCTTGCCCTTGATGTCTGAGCCGATCGCAATGCGCAGCTTGGAGTCATTGCCCTCGGCCCTGAGCAGCGCTGCCTGCAGGATGTAGTACGCGATCGCGGCAGCAAGTAGCACGATGCCGTAGAAAGCGACAGGCGTCGTCGGGAAGTGGTCCTTACTCATCCACAGTGTGCTGAACGGGACCAGCGAGAGCCAGAACAGAAGGTTCAGGTTTGCCCACAACGCCCCTCCCGTAACGCGGGATACCACCGCGAGCATGTGATGATGGTTGTTCCAGTAGATGCCGAGGAAGACGAAACTCAGCGCGTAGGCCAAGAGCGGGGAAACTTCGTGCCGTAGCGCGTCCCACGAGATGCCCGGCGGCGTATGCAGCTCGAGCACCATGATCGTGATCAGAATCGCGATCACGCCGTCACTGAAAGCCTCGACACGCCCCTTTGACACAGCGAGGAGGCTATCCGGCATCGGCGGACGATCGCAGCTCGCGCTGTTCGAGCTAGGTGGCTGGCTCTCTACCAACCTCTACGAGCTGATCGACGATGGTCGCCAGAGGCTTGAGCAGGACTTCAGCGGGAGCGCTCAGCAGGACGATCGCGTCGAAACGAATCGTAGAAGCGACGTTGATTGGAGACCGTTCCCGAGACGTACAAGCACGGCCCGGCATCGTCCGCCAGCAGTTCCGTGATCCGGTGCTCCCGCCACACGTATCCGCCTTCCGGATCAGACCACTCGGTCCAACCGCCGACGTCGGCGTCAACCGCGCGAAAGCCCAGCTTGGCTAGCTCGACGAGCGCGCTGGACTTCCCAGTTCCGGACATTCCGGTGATGAGGATCCTTCGCATGGCCAGGGCAGGCCTGACCTTAAAGCGCCCGCCGGTCAGCGGGCCCCCAAAATGCGGTAGGCGAGATAGAAATGCAGCGCCGCCGGCAGGAGTATCGCCAGACCCCACCAGTAGCCGGCGCCGCATGCGAACCCGGCCCCGACGAGCAGCCAGAGGCCAACTGCGATGCGCAGTCCAGCGCTGGTGCGGGGGCGCCGGCGGTCAAATGCCGAGAGCAGCTCCATACCGGGATTGAAGCTCCTCATGCAACAGGCGCCGCCCCCGGGCGCGATTGACAACCCTGCCGTCGCGAGATACAGTGCCGCTTGACAACGTTGTCGATAACGTTGTCACTCTCTCACGGAGTACCGCTCTCAGCGTATTCAGCGGCCAGCTGAGCAACGCGAGGGGCCAGTTGGAACCTCAGGGTTTGTGGAGAAGGGGAAGCTCGAAACCCGCAGGTTTGAGGAGGAAGGGAACCGATGAGAGGCAAGCTTTCCACGCGGTCTGTCCGCGTTCTGATGTTGTTGCTCATGAGCGGAGCGTGTGCTCTCGCGGTTGTGGCCGTACCAGCACTGGCGGGAACGCCGTCCTCGTCTCACACCTCAACGGCGCCGGGAGTCACAACCGCCGCGCCTCGAACACTGACGCCGGCGTCGGTGCCAGCGACCACCAAGAACAGGGTCGGCCCACTGCTGCACCTGAGCTGCGTCACGACCCGTAGTGGACGCGTCGCCGACTGCCCTCGGCATCTCGCGGCATCGCGAATGCCGGCTGGAGCGCGTGACGAGAGCACGATCGCAAGCCCGACGTCCGGGGGCTTGGCGAGGCTAGTCGACACCCGTACCTGGACATCCGGCGGCGGGAACACCTTCCCCGGAGCCGAAGTGCCGTTCGGGATGGTGCAATGGAGCCCTGACACGATGCCGACCTACAACGCGGGCGGCGAGTACGACTACTCGGACAACAAGCTGTGGGGCTACAGCCTGACGCACGTCTCCGGACCGGGCTGCGGCGCGGCGGGTGATGTTCCGATGGTCCCGACGACCGGAGCGCTCCCCTCGGGCGATCCGAACACTCTCACGACGGCGTTCAGTCACACCAATGAGGTGGCACAAGCTGGCTACTACTCCGCGCAGAGCAACCAGCCGAACACCATCACCTCGGAGTTCACGGCGACACCGCACAGCTCGATGGCGCGCTTCACCTACCCAGCCACGACTCAGGCGGACTTCCTGATCAAGCTGATGGCCAGCCAGAACGGCGACTACGGCGACAGCGCCCAGATCATCGGCAACAACGAGATCGAGGGCTCCGACACCAGCGGCTACTTCTGCGGCGAGAGCAACAATGACGGCCAGCCGCAGCTTTACACGCTGCACTTCGACATCGTCTTCGACCAGCCGTTCACCGCGTCACAGGTGATCACCAACTCGGGCCAGAGCGACCCGACAGCGGTGGCGCTGACGTTCAACACGACCCAGAACCGCGTGGTGCAGGCCAAGGTCGGCATCTCATACGTGAGTGCTGCCAACGCCAAGCAGAACTGGCAGACCGAGAACCCGGGCTGGAATTTCAACTCTGTGCGGCGGAAGGCGCAGGCCGCCTGGGACCACCTGCTCGGCAAGATTCGGGTGTCGGGCGGGAGCTACTCCCAGACGCAGGAGTTCTACAGCCTGCTCTACAAGGACTTCATCCAGCCAAACATCACCAGCGATGTGAACGGGCAGTTCATGGGGTCGGACCTTAAGGTCCACAGCCTGGCGTCCGGTCAACGAGACCAGTATGGGATGTACTCCGGCTGGGACATCTACCACTCGCTGGCGCAGCTGCAAGCGCTGCTGGACCCGCAAGCCGCGAGCGACATGGCGCAGTCGCAAGTCAACTACTACAGCGAGGACAAGCTGCTGCAGCAATGGGGCTACGACAACCTGAACAACTACGTGATGGTCGGCGACCCGGTGGACTCGATCATCGCCGACTACTACACCTTCGGCGCCCACCACTTCGCTACGAAGCAAGCGCTGACCGACATGCTCACACAGGCTACGACGGTCAATGATGTGAGGCCCGGCGAGGCACTGGAGCAGCAGCTGGGCTACCTACCCGAGGACGGCACCTACGGATGCTGTAACGCGCACGGGTTCATGTCGACGTTGCTCGAATACGACAACGAGGATCTGGCCCTCGCGCAGTTCGCGACGGACATGGGCGACCACTCCGACGCGTCGATGCTGACGCGCCGGGCGAACAACTGGGAGAACCTGTTCGATCCCGAGAACAACCTGTTGACCTCACGACTCGCGAACGGCCAGTTCGAACCAGGCGTGACGCCGACGTTCACCGGCACGTTCCCGACCGACGGCGAGCCTTATGTCGAAGGCGATCCGTACGAGTACCTATGGGATGTTCCCAACGACTACTCGGCGCTGTACTCGCTACTCGGCGGCAAGGCCAAGGTTCGGCCAATGCTCGAGCAGTATCTCTCGCAGCCCAACGGCTTAGGCATGTACGCCCAGCTGACGAACGAGTTCGACCTCGGCGAGCAATTTGCGCTCGACTACGCGGGCGACCCCGCCGGCACGCAGAAAGCCGTCGCAAATATCCGCAACACCATGTACCTGCCCGGGCCCGACGGTCTGGCGAACAACGACGACCTAGGGGCCGAGAGCTCCCAGTTCATCTGGGAGATGCTCGGCATGTATCCCGAGAACTCGGGCCGCGGAACGCTGGTGTTCGCAAGTCCCGGGTTCCCCAAGGCGACGATCCACCTCGCCAACGGAAAAGCCATCAACATCCAGGCACCCGGAGCGTCGCCCAGCACCTACTACGTCCAGTCGTTGAAGCTGAACGGCGAGCCGTACTCGAAGACGTGGGTCAACTACAGCAAGCTCACTCGCGGGGCCTCGCTCGACTGGACCTTGGATAACAAGCCGAGCTCCTGGGGTTCGGCGGCAGCGGACGCGCCGCGCTCGTACACCAACGGCCTACGGCCGGTGGTGGGCTTCCTGTCCGAGCAGAACGTCACGGTCGCGCCGGGTTCTAACGCCACCATCAAGGTCGGAGCGCAGAACGCAACCACTCGCCGGCAGGCAGTACATGTCGACGTCTCGGCACCGGCCGGCAGCGGTCTAGCCGTCTCCCCCTCGAGCGGCACGGCCTCGGTATCACCAAACGGCCGCGGCTCGCTCACAGTGACGATCAGCGCGAGCTCATCCGCTCCGCTTGGGTACAACTGGGTCACGGCCACGATCACGATGTCCAACGGCATGACCCAGACGCTGAAGCTCGCCGTTTTGGTCGCGCAGCCGGGGAGCCTGCTCGCCGCGACCAACAACACCGGCATCTCCAATGACAGCAACGTCGGTCAGGCCAACTTCGACGGCGGTGGGGCGAGCTATTCGGCTCAAGCGCTGGCCGCGCAGGGTTGGACGCCCGGCACCACCAACACGGTCGACGGCGTCCAATTCACGTGGCCGCAGTCCACTCCAGGATGGCCCGACAACGTGATCGCCCAGGGCCAGAACATCGCGGTCAACGCCCCATCAGGCACGCAGACGCTGGCGTTCCTCGGCTCGGCGACAAACGGTCCGAGCGAAGGGGTGGTGACCGAGCACTACAGCGATGGCAGCAGCGCGCGGTATTGGCTCGGCCTGAGCGACTGGACACTCAACGGCGGCAATTCACGGCCGTCCTACGGCAACCAGACCGCGATAGCGCTGAGCTACCGCAACTGCTCGTACTGTTCACCGCCACAGCAGACAGTCGCGACGTACGTGTTCTACGCCGCGGTACCGGTAGATCCAGGCAAGACACTCACGAGTGTCACGCTGCCCGACGGTGCCACGATGGGCGCGCTGCACGTGTTCTCGATCGGCACCTCGACGTCACCGCTCAGCTCTCCCGTAGCGAGCTCGGTAGACCCGAGCACCGCTTCCGGCGGCCAACAGGTGACGATCAACGGCTCGGGCTTTGGCGCGAGCCAGGGTACCGGGTACGTCGACTTCAGCGACAACGGTTCGAGCTGGGGCGGGTCCGGCGAGACCGCGCTACAGATCGACAGCTGGAGCGACACCGCAGTCACGTTCACGGTGCCGCCGTCCGTGTCGCCAGGCTCGCCGGCTTCAGTCACTGTGGTGACCGGCAGCGGGTCGACTTCGGACAGTCCAGAGCTCGACATCACCCCAACCGCCAACCCGAGCGACTACTACGACGACACCGGTACGTCGCCGGACAACAACCAGAGCTGTGCCAACTACGACGGCGTCGGCTACAGCTACTCGGCGACAGCGTTGGCGAGCGCCGGGCTCACGCCCGGGGCGTCGGTCAGCGCTGACGGTCTCACGTTCAAATGGACGAGTGGGGCACCTTGCTCACCGGACAACATTCTGGCTGCTGGGCAGACGATGCTCGTGAGCGGTCCGGCTGGGTCCAACACACTCGGTCTGCTCGAGTCCTCGACCGACGGAGGCTCGCAGGGAACGATCACGATCAACTACACCGACGGGACCTCGTCCACGGCGACTGTCTCGGCGAGCGACTGGGCCGGAGGTCCAGGAGCCACGGAGACAGCTGCGGCGACCCTGCCGTATCGCAACAGCACCTCGGGTAGCTCGCAGCAGTTGACCGTGTACGTCTACGCGACCACCGTGCCCGTGGACCCGAGCAAGACGGTCGAGTCGATCACGTTCCCGAACGTGAGCAACACGACCAGCGGTGGAGCGACCGCTATGCACATCTGGGCCGTCAGTCTCGGGACGACCTAGAAACCAAAACCGCGCTCAGTGATGCCGTGAGGGCCGGGGCCTTCCCCGGCCCTCACGCGTCGCTGATAAGGCAGGCTGGATCTGTCCGAGCGTGCTATGCAGCGATGTCGAGTGGCTCGCGAGGCGCGTTCGAGGTGAGCGACGTGCCCAGTGAGGCGACAACCACCAGTGCGATGCCGACACCGTCCCGGAGCGTGATGGTCTGCCCGAGCACGATTGCGCCTGCAAGCGCTGCGACTGCCGGCTCGAGGCTCATCAGAACGCCGAAGGTGGCGGTTGAGAGTCGGCGGAGCGCCTTCAGTTCCAGTGAATAGGGGATCGCCGAACTCAGCATGCCAACCGCCACTCCTATCGCAAGCGTCCCCGGGACGAGCAGCTTGGCGGAGCCCTGAGCGACGCCAAGTGGCAGCGCCACGATCGCCGCGACAGTCATCGCCAGGGCCAGGCCGGAGCTGTCGCTGAAGGCTCTACCGAGCCGCGCCTGAAGCAGGATGTAGCCGGCCCACAGCAGGCCGGCGACTCCCGCGAGGATTAGACCTTCGGCACTGGTGCCGTGCGCAACTCCCTGACAAAGGGCGATGATCCCACCGGCGGCGAGCGCCGCCCAGACGAGGTCGCGGATCCGGCGCGAACCGCCGAGGGCTACGAGCAGTGGGCCGACGAACTCGATGGTCACCGCCGTTCCTAGCGGAATACGGCTGATCGCGTGATAGAAGGTCAGGTTCATCGCGGCGAGCACGAGGCCCAACGCGCAGGCCGTGACCCATTGCTTCCGCGACAGACTGCGCACACGTGGGCGGGTCAGCGCCAGCATCACCACGCAGGCGGATGCGAGCCGTAGCAGGCAGGCGCCGCTGGCACCGACCTGGTGGAAGATCGTCGTCGCCCAGGCGGCCCCGATCTGAACCGAACTGATGCTGCCCAGGACGAGCACCTGAACGGGGAGCCGCGGTCCCCGTGGCGCACGATCGCTTCTGCGGCGGCCGCTTTGCATGGGCTCAGATGACGCCCGCTGGGGGCGTCAGCGAGCTCAGCCGACCCTGATCAGGACGATCGTGTTGACGCCGAACAGAATCGCGAACAGAACCGTCCAGCGATTCAGGTTGCGCTCGACGAGGGAGCCGCCGCCAAAGGGGCTGCTCCCGGTCCCACCACCACCGCCGCCGCCGCCGACACCGAAGCCGGACAGGCCGGCGTCCTTGCCGGAGTGCATCAGGACCAGGAACACCAGCATGACGCTGACGAAGACCTGGACGATGTCGAGCACGAAAGTCATCTCGGCCAGTGATGGTAGCTACTCAGATGCCCGCAGCGCTACCCGGAGTCCGTGCGCTAGGGGCAGTCCAGTCGCTGGCCGGCGTCCCGGACGTCGTCCTCATCGGACGCCAGCTCCTCATCGATCGCGTCCAACTGGTGCAGCAGCTGGATCGCCTCGGCACGGAGCGTCGAGTCGATCGCTTCGTAGTCTGCCGCGGAGAGCTTGCCGGTCTGGTGGTCGAGCTCGGCATCGCGGATCTCGCGGTACTTGGCGTCGCGGGCCGCTTCGAGGTCAAGCTTCTGCATCGCCTCCCATCCGCGATCGTCGGACGGCGTCGCAACCGAGCGACGCAACGGGGCGCTCACGAGCCAGACGACGCCGATCAGCAAGAGCAGGAGAATCACGTAGGCCATGGTCGTGGCTGACGGGCGACGTGGCTATGCGAGCTCGCGCACCGCGACGCGAGCGTGCTCGGGCGAAATGGTGCGGCGCCTGGCAAACAGGCCGGCCGGAATCAGTGAGGTGAGTCCGCCGAAGACGATGATCAGCGCCCCTGCCCACAGCCAGGCCACCATCGGCGAGACGATCAGCAGGAAAGCCACTGGGTACGGGTGCTTGAGGTACTGGGCGACGATGCCGTCAACGGCCCGGTCGCGGCATTGCCAGAAGTTGAGCCCCAAGGTCTTGGTCCCACATAGGTTGAACGCGTCGAGCTGGGTGTTGAGCTCGTTGTTCAGCCGCGCCGCGCTGATGTGCGGGTCACGCTTCATATCAGCCTTGAGCACCGAGTTGTAAAGGCCTGTGAACTCCCTGTCGCCCTTGTTGATAAGCGGCTCCAGCGCAGTCAGGTTCGCGGCCGCGACCGTCCAGATGTCCCGCAGCGGCCCGGAGTTCAGGCCGATCGTGCTGTCGGCGTTGTTGAGGTCGAAGAAGCGGCTGATGAAGCCGTCGGCGTTGCTCGTCGACGGATAGAAGCTCTGCATGGTGTGCAGTCGCGTGACCGGCTTGCCGTGCTTGGTGACATCGATGATCGCCCCGAAGGACACCCGCTCCGAGGTAGCCACCGCGGTTGGCCGCACGTAATGGAACACGTAGCCGTCGTTCGAGACGCTCTGCCCGGGTCTGAGCGTGGCGTTGCGCGAGTGCTGGAACGACGATGAGGCCGCGACCCCGATCAGCATCACCGCGAACCCGAGGTGGGCGATATATCCGCCGTAGCGGCGGCGATTCCGCCGAACCAAGCCGAACAGGGCGATCGGCCACACGTCCCCCGTGGCAGCACGGCGGGCAGCCGTGCCGCGGAAGAACTCCTGCGCAACCGTACCGATCACGAAGGCGCCTAGCCCGAACATCGCAGCGGCCAGCGGCTTGCTGCCCGCGTCGGTGAGTGACAGCACCAGGATCGTGACGACAACCCCGAACCCGACCGGGAAGATGAAATGGCGGCGGAGGTTGGCGATGGTTGCGCGGCGCCATGAGATCAGTGGGCCGACGCCGGCCAGCAGCACCAGAATCAGCGCGAGCGGCACCACGAACGGAGTGAAAGCAGGCGGTCCGACCGACACCTTGGTGCCCGTGATCGCCTCCGAGATCAGCGGGAACAGCGTGATCCAGAAGATCACGAAGGTCATTGCCACCAGCACGAGGTTCTGCAGCACGAACATCGCCTCGCGCGAGAGCAGCGAGTCGATCCGATGCTCGGTCCGGAGTCCCTCCCGCCGCCAGATGACGAGCCCCACGGAGCCGATGAACATGATCCCGAGCAGGATCACGAACGGCACGCCGAGCGTCGATGCCCCGAAGGCATGGATCGAGTCGAGCACACCCGAGCGCACAAGGAATGTGCCGAAGATCGCCAATGTTCCCGACAACAGCACGAGCGACACGTTCCAGACCTTGAGCATCCCCCGCTTCTCCTGGATCTGAATCGAGTGGATGAAGGCGGTCGTTATCAGCCACGGCATCAGCGCCGCGTCCTCGACGGCGTCCCACCCCCAATAGCCGCCCCAGCCGAGCTCGGTGTAGGACCAGCGCGCGCCCAGCACGATGCCGAAACCCAGGCACAACCAGGCGGCCAGCGCAAACTTTCGGGTGTCACGAATCCACTCGGAACCGAGCTTGCCGGTGATCAGCGCGCCGACTGCGAAGGCGAACGGGATCGCCATCAGGGTGTACCCGGAGTAGAGCATCGGCGGGTGGAACATCATGCTCGGATGCATGAGCAGCGGGTCGAGGCCGGCACCGTTCGACGGCGTTTGCGCGGGAGGGGTTGTCTGGAACGGGTTGGCTGCGAAGCAGGCCAGCGCCGCGAAGAAGCCCTCCATGCCCAGCAGTACCGCGGCGGCATACGGGGCGATGTCGCGCAGCCGCCTACGCGTTAGAAACAGCGCAAGGCTCGACCACAGCGAGGAGAGCGTCACCCACAGCAGCAGCGAGCCCTGCTGCGAGGACCACGGCGCGGTGAGCTTGTAGAAGACGGGAATCGTCGTCGAGGAGGTGTCGGCGACGACCTTGAAGCTGAAGTCGTTGCGGAGGAACGCGAGCTCGAGTACGACGAACGCGACCAAACTGAGGCCGGCGAGTGCGTACACCGCCCTGCGCCCGGAGTCGACCCAGTCGCCCCGCCGGGTGCGCGCGCCGCGGATCGACGCGAAGACGCCGTACAGGCAGACGCCGAGATCGAGCAGCAGGATCGCGCGCCCGAGCTGCGCCATCAGTTTCTGAGCGCTGCCGGGCCGACAGGCACGCCGGCCGTGTTCTTGAGCGCGCCCGAGGCGGCTTGGTACTTCGACGGGCACTTGGTGGTCAGCGAGTTCTCCTGGCCGACGAACCTTCCTCCCTTGTCAGTGACATTGACCATCACCGCCCGCCCCTGGGCGAACGGGTCGGGCACGATCCCGGTGTAGCTGACCCTCACGGCCACCTCGCGGTGGGGGCCGAGGACGCTGAAGTCCGTCCTCCCGCCGTCACGACTGATGGACCCGTTCTCGACCGTGCCGGCCAGGATGTACTGACCGCCAGGCTTGGCCTTCGTGAGTAATTGCGGGGCGTCGAGCTCGGCGCGACCGGCGCTGAAACTGACGTAGATCAGCGCGCTTGCCAGCAGCAGGGCCGCAGTCAGGGCGACCGTCAACCGGATCGCGCGCTTGCGATTCGGGTCCATACGAGACCGGATTGTCCCACAGAGACAGGGCCGACACGCTCGCCGGCCGGTCTCTTATTTCATACGCTCGCGGGCAGCCTTTGCCCAGCTCTCCGTGATCTCGCGCACGAACTTCGCCTGTGAGGCGGCGAGGTGCTGGATCCATTCGAGTTCGTCCTTCGCCGACGACTGCGCGATACCGTTCGCGATCGTCTTCAGCGCCTTCTCGTAGCTGGTGAGCGTGCTCTCCCCCGCCTCGCGGCCGACCTCGATGATCTTCTCGTTGAGCTTGCGCAGGCGCTCTGCGATGGCCTCGATCTGGGCCTCGATCTGGGCCGTGTCGGCGTTGACACGGACCCTGGCGCGCGGCTTGGCCTTGCTCGCGGCGGGCTTCGCGGTCGACGCCGTCGTGGCGGTGCGGCTTGCCGCCGGCTTCGCCGCAGCGCGCTTGGCGGCAGCCGACTTCGCCGTGGCGGCGGTGCGCTTTGCCGCCGGCTTGGCCGCAGTCGACTTCACCGCCGCAGACTTCGCGGCAGTGGCCCGCTTGGCGGCAGCCGACTTCGCGGCTGCTGGTTTTGCAGCGGCCTTTGCGGGCGCGCGCGTGGCTTGAGGCTTCTTCGTACTGGATCCGGCGGAACGGGCCTGCGGCATCGTCCACTCCTTGTCTCGTGCTGTGACGCGATCGATGATGTTTGCTGGCGCGGGCACAGCGGACCCTACAGGGAGCCGCGTGCTTGTGACGTCTGGAACTCCAGGATGTCAGGGTGCCCAGCTGAGCCGTCCGCGCGCCTTACCCCCGATCATCTAGCTTCCGGGCCATGTTCGAGATCCGCACGCGCTCAAGCGACGGCCGCGCGCGCACCGGCACACTGCGCCTCGCGCACGGCGACGTACAGACTCCCGCGTTCGTGCCTTTGGCAACACGGGGGGCCGTCAAGACGTTGGAGCCGCGCGACGTAGAGGCGCTCGGCTACGAGATGGTGCTCGGCAACACCTTCCACCTCTACCTCTCCCCCGGGCCCGAACTCATCGACAGCTACGGCGGGCTCGGCACGTTCATGCGCTGGCCGCACCCGATCATCACCGACTCCGGCGGGTTCCAGGTGTTCTCGATGGGCCACGGGAGCGTCGCCGAGGAGATTAAGGCCCGCCCATCCCGCGGTCGGGGCAGCGCCTCGAACGGCGCGATTCTGCAGATCGCCGAGCAGGGTGTGCGCTTCCGCTCCTATATCGACGGCAGCGAGCGCTTCATGACGCCGGAGACTTCGATGGCGGTACAGGCGGCGCTGCACTCAGACATCGCGCTGGTCTTCGATGAATGCACGCCGTTCCATGTGAGCCGCGACTACACCGCGCGCTCGACCGAGCGTACGCACCGCTGGCTCGAGCGCTGCCTCGACTGGCACGAACAGCACGGCCGAAGCGACCAGGTCGTGTACGGGATCATCCAGGGTGGCGTCGAGCAGGACCTACGCGTAGCGTCGGCCGAGACCGTCGCCGCGAGTCGCTGCGGCGGAATCGCGATCGGGGGCTCACTCGGCCAGGACAAGCCGCAGATGCATGAGGTTGTCGATTGGACGACGGCGACTCTCGAGCAGTCCGCGCCCGATCGACCGCGCCACCTCCTCGGGATCGGCGACATCGACGACCTGCTGATCGGCGTCGGCCTCGGAATCGACACCTTCGACTGCGCGATGCCAACACGGCTGGCACGCCACGGCGTCGCAATCGTGCCCGAGCCGGCCGCGCGCTGGCGCGTCGACCTCGCCAAGGCGAGCTTCAGGAACTCGCAGGAGCCGATCCTGGAAGGATGCCCCTGCCCGGCCTGCAGCGCCGGCTTCACACGCGGCTACATCAACTACGCGTCGCGGGTCGGCGAGACCACCGGGCCACGGCTGCTGACCCTCCATAACCTGAGCTACATCCAGCGGCTGATGGCCGATCTACGCGACGCAATCGACGCCGACATACTCCCCGCGACGGTCGCGGCATTCATGGCGGGAGCTCCTCCGTCGGTTCGCTAAACTTGACAGCAGGCCACTTAGATTTTATTATCCGGCTTGTAGTCAAAGTTCGACGAAATTGGAGCACCAAATGACACTAGTTCGCAGCCGCCCAGCTCGCCCGGTGTACTCGCCGCAAAGCGAGATCACCCGTCTTTTCAACTCGTTCTTCGATTCGGCCACGCCGTTGGCGACCGCCTTCAGCCAGCCGACCCGCAACTTCGTGCCCGCGATCGACGTGGTCGAGCACGACAGTGAGTTCCTCCTCCACGCCGACCTTCCCGGCCTGAGCGACGACGACGTCAAGGTCGAGATCCTCGACGGCGTCATGACGATTTCCGGCGAGCGCAAGCTCGAGCGCGAGGAGACCGCCGACGGTTACCGACGCATTGAGCGCGCGTCCGGCAGCTTCCAGCGCAAGCTGGCGTTGCCCAAGGGCGTCGACACCGACGCCGTCAAGGCGAGCTTCGTGAACGGTGTGCTTGAGGTTCACGTTCCCAAGCCAGCCGAGAGCAAGCCGCAGCTGGTCGAGATCGCAACCGCCGCCTAAGCGCTCGCCCACGGCGCGCCACGAACGACAGAGCGCGCCACCGACCAACCCACAGATCGGGGCGGGTCCAGCGGGACCCGCCCCGAGTGCTTAAGCGCTGCTCGCCGCCTGAGCGCCCGGCTACTTCGTGTAGTGGTTGATGATGCTCTGGACCTTGTCGACGGCAGTGTTCCAGGTGTGCGCGATGACCTTCTCGTAACGCACGTCCGACTGCGTGCTCTGGTGCAGCGCCAGCGCGACGATGACGGCCGCGACCGCGAGTACAACCAACAGCAACAGCGACCAACCGACGCGGCGGGCGACACGCCTGGTGCGGCTGCGCTGCGGCGTGCGCTCTGCCGGCGGCGCCTCCGCCTGCTGTTGCTGAGCCGGCGGGCGACGCGCCGGCACCGTGCGCGGGGTGCGAGCGGGCGCAGGACGGGCTGGTGCGGGGCCGGCGGACGGGCGCTTGGTGACGGCGGTCTCTGCGGTCGCATGATCGCGCGGGGACAGCACGCGCGTGGCGGCACGGCTCATCGTCATGTGACTGGTGGGCGCCTCCTCAGTCCACGGCGAGATCCCGGCGGCGCCGTCGACCAGCAGCTCGGAGAGTTCGACCGCAGTGTGCGGCCGCTCCTCCGCGACGATTGAGATCGACAGTGCGACCGCCTCGGAGAGGCTCGGGGGCACGCGTGGGTTCAAGCGCTGTAGTGGAATCGGCGATTCGCGCTGCTGCTTGAGCGCCAACTCCGAAAGCGAGTTTGCCTCGTACGGCAACCGCCCCGATAGCAACTGATATGAGACGACGCCGAGCGAGTAGAGGTCGGCCGGCGGGCCAGCCTCCTCCCCACGCGCCTGCTCCGGTGAGAGATACGCGGCAGTGCCGAGGACCGAGCCGACCTGGGTGATGCTGGTCTGGCCGGTGGCGCGTGCAATCCCGAAGTCGGCGAGCTTTACGACGCCGCTCTCGGAGACGAGCAGGTTGCCGGGCTTGACGTCGCGATGGACGACGCCGTGGCGGTGCGCGTAGTCGAGCCCGCGACACGCCTGGGCGACGATGTCGACGGCCTGATCGATGTCGAGATGACCGCGGTCGCGCAGGATCTCCGCGCACGACTGACCCGGCACGTACTCCATCACGATGAAATGCTGGTGGGCGGACTGATCGAAGCCGGAGTCGAAGACCTGCACGATGTTGGGATGCACGAGCCGCGCGGCCGCCAGCGCCTCGCGGCGGAAGCGCGAGACGAACGTGGGGTCATCGGCCAGGTGCTCGGCCAGCAGCTTGACGGCGACATGGCGCTCGAGCCGCTCGTCGATCGCCAGCAGCACCGTCGACATACCGCCGACACCGAGCCGGCCCTCGACCCGATAGCGGTCGGCGATCACGGAGACGGGGCTCATCAGTTGTTGCCTCCGTTGCCGAGGGTGCCGCCATTGCCGTAACCGTTGTCCCCGCCATTGCCATTGCCGTTGCCGCTGGTCGTCGTGGTCGTGCCGCCACCGAGGCCCTGACCGCCATTTGGAGACGTGGTCGTGCCCGCCGGACCCGTCGGACCGGTCGAGCCCGTCGAGCCCGTCGGACCCGTGCCGCCGGTCGTGCTGGTCGTCGGCGTCGTGTCTGTGTAGGTGTACGTGTTCGTATCGGTGTTGGTCGTCGTCGTGTCGGACGCGGTCGTCTGCGTCGAGGTCGTTGTCTTGGCGCTTGTGGTCGTCTTTACGTGCCTCGGCTTCGTCTGTAACTCGGCCGCGCAGCGCGCGCTCGTCAGCTGCTGGATCGTGCTCGCACCCTGATTCAGGTTCTCAACCAGCGTCGAGTTGACGCCGTTCAGCGCCGCGAGCGTGCTCTCGAACCCCGAGAGCGCGCCCTCGGCGGCATGGCAGTCGCCATCCTGCAGCGCCTGCGAGACACTGTTCAGCTGAGCGCTCAGTTGGTTTGACTGTGACTGCGACAGCAGCCGGCCGTTGCTCCCGCACCCGGCGAGTGCGGATGCGGCGAGGCCGACAGCGGCAGCGACGATTGCCCTGTGTGTGAAGCCCATCCGCGCTCGACTTTAGCCACTGAGTCGGCTAAAGCCCGCTGCGCGGGTGGGTTAAAGCACCCACTCGGGCGCTTTGCAAGCTATCGCCCGAAGCCTATTGCCCGAAGCTGAGGCGCTCAGCCAAGGAGTCGGGCAGCCGCGCGGCGCGAATCGCCCAAGCGGCACCCTCGATGTCGTACTCCGTTCGCCGGTAGGCGGCGGTCCAGGCCTCGGTGTCAAGCTCCATCCAGGCCGCCCTGGGGTCGCCGTCGCGCGGCTGCCCGACACTGCCGGGGTTGAGCAGCCAATGCCCAACGCTGACATCGAGCTCGTCGTCCGCGTGTCGGGTCTGGCCTGTCGCGCTGCCGCCCTCGAACCGGTGGAACTCGAGCGCCACGTGCGTGTGCCCGACGGCAGCGATCCGCTCGGGCTGCACGTCGAATCCGAGCTCGGCTTGCAATGGCGAGAGCACGTACTCCCAGACCGGATCGCGCGGACTCGCGTGGTAGAGGCTGACCACCTGGTCCTCGTCGGTCGGCGCGAGCGTCTCGAGGAAGCTCCGCGTCTGCGGCGTGATGATTTCGCGCGTCCACTCCGCCGAGCGGCGGGCGGCGTCGGAGAAATCTTCTACCGAGAGCGCGCCAGTCACCGCCAGGTCGTGGTTGCCGGCCAGGCAGATGTCAGCGTGCTCGCGCACCATCGCCACACAGATGTCGGGGTCACCGCCGTACCCGACGAGGTCGCCCAGACACCAGAGCGCCTCACACTCGGCGACGCGAACATGCTCAAGCACGGCCTCGAGGGCCTGCCTATTCGCATGTATGTCAGAGACGATCGCTACCCGCACGGCATCGGAGGTCGCGCGGACGCGTCGCTTTGATGTTACTCCCCGCTATCCAGCGGATCGTCGCCACCGAGCGGGCGGTCGCCGCCGAACTCGGGAAGGCTCTTGATGTTCTCGCGTGTCTGCCACTTTCCGTAGTTGTCCTGCATGGCGTCGATCAGCTCGCGCATGAACTTCGGCGAGAGATTCACTCGCGTGACCACGACGCCGGGGACCTCTTCGTCCTCGATCTCGTGGTCGACCCGCGCGAACGTGATCGTGAACTCGTAATCCGAGTGGCTCACGTTCGCGAAGTTCGAGTAGTTGCCGGCCATCATCTCCGGCGAAAAGTGGATGTTGATCTGGCGTTCTGGTTGGTTCGGTTCGTCCATATGGCTCCTAGTATCCCATCGGTGCGAATCATCGTCGTCGCCGTCGGCCGCCTACGGCCACCGTTCGTCGATGATGTCGCCCATTACGCCAAGCTGCTCGGCCGTTACACACGCCTTGAGTTGATCGAGGTCCGCGAGGACTCACGCCTAACCAGGCGCATCCCGGAGCGAGCTTTCGTCTCGCAACTCGACGTCGACGGGCAGGCGCTCGACTCGCTTCAGTTCAGCGTGTTCCTTGAGCAGCGGCGCGCCAGCGGCCACGACCTCTGCTTCGTGATCGGAGGGCCATTCGGCGGGCTGGAGCTCGAGCGGGTCGACCACCGGCTGTCGCTCGGCCGGGTCACTCTCCCCCACCAGCTCGCCCGTGTGGTCGTGCTCGAGCAGATCTATCGCGGGCACAAGATCCTCGCCGGCGAGCCCTACCACCATTAGAGAAGATTGAGCGATGCCAGACCCCTACGAACCACCCCAGCCGTCCTCCAGCGATCGCCTCGCCGGCGCGACAAACACCCTTGCCCGGATCGTGTTGGCCCGGCGACGTCAGCAGCGTCGCGAGATGCGCCAGTTCGGGACGCGGCTGGCGGTGCTGCTCGGCACCCTGGCGACCGTGATGGTCGCCGGCGCCGTCGGCTATTCGATCGACGAGCACACGTCGATCGGCTACGGGTTCTTCTGGACGCTCGACTCGGTCACGACGCTCGGCGAGCTGCCGGCCCCAAGCGACACGGTCGGCCGGCTGATCCTCGTGGGGCTCGAGGTGCTCGGGATAGGTACGCTCTTCTACGGCCTGGCGACGGTTGCGGAGTTCTTCGTCTCCGGGCAGCTCAGCGGCGTTCTTGAGCTGCGCCGCACCCAGAAGATGACCGATTCCTATTCAGAGCACTTCATCGTCTGTGGCTATGGTCGCGTGGGCCGGCAGGTGGCGCGCGACCTGCGCCGGCACGACGCGCAGATCGTCGTCATCGACCAGAACCCCATGCACCGCGAGGCCGCCCGGGTGGACGGCGTCGTTTACATCGAGGGCCAGGCCTCTGACGACGAGGTCCTCATCCAGGCGGGGATCGCGCGCGCAGCCGCCGTGATCGCGTGCGTCGATTCTGACGCCGAGAACATCTTCATCGCACTCAGCGCGCGCGAACTGAATGGCACGATCAGGGTTATCGCCCGCGCGGCCGCGGATGACGCCGAGCACAAGCTGATCCGCGCCGGCGCCAACGAGGTGATCTCGCCCTACAAGATGACCGGGACAGAGATGGCCCGTCTCGCCTTGTCGCCGGACGTTCCCGGATGAGCGATCCGGTAGCCGAACTGCGGACAGCGCTTGGCGCTGCCACTACTGCCTTGCGGGGCAGTAGTGGCGAGACGGACGCTTCCCCCAGCCCGAGGCTGGAACGCCCCAAGCGCAGCGATCAGGGCGACTACGCGACCAACGCGGCGATGCTGCTCGCACCGGTGCTCGGTGCACCCCCGCGTGAGATCGCCGGTCGGCTCGGAGACGAGCTGGCGGCGCGGCTGGGCGATTCGCTGTCTCAGTACGAGGTGGCCGGCCCCGGCTTCCTCAACCTGGTCCTGTCCGACGGTTGGCACCGCGGCGCGCTGCGGCAGGCGCTCGACGCCGGCGAGGATTTCGGAGCGGACGGTGCCACGCGCCCCGAGCGCATCCTGCTCGAGTTCGTCTCCGCGAACCCCACGGCGGTGCTCGTCGCCGCCAGCGGCCGTCACGCCGCCTTCGGCGACTCGCTGGCACGGATCCTTCAGCATCACGGCCACACGGTCTACCGCGAGTACTACTTCAACGACGCCGGCTCGCAGATCCACCGTCTCGGTGAATCTGTTCGGGCACGCGCACTCGGGCAAGATCCGCCGCAGGACGGCTATCAGGGCGAGTACATCAAGGATCTGGCGTCGCAGATCGAGGGTGCCGCTGACGAGTCAGTCGACGTCGACGTGATCGCCGGGGCCGCAGTCGAGCTGCTACTCGCCAACATCAAGGCAACGCTGACCCGCTACGGCGTCCACTTTGACAACTTCTTCAGCGAGCGCACCCTGCACGGGGGCTTTCCGAGCGCTCTCGACCGCGCGATCGAGCAGCTGCGCGCCCGCGGCCACGTGTACGAGCACGACGGCGCCGTCTGGCTGCGTACGACCACCTTCGGGGATGACAAGGATCGTGTGCTGCTTCGCTCCGGCGGTCAGCCAACCTATGTGGCCGCCGACGTCGCCTACATGCTCAACAAGCGGGACCGCGGCTTCGAGCGGCAACTGCTACCGGTTGGCGCCGACCACCACGGTTACACGGCGCGACTCAAGGCAGCGTTCCAGGCGCTGGGCAACGATCCCGACCTACTCGAGATCCTGATCCTGCAGTTCGTGCACCTTGTCGAGGGCGATACGCGGGCGGCGATGTCCAAGCGTCGCGGCGAGTTCGTGACACTCGACGAGCTGCTCGACGAGATCGGTGTCGATGCGACCCGCTTCTTCATGCTGCAGAGCTCGCACGACCGCACGATCGACCTCAACCTCGACCTCGCCCGGTCGCGCTCGGCTGAGAACCCGGTCTACTACGTGCAGTACGCCCACGCACGGATCACCTCGATGCTCGCCAGGCTGGGCGATGCGCGCGTCCGTCTTGCGGTGGCGGCCGGGGCCGATTGGAGCTCGCCAGCGGGCGAGCTCCACCCTTCAGAGCGGGAGCTGATCAGGAAGCTGCTGTCGCTGCCCGAGGAGATCGCCGAGGCGGCAGGACGGCGGGCGCCCCATCGGATCGCCGGCTTCGCGCTTGAGCTGGCACAGGACTTCACGGCGTTCTACCGTGACTGCAAGGTCGTCGGGGCCGAGCCGGAGGCGACCGAGTCGTTCCGGATCGCTCTGTGCGTCGCGTCCAAGACGCAGCTCGCGCTCGTGCTTGGCCTGCTCGGGGTCAGCGCGCCCGAGTCGATGTGACGCGGCCGGTCGCGAGCCGTGGCGAGCTGGCGTCAGATGAAGTTCGTGAGCTCGTCGTCGAGCCGCTTGGCCTCGTCGGGTTCGAGTGGCGCCGCGCCCGCGATAGGAGTCGCAGCTGCGCGTCTGGAACGGGCGCGCCACTTCGGCAGGGTGTAGGCGAGCAGCGCCAGGCCGCCGAGGAAGACCGCCGGCGGCAGGATGTAGATGGTGAGGTTGAAACCGCTCGCCGGGGGCCGGGCGAGCACCTGCGAGCCGTACTGCGCCACCATCGCCGTCTTGATCTGGCTGAGCGTCAGACGTCGGCTCACGAGGCCCTGCAGGTACTGCTTCTCGGAGATGGCCTCGGGCGAGTTCACCTGGTTGAGCGGCTCGTGGCACTCGGTGCACATGAACTGGCTGACGATTCCGTTGTAGTCCAGGGCCGGTGAGGCGGCGACGGCGCTGGCCGTCCCGGCTGTCAGCGTGACGGCGAGCATCGCAGCGACCGTGATGCCACGCAGACTCATGCCTGCGTGCCGAGCGCCTTGCTGAGCGCGTGGTCGAGCCAGCTCGAGTCCATCTGCTCTGTATCAGCCGCGACCACGTGTCCTTTGCGGTCGATGATGAAGGTCTCCGGAACGCCGTTGACGCCGTAGGGGGCGACGAAACTGTCGCCCGGATCGAGCAGCACCGGGTAGTGCAGGCCGTACTTCTGCATGTAGCCCTGGGCGTCAGGACTCGAGTCCTGGTATGTCACGCCGATCACCTCGCCCCCGTGTTGGCGGAGCACCTGCTGTGCGTGCTTCAGCAGCGCGACCTCGTCCTGGCACGCCACGCACCACCCCGCGAAGACGTTGACCATCACGATCTTGCCGCGGAGGTCGCTCAATGTCTCTCGGCCGCCGCCGAGCAACTGCAGCGACACATTGGCATTCGGCGCGAGCGGCGCCTGCCCGCGCGCCACCCGAGCGGCCAGCTGGTTGCCCGGACCGCTCAGCGACACGCCGAATGCCAGCAGCGCCAGCAGTGCGAGCACGACCAGCGAAACAGCTCCCGGCACGGCAAACCTGCGCATCGCCTCAGGTTAGCTCCGCAAACCATCGGTCAGGGGCCTGCTTGGTTCAGGTGCGGTCGACGCGACGTCAGACGCCAATCATCGCGCCGACGGTGGTCGTGCGCTCGACCGGCAGCCTGTAGGTATCGATTGGGCTCGCGGCGTTGCGGGCCAAAGCGATGAACAGGAGCTTCTGCCAGCGGCTCATTCCGGGCCGGCCGGTCACGGTGAGCCTGATCTGGGAGAGGAAGTAGGAGGCGTGCTCAAGGTCGAGGTTGCGTTCCAGTAGGCCACGCTTGCGCGCCAGCATGAGCGCGGCCGGGATATCGGTGACGTCGTGATAACCGGCCCTGACCGTGACGTGGCGGACCTTGAAGGTGCCACTGCCGAGCAGCTCAACGAGGAACTGCTCGGCCGGGTCGACGTGCGGAACGCTGAGCTGAGCAACGGACGCGATCAGCACGCGCTCGTGAAAGATCCCGTGACGGTCGAGGTCGGCCTTCAGCGCGAGCGGGGTCGTGCTCTTGTTGGGGCTCAGATAGATCGCCACACCGCGGGCGCGGTGGCAGGCGTCCGTGCTTGTGCGGAGGTGATCGAGGAAAGTGATGAAGTCGCCCTCCTCCTCGGTGCGGTTGCGGGTGACGATCTGGTAGCCACGGCGCCAGGTGACCATCAGAATCGCTGTGCTGAGGCCTACACACAGCGGGATCCACGCGCCGTGACTGACCTTGCTCACGTTGGCCGAGAAGAATGAGATCTCGACAATGAGCAACATGCCGCCGATCAGGCAGAGCTTCCAGATTGGCGTCTTCCACATAGCCCGCGCGACCGCGAGGAACAGGATCGTGTCGATCACGAACGTGCCGGTGACAGCCACCCCGTAGATGTCGGCGAGCGCGCCGGAGCGCTTGAAGATCAGGACCAGCGCGATCACGCCGACCCCAAGGACCCAGGTCACCGCGGGCACGTAGATCTGGCCCTCGAGCTCAGAGGTGTGCGAGATCCTCAGTCTCGGCAGGAAGCCGAGCTGCACGGCCTGTCGTGTGATCGAGAACGAGCCGGTGATCGCCGCCTGCGAGGCGATGATCGTGGCGACCGTCGCCAGCACGACCATCGGGATCTGCAGACTCGAGGGCACAAGCTGGAAGAAGGGGCTGAAGACGGACTCGTGCACGTAGCCGGGGTGGGCGAGGATCAGCGCACCCTGGCCCAGATACGACAGCAGCACGCACGGGAATACGATCCCGAACCAGGTGCGCCGGATCGGCATGGCGCCGAAATGGCCGCGGTCCGCATACAGCGCCTCGGCCCCGGTCAGCGCCAGCACCACGCCGCCAAGCGCGAGGAATGCGTCGCCGCCGTGGTCGACCATGAAACGCGCGCCCCATGTGGGTGAGAGGGCCTGGAGAACTCCGGGGTGCTGAATCACCTCGCTTGCGCCGAGCACTGCGATCACGACAAACCACACCAGGATCAACGGGCCGAACAGCCATCCGACGGCCGCCGTCCCCTTCTTTTGGACCGCGAACAGGGCGATCAGAATCCCCAGCGCGATTGGCACGACCAAGTGGGCGAGCCCCGGCTCCACGACCTTGAGTCCCTCAACCGCCGAGGTCACCGAGATCGCGGGAGTGATCATCCCGTCGCCGAAGAACAGTCCCGCGCCGAAGATCCCCAGCGTGACCAGCAGCGCAGTACGGCCGATACCACGACGCTGGATCAGCGCGACCATCGCCATACCGCCGCCGTCACCGCGGTTGTGGACGCGCATCAGCAGCCCGGCGTACTTGACGGAGACGATCAGCGTCATCGCCCAGAAGATCAGCGAGACAACGCCGTACACACCGGCGGGTGTGGCGTGCGCGGCGTCCCTGTGCTGGGTGAAGATCACCTGCATCGTGTAGAGCGGGCTCGTCCCGAGGTCTCCGTAAACGACCCCGAGGGCACCCAGCGCGAGCACCACCTGACCGGCGTGCGCGACGACGTCGCGCTCGTCATCGACAGCCTCGAGCTCTACTCCAACACGCGTCGGATTGACCGGCTCGGAGGTGACCTTCCAGGACCCGAGCTTGTGGGCTGCCTCGTTGAACGTGCGCTTCGGCCCGCGTGAGGACAGCGCACGCTCATGCCCGGCCACGCCCGCCTTGTGCCCTGCTTCGTGCAGGCTCTTGTTTCCGGACTCGCGGTACACGGCTGGGTGCCGGTCAGACAGCGTCGCGGTCAAGCAGATTCGGACGCAGCCCGAGCATCCTCAGATCGGTGAGCAGGGCCTCGATCTGGTCATGTGCCTCGGCGTCGGAGGCCGCCTCGACATCGATTCGCAACAGCAGTGCACCGCGGTGCACGTCGCCTGCGCGCCCACGCGTGAGCACGGGCCGCTTCTTGCCGGGGCGGTTGCCGATCCAGGCCCTGACCTCGGGTGTCAGAGCAGGCCGATCCAGGGCGATCGCAATCTCGGTCACAGCTTCGGAGCATCCCCGCTGCCGTGACCCGCGTGAATAGGTGCAAGTACCCATCTGCACAAGCGGTGCAGATGGCGTGGCGAACCGCCGACGCCGGCCCTATGGCTCGATCAGTCCGCGGCGGATCGCGTAACGGGTGAGCTCCGCGACGCTTCTCATCTCAAGCTTGGCAAGGACGTTCGCGCGGTGGTGATCGACTGTCTTGCGGCTGATCACCAGATCCGTCGCGATCTCGTCACTGGTGTAGCCCTCGGCGATCAGCTTCACGATCTGTAACTCTCGTGGAGTCAGCGGATCGATCGGTGCAGCCTCGCCGCGGCGCGCCTGCTCGAGGTATTCACGCACGAGCGCGACGATCGCCTTCGGATAGAGGAATGGCTCCCCTCGCATGGCGGCCCGACAGGCCTCGATCAGGTCACGGTTGGCCGCCGATTTGAGCACATAGCCCGATGCTCCTGCTCGGAGTGCCTCGAAGAAATACTGCTCGTTGTCGTGGACCGACAGGATCAGCACGCGCACGTCCGAGCGCGTGCGGAGCTCCGCGGTCGCCTGCAGTCCCGTGAGCTTCGGCATCGAGACGTCGAGGATCGCGAGGTCGATATCGCCTTCCATCGCCCGCTGAACCGCCTCGGCTCCGTCCTGCGCCTCGGCTACCACCTCGATGTCAGGCTCAGCGTCGAGCACCGCCCGTAGGCCACTGCGCACGACAGCGTGATCGTCCGCCAGCAGCACCCGGGTCTTGAGCGGTGTGACCATCACCGCTCAGGCCGGAACGCTGAGCACCAGGCAGGTGCCGCCCTCGGGGCGCGCACGCACATCCAGGTCGGCATCGATCACCGTCGCGCGCTCGCGCATGCCGCGCATACCCCGCTCCTCGGCGTCTGCCGGCAGCCCGCGGCCGTTGTCGACGACCTCGAGCACGACGTTGGACTCGTCCCTGCGCAGCTCCACGAGGACCTCGGTTGCAGCCGCGTGCCGGAGCACGTTGGTGAGCGCCTCCTGCGCAACGCGATAGATCACAAGCTCCACCTCGGGAGCGAGCTTCGGCAGGCTCCAGTCGAGCTGCCGCCGTATGCGGATGCCCCGCTGCCGGTCAACGCGACCACACAGGGCCACGACCGCGTTCACCAGCCCCAGGTCGTCGAGCACCTCGGGTCGCAGCTCGCGGGCGATTCGGCGGACGTCCTCAAGGCCCCTGAGCGCCGTCTCCGATATCTCGAGCAGAGCGCCGCGGTCGGCGGCGTCGGCGTCTTCGGCCGCACGCTCGGCGCGCAGCGCGATCGCCGTCAGCATCTGACCGACCTCGTCATGGAGCTCGCTCGCAATCCGCAGCCGTTCGCGCTCCTGGGCGGCAAGCTCTCTCAGCGCGCTGTCGCGCCGTTCGCGTTCGAGGCGGTCGAGCATTCCCTCGAGCGCCTCGGCAAGCGCGCGCACCTCCGCACTCGCGCTCTCGAACGATCCGGCCTGGTCCTGCGCCTGCGCCGAATCAGCAGCGTGCATCGATGAGGCGAGCATTCGCAGCGGTCGAAACGCCCGCCGCAGCAGCACCAGGTCGAACGTCAGCATCAACACCAGCCCGATGCCCAGCACGACCAACTCGCTGGGTGTCGCGACGCGATGCACGGTCACGGGCGTCCAGGCAAGCACCGCAACTGCCACGACGAACACCACCGCGTTCGCTGTGAACACCTTCCACAGAAGCGAGGAACCCTCCCAGCGACTTCGAAGCCGCCGCAGCGCGATCCGCGCGGCGGCGGCGATCCGCGCGGCGCCGGCGATGCGCGCGCTGCCGGCGACTGGCTCATCTGGTGTCCGTCTTCAGTTCCGCCCGCCTGCCACGGCCCCGCGCCACCCACAGCCGCGCCCTACGCAGAAAGAACATGCAGCCAACGCCGGTGGCGAGCAGGCCGGCCGGATGGCCGATGAAGGCGAGACCCGCCCCGCCCACAATCAGCGCCAGCGCAATCAGTACCTGCTGCCATGGACGCGCATAGTGCGCCGACTGCAGGGACTGGCGCCACATCATCATCGGGCCACCGACCATCACGTCGCAGGCTATCCCCTTCTCCCTGGAGCGCATACGCGCCCGCCTGATCCGCCACTGCGCTTGCGATAGCCTCCGGTGGCAGATCCAGTGGCAGAAGGCTCAAAGGACCGTCATCTAAATGGCCGAATGCCCACGATTTGCAGGATCTTGCGAACGTAGCTCAGTTGGTAGAGCGTCGGCTTCCCAAGCCGAAGGTCGCGGGTTCGAAGCCCGTCGTTCGCTTCGCGAAATCCCTCCATATCGGTGGTTTCTGTGTTTTAGTCTCCTCCGATTACGTCAAGCGTGTCTCGAATATGTCCCGGGCGGAGCGTATTCTTAGTGCCGTGAGCCAGGTTCTACAGCCGCCGTCGGGACATGTATTCCGGGTCGATCGGAAGTACGGCCCAGCGTGGTACGCGAAATACCGGCTGCCGGACGGCCGCCAGGTTCAGAAGAAGCTCGGTCCTGCCTGGACCGGACGCGGCCGCCCGACTGCTGGCTACTTGACCAAGCGGCTCGCTGAGGAGTGGCTGCGCGATACGTTGGCAGACGCGCGTCGAGGCTCACTGCCGGGCTCGGTGAGGACAGGAGCAACGTTCGCTGACGCAGCTGCTGAGTGGCTGCGGTACGTCGAGCACGACCGCGACGTCAAACCGTCGACGATGGTCGACTACCGCTCGGTCGCTGCGCAGCTCATCGAGGCGTTCGGATCGCTGCGCCTTGAGGAACTCACTCCCGGCCGTATCGAGCAATGGCGCGCTGGACTCAACAACGGCCGTGAGAGGCAACTCACGAATCGGACCCGCAACAAGATGCTGACGGTCCTCGGCGGGATCATGGAGCGGGCGCGAAAGGTGTACGCCCTACCGAGCAACCCCGCGCGCGATGTTGAAAAGCTGCGCGAGCGTTACGACGCAACGCGCTTCATGTTCTACTCGCCAGAGGAGGTTCATGCCCTGGTTCGTGCTGCGGGCTCCCAGCAGGACGGGGCACTCTTCCTGACGGCCGCATTCACCGGCCTGCGACGGGGTGAGCTTGTCGCGCTGCGCTGGCGCGACGTGGACTTCGAGCGGTCCTCGATCCGCGTGTCCGGCAGCTACGCAAACGGACGCCTCACGACCCCCAAGTCGGGACGCGGCCGGGTGGTGCCGATGGTGCCCGAGGTTGCCGCCGTCCTGGCGCAGATTGGCAAGCGCCCGGACTTTGTCGCAGACGATGACCTCGTCTTCCCGGGCGAGCTCGGCCAGTACCTTGACGGCTCGGCGCTTCGGCGGCGGTTCATGTCCGCTTGCGCGCGCGCCGGACTCCGCCCCATCCGCTTCCATGACCTCCGCCACACCTTCGGGACCCTGGCTGTGCGAGGTGCGGAGTCGATCGTCGAGTTGCAGAACTGGCTGGGGCACGCCGAGGTCCGCACGACGATGCGATACACGCACTACCGTGAGCAGGCCGACGCGGCTGCGAGGCTGGCAAAGGCATTTGGAACCGAGCCTGATCAGGTCAGTGGTGCCGAAGTGCCGATTGCAGCCGATGCCTGATCCGCAACACGGCTACCTGCCGCGAATCGACGAAGCTGCGATCCCAGAGGAGAAGCTCCGCGGCTACACCCTGAACGCCAACCATCCCGTGGGCGGACATAAGGCACGTGTGATGCGGGCGGCTCTGGGACTGACGCAGGACGACTGGGAGTATCTCCGTGACCAGATCCGCGAGGGCGTGCGGACGACACCTGTCGAGACAAGGGTGGAACTCAGCAACCTTGTCGTCACGTACCGTGTCGTGATCGAGATCCTCGGACTCAATGGCCAGCGGGCACCGGTGATCACCGCCTGGCTACAGGAGCCGAACCTACCGCCGCGGCTCGTGACGGCGTACGTCGCCGGCCGGCGGCGAACCACGTGATGCACGAGATGCTGGACTGCCCTGCGATCATTGAGGACATGGAAGAGCTGGACGTCATCGAACTTCTCTCCGAGATGCCCTCCACCAGCTGGCGTGAGGGCAACAGCCGGCCCTGGCGGGCAGGTACCACCGGCACGGTTCTCGAGCTCAGACCCGAGTGGGCGCTGGTCGAGATCTGCAACGACGAGGGAGAGACACTCGACATCATCAAGGTGCCGCTGGACCAGGCCAACGTTGTCTGGTCGCTCAAAGACCACAGGGCGCCCGAGGTATCGGACGACATCACGGTCCGCGCCGCAGTAACCCGCTCGCCCCGCCGCTAGCCACCGGATCGAGGCCAGCCGGTCGGGGACGTCTAGGGGACGCTAAGGGACGTAAGCACCGGGTGCGTATTGTGTAGTCCTCCTTTGGGGTTGGTGATCGCAGCGGTCGAGGCCGGATCCCACAGCGGCCAAAATGGTGGGCCGGACGCTGCAGGGGACGATGGCCACAAGCGTCGCGTCAACCTGATCGAGCGGTAGCGAGATCCCCAGCGGGAGCGCAGCGGTCTCGATTCGCGCGACACGAGACACGGCTGATCCGGGACGCTCTTCCAAGCAAACGGCGGTGCGAGGTCCATGCGACTGGTTCGGTTGCCGAACGCGCCCAAGAGTTCGAGAGGGGTAAAGACGGCCCGGATACGAGATGGCCCGCTGCTCAGAGTGTCGTTTGTAGCCGGAACCAGGCGTCTCGATGCGATGTTCATCGCGGTCTCGCCGCGGCTAGGGGTTGTAGGGTGCTTGCGATGTTGAGCTGGCTTCGTCAGAGGCGGCAGGCCGCGGCGGCCGTTCTAGCAGTGTTGCTTGTCACAGGCTCGACTGCGGCATGTGGCTCGTCTTCCTCGACTGCGACCGGCTCTGTTGTCGGCAGGGCCTATCTGTTAGGCAGGGTGCCATCCCGGGAATTCGCCAGACGCTTTCCCATGGTTCGCATCGAGTTGGTGCGCGACGACCATGTCGTCGCGTCGAGGGACATCGTCGGGCGAGGTACCCGCTACCGGCTGACGATCAGCTATCGGCTCAACACGCGTGCAGGCAGGTACACGCTGCGCGTGGGCCCGGGCCGGGAGTGCCCAAAGAACCTTTACCTCGAGGGCCGGAGTGCGAACTACATCGAATGTGACCTGTGTGTGGCACTGATACCAGGGTTGATCGGAGGTCTGTTCGCGCCGGGCGCAGAGTGACGGATTGATCAAGACCGAGCAGCCAGGCGCAACGACGAAGAGTCAGGCTTCTCAGTGCGTGGCAGAGCTGCGTCGGTGCCGACCATTCCTTCGCGCTGTCGTCGGTCGGGTCGACCCGGCGTATCGTGGGCCCATGTCGGGACCAGGACGGCGATCGTCGGGACGCGGGATTCGTTGGCTCGGTCTCGGCGTGGTGGTGGCTGCTGTAGCGGTCGCCGTAATCGTGATCGCCAATCAGGCCGGTTCGAAGCAGAAGACGTTGCCGGTGTTCGTGGAGGTTCCGCATACGACCGTTCATGCTGATGCGCTCGACCGCGTCGAGGCCGTGAATAAGTCCCGGTACCAAGTGGGCATGACTAGCTGCGGGGTTCACCTGACACCTCGTGCGAGCGCGGGTTTCACGACTGGGCGAGGCGGTCGCAATTGCGGGGACTACGAGACGCTCGCTCCTCACGCCCGCGTATATCTGGGCAACCCGACCTCGACACCCGGGAAGTACTGGGTTTGGTTTGGCTATCGCCGCCGCGGCAGTCACGTGGTGCAGCTGGCTTACACGAAGCTCACCGTTGTCGGTCCGGTGCCCAGGCCCGTGTCCGTCGTCCTGACGCACTCGACGGTGCACCTGGACGAGACCGACGCCGTTGAGATCGTGAACCGCGGGGCCTATACCGCCGAGAACACCGGTTGCAGCGGTCCGAGCGTGTCACTGCGTGACAGCCCACACTTCAAGCGGCCTAACGACTTGTTCTGCGCTGGTGGCGCGGGCCCTTCGATTCCACCACACTCCCGGCGTCGTGTGGCGCTATCGATCAGTCCGCGGAGCACCAGGGAAGTACTGGGTGTGGTTTGACTACTACTTCGGCCCAGCTGGCATTGGGGCGACCGCTTACACGAAGCTGACCGTCCTGAGTCCTTGACGCCCACGACATCAGGGGGCGGCCCAGGACGCAGTAACCGAAGCTGGCTCCACGAAACCGGCACTCCGCCCGCTGACGCCCTGCCTTCCGCTCTGATCGAGCTGCGGCAGCCGGCGCTAGCCCGAAGTGGCGGCGGCGGGGCGGGCCACATTCGCGGAGGTGAGGTTCGGCTAGCTGGCCTCGAGCACGAAATTGACGATTGTGGTCCTCTCGGACTGTGCCTTGGCTGCGTGCTTGAACGTGAACGGCCCTTTGGAGGGGGTCCTCGCGACCACTTCGTACGTACCAGGCGGCAGCCTGAAGGAGTACCGACCATGGCTGAGTCGCTCCTGCGCGATCCGCCGGCCCCCCGGACCAAATACAGCCACCGAGCCTGACTGGCGTATGCAGGCATAGCGCTCACCCAGCAGCGGAGCGCCACACACCTCAACAACCCCGGCAACTCGAGCGTCCGCCTTGTGCTGCCCACCGCAGCCAGCCATCAAGACACCGAGGAGAGGGGTGACCAAGAAGCTGACGATCGTTCGGCGTGCCACGGCGCAAAGCCTATGCCAGTGCTTGGCTCGACAATCGCAATCGCTGAAACCTCTGGGCTGAGCGCACGGTGTCGGCAGCCGCGAAACCGACAGTCCGCCCGACGCCCGGGCAAGACAGCCGCTCAGATCGATGACCGGCAGGCGGCCTTCTGGTGGTAGCCCCAAGCGACTATCTCGCGCGCTGCCTCGGTTGTTAGCTACTCAGGCAAACGTAGGGCGTGCAGAAGTCGCGCGTCAGCGATCAGCATCGTGGCGGCGGATGCGCTCCAGCGCGCCTCCCAGCCCGCTAGCTGCGATGCTGAGAGGTGCGCGGCAATATGCGTGAGCGAGAGCTGACCGGCGAGCGCGCTGAGCAACCTGTCAACGCTGGCGTGGGCGTTGCGTGACCACCGTCCGCGGCGCAGAGTTCTCGCGAAACTGATCAGCGCTTTGGACGTCTGGACTGCCCAGCCACCGACTTTCGGACCTAGTGTGGCGCGGGTCGCCTCGGCGAGTCGAAACTGTAGGACCGACAATCTGTCATCTCCGTAGGCAAACGTCAGCAGCCTGCGCGCGTCAGCACCAACCCCGGTGGCCTCGCGGTGCTGCAAGGTGAACCCGTTGTGGTCAAGTCGGGATGGTTCGAACAAAATGTTCCCGACCGACATCCAGCATGGATCGAGATACTGCTGGGCCGGGGCGTGACCATTGACGGATACGTTAGAAAGTCGCACGCCAGTGACTGTCGGATACGCCAGGAGCCGTAGACCCTTGTCAGAGTCCTCCTGGAGCCACGCTGCTTGCTGAAACGTCGCGTTGCCCTCCTCCGCGGTCACGATGCGCCTATGAACGGAACCATCGCTGATCCAGACAATCCAGCGGCCCTGAGAAAGCTTGAGGCTTGCAGAAACTCTGTCGCCAGCGTGCACAGCGAACAGCAGCGAAGGGTGATCGCCTTGGTCAGTGTCGGTCCAGAACGCTTTGTAAATAGTCGGTAGGTGGGCGCTCGGTGCCGGCTCCCCCGCGATCGCGTTGACACCTACCTGGATGAATGGCTCGCCCTGACCGTCCGGACCAACCGCCTCCGCAGCGACCCACGTCGACGCAAGCGCTGTGTTGGCACGTGAACTGACCACCGGCACCGTGATCGTCGCAGACACCGACCGGACAACAGGACCGATCTGCGTGTAGCCGGCAAACCGACCAAAATCGACCGACCTCGCCACGCGTGTCACTGAAGCACCCGTGCGACCACACCCGGCAGCGGCCACGGCCAGCAACCCGACGGCCACAACCAGCACAAGCGGGGGAACACTCCTCGAACGGCTGTGGCGCAAACGATTCACCCGCCGCATTCAAGCAACAGGCAACGGGGCGGTCACTGTCGCAATGATCGAGCACGAGCTGTGAGCCTCCTCGCTAACCGTGCGATAGGACGATACGTTGTGCATCGTGATCGACCCGCTTCCTCCGGTTGGGCCAGGCCCCGGCGAATCCGGCTCAGCACATGCCCAGCAGCAAAAGCTTGACCGCGACGCTCACCAGCGCGCGCAGGTAAAGGAGAGCGGAATGCTACGCCCTTATCGGAGACCGTTTCGACACTTGATCCAGCTGGTACTGCGTGCGCTGGGCAGGCCCAGCGGCCCCGACAACACAGACCGATAAGCCTGACTTAGCGGCTTCCGCTTGGACCGAGGCTGAGGAGCTAGCAGGACCCGTCAGGGCCGTAGAAGTCGATGCCGAGCGAGGCGCGGAGCGCGGCGATCCGACCCAGCGTGTCCGCGGATATCTCAGGGCCGCCGTCACCAGTTGCTGAGAGCCAGTAACAGAAGAAGTCTGCGCGGACCCCCTCCGTATCAGTGAGCTCGTGCAGCGCGGATGTTGCTGGTTCAAGGTCATCGAGCAGATGCAGAAGATGACGTTCCAGGCTCGTCGAGCTGATCGCGTCCCGGCTGCTCAGCGACCAGATGCCAGTCAGCTGACGGCGAGGCTTACCGCTGAGACCAGAGGGAACTCCTGCCCTTTGGTCAGCGCGAGATCCGGCTCACGGTTCAGAGCGCGAGTCACGACGTCGATGTCAAGCGCATCGCCGATCAACCGAAACGAGGCGTAGGTCTTCGCGCAGTTTGGGTTCTCGTCAAGCGACGTCACACCCGAAGACTCGCACAGGATCGCAAGAGTGCCGGATTGATCGAGGAAGGGGAGGCGCGTTCGCATATTCGCCTCCCGGCGTGCTGGCAGCAAAGGTAGGGCCGGGCGTTTGCTGCTAGGCCTTGTTCGTACAACTGAGGAGGTGTGGCGATCTCTGTGTGTGCTTGATAATCCGTGTGTGCGACAGCCGAGTCCAGCCACACGGAACCCGCCGATGGCGCTCGCACCGTTGTGGAGGCGTTACCTGGCGTCGGCCATCGATATTGCGATCGCAGTGGTCATTGCGGTCTCGGGTACGGCTTTCTTCGGTTCGCTGGTTTGGGTGGCGTCGGAACGCGAGGACCGGGTGAGCGAGTGGCTAGAGCGCTCAGTCCCGCGGCTGCAGAAACTCACTCACGGGTTGGAACGATTCCGGGCAGCGTTTTTCGGGATTGGGTTGGCAGAGGCAGTCCGGGGCAGGAATCGACGGAGCTACGGTCAACGGCTGATGAAAATCCAGCGTGTCGACGCGACCGACGGTGGGCCTGTGCGAGTCAAGAGCGCCATCGTCGAGTACGTAGTCGCGCGGCTTGTTCAGACCGCAGCCAAACAGCCCGCACGCCTGGCGAAAGAACGCGCCGATGAAAACCTAGAGACGCTCAAGCCCGAATTGCGTCAGCTCGGGCGTAACCATCGGAGATGACACGACCAAATATCTCCGCGAGGCGTTTTCCCTCGCTCGCGAACGCGGCGCCAGCCCATTGAACGCCATGTTCCTCGGCCCGGCGGCTCAGATCGCGGCGTACATCGTCAGCACGGCCACACTCCCGAAGAGGCAGAGCCTGTCCGAGTTCGCCGCCGGTATCGTCACTACCACAGCAAAGTCTTTGTGATGATCGCGCTCGGCTTGATGGTCCACGCGGAGCGGACTGGTCACGCAGGCCCGATCGTTGGATTCGTGGTCGTAGGATTGGTCGTCGTCTTTGGCGTTGGCTTCTTGGCCGTCCGCCTATTGCGCGGGCGTGACCGCGACCGCATAGCTATCGCCGGTGCGGAGCTTCAATGATGCGCCGGTTGCGGTTCGGGCGCTGAGCAAGGTCAGCCGGGTTCTCGACCACGCACGCCGACGCTCCGTGCGGCCTCATCTGAAAGAACCAGAGCGCTGCTCCCCCTGCCTGGACGTGTACGGAGCGTGGGCCGTACGCGGCACTCAAGGAAACGGGTGAAGCCTCCTGGGCAGGCCATCTACGGGTGCGAAGCTAGTCAGCCGTAGACCAGCGGGGCCCCTGCGGCCGGGCAGTCGCTTGGATCGACATGCGGCCCGCTCGACGTCCTTCACGAGCGTTCCCTACCCCGAATAACATTACCGAGCAATGGTTGCTCACCACCAGGCGGAGATTCCCCCGCCCGAACCCCAATCAAGTAGCTGGCGCTGGTTCCGCACTCGATACGAGCGCAACCTCACGACGACGCGCAGGCAAAGTCCCGAAAAGCGGATTGCCAAAGCTCACATGGTGCTGGTGGTGACGATCCCTCTCGGCGTGTTCGCGGCTACCTTCGCTGCGATCAGCGGAGACTTCAGCGGATGGTTTACGGCTGCGGCCATGGGCATGCTCGCCTATGCGAACCTCGACGTGCTGCGGGACGCTCGCCGTGAGCGCGAAGACGATCCGGCAGCCGAGTACCCCCCGGAGAGGTTGCCCGATGAGGCCGTACTGACACGAGTGTTGCGTGAGCGGCGCGCACGTCGCATCGAGCGACCACCAGAATAAGCCCGAAGCGGGCAGACAAACGCCTGGTGAACCTTGTCGGAAAGTAGCCCGCCGACTTAAACTGGCGGCTGCCGGTTCGATCGACGAGCACAAGCAGGCGTTTAGCATCTCACCGGTGGTCGATCCACTTATTGAGCGGCTTGAACGCGAGTACGACTCGGACACGGGAGCGCTACGTCGCATTCGGGCCGGACACCTGGACGAGCCAGCAGTGCGTCGCCTCCTCGATGTGCTTCGCGAGTGCCCGTCCGCAACCGACGAGCCTGTTGATGGCCGGCTGGTACGACTGCTCTGGTGGATGCCGTGGATCGCTGAATGGCAGGCGCAGCGACTTGAGAGGGAAGGCAAGGACGCAGGAGCGATGCGTAACGCAGGAAGCGCGCTGTTCGCTGAACTGGAGCGCATTCTCGGCGTCCCGTGAACGCCACCGGCTTCCGGAATGATCGAAAACAACTCGTCCGGTCTCGCCGTCGTGACTTCTGTGCCACGGTGTGACCGCTCGGCTACGTCACAGACGCGTGTTATTGCGCAATGCTTGGAGTGATGATTTCGAGCGCGCGAGTGTGGTGGCGGTTACGTCGGATGGCTGCTCTGAGTCCCGTGACCCTGGCGGCATGGCTGTCGGTGTGTCTGCCTGCTGCGGCGTCGGCTAGTCCGAACCCGACAGGACCGAACCCGCTGGCGAAGCACCCGCCGCAGCGGATCACGGCCAGGCGCATGCCGCCTGACTACGCGAACGTCAGACCAGGCACCAAGGTCCCGCCGAGCTGGGTCACCTCAAGGTCGTTCACTGACTCGACGCACGGCTTTGGTCTCGCGGAGATCGGCGGCAAGCGTGGCGGCGGGACGTACCCGGCACGCACTACGAACGGCGGCGCAACCTGGCGTACGGACGGGCCTGCCTTCGTCAACGCCTCAGCCGATGGCGCTGAGGGCGTCGAGTACACCGGGGTCGTTGGTGACCGGACCCAGTACGCCTACGGCGCAAGCGTGGTCGACGTGACGACCAACGCGGGCCGGACCTGGTGGCAGGCATTTCTCGGGGAGCAGCTGCTCGCCGTCACGTTCCAGAACAACCGTCTGATCGCGATCGTGCAGCAGCAGACGACCCACCAGGGACTCAAAGCGGTGACCCAGGTTTACGTGTCCAAGGACGGCGGCAGGCACTGGCGCTACAACAATCAGCTCGGAGCGCTCTGAGTCACGGTTGCTCAGCCCATAGCAGGTAACACTGATGCGACCGTCTGCCAAGAGTGGTGGTTTGATCGAGGAGCATTAGCGCAGCTGAGCCGTGTCGCCCAGCCGGTCCGGAGCGAGAGCTTCCCTGGGAACGCTGTCGTGTTGTCGCGGACACGGCGCGCGATCACTTCGTCGCGACAACCGGTATCCGATCAACATGAGGCTCAAGGTGTCTACCGAGGCGGGGGAACTTGATCAGGTGTCTTCGTTGACGAGGCGCAGCTGTCGGCTGGTTGATTTCTTGGGGCTGTGGGTGAGGCTGACGGAGCCTTCGAAGACTTCGGGCTCCAGGAAGGCTTGCATCAGTTTGTGGTGGGCGCGGTGTCGCAGGGCTTGCGCTTCGTGGTGCACGGATTGCGCGTAGTCAGCGGGGTCTGAGGGTCGCTCTTCGGGGATGCGACGGGCGATGACCTGGGCTGCCGCCCAGTGGTAGACGGCGTTGGCTGCGGCCTCGACTTCGAGCATCCGGAACGGGATGTACTCGGGTGCGCGCTTTCTGGTGAAGCCGGCACGGTGGGCGGCGCGTTCGAGTTCGCGGAACTCGCGGCGGCCTTCGTAGACGGTCACGATCCCTGTCTCGGGGTCGAACTCTGCTTCGATGCTCTGGTCATCGCTTTTGCGTGCGATCTCTCGCACCCAACCGGAGGCGCGGTGGCGGACGATGATCAGCTCGAGCTCGGCGGTCTGTTCGCCGGCGGCGGCGAGCACGGTGAGACGAGATCCCGATTCAACGGTGACGCGCGCCCGGATGTTCATCGGGATGGTGCTGATCCCGCGGCTGCCCGGCTCGGGAACCTCAGTGTGGCGTAGCGTCACGGTCAGACCGGGGTCGGCTTCGATCTCGATCTTCGTGCCGGGTCGCACGCTCGCAGGGTTCGCGAGCAGCGTGACGGTGCGTTTCTCTCCGGGATGAAGGCGTACGGGGGACTGCTTGAACCGCAGCGGTTCGGGCGGTGACTGCTGCGTCCCGTGTTCCTGGTCATCGCTTGAATCGGCTTCGAATTCAGGCGCGTCGGTTGGCGTCGCTTCGGGCTGCTCGAATTCGGCTTCGCGTACCGGTGGTTTGGTTGCCGGCTCGGTACCGGCGTCAGCGGCGGCACGTCCGGGCTGCTCAAACGCGCTCTTGAGTAGGTCGTTGAGCGCCCGTAGGCCGACCTGGTCGCGCGCGGCGACCGCACGCGGCGCGGCGATCAGATGCGCGCCGGCGCGGCGCTCTTCGGCTGTGACGATCGGTTTCAGCACCCGGTCGATCGCGGCGTAGAGCTTGGCGACGATCGGGTGGTGTTCGTTGAGACCGGAGCGGTCGACCTTGACCACGAGCTCGGGACGCGGCTTGTGCAGCGCCTGTCGCTGCAGGGTCTCGATCGCCTCGCAGTAAACCTCGCCGTAGAGGTGGCGTGTGCCGGGACGGCCCTCGAAGCCGGCGAGCGTCGTCTCGTGCGCGGCGCGGCCCGAGCGGATCACGAGCCCGCCGCGGCGGGTCGCGCGCGAGAAGCCCTGAGAGATCGGCTCCTTCGCGCGGCGCACAACCAGCCTCGCGCTCACCGCCGCCGTGACCTCAACCTCGCCGTCGAACAACACCGGCTGTTCGGGGTCGGGTTCGGGCGCCGGGTAGCGGATCAGCTGCGGTGTCTGTCCCGGCTGAACGAGGAACAGGGCTCGCGCGGGATCTTCAAGGATCGGCCGCAGCTGCACCAGCTGGGACACAAGCGCGCGCAGCCGACCGGCTGGCGGCAGCCGCGCGGCCGAGAGTGGCACTGTCACTCGCGTGCCAGACACCTCCACGCCTAGCGCCTTCAACATTTCCTGGCTGGCAGCCGTATCGAGTACGTGCATGAACGCGTACGGCTCGTCCCCGGGCGCGGGGAAGAACCACGACTCGACCGCCCGTCCCGCCCGCACGCCCTCGATCCGTCCAGCACCCTGCGCAAGCCACACATCACGCAAGCCGCGGCCGAACAGACCACGCTGGCCGGCCTTCGGCGGCTCGATACCGAGCGCCCCGAGGCGCCCGTCGATTAACCCCGCGTCAACACCCTCGCCATCATCGGTGCAACGCAACTCGTGTCGCCACGACAGCAGCGCCGGTGACCGCAGCGAGCGCATCCGCGCCGCCCACGCCTCGAGAACCACAGGGTCCGGCACGGCGATCTCAAGCATGATTCGGCCCGATTCGCGTCCAGCCGCGGCGATTGCGGCATCAGCGTTGGTCACCAGCTCGGGGATGATCTGCACCAGATCGACGCCGCCCTGGGCGAAGTTCTCACGGAAGTAGCGGCCGCGCGCGACACCGAGCCTGACCTCTGAGAGACTAGTCGCGGCCGTCGCACACATGACCCATGTAGTGTCGCCGAACGTGCGGTCACCGGCAAAAGCCGGTCAGATCCCCAGCCGATCCCGCTCGTTCCGCAGCAGACGCTCCTCATTCGCACCTGCTGTTCGATCGTTGCGACAGCACCGCCGCCTGACTCCCGGTTGCATGTTGCAGCGGTTAGCTTGCACATATGCGAGAGATCATCAAAACGCCAAACGCTCCGAGTTCGCCGCTTTTCAGCCAGGCTGTGAAGGCGGGCGGACACATATACGTTTCGGGTCTGGTGGGTGTCGACGTAGCGACGGGGAAACTCGTGGGCCCGACCATCCAGGAGCAGACGCGACAGGCGCTCACTAACTGCCAGGGGGTCCTGCAGGAGGCGGGGGCAACGTTGGGGGATGTCGTCGAAGTCGGCGTGCTCCTCACCGATCCGGCGGACTTCGATGGAATGAATGAGGAGTACGTGACTTGGTTCCCGGTTGATCCGCCGACTCGCTACGCCGCGAAGCTTGGCGCCGAGATCCCCGGTCTCCTCGTATCGATCCGAATGACAGCCTTCGTCGGTTAGCCGACTGAGTTCTGCCAATCGATCTGAGCGGAAGGCACAGCGTTTGCGGCCGGAGTGCTGGTTTCGTGGGTGGCATTGCGATCGCGCCTGATGACCAGAGCAGAACACGAAAGCGCTTGTCACCGGGCGCTTACTAGCCGGGCGACAGCAAGCCGAGCAGCGTCGTGCGTGTCAGCCGTTGAAGAGCTTCCAGCTGCCTTCGGAGACGATCTCGACGGTGCCGTCGACGACTTTCACGGCCGACTGATCGTCGAGTGCGTAGGTCGGCAGCGGTAACCGACTGGCCCATAGCTCGGCGTTTGCCGCGTCTTGGTGATCGTCGTATTCCACGTGCGGGATGATCGAGAAATCAACGAGTCCAATGCCCTCAGCGATCACCAGCGTCACGGTGAACTCGCCCTCTGGCCCAGCGAACACCATGCTCTCGGAGGAGATGCGTTCGCCGTTGGCCTTCGGTGGATCGAAGTAGGTCTCGCCGAAGATGGAGGCGGTCGCGATGGCCCCGGCGCTCACTCCGACGTACACCATCTCGGGCCGCAGGGACGGCAGGAGATCTGCGAGCCCGGAATGCTTCATCCAGTAGGCCAGGTACACCGGGTCACCACCCCAAACCAGCAGCGCGTCTGACTCTCTGACATTCGTGGCCCAGACCTCTTGATCGACGCTGGGCAGCGCGGTGAGCTCCAGTACCCCCACCGACTTCCAGCCCAAACCGCCCAAAGGGCCTGTTGCTTCCCCGGTGATCGCGTTGAAGGCGTTCGCCGGGCCGCCAGCAAAGGGGTAGATAGCGGTCGGAATGAAGAGCGCGTTGGACTCAGCGATCGGCTTACCGAGCAGGCCAACGAGCGCCCCGTGAAGGGTCGGGTTACTGATGCCGGAGGAGGTAAGAAGAAGCTTCATGGAGACCTTTCCGTCTGCTGCAATCTGACGCCGGTGTAATCGCTCACATCATCTTCAGCGCGTCCACTCGGGCATTCCAACGAGAAATGAAACCGCATCACCACAACATTCGCGGAGGTTCGGCGTCCCTCACACGGGCATCGCTCCCCGCATTCCCTGATCTTCGGCGAGGGCACCCCCTAGCCAACAACCAACTAGCCGCCGCGACGTTCAGCTGACGATTGCATTCGTCGCGACAGTCGGTACCCACGAACGAGCGCAACGCCGCGAAAGTAAAAGCCTCGTGCCGCTGCCGCTTCGCGAACGCTACGGGCTAGAAGCAGAAGGCAGCGATTGCCCGGACGGGCCCACATCAAGGTCTCGACCGCCGGAGCTCGAGCCGCGGGCGCCGCACCAACTCCGCAGAGCTCGACGCCCCGAAATCGGCTGTGCGCGTTCGGCGCTCAGCCAGCCAGCCGGGGTTGCCTGGAAGGGCGCTCCCGGATCAGCCGTGTCTACTGTCGCGCGATGAAGACCGCTGCGCTCCCGCTGAGGATCTCGCTACCGCTCGATCAGGTTGACACGACGGTTGCGACCATCGTGCTCAGCAGCGTGCACGGCAATACCGATGAGCCTCAGCGATCCGACTTGAATCGCTGCGCTCAGTAGCCCCAAGAGAGGACACACACTGTACGCACAGGGTGCTTACGTCCCCAAGCGTCCCTGAGACGTCCCATTGCGTCCCGGACCCAATGCCTCGGGCGGCACCAGGACCAGCAGCACAACGTCGGCCGATGCCGGATCGGGCCATGGGCGCCCATCGGCGGCGGCGCGACTACGCCCGACAGTCCTCGGACGCAAGCCGAAGGCCGGCGGCGCGGGAGCATGTCCCGGACGTGTCCCGAAGACAGCAATTCTGACCTCTCGTAACTGCGCTTGACCGCACAGCATCTCCCGGAAATTGCGGCCTCTCGCCAACCGGGGGCAGCTTCCCAAGCCGAAGGTCGCGGGTTCGAAGCCCGTCGTTCGCTTCGTCGCCACCTCTGCCACTCCGGGGTCGCCGTGCGGCTCGAGGCGCGGATCGACGTGCTGAGGATCAGGCCGGGCCCTTGGGCACGCGGCCCGAGGCGGCGCCGTCAGCGGCGCGCATCGCCGCGCCTGACGGAGGCCTTACGGTCGCCAGATCTGCGAACACGCCGATGCTCCCGGCATCACTGCGTAGCGAGCCGTACGGGGTGCTCGGGACCGCGCGGCCATCCCAGCCGCGCAGGTAGACGTTCGGGGAAGTCCGTGCGTGCTTGGCAATCAGACCGGCGAGTTTGACCGTGAAGTCATACAGCCGCGCGTCGTGGTTCTCGGAGTAGAGCGCCAGCAGCCCGCGGATCAGCACCGAGTCGTACTGCGGTCCGTCGGCGAATGGCGCTAGCCATTTGATCTCGTCGCGGGCGCGTTGATCGGCTTCGATGCACCACGACTGCTTGCCGGTCGCCTCGCACAGGGCGGTCATGGCGGCAACGATCGCGCCCTCGCCGTCATGTGGCATCGCGACGCGCTTGGGGCCGGCGCTGGCCTTCTTGTTGGCCGTGGCGGCGGGGCGGGCCGCAGCCGCGCCACTGCCAGGCACGGTCGCGTTGAAGCTCGCGCCACCACGCGTCAGCTGGCTCGCCTTGCAGTTCTTCTCGCCGTTGGCGCAGTTGCCGTTGGCGCCCCCCGGCCCACTGATAGTGCTGCCCGGCTTACAGCCCTTGGCTCCGATCGCACACCTCACGATCACGAGTGTTCCCGGTTTGCAGCTCTTCGAGCCAGTCTTGCACGGCGTTACTTCAGTTGAGTCGGGTTTACAGGTACCGGTGCCTTCCGTACACATCTGAGTCCCCGGCGCGCCCCTTCCACCGCGCTTGACATATGAGTCCGGCTCGATCAGGTAGGGAAATGGTGTGCTCGCCACCGGGAGATAGACGCCCTGTGGCCTGAGCAGGTTCTTGTTGGCCCACCCGATGTACGTCTCGGCATCTGTCAGGTATTGGGCCTGGTTGGTGGTTCGGTAGAGCCGCGCGGCCAGCTCTGACCCGGCCGCAAGCGCCTCGCCGGAGAGCCATTGGTGCTCGGTGCTCCACCACATCCCGCCACCCTGTTTGGCGTCCCAGCCGCCGGCGGCGATGAACGCGAACGCACGCTCGGCGTCGGTGACGTAGGTGTGATTGCCGGTGGCGCGATACGCGTCCAGGAACGCAATGCCGATCCAGGCGTTGTCGTCGTACCAGGTCGGCTGCGAGGAACTCCGCTCACCGACATGCGGTGAGTATCCGGGCACTGGCTTCAGGTTCGGGTTCCAGTAGCGCCGCTCGCCGCGGGCGAATGTCTCAACCGCAGCCTTGGTCTTGGCTGTCGGGTCGGCGATCGCGATCTCATCGAGCGCTTCGAACATCCCGTTGCTGCCCCACAACGTCACTTGCGCGCGCCTGGGGTTCGAGCCGAGCTGGTCATAGAACCAGTAGGCCGAACGGTCCCACCACTCCGAAGTCGTCTCGATCCCGGCCTCGGCCATTTCGAGGTAGGACCGCGACGCGACGGTTCCCTCGCCGGAAGGTCCGGAGGAGTCGGCGGTGACGGGGGCTGTGGAGATCTCGGAGGTCCTCGGACCGCCGAGCGACGAAAACGGGAACTTCGTGGTCGGACCACCCCCGGTCACGACCAACACGACCACACCGACAACAACCACCGCGACAAGGGCGACGGCTCCAGCGTAGACGCGGAACGGTATCGGGCGTTTTGAGCTGAGCAAGCGCGGCCTCGTGTGGCGCCACTGTAGTCCGGCGCGGTTACGAGCGGGTTACGGACGGAGTGCGCTGATCGCTTCGCGCTTCCTTGAGCGGGCCGCTGGCAGCGGAGGCGTTTGGCGCAGCGGCCGGTTGGTCTGACTACGCGACGCTCTTGCCGACCGTCGAAAGCACGTTGCTTACGGTCTTGCCCAGGAATGTGAGCGCGAGGATCGCGATGATCGCGATGAACACCAGGATCAGGGCGTACTCGGTGAGGCCCTGGCCCTCTTCAGATCTAATCGCGCGCTCCATGGCGCACTGGAGTCGTACGAGGATTGAGGTCATCACACCCCTTTATCGACGTACTGCGCTTTGGCCTTTAGCTGCAAGTTAATTTGCGCGACCGCCTCGCGGGTGTGAAGCATATGAGAGGACCGGGCCGCGCGTCGATACTCTCTCGCCTCATGGAGCCGACAACCCTGATGTCGACAGGCGAGCATGAGATCACCTACGCCGAGTATGCAGCCGCAGCGACTCTGCGAGCCGCCGTGCGGCGCTTTCAGAAAGAGAGTGCTCAGATCCTGCACCGCCACGGCCTGACCGCCGAGCGCTACGAGCTGCTTCTGGCGATCAAGGCCCGGACCCAGGAAAGCCTCCAACCGACCACCGCTGAACTGTCCGACGACCTCCAGCTCGCCCAGAGCAGCGTGACGCAACTAACCCGCCGGGCCACAGACGCAGGCCTACTGTCACGGCGCGTTTCCAACACGGATGGACGAGTCCGCTACCTCGCGTTGACCGACGCAGGCGCAGCGAAGCTGGCTGCCGCGGCCTCGGAGCTTGGCCCCGAGCGTCAGCGTCTCATCGCCATGCTTCGCGCGCTGTGAGCTTCGCTTCGGAGAAGTCTGAGAACGTGCAGCCCGGCTGGAAGCTGATGGCATCCGCGTCGCCACTCTGACGATCATGGGACAGATCGTCGCGGGCACTCCGTTTGACCCGGAGCTCATCGCCGAATGCTCTGGAGCCGAGGTCCCTGAGGGCCAGACCGAGTCGGCATCACAGCGTCCGCTGCCACCGATCAGATGTCAGAACGGTCGAGGCGCGTACAGCCCGATGTGCCGGCGGGGGCATTGATGACACGGACCTTCCAGCCGCTGCCCGCGGGCTCGAACCAGACCACCGGTCCACTGTCCGCGGAGATCCGCCCGTAATCCACGGTGCCGACATTC
Organism: uncultured Conexibacteraceae bacterium; assembly: GCA_963774025.1. GTDB lineage: Bacteria > Actinomycetota > Thermoleophilia > Solirubrobacterales > Solirubrobacteraceae > Palsa-465. The sequence continues at coordinate 173,079 of CAVZDL010000011.1, forward strand.
AGGTCGAGCTCCCAAGCGAGGGTGCTCTGGTACGTGAGCTTGGTGACCGGCCGGCCACACGCGAGCAAGTGCTTGGCGCCTCCATCGTCGGCGATCACGGCGCCGAGCCGGTCGAGCACAAGCGCATCGTGATGGGCCTGCGAGACGAGCCCGTGGTCGGTTCGCAGCGTCCCGCGCGTGTAGGGGGCCAGAGAGAGCACGAGCGCCGCGACCGCAGCGATCCCCAGCCACCGCTGCATCCCGCTGAAACTGAGGGCTGTGCCCACCCCGATTCCGGCCACGACGATCAGCACCGCTCCGGGCTCGATCAGGTAGCGCTGCACCGCCGAGTAGCCGTGTAGGGCGAAAGCGACTTCGACCGCGGCCCAGAGCACCGCCAGCGCCGTCAGGACCAGGACGGCGCGGCTTCGCCGCGAAACGGCGAGCGCGACCGACGCCAGCACCGCGATCTGCAGCGGCAGCCCCGTCAGGGTCCGCAACCGGTCGAAGACGCCGATCAGCTTGTTGCCGTGGATCACGGTTGCCTGGCCGAGCGCGAGCTTGCTCGGTTGGTCCCAACTGCTCGCGGCGAGCGGCGGGATCGCCAACCACAGAGCCGGCGCGAGCACCAGCGCAGCGCCGGCCAGCCATCGGTCCGACGGACTGCGCCGCCACAGCCACGCCGCGTACAGAAGCAGGAACAGCCAGGCCTCCGGACGTCCGAGCGCGACCAGCCATACGAGCAGCAGCGTGACTCGCGGCCTACGGGAGACGTGTGCATCGATCGCACCCAGCGCGAGCGCCACTATCAGCGGATCGGAGTTCGCGATCAGCGCAAGATGCATCCAGCCGAACATCGTTGCGATGCCGTAGGCCGCGACAATGGCGCCGACTGCCCGCGTCCAGTTGCGACCGGGCACCGCGGGCGACAGCCGGTATGCGAGCCGTGCGGCGAGCACGACCGCGACCCCGGCTCCGGCAGCCGCAGTGAACGTCCACAGCCACTCCTGCACGCCCAGTCCCGCGAGCGCGTATGGCAGGTTGATCAGGAATGCCAACGGCTTCCACGACGGGGCGCCCGCGAGGTTCAGGTTCCAGTGCAGGGCCTGCCTGCCCCACACCATGAAGCCCATCGCGTCATACGTCGGGCGGGCTTTGGTTATGGTCACGAACAGCGCCGCCAGCGCGGCAACGCCGACCGCGGTCGCAAGCCACCAATGACGCCGCGGCGGTGGGACCTGCCTACCGATGCGAGTGCGGATGGTGGGAGCGCGCTCGAGTTCCATGCAGTCGGCTCCGTAACTCACGAACCGTGCGCTTGGCCTTCCGCTTTGGCTTTCCGGTCCATCAGCAACTGCCTGGCGTGCGCATAGACGTCGTCGGTCAGGTTGGCTATCAGCCTGGTCACAGCGACTCTGGTGATGAAGAACGCAGTGCGCTTGATCAGGCCGAGAGCTCGGCGGCCGGGCTGGCACCCCGCGAGGTCGAGATCGATACTGACGCCCAACTTCGGGCGCGGCTGCTCCGCAAACGCCCTGGCCCCCTCGCTCTCGTCCTGCGTGGCGTCGTGCGCCTTCCCGATCGCAGCGCGCAAGTCCGCTTCGGGCTTGGCAGTGATGTCGCCGCACAGGAACGCCTCGATCGCACCCGTGTCCAATCGCCGCACCCAAGCCAAGGCCGAGTTGTCGCCCACAGGAACCGCCCCGAGATTGATCCGGTCCTGCCACTGCGCTTGCCGAACGAAGACGCCATCTACCCGCTCGCCGTCGATCTCGACCGCGACGTGCTGACCCCGTTTGAATCCAAGATTCCCCACCGTTATTACTATGCCGGGTTGGGCAGACATGCCACGGCTTCAGATGCGGTCCGAGGCGTCGGTTAGATTCGCAGCGATCGTGGCGCGCTGACCGATGCAGGTGGACCAGGAAACCCAGGCGGTTCGGGCACGTGCCGCAAGTCGCCGTCGAGCCGTGTTGGCACTGGAGTTCCCGTCGATGCTCGAGTTCGACGATCCGGCGCTTGAGTGGCGGCGACTGTTCTCTGAGCTGCTCGGGACCTTTCTATTGGTTTTGGTCGGGGCGGGCGGCGGCGTCGTAGGCGCGCTCAGCCACGGCATGATCAGCCGCGCGGCCGCGGTGACCGCTCCGGGCCTGACGGTGATCGCGATCATCCTGTTCATGGGCGCGGTCTCGGGCGCCCATCTAAATCCGGTGGTCACGCTCGCATTCACGCTGAGACGCGACTTCCCCTGCCGTCGCGTGCCTGGCTACCTGATTGCCCAGTTGCTCGGGGCCACACTCGCGTGCCTGTTCCTCCGCGCTCTGTTCGGCAAGGTCGGGATGCTTGGCGCTACTGAGCCTGGCGCGCACATCCATAACTGGCAGGCAATGCTGATCGAGCTTGTGCTGACAGCGGGGCTTGTCTCAACGATCCTGGGAACCGCCTCGCGTGCGCAGAACGTCGGAGCGCTTTCGGCGCTCGGCGTCGGCGCGTACATCATTCTCGCGGGGTTATGGTCCAGCCCCGTGAGTAGCGCATCGATGAACCCAGCCAGGTCATTTGCGCCAGATCTGGTGATCGGCGACTTCCGGCATTTCTGGGTCTATGTAGTCGGACCGCTCGCCGGCGCGCTGATCGCCGTCGGGTTCGCGTGGATCCTGCGCGGTCCCGGAGGCGACCCCGGCGGTCTGGCCGCCGCTCGGGGCATGCTCGACCCTACGGACGCCGATGCGGCCAAACCCTCCTCTTCCCCGGGGCAGCGACCCCCGGCTTGACATTCGCGCGCCAACCTGGATCAGAGCCGGCCTGCGGACCGGAGTGTTCGTCGCAGCCTCTGGCATGATCGGCCGATGCCGAAAGACAAAGCAAAGCCGCCCGCGACCGCTCCCGTCGGCAAGATCGAGTGGCTCGACGACGTCGCCGAGCACGACTACGCCGCCGCTGAGGCCTACCTGTCGATCAAACGCGACAAGGATGACGTCGACAAGATCGTCGGGCGGCTCCGCAAGGCGCCGCTCACGACGCGGCGCGCAAACGACATCCTCCGCGCTGCCGGGCTGACGCCCGCGCCACTGGACGATCCCGGTGTCATCAAAGACCTCATCAAGGTCATCGAGCACAGGCGCCTCAGCCCGGTGCTCGTGTTCAGGGACGGGGCCGGTGCCGACATTGCCGATGGCTATCACCGCGTATCGCTCGTCTACCGCATCGACCCTTACGCAGTCGTCCCGCTCAAGCTCGCCTGACGGTCACTGGCTGGAGCCAGCGGCGTGTCATTCGATGGCTGCTTTCGGCCGCCAGTAGATGCGCCGGCCACGCGACACCGGCGCATCCTCCACCTCAGTGGCCGGTGAGTGCTGTCTCAGTGCCCGGCGAGTGCCGCCTGGGCTTCGACAAGCTTCGCTCGCACCGTTTCGATCCCGTCCTTGAAGTCCAGCAAGGGGCGCACATCCCATTCGACCATCCCGAAGAGCGGATACTCGGTCATCAGGTCGAATGCCCCGCGGTGCGATTCGGCGTTGGCGATGCAGAAGCCGCCGCCCTCTATGAAGCCGTAGATGCAGTCAAACGTTCCGTCGCCAACCCTTCCGTCGAGCCAATCCATCGCCGCATCAAACAACTCGGGCGCCGGCGGCATGGGACCCGGCGTGGCGCTGATGTAGTACTTCATAGGGCCTCCCTGTTGGGTTTCGCCAGACCGCTGCAGTATCTCGCCGATCCGCTCGCCAAAGGTGAAGAATCTGACGTGGCAACGGTCAGCTCCGGCTACGGGCGACGCTCCACACCGACACGCTGAGCATCACGAGCACGACGACCGGCAGCAGCCACCAGACGGCGACGCCATTGTTCGACAGGACGAGCGTGACCAGCAGGGCGACCGTAACGGCCAACGCGATCCGCCAGTCGTCGCCGATCACGAAGTCCCAAAGGAACCTCAGGAATTGCTGTACGCGCGTCATGCGCCAGCCGCCTGCGATGGGGTCGGCCGCCCCGCCACGACGCGGCGCAGCGCGGCCACGGTCCCGAGTGAGAACAGGAGTAGCAGCGGAATGATCACGAGCAGAGAGGTCTCGCCCCCGGGCCAGTGCGCATGCACGCCCTCACCGCCCCAGAACACCCCGAAGGACGTGAGCATCACACCGACGACGAACTTCAGCGAGTTCTCCGGCACGCGCGCAAGCGGGGCGCGCAGCGCGACACCGGCGCAGACCACCATGAGCACCGCCGCGGCCGCCGCGGCCGCGGCCAGCGGCACGTCCTTCTGGTTGGACCCGAAGGTGAGCGCGATGAACACGACCTCCAGACCTTCGAGGAACGAGCCCTTGAAGGAAACCAGGAAGGCATACGCCGTCAAAGCCGTCCGCGACTGCACCGGCGCCCCGAGCGGCCTCTGCCTCCTCCGCGAACGCAGCGCCCTCGTCGTGCAGCGCCTTCAGCCCGCTCGCCCGCAGGATCGCCTTGCGCAGCCACTGCAGCCCGAACACGAGCAGCAGGCCGCCGACGACACCGCGAAGGACGTTGATCGGCAACGCGGTCAGGGCCGGACCGAGCGCGGCGGTCACCACCGCGAGCGCCAGCAAGGCCACCCCCACGCCGATCATGGCCGAGCGCCAACTGCGTGTCGCCCCGACCGCGAGCACGATCGTGAGAGCCTCGACCGCCTCGACCGTGCAGGCGATGAATACAGATACGACCAGCCCGACCTCGGTCCCGCTCATCACTTCATCTTGGCAGCCCGACGGCTGGCCAAAACTGGTCTGCCCGCGAACGTCGCTCGCCGCTCGATATTCCACCTCCAGCCTCCATCGCAGGTAGCACTTCACTAAACCCGCGCTAAAACGGCTGGAGCGAGCCGACACAGCCTCTAGAGTCGGGCGAGATGATCGAGGTGAACGGACTCAGCAAGCGCTACGGCGACAACGTTGCCGTCGATGACCTCAGCTTCACAATCAAGCCCGGCATCGTGACCGGCTTCCTGGGCCCGAACGGCGCTGGCAAGTCGACCACGATGCGGCTGATCCTCGGCCTCGACGCGCCGACGAGCGGAACCGCGACCGTCAACGGCAAGCGTTACCGCGACCTCGTAGCACCGCTCCACGAGGTCGGCGCTCTGCTCGAGGCCCGCGCCGTCCACACAGGCCGCTCGGCCTACAACCACCTGCTGGCGCTCGCCCAGACCCACGGGATCCCCCGCAGTCGAGTCGATGAGGTCATCGAACTCGTCGGCCTTGGCTCCGTCGCGCGCCAGCGCGTCGGCGGTTTCTCGCTCGGCATGGGCCAGCGGCTCGGCGTCGCTGCGGCGCTGCTCGGCGATCCGGCGACCGTGATCCTCGACGAGCCGGCCAACGGCCTCGACCCCGAGGGCATCCGCTGGATCCGCAACCTGCTCAAGGGCCTGGCCTCGGAAGGCCGCACCGTGTTCCTGTCCTCGCACCTGATGAGCGAGATGGAGCAGACCGCCGACCACCTGATCGTGATCGGACGCGGGCGCATGATCGCCGACACCGACGTCGCAAGCTTCGTGTCGACCGCCTCCTCCGGAGCACCTGTGCGCGTACGCGCGGCGCAACCGCAGGCGGTTGCGGCAGCGCTCACTGCCGGCGGCGGGCGTAGCGAGCCGATGGATGACGGCGCGCTGCGGATCTTCGGACTGACCTCGGAGCGGATCGGGGAGATCGCCGCCGCACAGCAGCTCGTCCTGCATGAGCTCACGCCTATCCAGGTGTCGCTCGAGGATGCCTTCATGAGCATCACCAAGGATTCAGTCGAATTCCAGCACGCTGCCACGCTGCCGACCGACGCCACGACCCCGGTTGGTGCCGGCACCTGAAGATGAGCGCCACCACCGTCCCCACCCTCCCGGTCCGTGCGGACCGCAGCGACGAACGCGTGACGCTGCCGCGTCTGATCCGTTCAGAGTGGACCAAGCTATGGTCGCTGCGCTCGACGCGCTGGTCGCTGTTCCTCGCGTTCCTGTCGCAGGCCGGCCTCGGGCCGCTGATCGCGCTGATCGAGATGTCGCGCTGGTCACACCTGAGCCTGCAGGACCGGCTGACGATCAACCCGATCGACCACAGCCTCGGTGGCTGGCATCTGGCGCAGCTCGCGATCGCCATCCTCGGCGTTATGACGATCACCGGTGAGTACCACACCGGCATGATCCGCTCGAGCTTATTGGCAGCACCGAAGCGCCTGCCAGTGCTCTGGGCAAAGCTGATCGTATTCTGCTCGGTCACGCTCGTGCTAATGGTGATCGCGGCGTTCATCGGCTTCCTCGGTGGGCAGGCGATCTTCACCCAGCACGACGTCAACGTCACCCTGAGCGCGCCGCACGCTTTGCGCACGATCTTCGGCGCCGCCCTGTTCACGACGGTGACCGGCGCGCTCTGCATCGCACTCGGCACGATCGTGCGGCGCACGGCTGGCGGGATCGCGCTGTTCGTGGGCGTGTTCTTCGTGCTCCCGGGCCTGATCGAAATCCTCCCCAGCGACACCGCCAACGGGATCCACCCCTACCTGCCCAACAATGCGGGCGGCGGAATCGCGCAGGCGCTTCAGGACCCGCACATGTTCTCCCCGTGGGGCGGTTTTCTGCTCTTCTGCGGCTACACGGTCGTCGTGATCGTGATCGCGGCGCGCCTGCTTCTACAGCGCGACGCTTAGCGTCGATTCCGAGGCGAGCCGCGCGCTCGCCTGATCGTCTGCCGATTCGGAGCCCCGACGGCTGACCGATGCGCACACGCAGCCCGATGGGCAATCCGTCCAGATCTGTGGCGGGGGACAAACGAGCGGATACCCTCTAGGGCCGATGGCCGATGGGGGGAAGGCTCATCTGGGGGAACTACAGGTGCTCTTGGTCGCGCCCGCTTCGGCCTGCGTTGATGCCCTGACGCGACGGCTTCTCGCAGTACCTTGCGCCGTGGTCGACCGGATCGACTCGCCCAGAGGGCTGCCGAAGGTGCTGCTCGAGGGGAGCTGGACAATCGTCGTGTTCGAGCACAACCCGGAGCGCTCCGACGCCGAGGGGCTGCTGCGCTCGGCCGTCGAGAATGCGGGTAGGCGCCCCGTGATCGTTATCGCGGACGAGATCGGCGGTGCTGACGTAGCCGCGATTCTGCGGACCGGCGCGACCGACTTCGCGGTGCGCTCTGATCCGGACGCTGTAGTCGCCGCGCTCGAGCGTTGCCTCGGCGAAGATCGTCGCTCGCAGCGCACGGTTATCGAGTCGCTCGAGCATGACGTCCACACAGCACGTGAGCGCTTCCGCGTCGCCTTCGAAGACGCTCCAGTCGGAATGTCGGTCGCCACTCCGGACGGCCGGCTCATTCAGGTCAACAACTCGCTGTGCGAAATCACTGGCTACACCCGTGAGGAACTGCTCGCCATAAACATCGCCACGATCACGCACCCTGAAGAGCTGGATGAGCGTACGCGCCTGCTCGCCGAGCTGGTCGGCGGCGAGATGGACAGCTACATACGAGACGGCCGGCTGCTGCGCGCAAACGGCGACGCGGTTTGGGTCTCGCACCACGTCCGGCTGCTGCGTGACGCAGACGGTAACCCGGTCCAGATCATCACGCACCTCGTCGACATCACCGAGCGGCGGATGCTCGAGCGAGAACTCCGGCACATGGCGGACCACGATCCGCTCACTGCGCTGTTGAACAGGCGCGGGCTCGAAGCCGAACTCGAGCGCCATGTCACGCACGTGAATCGCTACGGCGCACGAGGCGCGTTGCTCGTGCTGGATCTCGACCACTTCAAGGGCGTCAACGACACGCTCGGGCACGAGGCGGGCGACCGCCTGATCGTGACCGTTGCCAACCTCCTGCGAACCCGGCTGCGCAATTCCGACGCCATCGCCCGGCTAGGTGGCGACGAGTTCGCGATTCTGTTGCCTGACGCGAACGCCGAGATGGCCCGTCACGTCGCCGAGGAGATCGTCGCCGACGTACACCACAACGCCGGTGTCGACCATGGGCAGGCACGCCGCCACGTGACGGCAAGCGTCGGCGTGACGATGTTCACGCAGGAGCAGATCAACGCCGAGTCAGTGCTGGTCGACGCCGATCTTGCGATGTACGACGCCAAGGAGGCTGGACGCGACCGCGTCGCGATGCACACCGGCGGTCGCGACGACCAGCCACGGATGAAGGCGCGTCTGGAGTGGATCGCGCGAATCCGCCATGCGCTCGACCGTGGGCAGTTCACGCTCCATGCCCAGCCGATCCTGGAGCTGCACAGCGGCCTGACAAACCAGTGCGAGCTTCTGTTGCGCATGGTCGACGAGTCCGGCGACACGATCCCGCCGGGCGCCTTCCTCTACATCGCCGAGCGCTACGACCTGATCCACGAGCTCGACGAGTGGGTCGCCACACGCGCGATCGAGCTCGTCGAGCGCGAGCAGGCTGCTGGTCGCCACGGTTCGGTCGAGATCAACGTCTCCGCCAAGTCGCTGGCCAACGCGCAGTTGCTCGAAGTGGTGCGGACCGAACTGATCCGCTCCCAGATCGACCCCAGCCGGCTGATCTTCGAGGTCACAGAGACCGCGGCGATTTCACACATGGCGCTTGCGCGGGATTTCGCCGAACGCCTCAAGGCGCTCGGCTGCCGATTCGCGCTCGACGACTTCGGCGCCGGCTTCGGGGGCTTCTTCTATCTGAAGCACATCCCCTTCGACTACCTCAAGATCGACCGCGAGTTCGTCACCGACTGCCGCAACAACCGCACCGATCAGCTCGTGATCGAGGCGCTGGTCTCGGTCGCGCACGGGCTCAACAAGCAGACGATCGCCGAGGGCGTCGAGGACCGCGAGACCGAACTCTTCCTCCGCCGTAACGGCGTCGACCTCGCGCAGGGCTACCACATCAGCCACCCGCTGCCGATCTCCGAAGGCGTGCCGCTGTGGTCCGCCTCGGCCCGCTACTAGTCGCCCGCCAGACCGTGCGTGTAGGCGTAGTGCACGGCCTGGGCGCGGTCGCGCGCGTCGATCTTTGAGAACACATGGTTGATGTGGGTCTTCACGGTCGCCTCGCTGACGAATAGCGTGGCCGCGATCTCCTGGTTCGAAAGGCCGCGCGCGATCAGAGTGAGCACCTCGGCCTCGCGCGGGGTCAACTCGTCCGGCAGCGTTGCCGGCGGCTCCGCTGAGCCGCCGGCCGTCCCGGCTCGCGCCGTGGAGTGTGCGGTAGCCGCGGCCAGCAGCTGTGCCTGAACAACCGGATCGAGCAGCGTCTGATGGGCTGCCGCTGCCTCGACGGCGCGAGTGATCTCGGCAATGCCGGCGTCCTTGGTGAGGTAGCCACGTGCGCCCGCGCCGAGCGCGTCGAGGATCGACGCCTCGTCGGCATGGGTGGTCAGCACCACGACCTCCGTCTCGGGATGCTCGGTGCGGATCCTTCGGGTCGCCTCGACACCATCCATCACGGGCATCCGCAGATCCATCAGCACCACATCGGGTTGGTACCGCGCGCATAGCGCCACAGCCTCTGCGCCGTCGCTGGCAGCGGCCACTGGCTCGATCCCGCCAGCCGTCCCAAGCAGGGTCACCAGGCCCTCGCGCACAAGGCCCTGATCATCGGCCACCAGTACGCGGATCAGCCGGCTCACGAGCTGCCTTCGAGGGATAGGCCCAGCGGGAGGTGCAGCGCCACGCGCCAGCCGTCCGGAGTCGGACCGGCCGTGAGCGTCCCGCCCAGCGGGGCGGCACGCTCGCGCATCCCACGCAGTCCGTAGCCGCCACCAGTGCCGGCCAGACTCGACGCGGTGATCGGGGCGAGCACGCGGTCCTCGACGATGACATCGACGCCATCGGGCGCGACGATCACCGCCACCTCCACCTCTGCGCCAGCGGCGTGCTTGCGCACGTTCGTCAGCGCCTCCTGGACCGTCCGTACAGCCGTCTCCCCCACCTCTCCCTCGAGCCGGGTCTCGTCGCCGATCAGCTTGAACTCAATTGTCCCGTCGAACGCGTCGACCAGCCCCGCGATCGCGGCAGGCACGGGGATCACGGGATCGCCGCGCAGTGCTCCGACCGCGCGGCGCGTGTCGCGGAGCCCCTCGCGCGCGAGCTCGTGTGCGCGCTGAACGCGCTCGCGGATCGTGTCCGTATCGGCTCCCTGCGCCAGCAGCGCGTCGGTCGCCTCGAGCTGGATCGAGAGACCTGCCAGGGAGTGCGCGAGTACGTCGTGAATGTTGCGTGCGATCCGCGCCGACTCCTCCAGTCGCGCCGTCCGCACGTGCTCTTCGTGGGAGCGCTGTGTCTGCGCCAGCAGCAACTCGGCCTGCTCGGTTCGCAGGTTGAGCTGTCGCAGGTTGGAGCCCGCCAGCGCCACCGCCGCAAAACCAAGCGCGTAGGCGAGCACGCCGAGCCCGCTGTTGTCGTAGATGATCGCGCCCGCGGCCAGTGTCGCGGCGCCGACCACCGCAACCGACAGGCCTTGAATCAACCCGACCCGTACACCGGTGACCGTGGCGGCGACGAACGCGAACGCGCTCGCGGCGCTGCCCAGGTCTGCGGTGGCCAGCAGCCCGCCGGCAATCGCCAGCACGTAGACGTCGGGGGTCATGCGACTCACCCTGCACGACCAGAAGGTCCACACGAGCCAGGCGACGATCGCGACCGAGAGCGTGATCAGCACAACGAGTCCGCGCCCGCTCGTGGCGGGCGCGAACTTCGAGCTGAATATGGTCCAACTGATCAGGGCGAGGCCGACCAGCCGAAACACAGTGGCGTCGCGGCGATTGAGCGCGTTCAGCAGCAGCATCGGTATCAGACCTTAGGGTCTAGGCCAGCGCCGCGGCGGTCAAAGCTTCCCTGCCCTTCCAGCGCAGCGCCATCGTCAGCGTGCGGCCGCAGACTTCGAACACCGCCATGGCGAGCAGCGCCGCCGTCCACGCTTCGGTCCCGGTGATCTGGTGGTTGGCACTGAAGCTGGCGATCGTGCCGACGCCGCCGTGAGTGCTCCAGTAGATGAAGGCGAAGCGCGAACCCATCCCGAGCACCCAGAAGATGCCGGAGAGCCAGCCGCTACGGAAGGTCACAACGCCGTCAGCCTTGCGGTGAAGGATCACGGTGACGCCGCTCGCGATACCGATCGCGCCGCCGACCACGGCAAGCACCCCGACCAGGACCAGGTCGTTGCCCTGTGTGGGGATCCCGTGCAGGTAGTTGGCCACCGCGATCCCGAGGATGACCAGCGGACGGATGAGTTGACGGTTGGTGAGCGGGCGCTCCTTGATCTGGAGCAGGACGAGGAGGACGAGGATTGAGTCGATGAGGTAATCGGTAGTTGTCATGCGAGCATGATCGACCCGGCGGGCCGTTTGCACATCGGCTCAGGAGTTGATCCTCGGGTTGACCTGGCGCGTGCTCTCAACCTGCGGGTTGAGACCTCGCGTGCTGGCGGGCTGGTGGGCACGCTGGGGGAGAAACCCGTCCTAGGGACGGGTTTCTCCCCCAACGTGAGCATTAGCTCAAGATCAGCGACACGCCGGTCATCGCCGCCGGCTGCTCAAAGCCCAGTAACTCAAGGATCGTCGGCGCGACGTCCGCCAGCACTCCGCCCTCCCGCAGCTTCAGCCCCGGCATCGTCACTATCACCGGCACGGGATTCAGGGAGTGCGCGGTGTTCGGGCTGCCGTCCGGCTCGAGCATGTTGTCGGCGTTGCCGTGATCGGCCGTGATCAGCAGCGTGCCGCCACTGTCGTGCACCGCCCGCACGACCTCGCCGAGGCAGCGGTCGACCGTCTCGACAGCCGCCACCGCCGCTGGGATCACCCCCGTGTGGCCGACCATGTCTGCGTTTGCGAAGTTGATGATCCCGAATACCGGCCGATCCTCTGCCCAAGCTTCAACGAAGGCGGACGCCGCTTCGGGGGCGCTCATCTGCGGCTTGCGGTCGTAGGTCGGCACGTCTCGCGGCGAGGGCACCAGCTCGCGCCGCTCGCCCTCCTGGGGACGCTCCTCTCCACCACCGAAGAAGTACGTGACGTGTGGATATTTCTCGGTCTCAGCGACGTGCAGCTGGTGGCCGCCGTGCGCGGCAATCACCTGCGGCAGCGTCACCTCCGGGCGGGCCGGCAGGAACGCGACCTGATAGGGCCAGCCCTCTTCGTACTCGGTCATCGTCGTGTAGCGCTCGACCACAGGTGCGCCGCCGCGATCGACCTCGTCGAAGCCGTCCTCGGCCAGTGCGCGTGTGATCTCGCGCATGCGGTCGGGACGGAAGTTGAAGGCGATCACGCTATCCCCAGGACGGATCCGCGCCTCCCGGCCAACCGTGACGGGCTTGATGAACTCGTCGGTCTCATCGCGCCGATACGCGTCGCGGAGGGCGTCTGCGGCCGTCTCGGCGTGGTGCTCGGCGGTGCCGTGGACGAGCAGGTCATACGCGAGCTGGACGCGGTCCCAGCGCCGGTCGCGGTCCATTGCGTAGTAGCGCCCGACCACCGTGCCGATCCGGGCGACGCCGGCCCCGGCAATCCAGCCCTCCACCTGCTCGAGGAAGTCCTCGCCCGAATGGGGCAATGTGTCGCGACCATCAGTGAACGCGTGGACCACGAGGTCCTCGACGTCGAGCTCCGTGGTCAGCTCGATCAGCGCGTGCAGGTGCTCGATGCTCGAGTGAACACCGCCGTCTGAGACGAGGCCCACGAGGTGTACGCGGGCGCCAGTGGCAAGCCCAGTGACCGCCGCGCGCAGGACCTCGTTGCTCGCCATGTCTCCGTCACTCACGGCCAAATCGATGCGCGTCAGGTCCTGCATCACGACCGCGCCCGCGCCGAGGTTCATGTGTCCCACCTCGGAGTTCCCCATCTGCCCCGCAGGCAGACCGACGGCGTGCCCGCCGGCGGTCAGCGTCGTGTGCGGGTACCGGGTCCAGAGCTCGTCGAAGATCGGCGTGCGCGCGAGCGAGATTGCGTTGCCGGGGCCGTCTGGCGCCAGTCCCCAGCCGTCCAGTACCACCAAGACGCACGACGGCGCCGCCGGATTTGATCCCACCCGCCCGCCGACGGGCAGCGAGCCCAAGTTCGGATCCGCGTCCATCAGCTCGCGGCGGCGATGATTGCAGCGAACGCGCGGGGGTCGAGGCTGGCGCCGCCGACGAGCGCCCCGTCGACGTCGGGCAGCGCGAGGATATCGCCCGCGTTCTCCGGCTTGACGCTGCCGCCGTAGAGGATCCGTACGAGCTGGGCCTGTTCTGGTGAGCGGTCTCCGATCAGGGCGCGGATGAATGCCGCCGCCTCCTGTGCCTGCTCGGGTTCGGCGACCTTGCCGGTTCCGATCGCCCAGATCGGCTCGTATGCGATCGCGACCTCCGCGAGCCGCTCGCTTGGGACCTTGGCAAGCGCCTCCTGAATCTGATGGCGGAGCTTGCGCTCGGTGTCGCCGTTCTCGCGCTCGGCATCCGTCTCGCCCACGCAGAGCAGCGGCATCAGGCTCGCGTCGAGCGCCGCCGGGACCTTGAGCGCCAGGGCCTTGTCGGTCTCTGCGAACAGCTCGCGGCGCTCCGAGTGGCCAAGGATCACGCCGTGCACGTCCAGCTCGCTGAGCATCCGTGCAGAGACCTCGCCGGTGTACGGGCCCGACGCCGCCTGGTGCATCGTCTGTGCGAAGACCTGCACGCGCGAGCCGCGGGTCGAGTCGATCATCGGCGTCAGCGCTGTGAACGGCGGGCAGATCGCAACCTCCACGCCGTCGCTGGTCGCGACCCGCGGCAGCAGCGCCTGGATGAACTCCTCCGCCTCGGCGACCGTCTTGTTCATCTTCCAATTGCCCGCGATCAGCGGCGTTCTACCACTCACTGCATTCCTCCATACTCCGGTTCTACCCGAGGACGCTCCGGTCGACTACCCGAGGACCTCAACCCCGGGCAGTTTCCTTCCCTCGATCAGTTCTAGGGCGGCGCCGCCTCCGGTCGAGACGTGCGTCATCTTCTCCGCCAGCCCGAATTGCTGTATGGCTGCCGCCGAGTCGCCGCCGCCGACAACGGTAACGCCATGGGCTCTCGCAAGCGCATCCGCCACCGCTCTGGTACCGGCGGCGAAGGGATAAAGCTCGAATGCGCCCATCGGGCCGTTCCAGAAGATCGTCCCCGCATCGGCGATCCGGCCGGTGTAGTCGGCGCTTGTCCTGGGGCCAATGTCGAGGCCCATCATGCCGTCTGGAACGTCGACGCCATCGAGGTGTACGGGACGTGCGTCGGCGCCGAAGTGATCGGCGAGGACGAGATCGACGGGCAGGATCAACTTCGCCGGCCCGTTCCCATCGGACCGCAGGAGCGAGCGGGCGTGCTCGACGTCCTCCTCGGCGCACAGCGACGCTCCGACTGCGTGCCCCTGGGCTGCCAGGAACGGGAACGCCATCGCGCCGCCGATCAGGATGGCGTCCGCCACGTGCAGGAAGCGCTCGATCACATGGATCTTGTCGCTCACCTTGGCGCCACCGAGAAGCGCGACCAGTGGCCGCTCAGGGGCCTCGATCAGCTCGAGCAGGGTGCGCACCTCGCGCTCCAGCAGGAGACCAGCGGCGCGCTCTTCGAGCAACTGGGCGGCGCCGACGGTCGAAGCGTGGGCACGATGGGCAGCCCCGAACGCGTCGTCGACGTAGACGTCGGCCAATGCCGCCAGGGCCGCGGCGAGCGCGGGGTCGTTCTTCGTCTCGCCCGGCTCGTAGCGCACGTTCTCGAGCAGCAGGATCTCACCCGGCTCGAGCGCGTCGACCAACTTGGTCACCGCTTCCCCGACGACACCCGGGGCCATTGTCACCGGAGCGTCCAGGAGCTCGCTCAGGCGCTCCCCCACGGGCGCGAGTGAAAGCTCGGGCTCGCGGTCCTTTGGCCGACCGAGGTGCGAGACGAGTATGAGGCGAGCGCCGCGCCTACGCAGCTCGCGCAGCGTCGGCAGCGTCGCGCGGATGCGGGTGTCGTCGGCCACACCGCCTTCGGCGTCGAGCGGCACGTTGAAGTCGACCCTGACCAGCACGCGTCTACCCGTTAGATCTCCAAGATCACGCAGCGTCCTCAAGACTCTCTACTCCCGGCGAGCGGTGTCCTTCCCATGGTTCGATTCCGCGTCCTACAGCTTCTGGACGAGGTCGACGATGCGATTGGAGTAACCCCACTCATTGTCGTACCACGCAACGACCTTGACGAGCGTGCCGTCCAGAACAGTGGTTAGCTCGGAATCCACGATCGAGGAAGCCGGGTTGCGGACGATGTCGGCTGAGACGATTGGGTCCTCGGTGTACTCGAGGTAGCCCGCGAGCGGACCCGCGGACGCGGCCGCCTTCAGTGCCGCGTTGATCTCCTCCTTCGTGGTCTCGCGCTCCGCCTCGATAGTCAGGTCGACGACGCTGCCGGTCGGGACGGGGGCGCGTATCGCAAAGCCGTTGAGTTTGCCGTTCAGCTCGGGGATCACGAGCCCGATCGCCTTCGCGGCCCCGGTGGTGGCCGGGATCAGGCTGACGGCCGCCGCTCGGGCCCGTCGCAGGTCCTTGTGCGGCATGTCCTGCAGTCTCTGGTCCGCGGTGTAGGCGTGGATCGTGGTCATCAGCCCGTGCCTGATACCCACCGTGTCCTGCAGGACCCTGGCGACGGGAGCCAGACAGTTGGTCGTGCAGGAGGCGTTGGAGATCACCGTGTGGTTGGCTGGGTCGTAGGCCGCGTCGAAGTTGACTCCGAGCACAACGGTCACGTCCGGACTCGTCGCCGGTGCGGAGATCACGACCTTCTTGGCGCCGGCATCGAGGTGCTTGGAGGCGTTCTCCCGGTCAGTGAAGAAGCCGGTCGACTCGATCACCACCTCAGCGCCGAGCTCAGCCCAGGGAAGCGCGCCCGGGTCACGCTCGGCGAGCACCCGGACTTCGCGGCCGTCGACTGCGATACCACCGTCGGTCACCTCGACGGTCCCCGGGAACGGGCCGTAGTTCGAGTCGTACTTGAGCAGGTGCGCGATCGTCTTGCGATCGACGAGGTCATTCAGTGCGAGCCACTCGATGTCCGCGTTGCGCTCGATCGCCGCTCGGAACACATTCCGGCCGATTCGCCCAAATCCGTTGATGCCGACTCGAACTGCCATTGACCCTCCGACTCGTTGATGTTCGCGTCCCCTGGCGGCTCGTTGCCGCGGGGCGCCGTCAAGGCTGACTGCATGCGCCATGCAGGCGCCAGAGGCTAACGCCTCAGCGCCGCGAGACGATCTCGACCCGCAGACCGTCGGGGTCGCGCAGGTAGCCGGCGTAATGGCGTTTGCCGTAGTGCGGTCGCGGTCCGGGCGCGCCGTCGTCGCTGCCACCGCCCGCGAGCCCAGCGCGGTAAGCGGCGTCGACCGCCGCCTTGCCGCTGGCCCGCACCGCGATATGACCATAACCGGGCGCGGGTGGCCGCTCTCGCACGACCAGCCAGAAGTCAGCGGTGTTGACGCCATACGCGATCGCATGCTCGGATTCGAATACGCGCCGCGCGCCGAGCGCGAAGAACAACGGGTCGTAGAAACGTGCCGAGCGCTCCAGATCGGCGACCTCGAAGCCGACGTGGTCGATCATGCCGGACGCTCGATGTCGCGATGGATGACCTGCACCACATACTCGACCTGCGGCCGAAAACGCTCGGCGAGGGCTTCCGCAATCGCGACCGAACGGTGTCGCCCGCCAGTGCAACCAATCGCCACGACGAGGTGCGACTTGCCCTCGGCGAGGTACTGAGGCAACAGGTAGTCGAGCAGCGGGTCCAGGCGGTCGTATAACTCGGTGAGCGCCCCATCGTGGTCGATGAACTCGACCACCTCCTGATCGAGCCCGGTCAGGGGCCGCAGCGACGGCTCGTAATGAGGGTTGGGAAGGAAGCGCACATCGAACATCAGGTCGGGGTCGCGCGCCGGACCGTTCTTGAAGCCAAAGCTCTCGAAGGTGATCGCCAGGCGTCCCGGGGTACGCGTCGGCAGCATCTCGTCGGACAGCTTGCGCCGCAGCTGTGCGGCGGTCAGGCCGGTCGTGTCGATGACGACGTCGGCGCGCTCGCGCACCGGCGCGAGTGCCGCACGCTCACGCGCGATTCCGGCGGCGACGCTCCCGTCGGGCGACAGCGGGTGGCGCCTACGTGTCTCCTTGTAGCGGGTCTGCAGTGTCTCCTCGCTGGCCTCGAGGAAGAGCACGCGGTGGTGCGCGTCGAGCGTCTCGAGCCGGTCGATCACCTCTGCCAGGCCCTCGAAGTAGCTGCCGGCGCGTACGTCGGAGACGATCGCGGCGTAGGCAACCTTCGAGCCGGTGTGCGCGAACAGCTCGACCAGCGAGCTGATCATCTCCGACGGCAGGTTGTCCACACAGAAGTACCCCTCGTCTTCGAAGGCAGCCATCGCCGTGGACTTCCCGGCCCCGGAGAAGCCGGTGATCACGACCAGATCGCGTAGTGCGAGTTCGTTTTCTTGTACAGACATCGACTTAGTTGTGTCCGTTTCGTAACACCTCTAGGCCCCCTACCAAGGGGTTTACCAAGTGTTGCGGATAGCGAGTCTGACCTGTTCAGACTCCGGTCTTGTGAAATTCACGGTGCAGCTCGCGCGCCAGCCGCCCCGGAATCCCAGGGACCGCTTCGAGCTCCTCGCGTGACGCCTCGAGCACGGCGTCCGGTGACCCGAAGTGCGTCAGTAACGCCCGCTTGCGCGCCGGTCCGAGGCCCGGCAGCCCGTCTAGCACGGAGGCCGTCATCGCACGGTCGCGGCGCTGGCGGTGGTGTGTGATGGCGAACCTATGGGCCTCATCGCGCAGCCGCTGCAGCAGCTGGAGTTCCGGGGTGTCGTGCGGGAGCACCAATGACGACGCGCGCCCTGGGATGAAAACCTCCTCGATGCGCTTGGCGAGCGATACCACGGCGACGCCCCGCTGCAAAAAGCCGTCGAGCGCTCTGAGCCCGGCCGATAGCTGTCCTTTGCCGCCGTCGATCACGATCAGGTTCGGCAACGCAGCGAAGCTCGGGTCGTACTCCTTGTCGTGTGGAGAGCGGTCCTCCTGTGCCTCGAACTGCGCCATCCGCCGCCCCAGGATCTCCTCCATCGCAGCGAAGTCGTCGGGCCCATCCTCGCCCACGCTGCGCACCTTGAAACGCCGGTAATCGGCCTTCTTCGGCGCCGCTCCTTCGAAGACGACCATCGACGCGACCGTGTTGGTCCCCATCAGAGTCGAGATGTCGTAGCACTCGATCCGCAGTGGCAGCGTCTCGAGCCCGAGCGCCTGCTGCAGTTGATCCATCGCCTCGGTTCGCTGCTGGCGGCGGCGCTCGGACCGCAGCTTCTCCTGGTCGAGCGCCAGGCGTGCATTGCGTTGAGCCAACTCGAGGATCCTGCGCTTGTCGCCGCGCTCCGCCTCGCGCACCTCGACACGCGAGCCGCGGCGTTCGCTCAGGGCGATCGACAGAGGCGCCACGCTCCCGGCTCCCTGCTCACCGGCGACCCCCTGCTCGGCTCCCTGCTCACCGGCGGCTCCCTGCTCGCCAGCGACCCCCTGCTCCACCACGACCAGCGGCGGGATCATCATCGCCGAGGCGTAGTACTGGATGATGAACGCCTCGGCGACCTCGGCCGGGTCGGCGTCGGCGGCGTTTTCCAGGTAGAAGCTCTGACGATCGGACAGCACGCCGTCGCGGACCTGCAGCACCTGCGCGTTGGCCTCGCCGTCGGCCACTGCGACCGCGATCGCGTCGAACGTGCCGCCCTGATCGACCGAGACCCGTTGGCGCTCGAGCAGGCGGCGGACGGCCCGCAGGCGGTTGCGCTCCCGAGCGGCATCCTCGTAGCGCTGCTCAGCCGCTGCCTGCTGCATCTCGAACTCGAGTCGCTGCTCGATCTCGCGGTAGCGGCCTGACAGGAACGCCACGACGCCGTCGATCGCGGCGCGGTAGTCCTCCTTGCTGACGTATCCGACGCACGGCGCCTCACAGCGTTTGATGTAGTAGTCGAGGCACGGCGAGCCGCTGCGGCGACCCGGTTCGGGCCCGTCACAGGTGCGGAACAGGAAGACCTTGCCCAGTACCTCCAACGTGGCTCGGGTGCGCTTCGCGCTCGAGAAAGGGCCGAAGTACGCGCGATCCCGGCGGTGGCGCTCGCGTGTGAAATACACGCGTGGGAAGTCCTCGTCGAGGCTGATCGCGATGTACGGGTACGACTTGTCGTCCCGCAGCCTGATGTTGAACCGCGGCTGATACTGCTTGATGAAGTTCTGTTCGACGAGCAACGCCTCAGACTCGGTGTGGACGACGAGCGCCTCGATGCGGTCGATCATCGGCAGCAGGTCGCGGCCGGCGCGGGTGCTCGGGTTCGAGAAGTGCGACGCGACCCGTTTGCGAATCGAGATCGCCTTGCCGACGTAGATGACCTTCCCGCCGGCGTCGTGGAACAGGTAGACGCCCGGCTCGTCGGGCAGTTCACGGCGGCGCTGAGCGGAGACGATCGACATCGCGTTTCAGTCTAGGCACCACCAGTTGACGTCAGAACTCCCCTCTGAGGGGGGATTTCTGACCTCGACCCGGGCACGAACGCCGCGCCTTAACTTGACTGAGTCCAGAAAAGCAGCGACACTCGAAACAGTGTCGACCAGCCTGGAGATCGAGCAGACGCTGCGAGCCGCCGAGCTGCGCGTGACGCGACCCCGTATCGCCGTATTGAACGCCGTGCGCACGCACCCGCACGCCGACACCAACTCGATCATCGAGTCCGTGCGCTTGCAGCTCGGCGATGTATCCCACCAGACGGTCTACGACGTGCTGGAGGCGCTAACCAACGCCGGCCTCCTGCGCCGTATCCAGCCCTCGCGCTCGACCGCCCGCTACGAGGCCCGCATCGCCGACAACCACCACCACATCGTCTGCCGCGCCTGTGGTGCGGTCGCCGATGTCGATTGCTCTATCGGCGACGCACCCTGCCTGGCGCCTGCTCAACACCACGGTTACACGATCGACGAGGCCGAAGTCATCTACTGGGGCCTGTGTCCCAACTGCGCCGACGCACATGCTTCCGAGCTGGTACCCCTCAAAACACAAACCCACTGACCCGAAAGGATCTCTGTGTCTGAGACCCCTGACGCCGTCGTCGGCGAAATGAACGAAGAGGGCGCCACAGTTGGCGGCTGCCCGATTCCAGATGGTGGGCTCACGCACCCGCTCAAGGGAGACCCAAACACTGAGTGGTGGCCAACCCGACTGAATCTGAAGGTCCTCGCCAAGAACCCGGCGGTCGCGAACCCGCTGGGAGCGTCGTTTGACTACGCCGAGGCCTTCAATAGCCTCGACCTGGACGCGGTCAAACAGGACATCGCTGAGGTCCTCACCACCTCCAAGGACTGGTGGCCGGCCGACTTCGGCAATTACGGGCCGTTGATGATCCGGATGGCCTGGCATAGCGCCGGCACATACCGCATCAGCGACGGCCGCGGCGGCGCCGGCACCGGTCAGCAGCGCTTTGCGCCGCTCAACAGCTGGCCGGACAACGTCAGCCTCGACAAAGCGCGCCGGCTGCTCTGGCCGGTCAAGAAGAAGTACGGCCGGGCGATCTCCTGGGCCGACCTGATCGTCCTGACCGGCAACGTCGCACTCGAGACGATGGGCTTTGAGACCTTCGGCTTCGGCGGCGGTCGCGTCGACGCCTGGGAGCCGGATGACGACGTCTATTGGGGCTCCGAGACGACCTGGCTCGGCGACGAGCGCTACAGCGGTGACCGTCAGCTCGAGGAGCCGCTGGCTGCAGTCCAGATGGGCCTGATCTACGTCAACCCGGAGGGCCCGAACGGCAACCCGGATCCGCTGGCAGCAGCCGGCGACATCCGCGAGACCTTCCGCCGCATGGCGATGAACGACGAGGAGACGGTCGCCCTGATCGCGGGCGGACACTCGTTCGGCAAGACCCACGGCGCCGGTCCGGCCGACAACGTCGGCCCCGAACCGGAGGCCGCGCCAATCGAGCTGCAGGGCCTCGGCTGGAGCAGCACGTACGGCAGCGGCATGGGCGCCGACGCGATCACCTCGGGCATCGAAGTCACCTGGACGACCACGCCGACCAGGTGGAGCAACGACTTTCTCGAGAACCTCTTCGGGTTCGAGTGGGAGCTGCAGAAGAGTCCCGCCGGCGCCCATCAGTGGGTGGCCAAGGACGCAGAGGCCACCATCCCTGCTCCGGACAACGGCGGCGCTGCGCGCCGGCCGACGATGCTTACTACGGACCTGGCGCTACGCCTCGACCCGGTTTACGAGCCGATCTCACGGCGCTTCAAGGACAATCCGGATGAGCTGGCCGACGCCTTCGCGCGCGCATGGTTCAAGCTGACCCACCGCGACATGGGACCGGTCGCCCGCTACCTCGGGCCCGAGGTCCCGAGCGAGGAACTGCTGTGGCAGGACCCGCTCCCGCAGGCCTCGAGCGAGCCCATCGGCGCGGCTGAGATTGCGGCCCTCAAGGCTCGCATACTCGATTCGGGCCTGACGGTCTCGCAACTGGTGTCGACCGCCTGGGCGGCCGCGGCGTCGTTCCGCGGCAGTGACAAGCGCGGCGGTGCCAACGGCGCCCGCATCCGCCTCGAGCCGCAGCGCAGTTGGGAGGTCAACAACCCTGGTGAGCTCGCCACCGTGCTTGCCAAGCTCGAGGACATCCAGTCGGTCATCAGCGAAGCGGGCACGCGTGTATCACTGGCCGATCTGATCGTCCTCGCCGGGTGTGTCGCGGTCGAGCGCGCGGCGGCCGAGGCCGGCTATGCGGTCGAGGTGCCGTTCACCCCGGGGCGGGTTGATGCCAGCCAGGAACAGACCGACGTCGAGTCATTCGAGGCTCTCGAACCGAAGGCAGACGGCTTCCGCAACTACCTCGCCGCCGGCAACCGCCTGCCCGGTGAGTATCTGCTGGTCGATCGCGCCAACCTGCTCAACCTGAGCGCCCCGGAGATGACCGTGCTGATCGGCGGTCTGCGGGTCCTCGGCGCCAACCATGACAACTCCTCGGTCGGGGTGCTGACCGCGAACCCGGGCACGCTGACGAATGACTTCTTCGTCAACCTGCTCGATCTCGGGACCACCTGGAAGCCCGCGTCACCCGACTCGGCGAGCTTCACCGGCACAGGCCCCAACGGCGAGGCGTGGACCGGTAGCCGCGTCGACCTGCTGTTTGGCTCGAATTCTGAGCTGCGCGCGGTCGCCGAGGTCTACGCCAGCGACGATGCTGGCGAGAGGTTCGTGCGCGACTTCGTCGCCGCCTGGGACAAGGTCATGAACCTGGACCGATTCGACCTCGCCTAATTAAGCGCGTTAGCCCGTCGGGGAGGTCCCGCTGGACCCCCCGACTGCTGCAGCGCCCGGGTCCTGGCCCTCAGTACTCCTGCGTGGAGCGGTACAGCGAATAGAGCGTATAAGCGCAGGCAGCGAGCACCAAAAGCCAGACGAGCGTGCCGATGCCGGTCGCCCAGAGGCGGTCGGCGGCGCTGATCGTTAGCGCCGCGACGCCGAGGGCCACGTAAAGCGCGGTTCGGCGGCGCGTGCCGAGTGAGTAGAGCTCGGTGCGGTGCTCGCGGTATAGCCGCGAGGCGATCCAGGCGAATGCACCCAGGAACGCGAGCGAAATCAGCTGCGTGAGGAAGCTGAGCGCGAAGTCACCGGTGTTGTTCAGCGCGTAAACCACCGTCGCCAGCGCGACGACGATGAGCACATTGCGAAAGTTGGTGTCGAGCTTCAAGGGCGCCTGGCCTGGTTCAGCGGAACGCTGTCAGACCCAAGGGTACCGCCGGATTCGCGGGTAGCTCGGCGCTGGTGGCCTCGGCGGGCTCGACGCCCTCGGCCTCGGCTCGCTCGACCTCGGCTCGCTCGACCTCGGCTCGCTCGGGCGTGAACCGGTACCCGACGCCGAAGTGGGTGTGCACGTAGCGCCAGTCCGGCGAGATCCGCTCGAGCTTGTTGCGGAGCTTGCGCACGAAGACATCGACCGAACGGTCGCCACGCACCATTGTGTAGCCCCACACGCGCTGGTAGATGACCTCGCGCTCCAACACGCGCCCTTCGGCCGAGGCGAGCTGCCGCAGCAGGTCGTATTCCTTGCGTGAGAGGCCGGCCGGCTCAGAGCCGACGTAGGCGTCGAATTGGTCTGGGCGAATCGCGAGCTCGCCGGCGATCGTTGGCTCGTCGTCGAGCAGGGACTCGCCGACCCGCCGGCGACGCATCACCGCCTGGATCCGCGCGATCAGTTCCTCGGGATGGCACGGCTTGGTGACCCAGTCGTCGGCGCCCGCGCGCAGCGCGCGTACGCGGTCGGCGACCTGCGTAGGGCCCGAAACGGCAAGGATCGCCAGTCCTGGCATTGCCACGCCAATCCGTTCGATGTACTCGAGCCCGCTCAATGTCGGGTTCAGTACCAGCGCGTGGACATGCATCGCGGCGAGCTGATCGGGGCCCGGCGCGTAGGAAAGGACCTCGTGATCCCAGCGGAGTGCCTCGAACCGACGCACCATCACCGTCACAAGGCCGCTGTCGTCGTCGACGAGAGCAATCCGCACCTGCCGGGCCTCGGTGGGCACTGACATCGTGAACTGAGTCTAGAAGGACACCCCGACGCGACTTCGGCTGGGCGCGACGGTTGCGACGTCAATCCCGGGCGTATTTTGACTGGCCGCTCAACTGTTCGACTCAGCCGGGAAGGAAGCGGGCGAGCGCAGCGTCTACGAGTTAACAGCACACCTCGATCTTTGGAGACAGCGATGAAGATACGTAGAGCCCTGCTTGCTTTGGCAGCGCTGGGCGCGCTCGCGATGGCCACCTCAGCTCTCGCCCAGTCTGCCCATTCGGCCGCAGCGACGGTCGTCACGACGAAGAAGACCTCGTTCGGGACGATCCTCGTGACGAGCTCCGGCAAGACCTTGTATCTCGATGCAGGCGACAAGCCGGGGCATCCTGCCTGTACGGCCGGTTGCCTTTCGATCTGGCCACCGCTGAAGGCGAGCGGCACACTTAAGGCCTCGGGTAGCGCAAAGAAGGCCGACCTCGGCACGACCAAGATCGCCGGCGGAATCAAGCAGGTGACGTACAACAAACATCCGCTCTACACCTTCGCCTCAGGCGGCAAGGGCACGAGCGGCGAGGGTGTGAACGGCTTCTATGTCGTTAGCACGAGCGGCCACAAGATCACCAAGAGCAGTACTACGACAACGACCGGGTCCGGCTACTGACGCTTCGCACAGCGCTCCGCCGCCCCGCCTCTCAATGGTGGATCCGGACTAAGCCGTCACAGTTTCCAAGCCCGCGATTGGGGGTTTGGCGGCTGCATCGGAGGCGAAGCGCAGCTCGAACTCGAGACCGCCCGCAGGCGAAGCGTGACTCTCGATCTTGGCGGCGTGCGCGACCGCCACCGCGCGCACGATCGACAGCCCGAGCCCCAAGCCGCCGTCGCGGCCGCCGACACGCTCGCCGGTGCCGCGCCGGAACGGCTCGAACAGCTCCTCGACCCGAGCAGGGTCGACGACCTCGCCGCCGTTGGCGATCCATAGCCCGGGCGCGCCCTCATTCTCGCCCGTCCGGACCTTGATCCAGCGCGCCTCAGCGTCGTTGTGGACGATGGCGTTGTCGAGCAGGTTCGCGACAAGTCGCTCCAGTAGCGCCTCGTCGCCGACGACCACGGCGGGCTCGAGCTGGCTCTCGACCGTGATGCCGTCGAGGCTACCCTCGCGGGTCAGCAGCGCGTCCTCGACCAGCGCGGCGAGGTCGACGGTCTCCCCCGCGGCCGCGCCCGCCTCGCTGCGCGCGAGCGTCAGCAGCGCGTCGAGCAGCCGCTCCTGCTGCTCGGTCGAGACGACGACGCGCTGGCAGATCTGACGCAGCGACTCGACGGAGACGCCGGGGTCCGCCAATGCGACCTCCAGCAGCGTGCGCTCGAGCGTGATCGGGGTACGGAGCTCGTGCGAGGCATTGGCGACAAAGCGCCGCTGCGAGTCGAATGCGCCCTCCAGGCGTCCCAGAAGTGCATCGAAGGTCGCGCCCAGCTCGCCGAGCTCGTCGCCGCGCAGCTCGACGCCCAGGCGTTCGTGCAGGTTCTCGGCGCTGATCTCCCGCGCGCGTCTGTTCATCGTCCGCAGCGGGCGCAGGGCGCGGCCGGCCAGCCACCAGGCGAGGGCGATCGAGAGCAGCGCCACGACGGCCAGCGCGATCCCGGACCACTCAAGCAGCGATGAGGCGTCACTCGACTGCGCAGCTCTGAGCCTGATATTTGCGGTCGCGGCGATCGCGACCAGCTGCCGCTGTCCTGATGTCCTGATCTGCTTGAGCAGCTGCGCGGGCGAGGGGGAGTCCTTGATGGAACCCAGGGCGCGGATGTAGTTGCGGCGAGCTACAGCGCCGTTCCGTGCAGCGAGCGGTCGCTTGGACTTCGTGTGGCGGACGGGCGCCTGCACAGAGTGCCCACCATTGCCCGACACCGCCGTCCTGACACCACCACTCGTCTTGGACGTCGGTGCCGACTTGCCAACGCCTGTCTTGGTCGCGAACACCGCCGGACCGCCACCGGGGAAGAAGGTCGCCTGGTCAACCCCCTTCGGGATCTTGAATTGCACGCCGCGGATCGCCACGCTCTGGTTCTGGGCGTCTTGGCTGTGCTTGAACAGGCCGTAGGTGACGGCAAGCAGCCCCGCCCCGGCGGCGATGAACACACTGCCGTAGAGGAGCGTCAAGCGCAGCCGCAGCGTCACCGGGGCGCGGCCACGAAGGCGCCGAAGGATTTCGCCTCCACGCGCGCGCGCCGAAGAGGCACGCCCGGGCTCGGGCTCGTTCACGGGATCGGACTCGCTCACGGGTCCGCGCTCGCCGGCAGGATCAGATTCTGTAGCCGCCACCAGGCACCGTCTCGATGAGTTGAGGTTCGCCCAGCTTGCGCCGCAGGCGGCTGACCGTCACCTTGACGACGTTGCTGAACGGGTCGGCCGCCTCGTCCCAGGCGCGGGCGAGCAGCTCCTCCGAGGAGATCACGGCGCCCTGGGCGCCCATCAGCAGCTCGAGCACGGCGAACTCCTTGGCGCTGAGGTCGAGGCGCTCGCCGCTGCGGCTGGCGTGCCGGCGGGCGCTGTCAAGCTGCAGGTCGCCGGACTCGAGTACCGGCGGTAACGCCGGCTGTGCGCGCCGGGCGAGCGCTCGCACGCGGGCGACCAGTTCGGAGAACGCGAACGGCTTGGGAAGGTAGTCGTCGGCACCGAGGCTGAGCCCCTGGACGCGATCCTCGATGCCTCCGGACGCCGTCAGCATCAGCACGCGGGCGCGTATGCCGTCGGTGTTCAGCTGCTTGCAGACCTCATCGCCGTGGAGCTCGGGCAGATCGCGATCGAGCACGATCACGTCGTACTCGTACACACGCGCGTTGGCGAGGCCAGACTCGCCGTCGCCGGCGATGTCGACGGCCATACCCTCGCGGCGCAACCCCGAGGCAACAGCCTCGGCCAGTTCCAGGTGATCTTCGACGACCAGTACTCGCATATGTGTTCACAGCATGCTTAGCACGCGGTTACGGGGAAGTAACGTCTGCTGTTATCGCGCTGGCTCGAAGAGCAGCGACGCCGCAGACTCTTCGGAAACTCTTGCGTTTCGTGACAGTCGTTGTTCCCGTGCTGTAACCCTCGGCCGCGTAGAACTGCGGCCATGATCCGTGCAGCCAGCGTAACCGCAGCCATGCTCGCTGCCGCCGTCGCACTCGCGGCCTGCGGCGGCTCGAGCCCAACCAAGCCGTCGAAGCAGGCCGCCGTCAACGGCCGCGGCAACGGGCTCAAGCTCGCCGAGTGCATGCGCTCGCACGGGGTTCCCGATTTTCCCGACCCGTCCAGCGGCAACGGTGGCGGCAGCTCGATCCAGCAGAGCTCCAACGGCGGTGCTACCTCTATCACGGTCGACGGACACCAGTTGAACGTCAGCGGCCCCGCCTTCCAGAAGGCGATGCAGACTTGCCAGAGCCTCCAGCCTCACGGCCCGCCGATCAGCGGCGCGCAGCTCGCGAAACTCCAGAAAGGGGCGCTCAAGATGGCTGAGTGCATGCGCTCGCACGGCGTCCCGAACTTCCCGGACCCGACAGTCGGGACCGGCCCGGACGGACGCGGCGTCGGCATCAGGATCGGAGCCAAGGCCGCCGGCGGCGGCGGTGGACTCCAGCCGAACTCGCCCGCGTTCCAGGCAGCGCAGAAGGTCTGCATGCCGCTGATTGGAGGGCCGAAAGGAATCCCGACGAAGAGGGCAGGTGGCTGACATGCAGATTCCCAAGCCCAGACTGCCGCGGCGACGCGGCCGCCCCCTCGCGATCTTGGCGCTGCTGGTCGCGGCCGCCGTGGTCGTCGTAATCGTGGTGTCCAACAACGGATCGCCGAAGAGCACCTCGGGCGCGGGAACCACCGCGACCGGGGCCGCAACCGTCCAGCGCCGCAACCTGGTCGCGACTGACACCGAGTCGGGCACGCTCAGCTACGCGGACACGCAGACCGTCTACAACCGGCTGAGCGGCACGATCACCTGGGCCCCGCAGATCGGGGCGATCATCAAACCGGGCCATACGCTGTTCGACGTCGACAACAAACCCGTGCTGCTGATGAACGGCTCGACGCCCGCCTATCGGAACCTGGATGCCTCGGACCTGACCGGACCAGACGTCTACGAACTCAACAAGAACCTCGTCGATCTTGGCTACGACCCGGACGGGATCGTCGTCGACGACACCTGGCAGACGGCTACGACCGCCGGCATCGACGCGCTCCAATACCACCTCGGCGACACGGAGACAGGTTCGCTCACGCTCGGCCAGGTCGTGTTCCTGCCCGGGCAGCAGATGGTCCAAGCAGTCGATACGACCGTCGGATCAACCAGCTACACGCCGGCTCCGGGTACTGCTGATACGGAGTTCGTCGACTTCTCAAAGGGCTCGACGGGCACGACCACCACCGACACCGGCACCGGCACGGGCACCTCGACCGGCACCACCACGGGCACCACGACCACCGGCACAACCCCGTCAACCACAACGGGGACCAGTACTACACCGAAGAGTTCAACGGGCGGAAGCGACAACCTCAGCAGGCAAACGCTGCAGGCACTGCTGCGGCTTGTGCACGAACAGCAGGCGGAACTGAGGGCGGCGAGAAATCCGTCTCACGGCTCTACCACGCCGTCTCACAGCTCTACCACGCCGTCTCACAGCTCTACCACGCCGTCTCACAGCTCTACCACGCCGTCTCATAGTTCGACCACGCCGTCCAAGAGCAGCAACACCGGCAACACCGGCGGTAACGGTGGCGGCGGGCCCGCGGTCGCGGTGCTCAGTACCTCCTCCACTAAGCTGGTCGTGACCGTCGACCTCGGCGCGAGCGTCCAGTCCGAGGCCACGATCGGCGAACACGTCACTGTCGAGATGCCGAACGGCGGCACACAGAACGGCAAGGTGACCGCGGTCAGCCCGGTGGCGCAGAGCTCGAGCGGCAGCGGCGGTAGCGGCGGGGGCGGCGCCACCGGCAGCTCCGGCACTGGCTCGTCGACGGTGCCGGTCACGGTCGAGCTGGACAAGCCCGCCAAGGGCGGCGGACTCGACCAGGCTTCGGTGAGCGTGAACTTTGTCCAGAGCAAAGCCAAGAACGTGCTCTCAATCCCGGTCACGGCGCTGCTCGCGACCTCCGGCAGCACGTTCGCGGTGCAGGAGGCGGCCAGCCCGCACAAACTGCTCCCAGTCAGAACCGGGCTGTTCGCCGCGGGTTACGTCGCGATCTCCGGCTCGGGCATATACCCCGGTCTGAAAGTCACGGACTCACAGGGATGAGCGTCGAGCTCACCGACGTCGTGAAGGAGTACCCGGGCGGCGTGACGGCGTTGCGCGACGTCAGCGTCGACATCCCCGCCGCGGCCCAGGTCGCGGTCGTCGGCCCGTCGGGCTCCGGCAAGACGACGATGCTGACGATCCTGGGCACACTCGAGCGGCCGACATCCGGTCAGGTCCGTGTCGCCGGACACGACACCACGACCGCTTCAGACGGCGAGCTGGCGGGCCTGCGCGCCCATCAGATTGGTTTTGTGTTCCAGGAGTTCCACCTGCAGGAGTCGATGTCGGCAGTCGACAACGTCGCCACCGGCATGCTCTACACGGGCGCGCCGCTGGGCCGGCGACGGGCGCTCGCACGTGAGGCGCTTGAACGCGTCGGGTTGGGGCATCGGCTCGACTTCCGGCCCAAGCAGCTTTCCGGCGGTGAGCGCCAGCGCGTCGCGATCGCGCGCGCGATCGCGAAGCGCCCCGCGATCCTACTGGCCGACGAGCCGACCGGAAACCTCGACTCGAAGTCGGGCGCAGGCGTGCTCGACGTGCTGAACGAGCTGGGCTCCGACGGCGCGACGCTGGTGCTGATCACACACGACGAGAGCATCGCCCGCCGCTTCCCCCGGCGCCTGCACATGCGCGACGGTGAGATCGTGAAGGACGAGCGCACATGACCGACGTGGCGATCGAGGGCACCGCCGGGCGGCCCGCCCGGACACCGTCAGGGCCGCGCGACACAGCCGAGCTCGACCGCGCACGGCTGCCGCCACGTGAGCTGTTCGGAGTGGCGCTGCAGGGCCTGCGTACGCGCAAGCTGCGCGCTGCCCTCTCGGCGCTCGGGATCGCGATCGGCATCGGCGCGATGGTCGCCGTAGTCGGCGTCTCCTCTTCGGCGCAGGCCAACCTGATCGCCGAGATCGACGCGCTCGGGACGAACCTGCTGACGGTCTCCCCCGGCACCGACTTTCTCGGCAACAGCGCCGTACTGGCCCCGAGCTCCGTGCCGATGATCAAGCATATGCTGAACGTCAGGAGCGACGCGCCGATATACCAGCTCAGCAACGCCAACGTGTATCGCACGCCCTTCGTGCCAGCCGAGGAGACCGGTGGCATCGGCGTGGACGCCGCCAGCGAGAACCTCCCGAAAGTGGTCGGCACGGGGCTCTCCTCAGGCCACTTCCTCTCGAGCGTCAGCCAGCGGTACCCAGAGGTCGTGTTGGGGTCCGAGGCAGCCGCGACCCTGCAGATCAACCACGTCGGCGGCCACGTGATGGTCTACCTGGGCAACACCTGGTTCGTCGTCGTCGGGATCCTCAAGCCCGTCAAGCTCGACTCGTCGCTGGACTCGGTCGTGTTCATCTCGCTGCCGGTCGCCGAGCGGCTGTTCCAGCAGCTGCCCGAGCCCAGCGAGATCTACGTGCGCAGCGGCCAGAACAACGTGACCTCGGTCGCGAACCTGCTGCCCGCGACCGCCAACCCGCAGGACCCGAGCGGCGTCAGCGTCGACAGGCCGTCGGACGCGCTCGAGGCGCGCGCGGCCGCCAAGGGCCAATTCACGACACTGCTGTTGGGGCTCGGCGCCGTGGCGCTGCTGGTCGGCGCAATCGGAATCGCGAACATCATGGTGATCTCGGTGCTCGAGCGCCGCGGTGAGATCGGCCTGCGCCGCGCACTCGGCGCGACCCGCGGCCACATCAGCCTCCAGTTCCTGGCCGAGTCGGCGCTGCTGGCGGCGATCGGCGGCGTCTTCGGCCTATTGATCGGCGCCGGCGCGACGGAGGTGTACGCGGCGACCAAACACGAACCGTTTGTGGTGCCGACGTACGCGCTGATCGCGGCGCCATGCGCCGGCTTCCTGATCGGCGCCCTCGCGGGACTGTACCCAGCGGCAAAAGCCGCCCGGCTCAGTCCGACCGAAGCGCTCCGGGCGTAGGACCCATGCGGTTGCGGGCGCTGACCAGCGCTCGCAACCGCGCCACCCGCCTGCGCTAGCCGACGACCTGCTCGTAGCGCGTATAGAGCTCGTCAACGGCGCGCTTGGCAGCCTCGTGGCGTGCGCTCGACTCGGTCGAGCGCGCAGGAGTGGACCACGCCGCCGGGTCCGCTAGCGCCTCCTCGACAGCCCGCAGCGCCGCCTCCGCGTCCTCGATCTCGCGCTCAAGCGCCGCCTGCTGCTTGCCCGAGCCGCCGGCACCGTTGCTACGGCCGGTGGCCCGCTGGCCACCGGCTTTGGGTCTCGACTGAACCGCGCTCTGCTTCGCCACCGCCTCCTCAGCGGCGCGCTCCTCACGCACGCGCAGGTACTCGGCCCAGCCGCCGAGATATGTGCGCAGGGTGCCGTCCTCGAACGCGACCGTGCGCGTGCCAACGGCGTCGAGCAGGGCGCGATCGTGGGAGATCAACAGCAGCGAGCCGGTGAACTGGGACAGCGCGTCCTCGAGCGCCTCGCGGCTATCGACGTCGAGGTGGTTGGTGGGCTCGTCGAGGATCAGCACGTTCGCCCCCGACTGCACGAGGATCGCCAGCGACAGCCGCTGGCGCTCGCCGCCCGATAACCCCTCGAGCGGCTTCTCAGCTTCCTCGCCGCTGAACAGGAAGCGTCCGAGCAGCGCGCGCGCGTTGGCGGGCGTCAGGCCGGTCCGCTGCTGGCAGGCCTCGACGACCGTTCGGGCACTGCCGGCGTGCAGGTCCTCGGAGTGCTGCGAAAGGAAGCCGATCTTGACGTTGTGGCCGGTACGCAGCGTGCCGGTCACCGCGGGCCCGGAGCCATTCTCGGTGGTCGCGCTCGACTGGGCACCACGCACCGCCATGCCTGTGGCATCGCGCGCGTCGGCGCCGTCGTCGGCGAACGGGCGCTCACCGGCGAGCGTCTCTATCAGCGTCGTCTTGCCGGCGCCGTTAGGTCCGACGACGGACACGTGCTCACCGCGTTCCAGCCACAGCTCCGCATCCTTGAGTAGCACGCGGTTGCCGACGCTCACGCGCCCGTCGTCGAACTCGAAGACCACACGGCCGCTGCGCTCCGGCGGCTTGAAGGCGAACGCGAGCCCGTCACGATCGCTACGTTTGAGATCGATCCGCTCGATCTTGTCCAGGCGCTTCTGCCGGGCCTGCGCCTGGCGCGCGCGGGTGCCGGCGCGAAATCGTGTGACGAACTTCTCGAGGCGGTCGATCTCCGCCTGTTGGCGCTCGATCGCGCGTCCGAGCGCCAACTCGCGCTGCGCCTTCTCCGTGCGCCACTGGTGCCAGGTGCCAGGAAAGAACCTTCCGCGTCCGGCCTCGAGTTCGAGCACCGCCGTCGCTACGGACTCCAGGAACCAGCGGTCGTGCGCGATCAGGATCACCGCCGCATCGAGCGCTTTCAGATACGACTCAAGCCACTCCAGCGAGGCGATGTCGAGGTGGTTCGTCGGCTCGTCGAGCAACAGCAGGTCAGGATCACCGGCGAGCGCACGTCCGAGCGACGCACGCGTCAGCTCGCCGCCCGAGAAGGTCCCGAGTCGGCGGTCGAGCGCCGCGTCGTCTGTGAAGCCCAGGCCGTGCAGAGTCGCGAGCACCCGCTCACGCCAGGTGTAGCCACCGGCGTGCTCGAGCGCCGCCTGAGCGTCGGCGTAGGCAGTCAGGGTCGGCTCCTCGTGGTCACCGTCCGCCATCCGCTGCTCCAGGCGCTGGAGCTCGGCCTCGAGCGCCACCAGCTCCGGAGCGCCGGAGAGCACATAATCACGAAGCGTTACCGCGCGGTCGCGCGGCGGTCGCTGGTCGTGCAGTGCGATCTTCGTCCCCTTGGCGAGCACGACCTCGCCGCCGTCGACCGACGCCTCCCCAGCGATCATTCGCAGCAGCGTCGTCTTGCCGGCCCCGTTGCGCCCGGACAGGCTCATGCGGTCGCGGCGCTCCAGCTTGAATGAGATGCCGCGCAGCAGCGGCTCGCCGGAGATGTCCTTGCTGAGGTCGGAGGCGATGATCACAGCCATAGGGCTGATGGTAAGAGCACTGAGGCTGATCACCCGGCCGGCCCTGACCAGAACCTGGCCGCACGTGCTCCCCTCCACCACCGCGAGTGCAGAGACCGGCAGCCGTATCTGCGCGTGCAGCGCGGGGCGAGTGACTAGCCGGCGGGCGCGGTCGCCGCTGTGCTGCCTCCGCGCTCGGCGGCCCAGGTCTGATGCGCGAGCATCCCGGATAACGCGAAGATGAGGAGCGCGTTCATTCCGTGCAGAACGCCGACCCCCGGCGCGTTCTCGGAGATCACTCCGAGAATTGCCTGGATGATCCCGGCCAGTAGCAGGCCACCAGCGAGCCGGATCGGCGTCGGCCCGAGCCGCCCGGCGGCCGCGACGATCAGAAGCACGAGCATGAGGATGATGATGATGTAGCCGAACAGGGCGTGGGGCCCGAAGCCATTGTCGATCATCTTGTGCGCAACAGGCGCGTGCTTGGATTTGTGGACCGCGTCGAAGGCGCCGAAGGCTGCCAGGGCGACCTGTATGACTATCGCGACGAAAAGGACGGCGGTGAGATAGCGAAACGCGGCTCGCACGGGAGCGCATGCTAACCAGGCCGCCGCGTCAAGTGCGTATTTCGTGTCCCGTCGGACGCCGGTGGACCCGTCGCCCTCCGTCTAGGATCAGGACGTGGCGCCACCCGTTCACCCACCGGTCCCACCGCGAGACTTCCCGCCTGCGCGCACGGTCGTGGTGCCGGACCGCGGTGAGTTCTTCCTTCGCGATTCCGGTCCCGCCCGCCCGCCCACCCACCCGACGACCCACCCACCCCACTCCTCCGGCAACGGTCCGGTCGTGTTCATGCTGCACGGCTGGATCGCGAGCGCCGACCTCAATTTCGGTGGGCTCTACGACGACGTGATCGCGGCCGGCTACCGGGTCATCAGCATCGACCATCGTGGTCACGGCCGCGGGCCGCGGCCGCTGGTGCCGTTCCGCCTGACGGACTGCGCCGATGACGCGGCCGCGGTGATTCGCGTGCTGGGGATCGGACCGGTGATCGTCTACGGCTACTCGATGGGTGGCGCGATCGCGCAGCTGGTCGCGCGTGACCACCCCGACGTCATCGCCGGCCTGGTGCTGAGCGGCACCGCCCAACACTGGCAGGAGGTCGAGCTCAGACGCAGCTGGAAGGCGATGCCGTTCATCGGCTTCGGCCTGTCGGTCGCCCCAGGTCGCGGTTGGGGCGCGGCGCTGAAACACGTAGGTGTCAAGCGTGGTCCCGGCGCGGGCTGGGTGCATGCGGAGATGACACGGCACAGCGCGCGGGCGATCAGCCAGGCCGGGAGCGAGCTCGGCCGCTTCGACTCGCGGGCATGGCTGCGCCCGCAGCCGTTCCCCACCGCCGTGGTGCTGACAACGGCCGATGATGCCGTGCCGCCGGCCAAGCAGCGGGAGCTGGCAGCGGCTCTGGAGGCGACCGTGTTCGAGTCACCGGTGCGCCACCTCGAGGTCGCCGCGATGGCGAGCGACGCGTCGGCCCAGCGTTACAACCCGGTGCTGATCGAGGCGCTCGACCACGTACGTTTGGCCGCCGCATCCGGTAGCCTTGCGGCCAATGAGTCGTAGGCGAGCAGCCCTCTTCGCGCTGTCAGTGGTTGTCGCGGCGCTTGCGCTGGCGCCGGCTGCGCTTGCGACGACGCACGGCGGTCAAGGGCTCTATGGGCCGACCGACGACAAGACCATCACCAACACGATGTTCATCCTCATCGGGCTGTTCCCGGTGCTGATCATCGTCTTCTCCCTGATCCAGGCCTGGCTCGACCATCGCAAGCACGCCCGTCAGGACGCCGCCAAGCACCGCGCCTCGGCGGTCGAGTGGAAGGGCGGCTGGTAACAGCCGACCCGGAGCACCCGGAATCCCAACAGCCACACGTTACGGTAGGTCGATGGCTTACTTCGTCACCGGTGCGACGGGCTTCATCGGCAGCAATCTCGTGCCATTGCTGTTGGAGCGCACCGCACGCAAGCGCGGCGCCAACGCCGACATCCATCTGCTGGCACGCGAGAGCTCGTTGGTGCGGCTCGAGCACCTCATCGACACCTGGACGGTGAAGACTCCAGCCGCCCGCGCCCGGCTGAAGCCGGTGGTCGGGGACCTGCACGAAGCGCTGCTGGGGATCGATCCGGAGACGATCGCCGCGCTGCGCGAGCAGGGCATCGCGCACTTCTTCCACCTCGCCGCGGTCTACGACATGACCGCCGGCGCTGAGGTCAACCAGCTCGCCAACGTTGAGGGCACCCATCACGCGCTGGAACTCGCCGATGCAGTCGGCGCAAGGCTGCTGCATCACGTCTCCTCGATCGCGGTCGCAGGCACCTACCGCGGCGAGTTCGGTGAGGATATGTTCGACGTCGGGCAGCCGCTCGACCATCCTTACCACCGCACGAAGTTCGAATCCGAGCGGCTCGTACGCGAGACCGCGACGATGCCGTGGCGGATATACAGGCCCTCGATCGTCGTCGGCGACTCGCGCACGGGCCGCACCGACAAGGTCGACGGCCCCTATTACTTCTTCCCGCTGCTGAAGCGCGCGCACCGGCTCGTGCCGGACTGGGTACCACTCGTGGGACCCGAGCTGGGCAGCACGAACCTTGTTCCAGTCGACTACGTCGCGGCCGCGCTCGATCACATCGCCCACCAGCCAGGGCCCAATCGGCAGGCGTTCCATCTGACCGATCCGAACTCGTCGCGCGTTACCGACGTGCTGAACACGTTCGCGAAGGTCGCCGGAGCGCCGCAGTTCGCCGTCACGCTCGACCCGGGACCGCTGGCGTCGGTGCCTCGCGGTGCCGCCGCGGCCCTGATGTCCGTGCCCGGCGCGCACGCGGTGCGCCGGGCGCTGCTCGCCGAGGTCGGCATCCCCGACGAGATCGTCGAGTACGTCGGCCTGACCGCCGAGTTCGGGACCGAACGGGCGCGGCAGGCGCTGGCGGGCTCTGGAATCGAGGTGCCGGCCCTGTCGAGCTATGCGGGGAAGCTCTGGGATTACTGGGCGCGCAACCTGGACCCCGAACTCGCGCAATACAGCAGCGTCACCAGCGCCGTCGCCGGCAAGACGGTCCTGATCACCGGCGCCTCGAGCGGCATCGGGCGGGCGACGGCGCTGCTGTTGGCGCGCAGGGGCGCCACGGTACTACTGGTCGCGCGTGGGCTTGAGCAGCTCGAGACGACGCGGGATGAGATCTACGCGGTCGGCGGCACCGCGTACATCTACCAGGCCGACATCTCTGACCCCGAGTCGGTCGACGCACTGATCGAGCGTGTACAGGAGGAGCATCCGCAGGTCGACATCCTCGTCAATAACGCAGGTCGCTCAATCCGCCGCTCGGTCGCGCTCTCCTATGACCGCTTCCACGACTTCGAACGCACGATGCAGCTCAACTACCTCGGCACGATCCGGCTGATCATGGGCCTGTTGCCCGGTATGCGCGAGCGCCACTCGGGCCACATCGTCAACATCTCCTCGATCGGCGTGCAGACGAACCCGCCGCGCTTCTCGGCCTATGTCGCCTCCAAATCCGCGCTCGATGCCTGGACTCGTGTGGTCAGCTCCGAGTGCATCGCCGACGACGTCCACTTCACCACGATCCACATGCCGCTGGTCAAGACGCCGATGATCGCTCCGACGAAGCTCTATGACCGCTTCCCGACGATCTCACCCGAGCAGGCGGCTGAAATGATCGCCGAGGCTATCCGCACCAAGCCGAAGACGATGGGCACGCACATCGGCACGCTCGGCGAGGTCAGCTACGCGCTGTTCCCGAAGCTCGTCGACCAGGTCCTTTCGACGGCTTACAAGGTGTTCCCGGATTCGGCCGCCGCCCGGGGCCAGAAAGACCCGACCGAGCACGCATCAAACAAACAGACGGCGTTTGCGCGGTTGATGCGCGGCGTCCACTGGTAGCTCGGGCCCGTCACCCGGCCACGACCATCGACTCCAGCTCATCCGAAAGCGGCGTGAGCCGCTAATTCACCAGCAGCAGGCCCTCGCGCAGGCCGCCGCGACCGACCTCGAGCGGCGCGTCAAACAGCTCGCACACAGCTTCGAGGATCAACACCCCACCTGCCAGCAGACGCGCGCGCTGCACGTCAACGCCGAAGCGGGCGGCCAGCGCGACCGCACCAAAGCGCTGCACGATGCCAAGCAGATAGGCGATCGCCTCCGCATCAACGACCGGCCCAGCGAGCAGGCGCAGCGAGGTTGCGCTGCCCCCAACCGCGATCACGCGCTCCACATGCGGCGGCTTGCAGTCGGCGAAGATGGCGCTCACCCGCTCGCGCGCGGACTCCAACTCGGCCGTCGTCGGCGGGTTCGATGGCAGCCACCGATGGGTCACGTCGCCCGATCCGATCGCCAGCGATTCCCACCATTGGACGTGGTCTGGCCCGGTGCCGACGACCAGCTCGGAAGAGCCGCCGCCTGCGTCCACGACGCCGATGCTTCCGTCCCCGAGCGCGCCGGCAGCCCAGGCCGCCCCGATGAACGCGAACCGCGCCTCCTCGGCGTCCGTCAGGATCTCGACCTCAAGCCCGCCGCAGCTGTCTCGGATCAGCGCTACGAGCGCCGCACCGTTGCCGGCGCGGCGCACGCCGGCGGTGGCCACGCAGCGAACCTGCGTGGCGCCCATCTCCCGCGCGATCGCGAGCTGCCCGCGCACCGCGGCTGCGACCTCGGCGAGCTTCATGACGGGGATCGCCCCGCCTGCGTCCAGCGACCGCCCGATCTGCGTGAACGCGCGCTCCTGCCGACACTCCAGCAGCCCGCCATCGACACAGTCGGCCACCAGCAGCCGGGTCGTGTTCGAGCCGATGTCGATGCAGGCGCGGCGCAAGAGGTGGTAACGCTACCGACCAGCCTGCAGAATGTGTCAGCCAGCCGGCGTCGCGCTTGTGGCGAGCAGGTGAGCCTCGACGCTGGCGAGGTGGGCCTCCATCGCAGTGGTGGCTTCGTCGAGCTCGCGTGCAACCACGGCCCTGACGATCTCGACGTGGTGTTCCTGATACTCCTCGCGGCGCTCACGGCTGTCGTTTCGGCGTTTCAAGCTGCCCCAGATGTCCCCCTCGCGAGCGAGTTCCACCGTTCGGTACATCGTCACCAGCAACTGGTTGCGACCGGCGGCGACCAGCGCATGGTGAAAGGCGAAGTCCCATGCTTCGAACTCCTCGGCGCTCTGGGCGGCGGCACCACCGACAAGACAGCGACGCAGCTCCTCGAAGTCGCGTTGGGTCGCGTAGGCGACCACGAGCGGCATTACGCGCGGCTCGATCAGGCGCCGCGCCGCCATCACGTCGGCGGGGCCCACCTCGCTGTCGCCATGCTCGAAAGCGCTGCGCGCCGCGACGCCCCCCCGCGTCGCGGTGGACGTCAGGAATGTGCCGCGGCCGACCTCCCGGGAAACGAGGCCCTTGGCCTCGAGCACTGCGAGCGCATGGCGCACCATCGTCCGCGTCACATCGAACTCGGTGGCCAGCTGGCGCTCGGTCGGCAGCCGACCGGCTGGCGCGTAGCCGGGCTCGTCGCAGCGCGCGAGCACGAGCTCCGCGAGCGCCTGGCCGTATGCGGGAGGCCGCGTGGTTGTGGAGGTGAGCGTCATCAGTTCAGTGTCGAGGTGAACGTCCTCGCTTCGAAGCCGCCGGGCACCGTCTCCGGCTGTTAGCTCCAGCTCCGGCATCGCCCGCTCGGCGACCAATCCTACCTTTCAGCTCGGCATAGCGCGGTTTTGTCTCGACTTTATCCAGCTTTAACCAACTCAGTTGACTGAGTCACGGCGACTGGTATAGGTTGAACCAATCTGACAAATCGGACCATCGGTCGGCGACCGGTGCTCGCGAGGGCCACCGGCCCTAGAGCGAGAGCTCCGTCGGCGGCAGAGGGAGAGACACCGCTGTGAGATTTGCCACCGTGATAACTGACGATGGGCTGCGACTCCATGTACGCGGCACCAGCGGCTTCGTGGATGTCGCGCGCGCCACGGGCGATGAGCGCCTCTCGGAGCTCAGCGCTGTGCTGCCCGGCGAGCCGGAGGTGATGGAGCTCGTCCGCAGGGCGTCCGAACAGGACGGGCGCGAGCTGGACCACGCCGAGTACGCCCCGGCGGTGCCATCGCCGCGAAGGATCCTGTGCCTCGGCGTGAACTACGCCGAACACGCGCTCGAGGGCGGGCGCCCGCCGACAAAGTGGCCCGAGACGTTCGTGCGCGGTGCCGACTCGGTCGCGGGCCCATACGCAGACCTCGTCAAGCCGGCCCTGACATCGCGCTTCGACTTCGAAGGCGAGCTGGCCATTGTGATCGGTCGAGGCGGCCGCTACATCCGTGAGAGGGATGCGTTTTCGGCTATCGCGGGCTACACGATCGCAATGGACGGCACCGCCCGCGAGTGGCAGCGCGCAGCCTCACAGTGGACGTCGGGAAAGAATTTCGACCGCACCATGCCGCTCGGCCCAGAGGTGGTCACGACCGACGAGCTCGATGTCTCCGATTTGCAGCTGACCACGACGCTCAACGGGACTGTGATGCAGTCGGCGAGCACCGGGCAGATGATCTTCAATGTTCCGAGGACGATCGAGTACCTGTCTTCATTCACCACCCTGCGTCCGGGCGACGTTATCGCCACTGGTACCCCCGGAGGAGTGGGCTTTGCACGGACGCCCCCGGTGTGGCTGACGCCGGGCGACGAACTCGAAGTGAAGATCGAAGGACTGGGACGACTCGCCAACCGCATCGTCGCAGAGGACGGCGATCTGGACGGCTGGCCGTGGGTTCCGCCCACCTCGGAGAAGGCAACGCTCTAGTGCCCGTTGTAGCCCCTGGCTAATGCATTGACATTGACGGACCGTGGGTCCAACTAAGGAGGAGAGAGAGGAATGTCGGGACACTCACCACTGCGGCGGCGTCACAGTTGGCGCTGGGTCGCAGCGATATCCACTGCAGCGCTCGCCGTGGCGGGCGCCGCAGTTGCTCCGAGTGCGTCGAGCGCTCACGGTGCACACGCGGCGAGTAGCGGCACGCTGACGATCGCCGACGTTGCACCATTCACCGGGACCGACGCGGCACTCGGCCCGACATATCTGGTTTCGTGCGATGCCGCGGCCAATGCGATCAACAAGGCCGGCGGCGTCATGGGCCAGGACTTCACGTGCAAGTCGGTGGACACCCGCGGTGATCCGGCCGACGCGGTGCCGGCGGTGCGCCAGATGTATGCGTCGACATCGAACCTCGCGTTCGTCATCGGCTGCACGTCAGACGAGGCGGCCTCAGTCGTACCGATCTTCGCCCAGAACAAGACAGTCTCGTTCTGCATGACTGGACAGTCGGAGTTCGATCACGTGAAGTACCCGTACTTCTTCCGTCTGGTTCCGCCTGACCTGTCGGAGTCTTACGCGATGGTCGCAATCGCGAAGAACCACCACTACAAGCGGATCGCGCTGGCGTTCGGCAACGACATCGGCTCGCAGACGTTCGTCCAACCGGCGATCAAGGCGATCAAGGCCGGCCACATGAAGCTCGTCGCAAACGAGACGCTCGACCTGAGCGCGACCACGTTCCGGACTGAGGCCGACGCAGTCATCGCCGCCAAACCCCAGGTCATCCTGACCGAGGCACTTGGTCCGAGTGAAGCGACGTTCCTGAGCGAGCTCCAGCAGTTGAACGGCGGCAAGCTGATTCCCATAATCGGAACCTCGGCAACGATCTCACCACCCTGGTTCAAATCGGTGTCGGACGCAGTTGGACCGAGCAAGCTCGCGTCGAACTTCGTGGCCGACAACCTTGTAACCGAGACGAGCGGCCCGGCGTTCAAGGCCTTCTCCAAGGCGATCTACGCCGAGAAGGGCAAGGTCGGAAGCACTGGCGACTTCTCGACCTATCTCACAGCCCCGGGTGCGGTCCACCTGTACGACGGGATCAACCTCGCGGCGCTGGCGATGGTCATGTCGCACAGCACCAAGGCCGCCACGTACAAGGCGGACATCATCAAGATCGGAGATGGCGTCCCGGGCGCGAAGGTCGTCAATTCATTCGCGCAGGGGGTTGCGGCCCTCAAGGCCGGGAAGCACATCAGGTACGAGGGGCCCGGCGGCCCCACGCACTTCGACGCCTACCACGATTCGGCGGGGCTCTTCCAGGTCGACGCCTACACCAGCAAGGGAGGAGTCAAGGTTGTGGGCAACCTGTCCGACACCGAACTCCGGTCGCTCGGGCTCTGAGTTGACGTGAAGCTGATTTGACGTGAGCGTCTTCGTCGCCTCCATCGGGTTCGGTCTCGTCACGGCGGCGGTGTTGGCGCTCGCGTCGGTCGGCTTCACGCTGCAGTTCGCGGTCACGAACGTGCTCAACCTCGCTTACGGGGGTGTCATGATCGTGTCCGCGTACGCGGCGTATGCGCTCAACGAGCGTGGAGTCAACATCTGGATCTCCGCGCCCGCCGCGATCCTGGTCGGCGCGGGGCTGTCCGTGCTGCTCAACAACCTGATCTACACACCGTTCGGGCGGCGCGGGACGACGCCGATCGCGATGGTGATCGTCGCGCTCGGGATGACGTTGATTCTCGAGTTCGGCACGCAGGCGCTGGCCGGCCCGACCAACGTCTCCTACATCATGAGTCAGGGAGCCACGGTCAAATTGGGGTCGATCGAGCTGACTGTCGTCCAGTTGGTCATCATCGGGCTGAGCTTGGTCGTGATGATCTTGGTCCACGGCCTGATCAGATACACGCGACTGGGAAAGGCGATGCGTGC
This sequence comes from uncultured Conexibacteraceae bacterium, assembly GCA_963774025.1. GTDB lineage: Bacteria > Actinomycetota > Thermoleophilia > Solirubrobacterales > Solirubrobacteraceae > Palsa-465. The sequence continues at coordinate 214,588 of CAVZDL010000011.1, forward strand.
CACCGCCGCGAACCGCAATCTCGCGCGCAATTGCGGCATCAGGACCGATCGCGTGATCACGCTCACCTGGCTGATCAGCGGCGCTCTCTGCGGCCTCGCGGGCTTGACGTTCGCGATGAACTCCGGGACATTCGGCGCGACCAGCACGGACATCTTCCTCGTGTTGATCCTCGCCGCGGTGTTCCTCGGCGGTCCAGGCCAGCCTTACGGCGCGATGCTCGGAGCGCTCGTGATCGGGCTCGCGACCGAGGTCAGTGCGTCGATCATCGTGTCGGACTACAAGGATGTGGTCGCGTTCGTGATCCTGCTCGCGATGTTGACCATTCGCCCCACGGGATTGCTCGGGGCACGGGCCTGAGAGACCGGATTGGTCTACTACATCACCACACTGCTCGTCTACGCAGGCGTAGACGCGATCGCCTGCCTCGGCCTGAGCCAGCAGTTCGGCGTCGGCGGCGTCACGAACTTCGGCTTCATCATCTTCCAGGCCGCCGGTGCCTACGTCGCCGGTGCGCTTTCCCTGCCGAGCGACAAAACCTACGGCGGCTTCCAGAGCTACATCTTCGGCTGGCACCTCCCGTTTCCATTCCCGTGGATCGGAGCCACCCTCGTCGGCGGCCTGCTTGCGATCCCGTTCGCGTTGATCGTGGGCAAGCGTCTCCGCGGCGATTTCGCGGCGATCGGACTGCTGGTCACCGCGGTCATGTTCAACCTCCTGGTGACGAACTATGTGCCTTTGTTCAACGGAGCCGCCGGCCTCTCGCTGGTCCCCTCGCCGTTGCAGGGCTCGTTCAACCCGCAGTCGACGGGGTACCAGTGGGCCTACGGCGTCGTCGCGATCCTGGTTGCGTTCGCGGTCTACCTCTTCGTAACCCGGATCACCGAGTCTCCGTACGGCCGGAGCTTGCGTGCGATGCGCGACAACGACACGGTCGCCGACTCGCTCGGCAAGAACGTGCGCTCACTGCGCACCTCGTCGCTGATCATCGGCGGCGCGATCGCCGGCCTGTCGGGCGCGGTGCTGGTTGGGTTCATCAACCTCTGGGATCCCCAGGCATGGGGCTATGCGGAGACTGTCGTTCTGTTCGCCGCAGTGATCATCGGAGGACTCGGCAACCACCGCGGCGCGATGCTCGGTGCGATACTCGTCCCAGTCGCGTTCGAGGAGGCGACTCGCTACATCCCGCCCGTGTCCGGCAACCCGAACCTGATCCCGGCGCTGCAATGGGTGGTGATCGGATTGCTGATCCTCGTCTTCTTGTGGTTCAGGCCACAGGGCATCCTGCCTGAGCGTCGGCGCAAGCTCGCCACGCGCTTTGTGGCGGAGCCGGGCCTGCAGCCCGGTGCCATGGATCCCGCACCGTCGGCGCCTTCGGCAGATTTCACCGCGCCAGTGACCACCCCCCGCTCCGTTGCGGTCATCGAGACCGAGGCCACCGAGACTGAGACGATCGGCCCTGCGGGGTCAGACGATCACGCCGGCGCCGCGCCGGCCAACACCGATGTGATCCTCGAGTGTCGAGAATTGGTCCGCGAGTTCGACGGCGTGCGCGTGGTCGACGGTGTCTCGATGGCCTTCCAGCGCGGGCGCCTGACCGGCATCATCGGGCCTAACGGTGCGGGCAAGTCCACGGTGCTGGCAATGCTGGCCGGCACCTTGCCTTCCACGAGCGGCCAGATTCTGTTCAAGGGCGAGGATGTGACCCGACTGCCCGCCTTCCGCCGAGCCCGGATGGGTCTTGTGCGGACCTTCCAGCTCGCGAGCGAGTTCAAGCGGCTGACGGTGCTCGAGAACCTGCTCGCGGCGATCCCCGACCAACAGGGCGATTCGTTTCTCGGAGCGATGCGGGGTCGCCGACGCTGGGGTGCCCAGGAGCGTGAGCTGATCGACAGCGCCCAGGCGATGCTCGAGCGATTCGGCCTGTTGGGCCTGGCGGACCGCTACGCCGGTGATCTCAGCGGCGGCCAGCGCCGCCTGGTCGAGATCATGCGTGCGCTGATGGCCCAGCCCGAGGTGTTGCTGCTCGACGAGCCGATGGCCGGCGTGCACCCTCGTCTGGCTCACGACATCGGGATGCAACTCGTCCGGCTCTGTGAGGAGGGCACGACGATCGTGATGGTCGAGCACGAGCTCTCGATCATGGATGAGTTCTGTGACCCGGTGTACGTGCTCGCCGACGGTCGAGTGCTCGCGCAGGGCGCGATGGCGGCGCTGCGCGCCAAGGAAGAGGTCGTGGAGGCCTACCTTGTCGGCTGATGTGGAACTCGGCGTGCCGGACCTACCCACCGGTTCGGTCCAGGGCGTCGAGCTGACCACCGTCGACCTGACGGTCGGCTATGACGCCAGCCCTGTGATCCACGGGGTCTCAATCAATGTCGCCCCCCGCGAGGTGGTTTCGATCGTCGGGCCCAACGGCTCGGGCAAGAGCACTCTGCTGAAGGCGATCGTCGGCGTCCTCGCGCCGCTCGGCGGCAGCGTTCGAGTCGGTGGGCGCGACGTCACCGGATGGCGTTCGGAAGACCTCGCCCGGATTGGCGTCGGCTACGTGCCGCAGATCGATGACGTGTTCGCGCCGCTGAGCGTCCGCGAGAATCTCGAGATGGGCGGCTACCTGCTGAAGTCGCGCGAGGTCGCGCCCCGGATCGACCACGTCATGTCGGTGTTCCCCCAGCTCAGCCGGATGGCCGGCCGGCGTGCGGGCAAGCTCAGCGGCGGTGAGCGCAAGATGCTGGCCATGGGCCGCGCGCTGATGCTCGCGCCGGCGCTGGTCGTCCTCGATGAGCCGACGGCCAATCTTGCTCCGATAGTCGCAGCCGCCGTGCTGCAGCAGCACGTCCGCCAGCTCGCCGCAACCGGAGCGTCGGTGCTGGTGGTCGAGCAGCGCGCGCGCGCCGTACTCGAGATCTCCGATCGAACCTACGTACTCGGTGGCGGGCAGGTGCGGATGGAGGGCACGCCCGCCGAGCTCGCGACCAGCAGCGAGTTCGTCGAGTCCTTCCTGGGCGGGAGTAGCCGAACCGGGGTGTGACCGGTCGGCAACCCGTCGACCAACGCCGCGAGGATCTCGCCGAGGCTGGAGCGGAAGAAGTGATGCCCCTCGTCCGGATCGATGAAGACGCGGCAGTTCGGGAGCGCCGCCGCCAGCTGCAGCGCATGCTCGACGGGTACGAGCGGATCGCTCGCCCCGTGCCATAGGTGCACTTCCGGCCAGACGTCGCGTGGCTCGAAGCCCCAGCCGGAGGCGTACGTGAGAAAGTCGTCGATCAGGCCGCCGACGCCCGCGCAGGTCGCATCGAGGAAGCTCCCAGACGCCGCCGCGTGCTCACTGGCGCTGTCGAGCCGATCTCGCTCGGAGGGCGCGGCGTGCGCCGCGATCACGCGCGTTACGAGCCGCGGGTGCGCGGCCGCGAGCGGCAGCACGGCGTTGCCCAGACGCCGACAGATCCCGGGAGCACTGGCGAGCGTTGCCAGCGGGATACGGATGCGCCGCTGCAATCCGGGCGCACGATGCGGCGGGCAGAACGGCGCGAGTGCGCTGCAGAGCGCGACGCGCCGCACCCGCTCCGGCATCCGTTCGGCCAGCGCCAACGCGTAGGGTCCGCCGGCCGACACGCCTATGACCGCGAAGCCGCCAATCCCCAGGGCGTCGGTGAGCTCTTCAACGTCGTCGGCTAAGTCGAGCAGCGTCCGCCCCGGCTTCGGGTCTGAGCCGCCGACCCCTGGGCGACACGGCGCGACGTAGCGGACGCCGAGCGCACGCGTGATCCGCATCAGATCGACGGTTGCCTCGATCGGGGTCCCGATCGCTCCATGACAGTAGAGAACGGCCAACCCGTCCTCCGGGCCGGTGACGCTGAACGCCAGACGCCGCCCGTCGGATAGGGTCAGCATCCGGTAGCGATCTTGCGGGTCGGTTCGCATCGCGTGGCAGTGGAAAACCCCTGCTCACTGCAAGATAGAGCGCTAACCGACCGGAGTTGTGACGTCTTGGATAAGCGATAGCAGCGCCGCGACGAACAGCTCGGGGCACTCGACCATCGGCACATGGCCGGCGTCGGGGATGCGGGTGACGCGGGCGTCCGGGCGCGCCTTGACCACCTCGTCGAGCGCGCGGATCGGGACCGTGCGGTCAAGCTCGCCCCAGATGACCCCGAGCGGCATGCGCAGCTGCGTCAGTGACGGCCGCAGGTCGGCGGAGGTAATCGTCGCCAGCGCCGCGGGGGTGCGCTGCGCTGTGGCCGACGCTTCCACCAGTTGCCGCGCAAGTGTCGGCGGCAGCTCGGCGCCGTCGGCGGCCGTCAGCGAGAGCAGCAGCTTCCTCCCCCACCACACCTCCGTGAGCGACACCGCACCGCGCCTGGCGGCGAGTACCGCGTCGGCCGCCGCCGCGAGCACGTTGGAGACCGTCGCCGGAAACGGCCGCAATCCGGCGGGCGCGACCAGCACCAGCCGCCGCACCAGGCGTGGATGCATTGCAGCGAGCGTGATCGCGATGCCGCCACCGAGCGAGTGCCCGACGAGATCGAACGGCCCATGGATCCCGCGGCCGGTCAGGCCGTGCACGATCCGCTCGGCCACGCGCTCCAGATCAAAGTCCTCCCCGACCGGCGCCGAGCCTCCGAAACCCGGCAGGTCGAGTGTCACCACCCGGCGTACGGAGGCGAGCTCCGGGACGACGAGGTCCCAGATGTGCCTGTCGGTCGCGATCCCATGAAGCAGGATCAGCGGGTCCCCCTTACCGACGTCGTCCAGAGCAACCAGCGCGGCCATTCGCGGATCGTATAGTCAGCAAAGATGGCTGAGACCCGCCAGCCGTTCGTGATCCGCAGCGCCGAGGAGCACGACGGCGCCTTCGTCCGCCAGGCGAGCCGCTTCCGGGAGTGGGTCACCGCCGACGGCTCGAGTGGCTTCGCACCGGCGGCCGGCCGCTACCACCTGTACGTCGCGCGGGCGTGCCCGTGGGCGCACCGCACGGTCATCGGCCGCACGCTGATGGGGCTCGAGAACGTGATCTCAGTCTCCTTCGTCGACCCGATCCGTGACGGCCGCGGCTGGGCCTTCACCGAGCCTGGACGCTACGAGGATCCGGTCAACGGGTTCGCATTCCTCGCGGAGGTCTACGCCGCCGTTGACCCCGGCTTCAACGATCGAGTAACCGTGCCGGTGCTGTGGGACCGCGAACAGCAGACGATCGTCAACAACGAGTCGGCCGACATCCTGAGGATGCTTTCGACCGTCTTCGCACCGCTCGCCGAGCATCCCATCGAGCTCTACCCGCCGGCGCTCGCCGAGGAGATTGACGCGCTCAGCGCACACATCTACGACCGCGTCAACAACGGCGTCTACAAGGCGGGGTTCAGCACACGCCAGGGCATCTACGAGCGCGCAGTGCACGAGTTGTTCACGGTGCTCGACGAGCTCGATCACCGCCTGGCCGGCAGTCGCTTCCTGTTCGGCACGGCGCCGCTCGAGACGGACTGGCGGCTGTTCACGACCCTGATCCGCTTTGACGCCGTCTACCAGATCCACTTCAAGTGCTCGCTACGCAAGCTCGCCGAATACCCCAATCTCTGGCCCTACCTGCGCGACCTCTATCAGTGGCCCGGCGTCGCCGAGACAGTCTCCTTCGATGAGATCCGGGCGCACTACTACCGCACGCACCTGGCGATCAACCCGTACGGGATCGTGGCGGTGATGCCGGCGCTCGACTTCGATGCGCCGCCTGGCAGAGAGGGGATTTGAGGGGAGGGCGCCCAGCGGGGCGCCCGCTGGCCTCAGTCGAGCTCCACCTGATAGATCCAGCCGACCAGGACTCGCTTGCCCAGCGGCGCCCACCGGATCGAGCCGGATGGCTCGGTCACGCCTCCGGTGACGTCGAGGTTGATGCGCTGACCGGAGTGCAGCGTCGCGGGCAGCGCGCCGCCACCCCTGACTGCGACCTTCGGGTGCACGATCTTGCCTGCGTCGGTAACGATCGAGAACGCCGCCGCCGACAGCGGCACCGTGCCTCGCACATCCGCCAGCGTCACGATGAACGTGCCCGGTACCGGCTTTGAGTCGGGCCACGCGTCCCTCTGCTCGGCATTCGAGACGTACGCCGGGATTTGGGGGCCAGCCGCTGTGATCTCTGTCCCGCCCCGGGGCAGCTCGGCGCGTACGGTGTAGCCCTGCTCCTCGCTGAGGATCGGGCTGCTGGGATTGGCGACCTCGACCTTGACGTTGTTTGTGATCTTGGGCAACCACCCGGGGAGGTGACCGTAGGCGCTGACCTTGGCGGGCGGTGACGCGCGGTGCGCGCCTCCCGACGTGAGCGTCAGCACCAGGAGCGCCGCCACGGCAATCGCGATGGCAGCCGCCGCGAGGGTCGACCGGGGACCGGGCTTGAAGGCCCGGCCCCCGCCGCGCTCGTGGTGGCCGGCTGCGCTCAGCGAGCCGCTACTCATCGATCAGACCCGCGGCCGCTTGGCGTGCGAGCTGCGCCGCGCGACGTACGGAACGTGATTCCACCCCTGCGGATTGGTGAACACATCCGAGCCGAACGGCGCCAGGCCGGGCTGGGCGGCATAGCCGATGTGGCCGTCACCGTCGAGGCCCGAGCTGTGATGCCCGACCCGGAAGATGTCCTCCAGGCTCCGCAGCAGGCTGTAGTGGTTGTAGTAGGTGTTGCTGACCGTGCCCGGCTTGATATACGGGCTGATCAGCACCGCGCCCGCGTCTCCGCCGCCCAGCGTCGGGTCATCGGCGTCGTAGAACGGGTCTGTCGCCGTGCTCAACGCGCCGAGCGTGATCGAACCGGTGTAGCCGCCGTTGACCGTCACCGGATTGCCTGCGGCGTCGACCAGCTCGAACGCCCCGACGTCGACCGAGCCACCCTTGACGGCGTTCTGCGCCGTGTCACTGACGTCGCCGACGTACGCCGGTCCGGTGTAGCTCGTGTTGCTGCCGTCCGTGAGCGACACGGTCCCGCCGAACGTCACCTGCTGGCCCTGGTTCTTGAGGGTCGCCTTGGCGTCGTTGACGACGCTCGACCCCGCCGCGATCGTGATGCCACTGACGGTCGTCGAGCCATACGTCGCCGTGCCGCCGCCACCCAGGAGGCAGGTTCCGTCACCCGCCGTCGGAGTCGCGGGGTTCGTAGATGAGACTGCGGCGAAGCCATTGCTCTGCGCGAATCCGTTCGAGCAGCCGTCGAGTGGCCCGTTGGCGGTCGCCGGACGGTCGATGTTCTCGTTGTAGCCAGGACCGGGCGAGAGCACCTGCCCCGTCGGCGAGTCGACGATCGTGGCGTTGGGGCCCGTCGGCTCCCAGTTGACCGAGCGACCGTAGAGCGTCTCGCCCGCCTGGTCGGTGATCAGCGAGCCGAACGCCGTAGACGGAAGCAGCGTCGAGTTGGCGAAGCTGTTCTGCCACGTGAACGGCGGGTACGCCTCGTCGTAGGTCACGACGATCAGCCCGTTGTCCGCGAAAGCGGGCGAGGACTCGATCTCCGGGATCACGTGCGAGAGGAACTCGCTCTCCGCGTAGGTACCCCCGGTGTAATTGAGCGGCGGGTTGGGGGTCTGCGCGTCGGCGCCGGTGCCGAAGCCGCCGGACAGGTTGTTGGCGGCGCAGACGGCATCGTGGCCGTTGCTGCAGTTGTCGGGAATGATGTAGCTGAACTCGGGCGTCGTCCTGGGGCTCTGCAGATCGCTGTAGAGCTGATCGTTTGGACCGAGCAGCGGCGCCAGGTTCTGCGAGCAGTTGCCGCCGCCGGCGCCACCCATCGATGCAGGCAGCAGCGATTCGAACCACGCCAGCGGGTTGTGCTTGGCGACGTACTGATCGCCGAGGTCGTCCGTCGTCGAGATGCCGCTCACGTCGGTGTCATCGGCACTGCTCGGGTTCGGGTAGCTCCCTGTCTGCGTCGCGCTCGGCGTCGGACCCACGGCCGCGTCAGGGGCGCCGCAGTACTGGTCACCGGCGTTATGGCCGTCGCCGTTGCCGCCGGAGGTCGTCGGCAGACCGTTGTCGAGGTCCTGCGCATAGACCTTCCAGCTCACGTGCGACTGGTCGAGCTGGTTGAACAGCGTCGGGACGCTCGACGGATAGACGCAACCGTTGTCACCGGCGGGGGCGTCGGGACCGGCCGCCGAGACGAACTGACCGTAGTTGGGGTTCGTCTTCACCGAACCTGTGGTGTCGATATGCCCTGACAGCGCCCGGTATGCGGGGCAATCGCTCTGGTTGTCGCTGATCGGGGCCTGTCCGCTCACCATCGACAGGTAGTTGTCGAGGCTCGAGTGACCGGTGCCGTAGTAGTTGGTGAGCAGCGCGCCCTGCGACGGCAGCTTGCTCAGGTACTGGCCCTGTGTGCCCTCGAGCGGGGTGAAGCTCGCGTTGAACGCCTTGTTCTCGAGCACGATCACCCACACGTGCTTGACCTTGCCGGGCTTGATGCCGAGGCCGTCGTTGGCCGGCGCCTTGTACCCGTACGGGACCTGGTTAGGCAGGTCCGAACCGGTGGTGACCGTGCCGGCCAGCGCGGTCGCGCTGAACGCCAGTGAGGCGAGCACACTCGCCGCCAGCGCCATGCCGAGCGGTCGTCCGACACCTGACGGTCTGCTCGCGGCGGTCCGGCCGCGGCGACGCATGAAACCCTTCACGAGAGCTCTCCTTGTTCGAGTGAGTCTGCGATCAAGTACGGGCGGCATCCTCCGCCCGCGGAGCCCGCTGGATGTGACCGCGAGGTGAACCTGATGTGACTTCGCCCGCCGGCGACGTTCACATCCCGGCGTCAGTAACGCGAGTGACCGGTGGGCGGGTCGTCGGTTCGCGTGACGTCGACGCGGGCCCGCTGGCCCGCGTCCTCCTGGTCGCCCGACCCCTGGTGCGAAGCGGCGGCGGTGGCGACATCGCCTGGGTATGTGGAGCGGGCGCGCAGCAGGAAGATGCCTGCGGCAGCGAGCGTGACCAGCAGGATCAGGAATGTGATCTCGAGGCCGTGTGCGGTCGCCGAGCTCGGGGGCTTGGGATGCGTACCGATCGGCGCCTGCGGCAGATAGAAGCCGGCGATCAGGCCTCCGAGACCGCCGAATATCAGCGGCGCGAGCGCCTGGGCGAGCGAGCGCACGAACGTCCTGACGCCCTCGGCTCGCCCCCAGAGACCGGCCGGCATGATGTCAAGGCGGGCGGCATTCAGCGGCGGATTGGCGGCCGACAGCAGCCCCGCGCCAGCCACGTCGAACCACACCGCCGGGTTCAGGTGGTCGGAGAGGAACCCGGGAATCAACAGCAGCGCGGCGCCGAGATAGCAGATCGCCGGTATCCAGACGCGGCTGTTGAGGAACCCGCGGCGGACGAGTTCGTCGCTCAACCAGCCGCTGATGAGCGTGCCGATCAGCGCGCCGCCGACCAGCAGCGCGAGCACCAGCTCAGACGTCGCCTGACTCACGTGGTAGTGCCCGATCACGAACAGCAGCGCGAAGGTCGTCAGGCCCGAGAAGAAGAAGTAACCGAGAGACGAGCTGATGATCATCAGCACGTTGGTCGGAATCGAGAGCACGTAGCGGACGGACTCGACCAGCCCGAGCGTGCGTGGGTCCTGGTCTAACACGAGCGCAGGGTCGGGCTTGGCCCCGAGCCGTTGTGCCGCTTCGCGCGCAAGGTCGTCCGGCGCCGGTGCGTGCCGTTCGTCGTCTCCGAGCCAGTCGCCCTGGGGCCGAGCCCGGGCCCGCGCGGCCGCTTCGACGAGGTCCTCCACACCGGGCTCGAGGTGGCTCTGACCACCGCGCAGCGGCTCTGGCACCGTGCGGTAGAGCTCCCGGGCCAGGAAGAAGCCGGGAATCGCCAGCAGCACGAAGGCGGCGCGCCAATCGATCGCACTGGCGACGCTGCCGCAGACGATGAAGCCGACGGCATTGCCGCCGATCTCGCCGCCGAGGATGTAGGCGTAGATCTTGCCGCGCTCCTTGGCGGGGAAGTAGTCGCCGGTCAGCGAGGCAATCGCGGGGCCGGCCGTGGCGACCACCGCCCCCAGCAGCAGACGTGTCAGTAGCAGCGTGGAGTAGCTGCCGGCGAACGCGCTCAGCAGCGACGCGATGCTCCACAGCACGATGCTGGCCGCGAGCATCGGGATGCGCTTGACGCGGTCCACAAGTAGTCCAACGGGGATCGTGGCAACCGCGCCGACCAGCAATGAGACGGTGCTCAATAGACCGATCTCGAAGGTGCTTATACCCAGTGAGGACCTCAGCTGCGGCGCGATTGCGCCAATCGTGGCCATGTCGGCGCCGTTCAGCGCCAACACGAGGCCAAACAGCACGATCACACGAGCTCGCGCCGCACCTCCGACCCTGCGGACGACCTCGCCGCGCACCTGGCGGCCGGTCCATTGCGACCCGCGCACGAAGCCGCGCGCGATCGATGCTCCGACGGAGCGCTCAGCCATTGCGACCGCCTGTCAACACGTTCGAAGTATGGCCGAGCCGGCCACGGTGCGATCCGCTCGAGCCGACGCCTCTCGTGGCGCCGGGATCAGCTGCGCTTGCCCACCAGCCGCCAGGCGCTGGGCAGCAGCCCGGCCGCGAGCGCGCACTTGATCGCGTCGCCGATCCAGAACGGCAGGAAGCCGAGTGAGATCGCCTTGCCGATACCGACGTGCAGATCGACGGCGAGCCAGACGACGCCGAAGACGTACATCACGAACTCGCCCACGACCATCGCCGGGATTGCGGAGATCAGACGCCTGTCGGCCCGCAGTTCGGCGAGATAGCCGCAGACCGCGGCCGCCGCCACGAACCCGAGGACATAGCCGAAGTTCGCGCCGACGTAGCCATGTTGGCCGTAGGCGAACCACGGAACGCCGATCAGGCCGGCCGCCGCGTAGAGGGCGAGTGCCGCGGCGCCACGACGCGCGCCAAGGGACGTGCCCACGAGCAGCACCGCTAGGGTCTGGCCGGTGATGGGGACCGGCGTGCCACTCAAGTGGACGGAGAACTGGGCCAAGGCGCCGACTAGACCGGCGCCGGCCACGACGAGTAGCGCGTCGCGCACGCGCTCGCCGGGCAGCGTGTCGCCCAGTACGCGCGTTCTCGGGAACGTGGTACTGCTCAGCACGGGGTTTGCGTAGTTGCTCATAGGTGGCGCGAGACTACAGGGCGGATCGCCGCGCCGCCACGCGATACCCGACAGCTGTAGGGTCCCGGCGCGTGATCGAGCCGCAGCTCACCAGCCTGGTGTCGGAGCGTGTTCGCACCTACGGCCGGTTTGAGTCACGCCCCCAGGCCGTCAATCCGCTCGACGCCTTCGTCGGCGCGGAGCAGCGGCTGCGCCGGTTGCGGCTGAAGGAGTGGATCGGGTTCACGCTGATCCATCCGGAGCTCTACTCGTCGCTGGTCATCCAGGATGCCCACTATCTCGCGAGCTCCGAGATCTATGCCTTCGACCACCGTCGTGGCGAGTTGCATCAGCACGCCAGCAACACCCGGGGCGGCTCGCTGGCGATGCCGTTGGAGCTGTTCGGCAGCGAGTCGCTCTATATTCGGCCGGACTACAAACTCGCCTACGCGTTCGGCCCAGAGCACGGGACGCACCGGATCTCATTGGACATCGCCGCCGCGCGACGCGCACCGGCCATACGCGGCGAGCTGACGCTCGATGGCGCCGGTACCTCGCTGCCGCTTTCGGTCAGCTCGCGGCTCTCCGGCGGGGCGATGTACACGCACAAGCGGATCTATCCGGTGAGCGGCGCGATCCGGGCGGGTGACTCCGAGTTCGTGTTCGATGCGTCGCGCGACCTGGCGATCCTCGACGAGCACAGGTCGTTTCTCCCCTACCGGACCCGCTGGCTGTGGGGGACATTTGCCCACATCGGGCTCGACGGCCCCGTCGGCGCGAACTTCATAAGTCGGGCGGGGGGCGCCGCCGAGCCTGAGGAGTCCTGCATCTGGACGCCCCATGCAGTGGAGTCGCTCGAGGACGTGAGCTTTGCGCCGCAGTCCGCCGACCCGCTCTCCCCCTGGCACGTGTGGTCGGCCGACGGGCGCCTTGATGTCGTCTTCGAGCCTGACGGGCGCAAAGACGTCAAGCACCAGCTGCTGCTCGCCGCGATCGACTACTTCCAGCTGTTCGGTCGCTACACGGGCACGCTGCGCAGCGCCGAGCGCTCCCACACGCTTCGGGGCGTCCATGGGGTGTGCGAGTGCATGCTCGCGCGGCTCTAGCCGAACCAGCGCTCGATCCGGCTGGTTCCAAACTCGGCTTTCTCCGCTGCCCCCTCCGGTGAGGGACCGATCAGTTCCCCGGATCGCTTGTCCCCGAAGAAGGTGACGTCGACCTTCGCGACCTCGTTGTTGCCGAACTCCAGGTAACAGATCCCGCGCCCGCCGTACTGGGCGGAGGCCGTCTCCCCCCGGATTCGCGCAGTGATGTGCTGAGCGGCGATCGCCGCCTGCCCCTCGGCGAACACGCCTGCTCGAGGCGTCCCAACCGCAGCCACGTCGCCGACTGCGTAGACGCCGGGAAAGGCCGTCTCGAAGGTGAGACCGTCGATCGGAATCCAGCCGTCCTTTGTCAGGCCCGCCTCCACGACGACCGCGGGAGCGCGATGAACCGGAACGGCCAGGAACAGGTCGTAGGGCATCTCACCACCGTCGCGCAACTTGGCGATCTTGTTGGCGGCGTCGAGCTCGTGAACTTCACGGCGTGGGTGCCACTCGATCCCGCGCTGCTCGAAGGCCTCCAGCAGCGCATCTGAGGCTGCCGGCGACGGTGGGATCGGTCGCGGGAAGTCGATCACGAGCGCAATCTCCGAGCGCTCGCGCAGCCCGCGAGAGAGGAGATGCTCGTGCAACAGCAGCGCCGTCTCGCTCGGTGCGGGCGGACACTTGTATGGCGTCGCGAGCACGCCGATGACGACACGACCGCCCTCGAATCGATCGAGCACCTCGCACGCCGCGAATCCTCCCGCCACCGTGTAGAACTCGTGCCCACCCTCCGCGAGGCCGGGCGTTGCTCCGGGGTCGAGGTCGGCTCCAAGCGCGACGACGATCACATCGCCCGTGAATGTGCCCGCATCGGTCTCAACCGTCAGCGACGCAGGGTCGATCGACCGGACCGCCGTCTGCACGAATCGCACACCCGGCTTGACGATGCTCGAGTAGGGGTGCCGGACCTCATCGGCCGCCGCCTTGCCGAACATCACGTCGAGCTTCGAGAAGCCGAATACGAAGCTGTCGTTCTTGTCAATCAGGACGACCTCGATCTCCTCCCGGAACTTAGCGGACAGCTGGGTCGTGAGCTCCAGACCCCCAAATCCCCCGCCGAGGATGACAACGCGCGGCCGTGCTGCCCGGTTGGCGAGCGCCATTACGAGGTCGTCTCGGACGTCTGTGAGGTGCCCTCAACCGCCAGACCCGCCTCCGACCACGCCGATAGCCCACCGGTTAGCACCTCGACCTGGTCGAAGCCCATCGTGGTCAGGGTCTCACCTGCGAGCAGTGAGCGCGCGCCCGGACCCTTGGTGCAGTAGAGGAGAATCCGGCCTGACCTGTTGCCGGCAAGCGCCGCGTCAGCACCCGGCGAGGCCGGGTCTGCGCGCAGCTCGAGCAGCCCTCGCGGGATGCAGATCGATCCAGCAACGTGAAGCTCCTGATACTCCCCGGGCTCGCGCACGTCGACAACCGCCGCGAAGTCACCCGCCTCGAGTGCGGCAGCAGCCTCCGCGGGCGAGATCCCGCGCACCGCCTGCGTCGCGCTGGCAATCATCTCAGACAGTGTCCTGGCCATTTCTCCCCCTCAGGTCCGTGAACCGTTGCTCGAGTTCGCGGATTCTATTTCGGGCGCCAAGTCGCTGCGCAACTGTTCCGGGACCGAAACCGTCCTCGGGAACCTCGGTGCCGTCACCACCGGGCACCGCTTAAAAGAAAACGCGGCCCGGGGGCGACGACCGTGCCTGCTTTCGCGCGTAGCCTGCGCGCGGAATAAGCCTGTCAGTCACCTAAAAGAGCCGCTCTGCTTGGCTTTCGCGAACAGTGCTCTCTCCCGAACCGCTGAGAGGAACCTAACCAATCCCCGGTCCGAGAAGCAAGTCAAGCCGTCGACCGGATCCCGCAATTTGGATGAAAATCCGCTTCACATCCCGACCCTGGCCGAGTCCGGCTCCACCACGAACCCGCGACGTTTCGACCGCAGCGGATCCGTTCTTCCTGTCGGATGCGTTCCCGTCGCCTTCCTAGCATCCGAGAACGCCAGCTGAATCACCGGCCACGTCCTAGACATCACGGGCGGCGCCGTGATGATCTGACCGGCTCCTCCTACGCTCCGTGCCGACAAGGTCGACGTACTTCATCTACTCGCCTCCGGTACACGTAGCGGATGATCGCCTTGTCGCGTGCGGCTTGTACCCGGTCGTCGATCTGTCGTGATGTCCTGCGCATGTGCCTCACCCTTTCGTCTGGCTTTCCACCTACGACCAGACGACGAACGCAGACAGCCAGGGAGGACACCCGTTCGCGAAAGACCTCCTCGTGAGACGAATAACCGCCGCGCGATGGCGGCGGTTCTGAAGTGGAGACGGGGGGAATTGAACCCCCGTCCGCGGTCGCGTAAGAGATGGCGTCTACGAGCGTAGCCGGCGCTCTGATCTCGCTTCCCACTAGCCTCGCCGGCCGGGTTGTGGGGAGCCAGCTCCCTGGTGGTCCTCGGATCGGAGGGAGCAAATCCTCACCGAGCAAGCCCACTGCTGATCCCGCATCCCCCGCCGTGGGCGAACGGAGGGCGAGATTGAGTCTTAGCTAGCCGTTATTAAGCAGCGAGGCCAAGATCAAAGTTGTGCGTGTCCGCACTTATGGTTTCCCAGGTTTTTTACGAGGCCTCCCGGGAACCTCGACTCGCAACCACCCCCACGATCCGACCACGTCGAAGCCTGTCGTCCCCAGGGGTTTCTACGCCTCAGAGTCTAGCGTCACATCCGTATCAAGCACGAGGAGCCGCCTGCTGCGGGACATGTTGGGGGAACGCTGCGCACCGACCACGAACGTCAGTTTCGACTGACGCCGACATAGTTCTGCATCTGTGCGGGTACCTGCATGAGGTGGCCCGTGTAGTCCCGCCCCGCGCGACGGCCAAACCGGCCGCTGCCCCAAGCCGTCGTCGGCGTGCGCTCGGCACGCTCGCGCACTTGGCGCCGGTGTCCCTGGCCGTTATGGCGATCAGCGGATGTGGGGCCTCCAGCGATCCGTCCGCGCACCGTCGGGCGGCGTTGCACGCCGCCAATGAGCATCGCCTTTTAGCGCTGCTCGAGCGTGCCCAAACGGAGTTCGCGGCCCACGACAATGTCGATGTCGACGCCACGCTTTCAGCCTTCATCACCGACGTGAACGGCCTGCGGGCTTCAAGCGAGTTGACGACATCAGCCGCGGCGGCCCTCGACCGGCAGGCCCTCGAGACGGAGGTGCAGGCCGCTAGGCAGTTGCAGCCGGGCGTCAGCCAATCAGACGCGACCGTCGACCTTGCGCGCGACGTTCAGACGACGACCACAGGCTCTACGCCGGCGAGGCCGCCCCATCCCAAGCCGCCCCATCAGAGACCACCCGTGACCACGCGCCCAGTGGGTGGGCCACCCGGACAGGGCGGCCTACCCGGGGCGGGCCCGCCTGGACAAGCGGATGGCAATCTCGATCACGGGGGGCATGGCTGGTCGCACCACGGCCGCGACGGCTGGGGCAACTGGGGTGGCTGGGCCGCATCGACGGGAGGCACCGATTCCTGATCAGGCCACCAAGCGTCTGACAGCCGGCGATCAGATCACGGCTCGTTATCGCCTCGAAGCGGTCGCGGGGACCGGCGGGATGGCGACCGTGTGGCGGGCGCACGACGAGCTTCTCCAGCGACCCGTTGCGATCAAGGTCATGTCCGACACCCTCGCCGCCAACGCCACAGCGGTGGCGAGGTTCGCCCGCGAGGCGCGGACGCACGCCAACATCCAGCACCCGAATCTGGTTCGGGTCTACGACTACAGCGCCACGGCGCCGCAGCCCTACCTGGTGATGGAGTACATCGACGGTGCGACGCTGAGCCAGCGTTTGGATCGCGACGGCTTCTCAGCGACTGCGATACAAACGCTCGCGCGCGAGCTTCTCTCCGCCCTCGCCAGCGTGCACGATCACGGCGTCCTTCACCGCGACATCAAGCCCGCGAACATCCTGCTCGGGGACGACAATCGCGCGAGGCTGACCGACTTCGGCCTTGCCTGGCTCGACGAGTCGACGCGGATCACACAGCCCGATGAGATCGTCGGGACACTGCGCTTCCTCGCGCCGGAACTACTGGAGGGCCATGCCGCCAGCCGCCAGAGCGACCTCTTCGCACTCGGTGTGCTGCTGCGCATTGCCGCAGGCACGATGATCCTGCTTCCGGAGACCGAGGACCTCATTGACTCGCTGATCCAGCCGAGCCCGCATGCCCGTCCGCGTGATGCCCACGCGGCGCTCGCGGCTCTGAACCGCGCACAGACACTTGACCACCCCACCCGCGTCATGCGGCGGCCGGCACCCTCACCGCAGGCTCGACCAACGATGCCCGAGAGCGCCGCGCGCCAACTCCGGAACCGGCTGATCGCGGTTTCCGCGCTCGTCATCGCGGCAACCGGCACAACCCTGGTCGTCACGGAGACCGGCGCCGGCAACGCGCACCCGCGCAGCCTGAGCATCCGCAGCGCCAGCACCAAGTCGGCGGCGGCGACCAGCATCGGCGCAAAGTCGACGGCAACGACCGCTGTCTACAGGAAGTCGCCCACGATCGACCAGCAACTGCGGACGCTTGCGGACGCCGTCAAACGCGCGGCAGGGCACTGAGATCCGCCGTCGAGGCGATCTCAGCCCGAACCCGCGCGGCGTCGACGCCTAGGCGCGAAAGCGTGCGCGCCGCGCCCGAGTCGTCGTGCATCACGACGCTGCGCAAAAGATCAACCGCCGTCAGTTCGCTCGAGTCGCGCGCCGCCGCGTGTGTCAACGCCCGCTCGAGGATCCGCCGCGCCACCGGGGAGACAAGTGTCGCTGCGCCCGCTCGTTCGCTGATCGCATAAGCCCGGCGCGCGGACTCAAGCGTCATCTCGGTCGTCGGCTGAACCGCGTCGCGCGCCGCCTCTAGCGTCACCCCAAGTCGCCGGAGCAATGTCACGGCCTGCGCGTCCCCGCACTGCAGGATTCCGAGCAACAGGTGTTCGGTGCCGACCTCGTTACTGCCCAGGCGCGCCGCTTCCTGCCGTGCGAGTCGCACGGCCCGGCGAGCCGGAATTGAGATATTCACGCCACTGGCCGTCGGCTCAGACGCGTCATCATCCTGTGCCACCCGCGAGACGCTGTCCCGGTGGCGCCGGTGCGCCGCCTGCTTGGAGACGCCGATCGCCTCGCCGATCTCGCGCCAGGACATGCCCGCCCGGAAGGCCTCGGCGGCCAGATCCGATTCGAGCGCGTCGAGCTCACGCCGCAATTCGCAGAGGGCCTCGAGTCGCCCGCCAGGGTCCGGACCGCCGACGACACGCAGAACCAGGGTTTCGACCTGTGCGGAGCGCTGCATCTCACCTCAGGTTACCCAGCCAGGACCAGCTTTCCTCATGTTTCCTGGACGTCTGTCCGAGGACTGCTCCGTGGCGCCCGCGGTCAACACACGATGACAGCCCCGGAACCCAGCCACCTAACCCCCGTTGCCTCCGGGGCGAAAGCCCGTTATCTGCCTGCTCAGCTCGTGATCGGCGATCACCCGATCTATGAGCCCGTACTCCAGGGCCTGCTCGGCGTTGAAGAATCGGTCTCGCTCCATGTCGTCTCGCACCCGCTCCTGCGTCTGGCCGGTGTGCTTGGCATAGATCGCGTCGATCTGCTCCCGTAGCGCGAGCGTCTCGCGTGCGTGGATCTCGATGTCACTCGCCTGGCCCTGGAAGCCGCCCGAAGGCTGGTGAATCAGGATCCGGCTGTTGGGCAGCGCCATGCGCTTGCCGGGCGTGCCGGCAGTGAGCAGCAGTGAGCCCATACTCATCGCCACGCCGAAGCAGATCGTCTGGATGTCGGGCTTGATAAACCGCATCGTGTCGTAGATCGCCAGCCCCGAATAGATCACTCCACCGGGTGAGTTGATGTACAGCGAGATGTCCTTGTCGGGGTCGTTGCTCTCGAGGTGCAGCATCTGTGCGACGACGAGGTTGGCGATGTCGTCATCGATCGGCGTGCCGATAAAGATGATGCGCTCATTCAGCAGGCGCGAGTAGATGTCAAATGAGCGCTCGCCGCGAGCGCTCTGCTCGATCACCATCGGAATCAGTGGCATGACGGTATCCTTTCGACAACTGGTTGGTTGTCGTCGACGATAGCAACCGGTTGGTTGTCAACCGTCCGCGGACGAGGAGGACCCATGCCGGACACCACAACGGAAACCGACAACATCACCCGAGAGGTCACAATCGAAGCACCGCTGGAAGATGTGTGGGAGGCCGTCTCCACCGACGAGGGCCGCGAGCGCTGGCTCGAGCCCGACAGCGACCGCACACTCGTGGTCGAGGAGACCGAGCGCCCGAGCCACATCAGCTGGTGGTGGTGGCGCGAGAGCGGCACCGAACCCGCACGCCACGTGGACGTGAGCATCGTCGCGGTACCAGATGGCGGTACGCGCGTGAGCATCACCGAGACACAACCGGCAGTGGTGCCGATTGCGCAGCTGCTGGCGACCTTCGAGCCGGTCTGCGTGTGACTGACCAGCTCGAGCTCGTATTCGGGGCACTCGCCGACCCGACGCGGCGACAGGTGCTCGACGCCCTCATGCGCGAGGGCTCGACCTCCGTACCGGCGCTGACCGCGGAGCTGCCGATCACGCGCCAGGCGATCGCGAAGCACCTCTCGACGCTGACAGGCGCCGGGCTCGTCGAGCGCGAACCCGCTGCGGGGCGCGAGGTGCGCTACCGCCTGAGACCCGCTGCGCTCGAACCGGCGGCAATCTGGATCCGAGAGGCAGACGCCGCCTGGGCCGGGCGCCTGGATCGTCTGAAGACGTCGGTCGAATCCGGCCGCCACGCCTGACGCTAATTGCGGACCTCTCGCAGCTCCCGCTCCACGTCGCGCGCCATGTCGCGCTTCTTGATCGTGTCGCGCTTGTCGTAGAGGTCCTTGCCGCGGGCCAGCGCAATCTCGACCTTCGCCCGCGAGCGCTCGCCTGAGGAGAAGTAGATCCGGGTGGGGACCAACGTGAAACCGCGCTCATTCAGGCTACCGGTCAGCTTCTCGATCTGGGCGCGGTGCAACAGCAATTTGCGCGCGCGCTCGGGGTCGTGGTTCTCACGCGAAGCGGCCGGGTAGGGCGCGATATATGCGCCGATCAGCCAGACCTCGCCGTCCTTGATAGTGGCGTAGGAGTCCTTGAGCTGAGCGTTGCCGTCGCGCAACGACTTGACCTCGGTGCCGGTCAACACGATGCCGCACTCGAAGCGCTCTATGAGGTTGTACTTGAAGGCGGCCCGGCGGTTCGTCGCGACGTCGCCAGATGCGGCCTTCCTCTTGTTTCCCTTCGCCATCTCTAATCCTTGTCCACCGGTAGCAGGTCCACCCTACCCCGCGGCGCATCGATTCCGCCGATCGTGACCGCCACTGAGTCGCCGAGTCGCAGCGCGCCGCCGCTCCGCATCCCGATCAACGCCGTGCCCTGCTCGTTGAGCTCCCACCAGTCGTCGCGCAGGCGCCGCACCGGCAGCATGCCCTCGAACTCGCCATCCTCCCCGAATGCGACGAAGGCCCCCGCCCCGATCACACCCACGATCTCGCCCTCGAACACCTTGTCCAACCCGCGGCGCGGCTCCTGTGAGAGCTCCCGCGCGAGCAGGAAGCAACGCACGATGTCGTCAGCGTCGCGCTCGATCAGCATCGCCGCGCGTTCGGCCGCCGACAACACCGGCCCCGCCTGCGCCACCCACGACGCCTCGGGAGGCAACACGTTCCCCGCGACAGCCGAAAGCAGCGAGCGGTGGCAGATGATGTCCGGGTAGCGCCGGATCGGCGAGGTGAAGTGGCAGTAGCTCGCGAGCTGCAACCCCGAGTGGCCACGGTTGCGATCGTCGTAGTAGGCCTGCTTGAGCGACCGCAGCACGATGCGGTTCAGGGCACGCGCGCCGCGCCCGTCCTGCGCGACGATCCACTCCGCCACCATCCGCGAGGCCTCCCCCGCCACGCCGGCAGCCTGCTGGGCGGTCAGCGGCCCGCCGGCCATCGCCGGCGTGGGCACGCCCAGGGAAGCCAATTGGTCGAGCATCCGCTCCACGGCCACGGGCTCCGGCCGCTCGTGCACGCGGTAGAGCGCCGGTAGCTTCCGCGCCTCGAGGAACTTGGCGACCTGCTCGTTAGCGGCGATCATCAGGTGCTCAATCAGCCGGTGCGACTCGGTCTGTACGACCGGCGCGACCCCCGCCACGTTGCCGTGCTTGTCGAACGCGAACTCCGGCTCGGATGACTCGAGCACCAGAGCCGCTTTGCCCGCGCGCTTTTCCTCCAGCGCCCGTGCCGCTGCACGGGCGCTGACAAGGCCTTCCCCCCACCCGCCCTCGGCCCGCGCGCCACCCGCGAAGATGCGGTCCACCTGCTCGTAGGTCAGTCGCTGATCGGACCGGATCACGGAGCGATGGAATGCGGCGCTGACGACGTCAGAGCCGCGAATCAGCATCTCGACCGTGACCGCCAGCCGGTCCTGGTCGGGAACCAACGAGCAGGCACCGCTGGAGAGCTCGTGGGGCAGCATCGGCTCGACCGCGCCCGGAACGTAAACGCTGGTGCCGCGCCGGTAGGCCTCACGATCGATCGGCGAGCGTGGGGAGACGTATGCGGCCACGTCGGCGATGTGCACCGACACTGCCCAGCCGCCGCCCTCTGCCGGCTCGCACGAGATCGCGTCGTCGAAGTCCTTGGCGGTGCTGGGATCGATCGTGAACGTCGGGAGGCTGCGGAGGTCGCGACGGCTCGGGTCCGCTCCGATCTCAGCCTCCGAAGCCTCCTTGGCCGCCCGGCTGACTGGTGCCTCGAACCCGCGCGCCAGCCCGCGATCGACCATCAGCGCCTCGATCACATCCCGCGCCACGTCGGGCTTACCGAGCCGCCGATGCACCCGAGCCCGTGACCCCTTGCCGCCGCGGCCGGATGTGCCGGGGGTGACCGCGACCAGATCGCCTGCGTCGTAGCGCGAGTCGCGGCTGATCGCCAGGCGCGGGCCGGGCCCGAAGAACGGCTCGGCCACGAGGAACTTGCCGCGGCGCTCCACCACCGCCACATGCGGCTTGAGCGCAGGCGCGACCTTGGCAGGCGCGCGCCGCCGCCCGCTCACCTGATCTCGCCGGCGACGGTCTGCTCGGCCACCCTGAGCGCGTGAGTGCCCGGCTTGGCGGGGTTGTCGTAGACGTACACGTCCGGCTTGATCCCGCGCCCCTCCTTGACGCCGCCGGCAACGCCGCCCGCAGCCAGGTTGTGGCCGTTGGGCGTGAAGTACTCGCCGACGGTGAGGTCGAGCGCGCCGCCGCCCTGGAGAGGCATCAGCTCCTGGAACACACCCTTGCCGTAGGTGCGGGTGCCGACCACCTTGGCGCGGCCATGGTCTTTGAGCGCACCGGTCACGATCTCCGCCGAGGACGCGGTCCCGCGATCGACCACCACCACCATCGGGATCGTTGGCGCGATCGCATCGCCGAGCGCTGTGTAGACGGTGGTCGGCTGGCTGCGCCCGCGCGTAGTCACGATCGTGCCGCTCTTGATGAAAAGGCTGGCGACACCAACGGCCTGCTCGAGCAGGCCTCCGGGGTTGTCGCGCAGGTCGAGGATGAGGCCCTTTGCGCCCGCCTTCAACATCTTCTGGACCTGCAGCTCCAGCTCCTCGGCCGACCCTTCAGTGAACTGCGTGAACTGCAGGTAGCCGAGCGCCTTGCCCTTGTAGTGGAGCAGCTTGGATGCCGCGACCGGCACCGTCACGTCGGCACGGGTGATCGTGACCGAACGCGTGTTTCCGCTGCGTGAAATTGTCAGGCGCACGTCGGTCCCGACCTTGCCGCGGATCAGCTTCGAGCCAGCCTCCACCGTCTTGCCCGCCAGCGATGTCGAGCCGACCGTGGTGATGATGTCGCCCTGCCGTATACCGGCCTTCGCGGCCGGCGAGCCCTGGAAGACCTCCTCGACCTCGATTCCGTGGTGAACCGGCTCCGCGGCGACCTCCACGCCGATCCCAGCCACCTGCGGGTTCGTCTCGTACTCGAAAGATCGATACAGAGCCGGCGGGTAGTAGTGCGAGTAAGGGTCGTCGAGGCTGGCGACAGCGGCCTCCAGCCCGTTATTCAGCAGTTTGCCGGTGTTGACGCGCCTGTAGTAGTCCTTGGAGATCAGGTCAAGTGTCGTCTGCACCAGTCGCTCGTCTGCAGTCTTCGAGACGAACGCGCTGCGCAGCGGTGACGGCAGCCAGCTCGGGTGCCCGCCGAACCAGACGCCGATGAGCAGCAGGACAACCGCGGCGGCGCCGGCAAGCAAGCTTCGCCAGTGGGAGCTAGACCGCTGCGTGAACACAGCCTGCAGCGTAGCCATGGCAGCGGAGATTGATCGCTTCCACGCACCGCGCAGGGCCGTGGCTGCCGCAGCCCGCGGGGCCCGGCTGCCGTACTCAGCAGGGTCCAGCGGCCGGTCAGACGCGCAGGAAGCGGCGCAACGAGATGCCGGACCCGAAAGCCGAAACCGCCACACCGGCGCCGACCAACACCAGAATCAGCGGCACGAATGGGATCGTCCGTGGCGCGGCGATCAGCGTCCAATTGCTGGCCAGCGGGTCCAACAGCGCGAGCTTGGTCACGCCGAGCACGACTATCGCCGCCACCGCGCCGAACGCCCCGACGATCACGCCCTCGATAACGAACGGCCACCGGATGAACCAGTCGGTCGCGCCGACGAGCTTCATCACCTCGATCTCACGGCGGCGCGCGAACAGCGACAACCGGATCGTATTACCGATCAGCACGACCGAAGCGAGCATCAGCAACGCCGCCAGCAGCGCGGCCGTGATCGTCACGAAACGCGTCACGGTCAGCAATTTCGCCGTGTCCTCGGTGTGGTTCGAGACCTTTCCGATCGACGCGTCGATGAAGTTTCCGCTGCCACCTGGCCCAGATCCGTTAATCGCAGCGCGAACCTGGAGCGCGTCGGCGGGATTCGACGGATAGACGTGGAACGCGTCCGGCAGCGGGTTGCCGGTGATCAGCTCGTAAGCCAGCGGGTCTGTCTTCTTTTCCTGCTCCAGCGCCTGCGCCTTGGGTTCGAACACGACCCTGCGGACGTTCGGGAGCCCCTTCAGCTCCTTGAGCACGCGCGCGTCGTCGGCAGCGGTGGCGTTGCTCTTCATGTAGACGTCGACGAGCACGCGGTTACGGATGCTGTCCGCAGCGCCGCGGGTCGCCTGCACGATCGGGATGAAGACGCCGACAACGACCAACGTGACTGTCACCGTCGCGAGCGCTGCGAAGCACGGCGCCGCATTGCGGCGCATCGCGCGCAGCGACTCACGAAAGAAGAAACCGAGGCTGTGTCTCATCTGAGCTAGAAGATCTCGGGGATCTCGTTCGGACTGCGCAGGCGCTGAGCGAACTCGCGAGTCGACTCGTCACGGACATAGAGGCCTGTGGCTTCGTCGCGAATGATGCGGCCGTCCGCCAGCTCGAGCACCCGCCGGCGCATCTTGTCGACCATCGCGTGATCGTGGGTGGCGACGAGCACCGTTGTGCCGGTGCGGTTGATCCTGTAGAGCAACCGCATGATGTCGATGCTGGTCTCGGGATCGAGGTTGCCGGTCGGCTCGTCGGCGAGCAGTAGCGGCGGATGATTGACGAACGCGCGTGCGATCGAGACGCGCTGCTGCTCGCCACCGGAGAGCTGGTCGGGGTAGTTGTGCAGCTTCGTCGACAGGCCGGTCAGCTGCAGGATGTCCGGGACTTTGGCGCGGATCTGCTTGCGCGAATGGCCGGTGACCTGCAGCGCGTAGGCGACGTTGTCGTAGACGGTCCGGCTCGGCAACAGCTTGAAGTCCTGGAACACCACACCCAGGTTGCGCCGGTAGTACGGCACCTGCTTGCGCGTAATCGTGGAGAGGTCACGCCCCGCCACCCGGATCTGGCCCTCAGTCGGCTCGATCTCCTTGAGCAGCAGACGCATCACCGTGGACTTGCCGGAGCCGGTTGAGCCGATCAAGAAGACGAAGTCCTCGCGCTCGATCGCGAAGGTCGCCTGATCCAGGCCATGGGCGATGCCGTATCTCTTGGAGACGCCACGGAACTCGATGACGGCGCTGGCGCCGGCGGGTGAAGTTGGTCGCGTGGGCATCGGAGACTGTCTTGAGATGTTGCGAGCAGCTTCGCGCCTGGACTCGGTCCGGCGGCTGCGTGATCTGGAATCAATGTTCGCCATAAGGTCGGGCCAGCGTAGCGACAGGCCTGCGGCCGACTCCAGCGGCACCACCTCATGCAAGCAGATTTGCAGGAGGCTTCGGTAAAGGCGGGATCAGTGGGCCGTCCAGCATGGTTGACGCTGGCCGGGTCGCTACCTTCTCTACATGGCCACGATCACCAGCGCCGTCCTAGACAACGGCCTCCCGCTGCACCGGATCGCAATGGAGAGCACGCAAGCCGTCACGATCATGGTCGCGTTCGACGCCGGAGCCCGCACTGAGCGGCCCCCGGAGAACGGCATGGCGCACTTCCTGGAGCACCTCGTCTTCAAGGGCGGTGAGAAGTACCCGACCTATCGCGATGTCAATGACGCCGCCGAACGCAACGGCTCCGTGCTCAACGCCTACACCAGCCACGACCTCGTCGCATTCCACATCACCGCACGGTCGACCAGGGGCCTCGAAGCCGCTGATCTGCTGACCGACTTCGTCGGGCGCGCCGCGCTCGACCCGGTGGAGCTCGACAAGGAGCGTGGTGTAGTCGTGCAGGAGATCGCGCGCTACAACGACCAGCCCTCGGCGGTTGCTGAGAACTTGATTGATGAGGCCGTGTTCGGCGACCATCCACTCGGTCGCTCCGTCCTCGGGCCGGCAGAGCACCTTGCTGAGACCTTCACGCGTGAGGGCATCGTCGCTTTCCGCCAGCGTCAATGGGCGCCCGCGCGCGGGGTCGGACTGGCCGTCGGCAACCTCGAGGCGCTGGGCCCCGATTCCGGCCTCGACGAACTGATGGAGCGCTTCGAGGCGGTCGCCGTGCCTGAGCCGTACGACCCGGCGCCCGCACACGCCTCGCGCATCCTGGTGACGGAGCGCGACTCCAAT
Organism: uncultured Conexibacteraceae bacterium; assembly: GCA_963774025.1. Classification (GTDB taxonomy): domain Bacteria; phylum Actinomycetota; class Thermoleophilia; order Solirubrobacterales; family Solirubrobacteraceae; genus Palsa-465. The sequence goes on from CAVZDL010000011.1 coordinate 239,891, forward strand.
CAGTCACATCTGCGCATGTCCTACCGGCCGTCGATCGATGTGACCGACTCGGCCCAGCGCGCGGCCGCGACGATCTACTCGACGCTGCTCGGCGGTTCGATGGCGTCACGGCTATTCGACGAGATCCGCGAGCAGCGCGGCCTTTGTTACTCCGTGAGCTCGTACCCGCATGCCTACGCCGATGTGTCGGTGCTCCAGCTGAGTTCCGGGCTGGACAGCAGCAAGTGCGTCGAGGCGTTCCGGCGGATGGCGGAGATCGTCGACGAGCTGCGCGAGGACGGCCCAACCGAAGCCGAGGTCGAGCGCGCGCGTGCCTATGCCGCCGGCGCCCGGGCGATCGGCTTCGAGAACACCGGGGCGATTGCGCGTGCCGCCGCCGCGCAGGCGATCGTATTTGGTCAGGATGTGGATCCCGATGCTGCGATCGCCGCGCTCGATGCCGTCACCTTCGATGACGTCCGGCAGGTCGCGGCGGGCATCTCGACTGACTTCTCGGTCGCCTGCGTCGGCCCCCACACGGTCGAGGAGTTTCAGCCTGCGTAGGTGTCTCACGGTCGCCGCCGCCTGCCTGGCGGCGGCCATGCTCGCCACGCAGACACCTGCGATGGCCGCTGGGGCGGTAGGGACGTCTGGCCCGGCCACGGTCGCGACGCGGCTCCAGCACCAGCTGAAGGCCGCGCTCAAAGGCAGCGGTAGTGGGGTCGGGGTATTGGTTGAGAACGTCTCGAGCGGTCAGGTGCTGTTCAGTCGTAACGCCGGCATCCCCCGGCCACCGGCGTCGGTCGAGAAGCTCTACACGACCGTCGCCGCGGTGAACCTGCTCGGCGCGAGCGCCCGCTTTCAGACGGCTGTGCTCGGCAAAGGCGCGCTTGAGCCTGGCGGCGTCTGGCATGGGAACCTCTACCTGCGGGGTGGCGGCGACCCGACCTTCGGTGACGGCGCATGGAACCGTGCCTATGAGGACGGCCACGGCCCGACCGCCTTGCAGCTGACGGACCAGTTGCTTCACGCCGGCATCCGCCGGGTCACGGGCCACATCTTTGCCGACGAGTCGCTGTTCGACACCGACCGAGGCGGGCCGGCCACGCACAACAAACCCGATACACCGGACTATGGCGGCGAAATGAGCGCGCTCGTCTACGACCACGGGATGAGCACGGCGAAGATGTCGCCGGCGGTGTTCGCCGCCCACGAACTGGCCGTGACGATGCGCGGGGTCGGAATTCGGGTCGGTGCCGCAGCGCGGACCCGAGACACGCCGGCCGGCTCGGTCAAGCTCGCCCACGTGGAGTCTCCGCCGCTGTCGGTGCTGACGCGACTGATGAACGTGCCGTCCGACGACCTGATCGCCGACATGCTCGCCAAGCAGCTTGGCGCGCGCCTGTTCCACGAGGGCACGCTGGCCGCCGGTGCGATCGAGATCCGGCAGGCGATCCGGCAGGACTACGACTTGTCGCCTGTGCTGTTCGACGGCTCGGGGCTCGATCACGCCGACCGAAGCACGCCGACCGAGGTGGTCAGCCTGCTGCACAAGGTGTGGCTCACGCCGACCGGCAATCTGCTCCACGCCTCTCTGCCCGTTGTTGGCGAGCAGGGCACGGTTCAGGATATGGGTGTTCACACCCCAGCGCAGGGGAATTGCGTCGCCAAAACGGGGACGCTCAACGACGTCACGAACCTGGCCGGCTACTGCAGTGCGCGCGGCGGCGAGACGCTCACGTTCGCCGTGATGATCGACGGCCCGCCGAACTATCTGGCGATACCGATGTTGAGCCGCGCTGTCGCTGCGATTGCGCGTTACTGAGCGGCTCGTTAGAGGTGCGTTGTGTGACCGCGTAGCCCTTGCGGTGCTGTCGCAGACACAGCGACAATCAATTCTGTGCAGGCGACGATCGCACTCAACCGGGCCGAACTACGCCGCTACATCGAGCGGATCGGCAGCCGCTGGCGACTCGACGGAGCCTACCTCGGCGGATCGGCGCTGACCGGAGAAACAGGCGGCGACTCATCCGGCGAGCGCATGAGCGATTCGCTCGGCAACCGCAGGCGCGACTCGCTCGGCGACCGCGCCGGCGAGTTCACCGTCGTGCTGGTGTCGGACGCGTATGACGAGATCCCGTGGCTCGAGCGCGTCTACGTTGCAACTTCACTCTGGGACGCACTCGAGATGGGCGCCCCCGCCGACCTGCACTGCTACACACGCGCCGAGTTTGAGCGCAAGCGCGACACCACCCCGGCCGTGCGCGACGCCACCTGGCACGGGCTCGACCTGCTCGTCTTCATCTGACCTGCCCGGCCTGAACAGTCGCGACCCGCAGTGGCGCGCGCCGGGCTCGGGGCCTCTAAAACGCTGCCTCGCAGGTGTGTCGAAAGTGTCATGCCACGTGACGACTTCGCAAAATCGTTGCCCATAGCCCACCAATGTCACAGAGTCGTGACACCACGACACACTTCCGACACATATGCGAAGCCCGTTTTGAGGGGAGGCTTGTCCAGCCGCCGCTAGTCGACGTTCAGGCCCGCTGGTCGACGTTCAGGCCCGCTGGTCGACATTCAGCCCCGCGAGTTCGGCGTTGGTGCCGATCTCAATCACCGGGCGCTGAGCGGGTCGCAGCCAACGCAGGACGGACAGCAGACGCGGTTCGGGCAGTGCGATGCAGCCCTCGGTGGGCGAGTCCAACCAGTTGTGCAGGAAGATCCCCGAGCCCGGGGCGTGGGCGCCGCCACGGATCGGGCGGACGTTGAAGTCGATCACCCCGAAGTAAGGGTACGCGCGAGTCTCGGTCCAGAGCGGCTCTGACCCGGGCGCGAAGCTTGGCGTGACACCACAGGGCACATGGACAAAGCGGTTGTACGTGACGCTGTAAGGGTCCTCGTCCCACCAATCACCGCAGACCAGCCGGTGGTATCGGTAGTGAAGCCCGCCCGGATCGGGGTCATTGCCGTATATGGTGGCGCCGAATGTGAATACCCCTACGGGTGTTGCCCCATCGCCCTCACGGCGCTCGGCGGTCGCGACCAGGTGGCCGCTCCCGGTTTCCGCGGGCCAGGGACCGCCGGCCAGTCGCCAGGGCGAACCCGGGCGAATGCGTGCGTACGCTCGGAGCGTGGCGAGGTCCTGGGGCGGCGCGGGATGGGCGGTCCGGCTGGACACGACGATCAGCTGGTCCGCACTGCGCGGTATGACGAGGCGCGCCGCCCATGCAGGCGCGGGCGCCGCGAGAATGATCGCTGCAGCGGCGGCGATCGTGCCCAATGCCGCAGCGACCCTCGTCATCGTCGCGAGTGTCATGGGTCGCTAATTCGGCAGCAGACTCACGGCCTAGCCAATGGCGATCATGCGCTCGATCGGCACGCGCGCGCGCTCGGCCGTTGCGGCGTCGACCCTGACCTCGTGGCGCCCGTCACGCAGCGAGTCGCGCAGTTTCGGAAGCGTGATCATCTTCATGAACCGGCAGGACGCGGCCTCGTTGGCGGCAATGAAGTCGACGTCGGGCGCCGCCTCGCGTAGCGGGTGCAGCATCCCGGTCTCGGTCGCGACGATTGCGGCCCCGTGCTCATGCTCGTGCTCCCGCGCATAGCGGAGCATTCCGCCGGTTGAGAGCATGCGCACCCCCTCAGACGGAACATCACCTGCGGCGACGTACTCCATCACGCTGGTCGAGCACCCGCACTCCGGATGAATCAGGAAGTCGGCGCCCGGGTGCGCGGCCCGGACGGCGTTTATGTCATCGGGACGAATGCCGGCGTGCACGTGGCATTCGCCATCCCAAACGTTGAGCCTGCGCCCGAGCGTGCGCTCGACGTAGGCGCCGAGGAACATATCGGGGCCGAAGAGGATCTCGGTGTCATCGCCGTGCTCGCGGAAGATGTGGGCCACAACCTCCACGGCGTTCGCGGAGGTCACGCAGTAGTCGGTCTCGGCCTTCACGGCTGCGGTCGTGTTCACATACATGACGACGACCGCGCCGGGGTGCTCGGACTTCCACTGACGCAGCTGTTCGGCGGTGATCGAGTCGGCCAGCGAGCAGCCCGCGTCCAGATCCGGGATCAGCACTGTCTTCTCCGGTGAGAGGATCGACGCGGTCTCAGCCATGAAGTGCACCCCACAGAAGACGATCGTCTCGGCATCCGCGGCCGCCGCCCGGCGGCTGAGCCCCAGCGAGTCGCCCACATAGTCGGCGACGTCCTGGATCTCAGGCAACTGGTAGTTGTGGGCCAGGATCACGGCACCGCGCTCCTGCGCGAGCGCGCGCACCTCCTCCTGAAGCGCCGGAATGTTCTCGAGCATCAGCGGCGCGGCATACGTGATCTCGGCCTGGCCGAGCATTGGAAGCGTCATGGCAGCAGTTCGAGCAGGAGCGAGAGGTCCAAGGCCGGGGCGCTGTGGGTCAGAGCACCGACTGATATGAAGTCTACGCCGGTCTCCGCCACGGCCCTGATCGTCTCCAGCGTGAAGCCGCCGCTCGCCTCGAGCTCGATGCGCCCGGCGACCACCTGCACGGCGTCGCGCAGCTGGGCCTGGCTCATGTTGTCGAGCAGGATCCGGAAGCCACCCAAGCCGCCTGTCTGCACCCCGGCCTCGAGCGCCTCCTCGACCTCAGCCAGTGTCCCGCACTCGACCTCCAGCGGCAGCTCAGGGGCGTGCGCCCGCGCCCTGCGGACAGCGGCCGCCACTCCCCCGGCCATCGCCGCATGGTTCTCCTTGATCAGGATCGCGTCGTACAGGCCGATCCTGTGGTTGAGCCCGCCACCGGCGCGGACCGCCTGCTTCTGCAACAACCGCAGGCCCGGTACCGTCTTGCGGGTATCGAGGATCCGTGCGCTGGTGCCATCGATCGCCCTGACGCAGCGCGCCGTCAGCGTCGCCACGCCCGACAACTGCTGCAGGAAGTTGAGTGCGGTCCGTTCCGCGGCCAATAGCGTTGACGCCGGGCCGCTGATCTCCATCACCGGTCCGCTCTCACGCCACACTCCCTCAGCACCCGTCTGGTGCAGCACGACCTCGGAATCGAGTGCTCGGAACACGGCCTCCGCGACCTCCATTCCGTAGATGACGCCGGGCGCCTTCTGCGTGATCCGCGCGATGCCGCGCGTCCCCGGCGCGACAATGGCCTCCGTCGTCACGTCGCCGCTGCCGATGTCCTCCGCCAGCGCACACGCGACCAGCGCTTCGAGCTTCGTTGGCTCCTGCTGATCCACGGGGGCGAGGATACGCCCGGGCGCCGGGACCGAGGTCCTCCCCGCCGGCTACTCCCGCTTGGTCCGCTTCTTCTTGGGCTTGGGCTTGGGCTTGGGCTTCGGTTTGGGCTTCGGCTTGGGCGGCGGTGTCGGGCCGGTCATCCGCAGAGCCGTGCCCGTGACCGTGCCGAGTGTCACGCTGCTCGTCACAGTCGCAGTCCACCTGTGTCCGGCGACGCTCTCGAGGAGGTTGTAGGCGGCCTTCGAGAGTCTGACGCTCACACGCTTCGTCCTACCGCCGCGCACCCTGTAGCTGAGCCGGCCCAGCGACAGACCCTGGACGCGAGTGATCGTGCGATAGAGGGCATCTCCCCGTGTTCTCGCGGCCCTGACGTGGACCTTCACCTTGGCCTTGACCCTCAGGTGGATCCTGCCGGCGCATTCGGCGTTCCCTTCACCGGCGCACGTGAGTGTGAGCACCGCAACGTGCTGGGTGGAGACGGCGACAGCTGGCTTGAATGCGAGGCTGCCAGGGGCTATGGGGAACGGGATGCCACTGACGACGCCAAGCTCGGCGTTGCCCTGTCCGTCGTTGTCAGTCGTACCGGTGAAGTAGACCTCACCGGTTCCCGAGGCGCTCGCCACACTCGGCCCGGGCGCTATCCGCCAACCGCTCGGCGGCAGCCAGAGCCCGACCGGGAGCGCGTACTGGGAGACGGCGCCGGTGCTGATGTTGAGCTCGCCGACCGAGCCGTTGCCTGCGGCGTCCAGGAACCAGAGGTTGCCGTCAGGGCCGACTGTCATCGACACCACGTTGCCGAGGCCGCTCGCAGCGGTGCCCTTGTACTCCCCGGCGGAATTGAACGCGAGGATTTGTGTATTCGCGCCGCCAACTGAAGCAGCCCCGCCTGCCACGTAGACGAGGCCGTTTCCGGCCGCCACTATCGTGCCGGGATCGATGTTGCCGGGCGTCGCGAAAGGCCCGGCGAACGTATTCGGAGACACGTAGGAACCGAGTTCGCCGGCCGCATCGGTGAACCACACGGAACCACCGCTGTTCCCGATCGCGTAAGCGCCGCCGTCGAACGGCGCGGTGATCGCCGCCTCAGCGCAGCTCGCCCTGGGCGCCGTGGTGATTCTGCACCGGATGATGCCGCCGGCGTTGTCGCTGATGTAGAGAGCTCCATCGGGTCCGAGGGTCATGTCCTCGGCGTAGCCGTTGAGCCCTGCGACCGGGTTGAGCCCAGGGCTGGGCGAATTCGCGGCCCCAACCGCGTACAAAACGTTCTCGGGCTGGCCCTGGTCGTTGTCGAGCACCCAGTCGTAGCCGTCGGCGTCGACGCTCGCATAGTTGTCCGGGTAGCCGGAATCCGCGGGCAGGCCGCTGGCCACCCGGGTCTGCTGCCCCGCCGGGGTGATAGACAGCAGATCCTGGTTCTGACCGCTGACGACGAACCACTCGGCGTTGGAGCCGTCCGGGGCCGGCGCGATCGCCGGCTCGAGCAGGGTATTGCCGCCCGATGGTATGGCGTCCAGCGCCGTCGAGGTCTGGATGCCGGACACGGAGACCTTCGCGCTCGCGATGCCGGGCAGCGCAAGGCATCCCGCCGCAGCGATGGTCAGGACCGTGGCCGCTGACCGCAACTTCCGATGTATCCGCCCTGTTCCGTGTATCAAGTGCATGGCGTCTGCCTGACTAAAGGCTGGCAGCACCAGGGAAAACTCTGGCCGGAACCAACATCAACCTAACAATCACTCGAAACGCCACATGAAGGTTCGCCATCACTCGTCCAACCCCTCACGCAGCCGAATGTTGCGGGTCGTGGCGGGCCTGGCCGCGTGTTTGCTGATCTGCGCGGCACAGGCCACGGCGAAGACCGAACGCACGAGTCAGCCGGTGCCGACCTCGCGCGTGTCCGTGACGACGACTGCGATGCAACAAGTGCCGACGTCATTCCTGGGGCTCTCGATGAACGTCGACGAGATGGAGTACTTCACCAACCAGCCGGCGTTTCCGAACTACGTGAAGCTGATCACGCCCGACGGCGATGGCCCGTTCTCACTGCGTCTTGGCGGTACGTACTCCGATTCGGCGTACTGGAACGGTGGGATCGCACACATCATGCCCGAGTACATCGCGCCCGCCGTCGACCGAGTGACGCTGAACGACGCCTGGCTCCAGTCGCTGGCAGATGTCGTCACACAGACGGGCAGCCAAGTGATCCTCAACGTCAACGCGGCCGCACACGATCCGGAGATGGCCCTCCAGGTGATCGAGGCCGCTGAACGAGTCCTTCCCGCGAACAGCCTGAGTGCCGTCGCGATCGGCAACGAGCCGAATCTGTACACCGCGGGCTACGACGGCATCAGCCGCAACAAGGCGCCGTGGGTCAAGAACTTCAACGCGGTCCGCTACGACACGCTCTACTCGCTGTACGCGTCACTCCTGCAGCGTCACGCCGGAATGCCGACGCTGGCAGGCCCTGAGCTGTCAGCGCCTACGGCACCATGGCTGACCTCTCTTCTTCAGCACGATCCGGGCGAGGTTGGGCTTGCGACCGAGCACTACTACGCGTACAACGCGTGCGTGGCCGTAGGCTCATCGAGCTACCCGGAGCTGCACAAGTACTTCCGTCCGACCAACATCGCCCAGGCGACGGGCGCGATGCAGCCCGCGATCCAGGCCGCCCACAACGCGGGCATCCCCTACCGCCTGACCGAGCTCGGTTCATCCACCTGTCTCGGTCTGCCGCTGGTCACCGACACTTTTGCGACCAGCCTCTGGGGACTCGATCAGCTGTTCCAGTTCGTCGCTGCAGGTGTGAATGGAGTCAACTTCCACCTGCGGGCCGCGCAGCCAAATTCGGCGATCCAGGCGAACTCCGCGGGACTTAACGCCGAGCCACTGCTGTACGGGATCGCCGCATTCGCCAGCACGCTCGGACCGGACGCCGCACTCGAGCAGATCAGCGGTGTGCTTCCAAGCGACGTGAAGGTCTGGGCCGTGCAGTCCGGCAATGGCTGGAGCCTCGCGCTGATCAACGACACGACCCAGCGCGAGCGAGTGCGCGTGGCGATGCCGACGACGCAGGCGATGACCGTCCGTGCGCTGACCGCGCCGACGCCGTGGTCGGGCTCGGCGACCTTCGGCGGCCAGACGATCAGCGCCAACGGCACCTGGACCGGAACGCTGCACAGCTCGACGGTTACACCCGTCACGGGCGACTACTGGTTCACTATCCCGCCCGACAGTGCACAGATAGCGTCTACGCAGTAGGCGGCTGCACCAGCACGCGCAACGTCCGAAAGCTCGGGTCCGCGGCGCCGTGCAGCCGCGCCCCTGCGTCCACGAGCGCCTGCAAGTAGGCGACGACCTCGACCGTCACCCGCTCTCCAGGCAGTAGCGTCGGTACACCCGGCGGGTAGCCGGCAATTGATTCCGTCGAGACCCGCCCCACCGCCTCCTGCGTCGGCACCGCCTCACTGTGTCCGAGGAAGGCTTCGCGCGGCGTCATGGCCGGTTCGGAGCCGAGCTCAGCAGGTGCCTGAGCCAGAACGCTGCCGCCTGGCTCCCGTCCAGCAAGACGGGAGTCAGACGCAATCCGCCTGAACGTCTCTGCGAGGTCGTGCGCGACGCGATCGAGCGGCTCGATCGGCTGGCCGATGCCGAGGACGAGCACGACGGTGGCGTGGGTCGCGAGCTCGACATGGATGTCGTAGGACGCGCGCAGAGCACTTGCCACCTGGTAGCCCGTCAGTCCGGTGCCGCGCACGTCGATCACGATGCGTAGCGGGTCCCAGCCGGCGATACCGGGCCGCCCGACCCACTGCTCGCCGACGACAGTGCATCCTGGAATCTCCTCGATCGCCGCCCGCGCTCGGACCGCCGCCTTGATCGTGCGGTCGAGCAGCAGCTCGCCGTGCACGGCCAACTGGCGCCGAGCGGCGTCGAGTGACGCCATCAGCAGCGCGCTCTGGCTCGTCGAGCGCACGAGGCGAACCGCGCGCGAGATCGCGCCGATATCGACGCGGCCACTGTCGGAGACCAGCAGCATCGCCGACTGCGTGAGGCTGCCGACGATCTTGTGGGTCGAGGCAAGCATCGCGTCGGCCCCTAGCGCCAGCGGCGACTGTGGCAGTGCGGTGTGGAAGCCGAAGTGGGCTCCCCAGGAGCAGTCGACGATGAGCGGCACACCGGCGCGATGCGCGACTTCAGCACACCCGCCTACGTCGGCTGCCATGCCGTAATAGGTAGGAGAAACGATGAACACCGCCTCGAACGGTCCCCCGTCAGCGAGCGCCTGCTCGAGCGCCTGCGGCGTTACGCCGTGGGCCATTCCGAGCTCGAGGTCGTACTCGGGCGCGACGAACCGCGGCTGGCCGCCGGACAGCACGAGCCCGTCGATCATGCTGGCGTGCGAGTTGCGCTGGACCAGCACGCGCGTGCGAGGGCCCGCGAGCGCCAGGCACAGCGCATGATTTCCCTGAGTTGCACCGTTGGTCAAAAACCAGCAGTGCGCGGCCCCGTAGGCCTCGGCCGCGAGACGCTCCGCGCGCTGGTAGGGCGTTGGCGCGGGACCGAGGTCGATACCCTCAATATCCTGCGGGACATCGAGCAGCAGCGCGCCGGGACCGAGCGCGCTGCGTAGTCCGGGGTCGGCGCCGCCGCCACCCTTGTGGCCCGGAACATGGAAACGGGTCGAGCCCCGCAGCCCGTAGGCAGTTACGGCCTCGAGGTAGGGCGCAGTCGGCTGCTCGGCAACGTGCGCCTCCGCCTCATCCGGAAGCTCCGGCGGATCAGGAGGCATTGACTGCCGATCGAAGTAGGTAGGCACGCACGAATCCGTCGAGGTCGCCGTCGAGGACGCGATTGACGTCGCCCATCTCGAAGTCGGTGCGATGATCCTTGACCATCGTGTACGGGTGCAGAACGTAGGAGCGGATCTGCGAGCCGAAGTTCACATCCTGCGCCTCGCCGCGCTCGCGCGCGATCTCCTCACGGCGCTCGCGCTCGGCGCGCTCAGCCAGCTTGGACCGCAGCATCGCCATCGCCTCGGCGCGGTTCGAGGACTGGGAGCGCTCGTTCTGGCATTGCACGACGATCCCCGTCGGCCTGTGCGTGATCCGCACGGCCGAGTCCGTCTTGTTGACGTGCTGGCCGCCGGCGCCGCTCGCCCGGTAGGTGTCGATCTGCAGATCGTCATCGTCGATCTCGACCTCACCCACGTCCTCGACGACGGGCGAGACCTCGACGCCGGCGAAGCTGGTCTGGCGGCGGTTGGCGGAGTCGAACGGCGAGAGCCGGACCAGCCTGTGCACGCCCTTCTCGCTTCCGTAGAGGCCGTAAGCGTTCTCCCCCTTGACGAGGAAGGTCGCCGACTTGATGCCAGCCTCCTCGCCCGGTGAGGCCTCCAGCAGCTCGACCTGGAAGCCGCGCTTCTCAGCCCAGCGCATCTCCATGCGCAGGACCATCTCGGCCCAGTCCTGGGCATCGGTGCCGCCCGCGCCGGCGTTCACGGTAACGAACGCGTCGCCGGCGTCATACCGGCCTGAGAACAGGCGCTCCTCCTCCTGAGTCAACAGGCGCTCCTCCACGTTTGCTACCTGCTCGAGCACCTCGCCCTCGAGTGAGGGATCTTCCTCCGCAATCTCCGCAAGCGCGTCGAGGTCCTCGATGTCGCGCTCGAGCGTGCGGAACGTGCCGAGCCGCCGCGACGCGCGTGCGTGCTCGGCACTGACCTGTGCCGCGCGCTCCTGGTTGTCCCAGAAACCGATCTCCCCCATCTCGGCTTCGAGCGCGGCCGTGCGCTCGCTCAGTGAAGCCGGGTCAAAGATAGTCCGCGAGCAGTTTTAGCTGCTCACGGATGGCCGTGAGGCGCTGCGATAGCGGCTCTGAGGGTGCGGTCGACATGCGAGCGCAACCGTAGCAGTGCATCAGCAACGCCGGTGCTGCCTAGTCTTCACCACCGCCGTGCACAGTTAGGGGTGTCCTGTTATCAGAAGTGGGCGCGTAGCAGGCAAAACACACCCGCATCCGAGCTCCGTCGTGCTGATCCAAATTTTTCAACGCTAGCTAAAGGGATCTTCGCGCGCTGCCGATCTGGAGATCTATGCGAACCGTTCTTCAAACTCTGCACTGCCGTATCTGCGCATGGACCTGGCTCAGCCGCGAGGAAGGCCAGGGTCTCACGGAATACGCGCTCGTCCTGGCGCTGATCGGGCTCGTGGCAGTCGTTAGCCTTTCCCTGCTCGGTGGCAAGGTAACGACTATTTTGAGCACGGTCGGACGCTCGACCTGACGGACCGCCCCGCCAAGCTATACCGACACGTGCCTGGCGGGGCGCAGTTCGTCGAGTACTAACATGGGCCGCATGGCAAAGACTGGTCGCTTCCTGGGAGTGCCTTACGACTGGCGTCGACCCACGGCCGCTCGCCTGAAGTCGCGTTGGTGGAACCCGGACGAGCCTCGGCTCTTCACACCGAAGACCTTTGGGTGGGGATACGACGTCAACCTCGCCAAGTTGTTCCGTCGCAAGCCCAACTCCGACTAGACGTTTCATGCCCGGCTTGCGCCGGTAAGGAACTCGGGGCAAGGACGCCCCGCCAAACTACGTGAAGACGAGCCTGGCGGGGCGCCGGGGCCACACGCGGCAGGGGGAGCCGCGTGGGCGAAATGGCAATCCCTGCCGCCAGTTCCTTTGACGCGCCGACCCGCTGTCCTGCCCACCACGCCAAGAGTTTCAATAAACGATCACGGCAACCCGGCAGGTTCGCCGCATGCCGTCAGTCAAGGCAAGCGAATCAGGCTTGCTATCAGCGCCAAGTCTTCTGGGCCGTGAGGAACGCGATCACCCCGCCGCCGATCACGGCGTACACGCCCCACCCAACAGAGCCGATGTGCACCCCCAACAGGACGGTGTTGGGCGCCGCCGTGCGGATGTGATACCACTCCCACCCACCGAGCACGGCAAGGACCAACCCGATCATCGGGACAAACGTCGGAGCCTTATCGAACGCGACCACCAGCAGCCCGATGATCGCGAGCGCGATGGTGATCTTCCCATCGCCGTGCATCCCGGACGCCGAGTCGAACGGGCTCGAGACCCAGGGACCGATCGACCCGACGATCGCGATGAGGAAGCCGAACCCGGTCGTCGCAGCAGCGAGCGTGACTTCGGTCAGTAAGGCGCCAGGGGTTCGTCGGCCGGTAGGTGGCATATCGCGGACGCTACCGATCATGCCCATACCGGCGGGTCGATTTCAACATTTAGGCCGGATCGGCGGCCGTTGCGGCATTGAACCCGTTACGTCAGGCGCCGTGGCACTTCTTGTACTTCTTACCCGACCCACACCAGCACGGGTCGTTACGCCCCGGCTCATTGGCGTCGGTGTGGCGCTGCTGCACCACCGGCGCGGCTTCCGGATCGGCCTCGGCCAGCCCGCCCGCCGCACCGGCGCCTGCAGCGGCGGCTGCCAGCGCCTGTGCGCCCGCGGCGCCGCTGCCGCCTGAGTAGCTCACACGCCCCCCGCCGGTCGACGAGCTCGAGGCGGTGCTCGGGCTGCGTGTCGGAATCGGCGGAGGCGCCTGGGCCGGATCCTCCGCCACGGTCACCTGCACGTGGAAGATCATCCGAGCGAAGTCCATCCAGACGAGGTTCATGAGGTCGCCGAACAGGGTGAACGCCTCGTTCTTGTAGGCGACCAACGGATCGAGCTGGGCCAGGCCGCGCAGCCCGATGCCGAGCTGGAGGTAGTCCACGTCATGCAGGTGCTCACGCCAGCGCTGATCGATGGTCTGCAGCAGTAGGTAGCGCTCGAGCGCACGCATCAGCTCCTCACCGAGCTCCTGCTCGCGCCGGTCGTACTGCGCCAGCGCCTCTTCCTGCAGGCGCAGAGCCAGATCCTCACGGTCGACACGGTCGGGATCGATCAACAGCACCTCGTCGCTTGGCCTGAAGATCTCGACGATGCGCATCAGCAACCCCGGAACGTCCCAATCCTCGACGAAGTCGCCTGGCGTGTACTCGCTGACGAGCCGGTCGATCAGGTTGACGATCTCCTCACGGGAGGCGTCGCGCATGTCACGGCCCTCGAGGATCTCGTCGCGGTATGTGTAGATCACTTCACGTTGCTGGTTGAGCACGTCGTCGTACTCAAGCGTGTGCTTGCGCATCAGGAAGTACTGCTCCTCGACCTTCTTCTGCGCCTTCTCGATCTGCTTGGAGAGCATCCCCGCTTCGATCGGCTCCTCGTTGCCCTCCTCGTCGTGCGCTCCGAGACGGTCGAGGATCTTGTAGATCCGGTCGCCGGCGAACAGGCGCACGAGGTCGTCCTCGGCCGACAGGAAAAAGCGCGACTCACCCGGGTCTCCCTGACGCCCAGAGCGTCCGCGCAGCTGGTTGTCGATGCGGCGTGACTCGTGGCGCTCGGTGCCGAGGATGAACAGACCGCCGGCCCCGGTCACCTCATTACGTGCGCTCTCAACGCGGCGCTCGATCTCGGGCAGCACGCGTTCGTAGTGCTCCTGATAGTCGGGCGCGCCGGGCTCGAGCCCCAGCTTGCGCATCTCCAGCTCTGCGAGGTGCTCGGCGTTGCCGCCGAGCTTGATGTCAACACCACGGCCGGCCATGTTGGTGGCGATCGTGACCGCGCCCGGCGCACCAGCCTCGGCCACGATCTCACCCTCGCGCTCCGCATACTCGGGCTTGGCGTTCAGGACCGTGTGCGGCACTCCCTTCTTGCGCAACTGCTCGGACAGCAGCTCAGAGACCTCTACCGAGATCGTGCCGACCAGGACCGGCTGGCGCTTGGCGTGGCGCTCCTCGATCTCCTTGACCACGGCCGCCCACTTGCCGTCCTTGGTCTTGTAGACCTGATCGTTGTTGTCGTCGCGGACCATGGGGGCGTTGGTCGGCACCTGCACGACCTGCAGCTCGTAGATCTTCATGAACTCGGTCGCCTCGGTGAGGGCGGTACCGGTCATACCGGCGAGCTTGTCGTACTTGCGGAAGTAGTTCTGAAGAGTCACAGACGCGAGCGTCTGGTTCTCGTCCTGGACCGGCACGCCCTCTTTTGCCTCGACGGCCTGGTGCAGACCCTCGGACCAGCGCCGCCCTTCGAGGATGCGGCCGGTGTGCTCGTCGATGATCATCACCTCGCCGTCGATCACGGCGTAGTCGATGTCGCGCTTCTTCAGCGCCTCGGCCTTCAGCGCCTGGTGCAGGTGGTTGATCAGGTGGCCGTTCTCGGCGCGGTACAGATGGTCGATCCCGAGGAAGCGCTCGGCCTTGGCTACGCCCAGCTCGGTGACCGACACGGTCTCGTACTTCTCGTCGAACTCGTAGTCGAAATCGGCCACGAACTCCTTCTTCGAGCGCGGGTCCATGCCGTCCGGAGTCTTGCCCGGCACCATCTTCGGCGCCAGCTTGGCGAACTTCATATAGAGATCGGCGGCCTGCTCTGGTGCGCCGGAGATGATCAGCGGCGTACGGGCCTCGTCGATGAGGATGTTGTCGACCTCATCGACGATCGCGAAGAAGTGGTAAGGCGAGCCCGCTTCCGGCTTCGGACGACCACCATGCTGGACCTTCTCCTCGAGCGTCGTCGCCATGTTGTCGCGCAGGTAGTCGAAGCCGAACTCCGAGTTGGTGCCGTAGGTCACATCGGCCGAGTAGGCGAGCTGCTTGTCCTCGTAGGCCTGCATGTTCTGCAGGATGCCGACGCTGAACCCAAGCATGTCGTAGATCGGCTTCATCCACAGCGCGTCGCGTCGCGCCAGGTAATCGTTGACGGTCACGAGGTGGACGCCGCGCCCCGCGAGCGCATTCAGGACCACAGCGGTGGTGGCGGTGAGCGTCTTGCCCTCGCCGGTCTTCATCTCGGCGATGGCACCGTCATGCAGAACCATGCCGCCGATCAGCTGCACATCGAAGTGGCGCATCCCGAGCGACCGTTTGCTCGCCTCGCGCACCAGCGCGAACGTCTCAGGCAGCAGGTCGTCGAGGCTCTCACCGCCCTGTGCGCGCTCGCGCAGCTCGTCGGCCTGCTCCCGCAGCTCGTCGTCGGTAGAGCTCTCCATCTCCGGTTCATAACCGTTGATGCGCGCCACGCGCTGCTCGTAGGACTTGAACTTCTTGGCTTCGCCCATGCGAAGCGCGCGATCGAGGAAGGACATGCGACTTAGGGTACTCCAGGAAAATCAGCCGGAACCTTCGGCGCGGTCCTCCTCCGGCGCTTCGCCCACAGCCGTGCCGACCACCTCCGGCACCCGCGCCTCGCGGCGCTTGCGGCGCTTCTCGCGGTGGCGCTTGACCTGACGCGCGAGCTCTTCTGAAACCACGTTGATCGAGTGGCGCATGTCCTTGCTTGCGCTGCTGGCACGCAACGTCACGCCCTTCAGATGCAGCGTCGCCTCGGCGACCTGCGACTCGGAGATCGACGGGTTGTGCTCCTCGGAGACCTCCACCTCGAGCTCGGCCAACTCTGACACCTGCTTGCCGATCACACGGAATCTGCGCTCTACGAGCTCCCGCAGATCCTCTGAGACGGGGACGTTGCGTCCCTTGACCTCGATACGCATCGATCGACCTCCTTTGTGGAAGAAGGGTGTGGTTTCGTGGTCGACTACACGTTAGTTACACCTGCGGTGTTTGTCGACCGGAGCGGACGTTCTCTGCGCGTTTCGTCGTTAGCGGAGTCCCCCGGCCACCGGAATCCCGGCTCATCGAAGGCCGCCGTGAGTGGACTCGACGGCAGCCCGGCCGGCGGGTCGACCTGGTTGTACGCCGAAGGTGCGAGGTCGTTCGGCGCGTCCGCGTGAAACAGCGCTGCCAGGTACTGCGCCTGGCCGCGACCGACGGAGAGCTCGGTCTGTCCGCCCCCGTACGCGCCGATCCCGTGCTCGGTGCAGTAGTCATACATCTCGCAGAGGCTTGGCAGCGAGCCGATCCGCGAGGGCTTGAGGTTGACCATGCGCGGGGCGAACGGCAGCGCCTCTATGTCCGCGATCGAATGGATCGGCGCGTCCCAGGTGATGCGCGCGTGTTGGGCCGACAGCGCGTCGGCGGCCGCCGGGACGCTCAAATCGGGATCCTCGAGCCAGGCGTCCGGGAACGCTTGGGCGACTCGGCGGTAGAGCACCGGATCGGCGAGCTGATCGACGCCTGTGCCCCTATAGAGACCCTTGAAGTCGATTGAGTCGACCGACCCCGTCGCGACCAGCTCGCCGATCAGTTCGGGCGTCCACGAGCTCGTCGCGTCAAGCTTGAAACGTAGGCCGGCATCGAGCGCCAAACGCCTTTTGACCGGCTCGAGGGTGGGCGGCTCGCCGAGCCTCGTCGATGCGACGTAGCGCATCGGCTGGGGCTCCCGCCGCAGCGCCGCATGGAGCGTGAGATCGTTCTGTCGCAACGCCAGGTCGAGCGCCGCACTCTCGAACGCCCACACCCGGTACAGGCGCGAGACATCGCTCTGCGGTTTGACCGGGAAGAGGTCGAGCGCTTCGATGCGGTCGCAGAACTCGGAGAGCGTCCAGCTTCCGCTCAGCTCCTGAACCGCACCGGCCTCCTGAAACGCTGCCTGATCCTCGGGTTGGTAGACGACGTCCTCGCCGAGACCGATCGCTTGGCCACCGCTGAGCTGCACGAGCGTGCACCGGCGCGTGAACTCGGGGCTGATAGCCGCGCTGAGCGGTACGAGCGAATAGCCGTCGACTTCCAGCTTCAGGTCAGCGATCAGGGCGAAGGTCGGCACGGAAGTTCAGTTTGACGGGTCCGGGGCGTCGGTGACCGAATGCTGCCCCTGCGATGCGGCGCGACTTCCCTCCGGTCGGGCGGAGCGCCCCCGCGATGCGGTGGGAGAATGCCCCCGTGTCCCCGCCGCTGATATGGACCTTCTCGCCGAGCGTGATCGTCGGTGTCGGGGCCGCATGTGTCGCGTACATGTGGGCCTGGCGCCGGGCGCGCCGGCCGGGGATGCCGCACCCGCCCGGCTACGGGCGGCTGGCGCTCTTCAGCGCAAGCATGCTGTGCGTGCTAGCTGCGTTGGTTTCGCCCATCGACGCACTCGCGACGGACGTGATGTTCGTGCACATGATCCAGCACGTGCTGCTGCTCGACATCGTGCCGATCCTGCTGATCCTCAGCCTGACCAAGGGTCTGTTGCGGCCCGTCACGCGGCGCCTGACGATCATCGAGGACCGCGCCGGCTTCCTCGCCCATCCGGCGTTCGCCGCGCTTCTGTACATCGGCATGATGGGCCTCTGGCACGTACCGCGGATGTATGACCTGGCGCTCGCCCACGGTGACATCCATGTGCTCGAGCACCTCTGCTTCCTCACGGCGGGGACGCTCTATTGGTGGCACCTGCTGTCGCCGATCCGTGCGCGCATGGCCCTCACCGGGATGGGAGCAATCGTCTACATGGCGGTCACGAAGTTCTTCGTCGGGGTGATCGGGATCATCCTCGCCTTCTCGACCCACTCGCTTTACCCGTGGTATCAGGACCACCCGCACTACTGGGGGATGTCCGCGCGTGTCGACCAGAACGTCGCCGGTGTGCTGATGGCGCTCGAGCAGTCGCTGATCATGGGCACCGCACTCGTCTACATCGTCTATCGGATGCTCAGCGACAGCGAGAAGGATGCCCAGCGGCAGGAGCGCTATGACGACGCCTGGGCCAGTTACCGCCGGCAGCTGGCGGAGCGGCGCGCCGAGAAGGCCTAGGAGCGCCACCGGTGGCGGCGCCGGCGCGGCACCGCCAAGTGGGCGCTCTGGATCAGCAGCGGTGCGTACCCTTGACCTCGCCGGTGGACTCGTTCGCCGAAGACGGCGAGTTTGAGGTGGTGGCCGTATAGGTGACCGAGAACGGCCGCGCGCCCTTCTGGCAGCCGATCGAGGCGAAGAACGGAATCAGCTTGCCGCCGTGCCTGACCGTCATCTTCTTGAAGGTGAGCGTCTCGGTCTGCAGCGAGCCGAAAAGGTTGATGTTGCCGGCGTCATAAGCCACGTCAGCCGGCTCGGGCACGTTGGTGACGAGCGTCCTGCCCATTTCTGACACGGTGCCCGTCCATGCGGTCGCCGCGCCCGTCGCAAGGCCGTCGCACTGGTCCGGCGTGGTCGTGAAGAAGAACGTCAGCTTCCCGACACCGCCGTTGTAGGCCCATAACCCCAGCGAGCACGGCGCGCCAGGACCGGAGAGCTTCGCCGAGGGGTTCGTGAGCGCCGCCTGAACGTGGCCTCTCGCGACCAGCGAGCCCTTGGCGCAGACCGCGTTCCACTTGCCGTTGTGGCCGTTGTCTTCGTTGATCTGGTCGGGCGTGCACCGCGGGAAGTACTCGCCGTCGGCCCTGAGGCCATAAGTGGTCGTCCTGATGTTCACGAGCGGCGCGCCGACGTTGCCGGACGTGGTGCTGCCCATGCCGAGCGTCTCGACCAACGAGACGGGGACAGGCCTGGCGGGCGACCCGCCAGGGGAGCCGGGCACGACGAAGTTCCCCGTATAGGTGTTCGGTGGGGCGCTCACGGGCCCGGCAGCGTACGCGGCGCTGGCCGCCAAGAGGCACAGTAGCCCCGTGGCCGCTACCAGTTTCCGTCGCATCCTCTGACTCCTTCTTGCTCGGGGATTTGTGTTCCCCGTCCCCAGCTCGAGATGACGCTTCACCGCCCCACTTGACTGCCGGTCAGGCCGAAGGCGACTGGGTGTCCGGCCGGCTGCGCCGGCAGGACACCCAGCAGAGGGGGCTTCTCAGTACCTGCGGCTCAGCACTTGCCCGTGCCCTTGACGGTGCCCGCACCGAGGGTCGGCGCGCCGGTGTTGGATTCGGTTGCGTTGTAGGCGATCGAGTAGGCCCGCGAGCCCTTGCAGCCGGTCGACGCCAGGTACGCATAGGTCTTGCCGCCGTGCTTGACGGTGAGCTTCTTCCAGTTCAGCGTCTCTGATTGGAGCGAGCCGAACAGGTTGATGTTGCCCGCGTCATATGAGACGTCCGCCGGCTCCGGCACGTCATTGACGAGTTTGCTGCCGGCCTGCTTGATCGAGCCGGTCCAGGCAGCGGCCGCGCCGGTGGACAGGCCGTCGCAATCGGTTGCGTTCGCGACGGTGAAGAAGTACGTCACCTTGCCAACGCCGCCGTTGTAGACCGACAAATGCAGGAAGCAGGGCGAGCCTGGCCCCTTCAGGTTCGAGCTCACCAGCGCCGCAGTCGTAGTGCCGCTGGCTACGAGCGCACCCTTCGGGCAGACGGCGTTCCACTTGCCGTTGTGGCCGTTCTCAGCGTTGATCGTGCCCGCGGTGCACTTCGGGAAGTACTGGGCGTAGCTCTTCAAGCCGGCCACCGTCGAGTTGATCGAGACCAGCGGGGCGCCGACATTGCCTGCCGTCGTGCTGCCCATTGCCAGCTTCTCCACCATCGCGACCGGCGCCGGCTTTGCCGCCGAGCCCTTGGCACCTACGACCGTATAGCTGCCGCCATACGTGTTCGGTGCCGAAGTCACCGTGGCGTACGCCGTGCCGCCCGCCAACAGGCAAAGAAACGCCGTCATCGCTAGCAGTTTTCGCATTCGTGTCACTCCTTCTCGCTTACAGGTGCAGGTCCCATGTCGCCGGCCACGGGTCATGGGAGGGGTTGTAACTGTGGATAGAAGCCGCTGGCCGGACCTAGACCTGCACCCAGCGAGCTGCGAAGCGCTTCGCTCAGGCGTTCTTGCGCGTTGCAAGCAGGGGTCGGCACCTTGGTTGCGTCAGCTCCTCCGTAGAACAAGGGTAGTTCGCTCTGGTACTTAACGCTTCCCGATTGGCCGGGAATTGAAGCGAGCGGATGCGACGACTGTGCCGTGCAAAGGTATGTTCCGAAGACGTCGAGCGCGGTGCCCAGCACGTTGGTCGAGCCGGTCAGCGAGTTGCCGCCGTCCGGCACCTCGTAGGCGTTGCTGCGGTTCGAGTACGGCCGCTGTTTCTGAGCGGTCAGCTCCTCCGGGCTGAGCGGGGCCGAGACACGCACATAGTGGAGCCGCTGGCTCGGATTGCTCAGGGCCTGCCCCTCGCCCTCGCTCGAGGCCGCGCCGTTGGCGAAGAACGCCGCCAGCTCCCTGCGATAGGCGCCGAGGTAGTCGAACACGGGCACGAGCTGCCCGAGGAACGGCGTCAGCGAAGTGAACAGCGTCTTGGCGGCGCCGGAGCCGGCGCCGGCCGAGACTGCGAGGAACGAGTCGAGCGCAGGGACCCCCGTTTTCGCCGCGCTCGTCAACGGCCCGAGGTCCGTCAGCACAGTCTGCAGGTTGGGCGCGAGCTTTGCGATCGCCTCGAGCGCCGGGCTGAGCTTCACGGCGGCGGGCTTGAGCTCGTCGACGAGCGGATTTGCCTGTCCGGCGAAGCCCTTCAGGCGCTGAATCGTCGCGCGCGTGCTCTCGAGGAAGCTCGGGAATGCCCTGATTGCGGCGGCGAGCTCGCTGTTGCGCTTGGCAGTGGTCCCGAACACCGTGTCGGCATTGCGGATCAAGCCCTGCAGCTGGCTCGGGTTCTGGCTTACCGCAGATAGCACCCGACCACCGTCGGACAGCAGCGTGCTCGTCGCCGTGCCGTCACGCCGCAGCACGCCCAGGACATTGCTGACGTTGGTCGCGAACGGGTACAGCTCGGCGAGCGCGTCGTTGAACGATTGCCCGCGGTTGGTGAAGGCGACTCCGTCGTCCTGCATCCACGTCTGGAAGGCTCTGCGCGTCTGCGGATCAAAGGTGTCGAGGATCTGGTCGAGCTGAACCGTCGGCGCGACCTGAGCTTGGGGGAGTTGGGCGCCATCGCGTAGCATCCGCTCGCGCGTGCTTCCGAACGACAGCGCCACGTAGGTCTCCCCCAGCAGTGTCTTCTCCCGCAGCGTTGCACGCGTGTTCACCGGCCGCGGGGCGTACTTCGGCTCGATCTGCAACACCGCACGCGTCAGCCCGGTCCGGTGGTCGAGCCCGACGCTGACCACCTTGCCCACCGTGACGCCCGCGATCTCGACGTCCGCCTGCGTGCCGAGCTGCACCGCCTGGTCGAACTCGACGCTGATCCGATATCCCTGCGGAACGAACGGGACCGTGCCGCCGAACGACAGCCATAGGAACAGCAGCAGCGCCACGCACGAGGTCGCGAACGCGATCATGGCGGCGATCCTGGCTTTGCTGGGAGCCATCGTGTTCATCGCGCGTAGCAGTTCGTGATCGTTGACCAGTCGGGCGCGTTCAACATGTCGAGGATCGGGGTCAGCGACGGCGTGCCGGGCTGCAGCGCCACCTCGAGCAGGTTCAGTGACGGGCAGCTGGCCATGAACTGACCCTGGATCAGCGGGCCATCAGCGTCCTGGAGCGAGGTCAGGCTGTCCAGGTTGTGAGCCAGCCAACTGCCCCAGTACAGATAGCTCGGCTCGCCGCCCTTCTGCCGGTAGGCGAGCGTGTTCACGAGCGTGTTCAGCACTCCGAACGAGCCGGCCAGTGCCGGCGCCGCCTTGGCCAGCGAGCCCGCGGCCGGAGCGAGCGTCGCCGCGAGCCGGCGGATCCCGGGGTCGGTCGCGAACGGCTCGAGCTGGTGCTCGATGACCGGGGTCGTGTCCTTTGCCAGTGGCCGCAACGCGTCAAGCGCCGGACCCAGGTTCTTGGCGAACGGCTCAAGCTTCTTGAGCGCCGGGCCGCTGACAGAGGCGAACCGATTGACCTTCTCAAGCGTCGAGCTGGTCTGCTCAAGCGTGCCGGGCAGCAGTGCGATTCCCTGCTCTAGCGCCTGGTCCTGGGACGCGATCGCCTGGAAGTTCGTGTTCGCCTGCTTGACGAGCGATGCGAGCTCGGTATCGACTCCACCTAGCGAGGTCGCCACCAGATTGAGGCTGTGGATCGCGTGACGCAGGTTCCCGCTCCGCTTCGAGAGCAGCTTCGTGAAGTTGAGCGCCGAGCGATCCAGCGGCGCGAAGCGTTTGAAGTCTGCAGCCAGCGTGGCCGCCGTCCTCGCGCTCGGGCTGTTGGTGGTCGCATCCTTGCCATTAAATGCCTGCGCCCCGCCCGCCAACAGCAGCAGCAGGTAGGTGCGCGTGTCGGCGTCGAGCGAGTCGAGGATCTGGTCGACGTCGATATCGGGCTGCGTGCTGCCGATTCCAAGCGTCCCGCCGGCCGGCAGGCGACCCGCGCTCGGCGTCCCCGGGTACAGCGACAGGTACATGTCCTTGAGCGGCGTACGCGGCCGCAGCAGGACGGTGGCGTTGCGGTAGATCGGGGCGTAGCGCTTGAAGATGTCCATCGTCACGACGGCCTGACCGTGCTCGAGCTGCACACCGCCGACGAGCCCGACCTCGACCCCGGCGATCGTCACCGACTGGCCCTGGCCCGGGGTCACCGCCGCCGCCGTCGCGAACACGGCGTTGACCTGGTAATAGCTGCGGCCGAAGGTGAACGACGGCTGATGCTCGAGGATGTAGCCGACCGTCGCGATCGCGAGCACGACCAGCACGGCGATGGCGAGGAAGTCCCCGCGATGGGTCTTGATCGCGTGCCTCACGGCCCCTGCCCCTGGGTCGCGCTGTTCAGGTCAGGCGCCGTTTGCGTGAAGCAGGGCACGCTCGACCTCAGCGCGGGCGCCCTGCCAGTGGATGGGAATGACGGGAACGTGCCAAGCGCCGGCAGCACCGCATTGCCGTACAGCGAGCCGGCCGCGGCCGTTGCCCGCGTCTTGATGCCGGTGGCGCCGCCGCCAACGGTGGCGCGCACGTAGCGGCCGTTGCCGTCGAAGTTCTGAGTCGCGCCGGTGAGGCCGACGGCGCTCTGGAACAGCTGCTGGTCGACGTCCAGCCCTTTCGGTGATGAGCTGTCGACCGTGATCTTCTCGTTGCCCGTCGGGACCAGCACCTTGCTGATGCACTCCGAGAACTTCGCGGCTTGACTGATCAGCGACGTCGTCGCCCGAACCGCCGCCGAGGTGTTGCTGACTGCGGGCGTCAGCTCCTTCAGCAGGCCTTCGAGCTCGCTCGGTGAGTTCAGCTTGGTCAGCTGCTGTAGCCAGGGCAGCGTGACGTTGATCGTCGTGCCGAGCTGTTTGATGCTCGGGGTCAGCGCCTTCGCGAAGGCGTCGGTGGGGGCGAACGAGGCGTCGAGCGCCTTGTCGGCCCCGATCGTCGCACGCAGCACCGCCGGAAGCGCTGCGACGGCGGCGCTCAGGTCCTGCTGGTGGGCCGCCAGTGCGCCCATCGTGTGATCGAAGCTGTCAACCAGTTCTGGCAGCTGCGCGCCGCTTGCCGCCAACCCGCTGAAGATCTTCGATTCGCCCTTGACGACGCCGGACAGATCGCCTGAATGGGTACCGAGCAGCGCCTGGTTGACGATCGCCGACGCCTCGAAGGAATCAGCCGAATACTTGAGGGCGTTGTTGAGACCCTGAGCGCCCGTGGTCCTGTCGGCGC
This sequence comes from uncultured Conexibacteraceae bacterium, assembly GCA_963774025.1. GTDB lineage: Bacteria > Actinomycetota > Thermoleophilia > Solirubrobacterales > Solirubrobacteraceae > Palsa-465. Next base: position 263,493 of record CAVZDL010000011.1, read on the forward strand.
CGGGCTTGTTGAGCGCTGCGCCGAATCCCTGGACGAGCTTCTGCAGGTTCGCACGCGCGCTCGTGTCGAGCGCAGAGAGGATCCGGTCCAGCTGCACGGGCCCCGAGGTGTTGGCGGCCGGCAGCGTCGAGCCCGAGTGGAGAATCCGCGACTCCGGCGTGCCCGGATGCAGGTCCACATAGAAGTTGCCCTCAAGGAAGATCCGCGAGCGAATGTCGGCGGTTGCGTCGGCATGGATCGGGAGACCGCTGTTGTCGATCTGCATCACAACGATGCCGGCGTTGGGGCTGCCCTTGATCGGCTCAACACCGGTGACCTCGCCGACCTGCACCCCCGCGATTCGCACCGGCGACGGGATGTGCAGGTCGGTATTGGCGGTGAAGACCGCCTTTAACTCGAATCCCGAGCCCGTGAAGGGCAGCCCACCGCCGAAAACCAGGTAGCAGACGAACGCGATCACGACGATCCCGATGACCGCCGCCTGGAGGTTCGAGACCCGCGGCTTCTGGCGTCTGATCTCGAGCTTCGGCGTTGAGTCGCTCATCCGCCGCTCCTCGTGGTCTTCTCGGTCGCGGTGCCCACGTTCGTCTTGGGGTTGCCGATCACTGCCGCGGCCGGCGAGTAGGGCTCCTTGCCCGCCGAGCATTCGGCGGGCTCACCGGGCGATGCCGTATTCGGGTAAGGGTCGAAGTGCAGCGGACCGTGCTGGGTGCCGCCCGCCGTCGAGGTCGACGTGTACGGCGTGCTGGAGGGCGCGCCCTCGCCGCCGACGATGTCGTTGTCGATCGCGACGAGCACGAAGCGCAGGACCGTGCCCGTGCCGACGTTGTCGGACAGCGAGCTCGCGAGGTTGCGCAGGAACAGGGTCGCGTAGTTGCAGGTGCTCTGAACCGGAGTGAGGAACTGCAACGGCTTCTTGAGGCTGCCGGTCGCCTGTGTCAGCCGCGAAAGCCCCGCCTTGACGATGCTGTCGGAGCCGAACTGGTCGAGCGCTTTCGAGAGGTCGACCGTCTGCCGGTAGAGAACCGCCGTACCTGGCAGGTTCTTGACACCGGCCGAGAATGCCGCGGCAAGCTTCGGAGAGCTCTCCGGCAGCGTCGCGAAGCCCGGCTTCAGATCGGCGAACAGCTGTGCCGTGTTGGTTGCGAAGCGGCCGATCGCGGGTCCATCCGAGATCACCGATTGGAAGGTCGGTGGCGTCTGCGCGATCCAGTCCTGTAGGTAGGGCTTGGCCACGCCGGCAAGCGCTTTGAAGGTGACGTCCAGGTTCCGGTAGAGCGACGCCTGCTGGTCACTGACGGGTGCGAGCGCCGATGCCAGCGATCCCAGGCCGCTGATGAAGCCCTTCAGATTGGTTCGGGGAGCGGCGAGGTTGCGCATGACCGGCGCGAGCCTGTCGACGAGCGGAACGAACGCGCCGATCGCCCGGTTGAGACCGCCGCCGCGACCCGCCAGCGCCTGGCCGAAGCCGAGCGTGGTGGCAGCTTCGCCCTGCTGGGTCCGCGGCGTGTACATGTCGAGCACCTGGTCGAGATCGACGGTGGCACTGGTGTGCCCGAGTGGCACGGTCGCGCCGTTGCGCCAGGTCCGGCGCGAGTGGCCGAGCGTCACCGCCAGGTACTTCTCGCCGATCGCGCTCTTTGTCCGGATCGCGAAGTGGGTGTCGACAGGAAGCGGTTCGATGCTCTTGTCGAGCTGAGCATCGATGACGGCGATTGGCTGCCCCCGGTGGTCGCGTGCGGCTGTGACCTTGGCGACCGAGCCGACGAGTGCGCCGCCCATGTGCACCTCGGCGCCGTGGACGAGCTCCTCGGCGTTCGGGGCCTCGATGTAGAGCGTGTAGCGCGGCACGAACGGCAGGCCGTTGTTCGCCTGGAATGCGAGCACCACGCCGACGACGAGCACCAGCACGGCCAGCGCCCCGATCAGCACCGGGTTGGAGAACGGTGAGGTGCCGCGTCGACGCAGCATCAGGGCTCCGCTCCGGTCCGGTGATGCGACGGCATCAGCTCTGGCCCCCGGTGAGGTAGCGAAGTAGGCCGCCCAGCGGGGCGGCCTGCCCCCGCTTCGATGAGGATGATTTCGTGCCCATGACCTCGCTGACCGCCTCGCTGGCGATCGCCGCCGACGCCGAACTGGCACCGCTGAAGTTGGCGCTGCAGCCGGCGATCGTGCGCCGCGCATAGGCGGTGCAGGGACCAACGATCGGCGCCAGTCGCACGTAGTGGCCATCAGCGTTGTAGCCGTTGGTCGCAGTTGCGCCGTAGAACAGCAGACTCATCAGCTGCTGGATGCCGCCGCTCGAATTGAGGCTCGAGAGCAGCTTGTCGAGCGCCTCGGCCGACGGCTCGGAGGTGGTACCGAGGCTACGGAGCTGATCGGCGAGCGGCTGTGAGGCCACCAGCGAGCCCTCCGATTGCTGCGCGGCGTAGCCGAGGTTGGTCAGGGCCGTCTTGGCCTCCTTGGCGAACGGCACCAGCGTCTTGAATTCGGTGTCGAGCGCGCCGGCACTCGAGCCCGCGTCCTGGACCACCGGTGTGCCCTGGCTCGCCAGCTGGCCGAGGTCGGCCATCAGCGGCTTGAGCTCCCTGAGGAAGGGCGGCAGCAGCTTGATCGACTCGGAGATCCGCGAGCTCTCGGCGGCGCTTGCGGTCGCGGTCGTGTTTGCCTGCACGACGAAGTCCGACAGCGACCTGCGGCTCCTCGCGAGCGGCGCGAGCACCCTGTTGGAGTCGGTCGCGAGCTTGGCCAGCACCCGGTTCTGGGAATCGAGCAGGCTGAAGACTCGTTCGGTCTGGGCCAGCGCCGGATCCGCTCGCAGGATCACGGCGTTGAGGTCGGAGCCGCGCGCCGCCAGACCGGTGCCGAGCTCGTTGAGGATCACCGAAAGGCTCTCGCGCACGGAGTCCTGGGAGATGTCCTGGACGATGTCCGGATCAATCGGAGAGCTGGTCCTTGAGACCGGAAGTAGGTAACTACCCTCGCCGTAGCCGCTCGTGATCCGGTGCAGCGCGTGGTGGCTCGAGCTGCCCGGGTCGCAGTCGACGTAGCGTTCGGCGATCAGCGACTGCGGTCGGATCGTGCACGTCGCGTTCGAGTACCAGGGCGTGAAGTCGCGGCTTCCGATCGAGAGCGTGACTGCCGCCAGGTTCTGCCTGGTCACCGACAGCGCTGAGATCGTGCCAACCGGCGCGCCCGCGATCCGCACCTCCTCGCCGGGCACGGCGAAGCCGGCGTTGTCGAACAGGGCTTCGACGTGGTACCCACTTGGGCCACCGGTCACCGAGGAGACCACCACCCAGACGATCGCGGCCATGACCACAGCCGCTGCGATCACAGCCGCAGCGCGTCTCACGGGCCTGCCGGCGTGTTCGATTTGTCACATCCGGACACCGACACCGGCATCGAGCTATCCGCTGGCTGCGTGGCGCCGCCGGGGCAGCGGCCCGTCTTGACGACAGTCAGGCCCTTGTAGCGGTCGGCCGGCAATTGGTCCGTCAGCGTGCCGTCGGTGGTGCTGTAGGCACCGTAGAACGGCTCGCCGCGGGCGTAGTGGCCGTTGGCGTCGTAGTACCCATTGAGCTGGCCCGTGTTCGCCAGGGCGGCGACGATGTCGGGCGTGTATTCGCGCAACGACTGGATCTGCCCCGACGACGTCTGTGCTGCGATCGAGGCGATGATCTCGGGGAAGCCCGAGCTCGCCACGCGTTCGAGCGTCGGCGCCTCCTGCAGGAGCTTTATGAGGTTGCCGCCCTTGGGGTTTGAGATCAGCGATGCGAGGTAGCCGAGGGTGGGCGTCGCCGCAGTCGCAAAGCGGTCCAGCGCCACCGCGAACGGTTCGAGCTGCTTGACCTGCGGCTTTGTGGCCGCGACCAGCGGTTCCAGCGCGGCGATCGTGCCGCGCAACCCGGCGAAAGTCTTAGTCGACTTGCTCAGGGCCGACGGCAGCAGCGCCAGGGCCACGTCGAGCGCGTGGGACTGCCGCGCGACGGCGCCCGTGACCGCGTCGGCCTTGCCGACGAGATCCGTGAGCTGCTGGCTGCTCGACGCCAGCCGCTGCATCGTCTGTGCCCCCTGCACGAGCAGCTGGTCGAAGGCGGGCTCGTCCCTGGTCAACGCACCGGTGACCTGGCTCGTGCTCTGGAGCAGTGGGTCCAGGTACTCAAGCGTCCGGTTGGCCTGCAGGGCTTTTCCACGGATACTCGTCGCCTCACCGCGGATGATGTTGCGCAGGCCTTCGCGAGTCTTGGCGTTGAGCGTGTCGAAGATCTGGTCGAGCGCGACTTCGGCGTAGGTGTCGCTCTGCGGGATCGTGCCGCCGGAGGGGATTTGCGCATTGCCCTTGGTGGCAGGCTGCAGCGTCACGTAGTGGCTCGCAATGCCGGCGAGTCCGTTCTCCTCGATACGCGCCACGGTCCCCTGGTAGAGCGGCGCCACGTCGCCGTCGAGACCGACCACGACGGCGGCCTGCCCGCTCCGCGTGAGGCTCACCGACTGCACAGAGCCGACGCTGGAGGGGCCGATCATGACCTGGTCCCCGGTGACCAGGCCGCTGGCGTCGCTGAACAGCAGCCTGACCGTATATGAGGACCCGCTGCTCAGCAGGATGTATGCGACCACCACAATCGCGAGCAGCAACGTCCCGAGCGCCAAGGCGCGCGTCGGCGCGCTCGGCTGCAGACGCTGCCGGTCATACATGGCGGCATCTTGTCAAGTAGGCCTGACGCGTATCGGGACTCTGCCCGCTGAGGCGCTTCCTCAAGCGTCCGGCATGTTGAGCGCGATTCAGCGGTCCGCCACCAGCAGAGCGGCTCCGAGCGCGCCGCCGAGGTCGCCGAGCCCGACCAGGTGCACCTGCGGCGGTTGGTGGCCGGGGAACAGATGCGGCTTCATCGCCCCGCGAATGCGTTCCACGTAAGGCTCACCGAAGCGCACCCCAAGGCCGCCCCCGATGATCACGGCCTCTACGTCGAGCAGGTTCACCGCGGACGCGATACCGGCGCCGAGCGCTTTCAAGGCGTCCTCGATCAGCTCGGTGGCGAGCTTGTCCTCGTGTTCGAGCGCGTCCCCCCAGACGGCGCTCGTGAAGCGCTCGTGCTGCTTTTCGCGCATGATCTTCGGCAGGTCCGACTTCTTGCCCTTCTTGATCAGCCTCCGTGCCCGCGCCTCCATCGCCGCACGTCCGGCGTAGGCCTCGACGCAGCCCTTGTTGCCGCAGGGGCAGCGGCGGCCGCCCTGACGCACCACCATGTGCCCGATCTCACCGGCACCGCCGCGGCCGCGCCACAGCTTGCCGTCAAACACCAGCCCACCGCCGATGCCGGTGCCCCAGAAGACCCCGACAAATGATTGGTAGAGACGCCCCACCCCGAGCTCGAGCTCGCCACGCGTCGCGACCTGCACGTCGTTGCCGACGACGACCCGTGTCCCCAGCTGCTTGGTGAGCTCGGGGCCCACTGGGTAGGTTCCGTCCCAGCCCGGCAGGTTGCGCGCGCTGGTGACAGTGCCGGCCTCGGTGTCGATCGTGCCGGGCGAGCCGACACCGATGCCGACGAGTGCCTGCGTGCTGGTACTGGCCGCGCCCGCCGCCTCGGTCATCGCAGCCGCCATCTGCTTGGCGACATCGGCCGGCGTACCGGTGGTCGGGGTCGGGTGTCGCGCGGAGCCGAGCACCTTGTTCGCCTTATCGACGACGATCGCCTCGATCTTGGTGCCGCCGAGGTCGATCCCGCCCCTGAGAGCAACCGTTCGGGAGCGTGCCGCAGGCTTTGTTGAAGCCGCTGCGGCCGTTCCTGGGGCCACCACATCGTTTCCCGACGGTGCATCTCCTGCTGACGTTGACATCGCTACGCCCCTCTCAGCTCCCGTTCAGGGCCGACTTGATGGATTCGGTGGCCTCCACCGGCGCCGGGTCGACGCCCCGCAGGGCCGCCAGATACAGGGACACGAGATCTCCGAGCAGCACCATCGAGACGAGCCGCTCGAGGCGCGTCTGGCCGATCGTCTCGACGCGAAAGGTGACGCCGCCACGACTGGCGATCAAACCACGCGTCAGCTCGATCCGCTGACGTACACGCGGGTGCAGGTCTGAGTCGTCGAGGAAGACTGCGCTGAACGGGCCCAGGTCCTTGGCGCCGTCCCAGCCGACGAGCTCGTTGTGGTCGAGCTCGGGCAACTCGGCGGCGAACGCCGGCGCCTTGGCGTTCTCGTTGATCTGCGTCTTCCAGCGGTAGGCGACGGGTGTGGTCAGCGCAGCGCCTGCGATCTGCGGGATCGTGCCGTGCAGGCCGCGGGCGAGCGTCTTGGCCAGCGAGCCCTCGTCGGAGTCCGGCCCCCATGCCACCGCCAGGCTGGCCGTATGCTCGGCCGCCACATCCACCTCGGCGTGGAGGCTCTCCCCCGCACCGCACAGCCGCGCTACCTCGAGCGCGACCACCAGCGAGTAGCCGACCGCGGCGCGGGACTGAAAGCCACCCGGCAGCGGGATCACTGGCACGCCGTCGGCGCGAGCCTCCTCGGCGAGCTTGCCGCCGGTGGTGACCACGATCGTCTGGGCGCCGAGCGCCTGCGCCGCGTCGTAGGCGGCGAGCGTCTCCTCGGTGTTGCCTGAGTAGCTTGCGCACAGCACGGTCGTATCGGGCGTGGTCCAGCCCGGCAATCCGTAGTCACGCGCGAGCATGATCGGGCGCGAGGCGCCGTCGCCCAGCGCCGCCCGGGCGAGCGCGCCGCCGACCGATGAGGCGCCCATGCCGGCGATCACAAGCCCACCTGGTGAATCGTGTGCTTTCAGATTCGCCGACTCGACGCGCCAGAGCGCGTCGCGCAGATGGTCGGGCAGCCCGAGCACCTCGTCGAACTGGCCCGTCACGTCGACTTCGGCGACGGCCTCACGCGAGAGTGTCGGGCCGGTGCTCAAAACCTGATCGCCCCGTCAGGAAGGGTGACGCCTGGAAACACGCGTGCGCCGGCAGAGAGGACGTTGTCGTCGCCGACCGTCACGTCTTCCCCAAGCACGGCGCCGCCGTCAATATGGCAGCGCGCTCCGACCGTGGCACGGGCGCTGAGGATCGCTCCGCTGATCTGCGTGCGCGGACCGACGCTGACACCGTCGAGCAGGACCGAGCCCTCAATCCTCGCGCCGGCGCCCACCTTGACGCCGCGACCGAGCACGACGCGGCCACCGATGCTCGCATCATCGGCGATCTCGCAGCCCTCGCCGATCAGGACCGGCGCCGCAATCCGCCCGCCGACGCCAGCTTCTGGCAACAGCCGCATACCCGAAGCTTGAAGCCTTGAGCCGATTCGCGTCGTCACCCTGCCCTCGAGGATGTCGTAGGTGGCCTGCAGGTAGCGGCTCGGCGTGCCGATGTCGAGCCAATAGCCGCTGGCTTCGTATCCGTAAAGCCCCCGGTCCACGAGCTCCGGGAACACGCCTCGCTCGATCGAGATGTTCGTGCCGGCGGGCGCAAGCTCCGCGAGCAGCTCGCGCTCCAGGATGTAGGCCCCCGCGTTGACGAGGTTGGTGTCGATTGCCTGCTCGGGTCCGGGCTTCTCCACGAACTCGGTCACGCTGAAGTCGGCGCGGCGACGCACCAGGCCATACGCAGACGAATCCTCGACGCCGATCAGCGCCAGCGTCGCGCGCGCACCGGTGCGCTCGTGCTGCTCGAGCTGAGCTGTGAGGTCGATGTCGGTGAGCACGTCGCCGTTGAGCATGAAGAAGCGCTCGTCAAGCAGTTTGCTCGGCGAACTTGAGCGCGCCACCCGTACCGAGTGGCCGCGGCTCCTCCACGTAGCGCAGGCGTACGCCGAAGCTTGATCCGTCGCCCAGCACGTCGCGGACCCCGTCTGCCATGAAGCCGCACGACATGATCAGGTCGTCCACCCCATGGCCGGCAAGCCACTCGAACATGTAGCCGATAAACGGCTCGACCGACGAGCGGCACCAGCGGCTTGGGCAGCTTCGACGTCAGCGGCCGCAGCCGCGTTCCCTCGCCTCCGGCCAAGATCAGTGCTTGCATCGTCTCTCCTCCTAAGTCCTCAACCGCAGACGGCCGAGAGGGCTCAGCGGCCGATGCCTTCGTAGGTAAAGCCGACCGTCCGCGCGGCGGCGCCGTCCATGAAGTTACGCCCATCAATGATCAGCCGCCCGCTGGTCGCCTCGGCGACCTGATTCCAGTCGAGCGCGGCAAACTCGGGCCATTCGGTCACGAGCACGATCGCGTCCGAGCCGGCAACAGCCTCCAACACCGAATCGGCCATCACGACCCCCGGCATCAGCCGGCGGGCCTGTTCGACCGGCGATCGGGTCATACGCCCGTACGACGGCACCCTCGCCCTGCAGTCGCGCGGCCAGCACGAGCGAGGATGCCTCGCGCATATCGTCGGTGTCCGCCTTGAACGCGAGGCCGAGCAACGCGATCTTCTTGCCGACCAGCGTGCCCAGATGCTTCTGCAGCTTCGCGATCACCCGCCGCTTCTGCAGCTCGTTGACCTCGATTACCGCCGTGAGCAGCTGGAAGTGGTAGCCGGAGTTTCCTGCAAGCTGTTTGAGTGCTGAGACGTCTTTAGGAAAGCAGGAGCCACCGTATCCAATACCTGGACGCAGGAAGTGTTGGCCAATACGGCGATCGAGGCCCATGCCGCGCGCGACCTCGAGCACATCGGCCCCCGTCTCCTCGCAGACGTTGGCGATCTCGTTGATGAAGGAGATCTTGGTGGCCAGGAAGGCGTTGGCGGCCAGCTTGATCATCTCGGCGCTGGCGACGTCGGTGCGCACCAGCGGCGCTCCCAGCGGCGCGTAGAGCTCGATGACGGCGTCGCCGGCCCAGCCGCCGTCGTCGCCGACGACGACACGGTCGGGCTTGCGGAAGTCCGCGAGCGCGGCACCCTCTTTGAGGAACTCGGGGCAGGAGACGTACGCGAAGGCCTTCTTGCCGGTGCGGTTCAGCTCACGGCGGATCGCGGCGCCCGTGCCCACCGGCACAGTCGACTTCATCACGATCGCGCGCTCTGCCCCGGCCGGGATCGCGTCGACCACGGCGCTCACGGCCGAGAGGTCCGCGTCGCCGGAGTACGTCGGCGGCGTACCCACCGCGATCAACAGCAGTCGCGCGTGCTCGAGCGCAGGAGCCAGGTCGGTCGTGAAATGCACCCTGTCACGATTGGCGGCGACCGACTCGGCTAGCCCGGGCTCGTAGATCGGTATCTCGCCCCGCTCGAGCGCCTCGATCTTCGCCTCGTCGATGTCGACGCACCAGACCTCGTTGCCGAGTTCGGCGAAGCCGGCGGCGGTTACCAAGCCGACATAACCCGTGCCGATCACCGCGACCGGCTCTCGCGCATTGCTCATAGGCTCGCTGAGGCTAGCGGCTGACCAGGCCAACGGCGCAGCGACCGGCGTCAGGGCGCACGCTTGAACGAGGCTGCGATCTCGACCATCTGGCCGTTCGGGATCGTGTTCTGGAGCGTGTTGGAGATCCAGTACACGGCCTTCTTGGTGTGCCAGGCCACAACAGCGAGCTTCCCGCCCTGCGAGTACTCGGCCAGAAGCCTGCCGCGCACGCGCTTTACGGCGCTTGGGTGACGCAGGATCGGCGGGTATTGCCAGGTAGTTCCCTGGACCGTGAAGTACTCGCCCGTGCCGAGGTCGCCCTGCGTTCCCGGCGTGCCGTAGACGAGCGTCATCACGTAAGCAGCGTGCTTCTTTCGGTCGTCGCCGTCGATCTTGTAGCGGCGAGGGTAGGACTTGGCGTAGACGCTCGCGGCATAGCCCTCGCTGCAGTCACCGGTGATCGCGAAGCAGTACTCATAGTCGTCGGGCACGTAGTCCGGGTAGTAGACCGGGAACCCGGGACGTCCCAGCTGGCCGGCCTGCGACCGGCCGTCACCCGGGTCGGCACGCAGCCCTGCGGGCACCGTCGGTACGACCGGTGCGTGCTTCCTTCCGCGCCCCCGTTTGCCGCTCTTGCCGTGCTTGCCCGACTTCGCCGGAGTGGTCGTCGTCGTGGTAGTCGTGGTGGAGCCAGCGGGCGGAGCGACCGTTGGCGCCATGAACTCCCGGTACGCGTGCTCTGACGCCGCTTCGCTGAAACTCAGATCGTCGGCGCCGCCGACGACGACCCCGGGCCCATACGGGAACGGGATCGACTTGATCGTCGAGCCGTCGGCGTTGATCGCGAGCCCGAACAGTTCGTCGATGCCGTCCAACTTTTGCAGGGAACGGTCCGTCTGGACGTTGGCGGCGAATGTGCTCAGCAACGTCTGTTCGTCACTGACCAGCTCGCCTGTGCTGAAGTCCTGCTTTGCCCAGCGCAGGAAGTCCTGCTGGCGGGACTCGCGCACGATGTCAGAGTCGTTGTGGCGGAAACGCACGAACGCGAGCGCCGTGTTCGCCCCGCCTAGGTTGCTGCCCGAGCCGCCGCACAGCTTCTGGTAGCCGGGCTGGATGTCGATGTTTGAGAAGTCGGTCCCGATCGTGCCGTCGTTGTAGTTGTAGTAGCGGTGGTCGACGTCGGCGTAGACGCAGCCGATCTCGTTGATCAGCTTCGCGAACCCGGCGAAGTCGATCACCAGGATGTGGCTGACCTGAAGCCCCGGGAAAACCTGCTGACGCAGGACCCGCAGCAGCAGGTTCGGCCCGCCGTCGGCATAGGCGGCGTTCAGCTTGGAGGGGCCGACGCCAGGGATGTCGACGTCAAGGTCGCGCGGGACAGACAGCAGATTGATCGTCGAGGAGTGGTCGTTGATGTGCACCAGCATCATCGTGTCGGTGTTGCCGACGCCGTCGCCCTGCCCGTAGCGATGGTCGACGCCGACCAGGAATAGCGTCTCGGGCGCTCCCGGCGGGGGAAGCTGGACGTTGACGTCCTTGAGCGCCGCGTTCTTGGCGAAGTCGTTCGCGATGCCCTTTAGCTGCAACAGCCCAGCGGTCGCGGTCGCGCCCGCCGCACAGCCGACGACGACCACGAACGCCAACAGGCCGCGCCAGACCACACCGAAGCGAGTCGTCGGCATCAATCTCATCGGTCCGACTCCTGCTCGCCCAGCATTGCCAGCAGGATAGGGGTGTCGTCGGCCACAACCCTTCAGCGCAGGTAAAAGGCGGTAGATCGGATCCCGCCCACCCGCACCGCGCGCTCAGCCTTCAGCGACCTTCAGGAACGCCTGCCAGCGCTTCTGCTCGCGCAGCGCGATGCGACGGCGTTCGGTGTCCTCACCGGCGGATTCGAGCTCCCGTTCGGCCTCGGACAACCGCTCGCGCAACACGCCGACGTCCAGCTGCTCGGGCGTCTGGACCTCCTCGACCAGCAGCATCACGTGATTGCCGCCGATCTGGATGTAGCCCTCGGACTGCGCGAACCTCAGGATCTCGGTCTCCGAGAGATACACCCGCAGCTCGGTCGGCTCGAGCATGCCCAACACCGGCGCGTGGTTTGCCAGCACGCCGATCCCCCCGAGCGTCGTACGCGTGGAGACCATCTCCACGTCGTCGTTGAAGACCTCGCCCTCGGGCGTGAGGATCTCGACCTTGAACTTGTTGTGCGCCATCGGGCCGGGCCCTGGCCGCTACTCGTCGGCCTTGGCGGCCTCGACGACGTCGTCGATCCCGCCTTTGAGGAAGAAGTGGCGCTCGGCGATCTCGTCGTGCTTGCCCTCGAGGATCTCCTTGAAGCCACGGATCGACTCGGCGATTGGGACGTACACGCCCGGCGTGCCGGTGAACTGCTCGGCAACGAAGAATGGCTGCGAGAGGAAGCGCTCGATCTTGCGGGCGCGGTTCACCGTCAACCGGTCGTCGTCGGAGAGCTCGTCGATCCCGAGGATCGCGATGATGTCCTGCAGCTCCTTGTAGCGCTGCAATACCTGCTTGACCTCGTTGGCGACGTTGAAGTGCTCTTCGCCGAGGATGTCCGGCTTGAGGATCGTCGAGGTCGAGTCAAGCGGATCGACTGCCGGATAGATGCCCTTAGAGGCGATCGTGCGCGACAGCGTCGTGGTCGCGTTGAGGTGGGCGAAAGCCGACGCGGGCGCCGGGTCGGTGAGGTCGTCGGCGGGCACGTAGATCGCCTGGATCGATGTGACCGAGCCCTTCCGGGTCGAGGTGATGCGCTCCTGCAGGGCGCCCATCTCCGACGCCAGTGTCGGCTGGTAACCCACCTGCGACGGCATGCGGCCGAGCAGGGCGGAGACCTCAGAGCCCGCTTGTACGAAGCGGAAGATGTTGTCGATGAAGAGCAGCACGTCCTGGCCCTCCTCGTCGCGGAAATACTCCGCCATCGTCAGACCGGAAAGCGCCACGCGCATGCGCGCTCCCGGGGGCTCATTCATCTGCCCGAAGACGAGCATCGTCTTGTCGATGACGCCCGACTCCTTCATCTCGAGCCATAGGTCGTTGCCCTCACGCGAGCGCTCACCCACGCCACAGAACGCCGATAGACCGCCGTGCTCCTTGGCGAGGTTGTGGATCAGCTCCTGGATGATCACCGTCTTCCCGACTCCGGCACCGCCGAACAGGCCGACCTTGCCGCCCTTGGCATATGGCGCAAGCAGGTCGACGACCTTGATGCCGGTCTCGAACATCTCGGTGGTCGGCGTCAGGTCCGCGAAGCTGGGGGCGGGACGGTGGATCGGCCAGCGTTCGGTGTCAGGGTCGAGATCGTCGCCGAGGTCGATCGGCTCGCCGAGCAGATTGAAGATGCGACCGAGCGTCACGCGTCCGACAGGGACGGAGATCGGCGCGCCGGTGTCGACCACCTCGGCGCCACGAGCAAGGCCGTCGGTCGTGTCCATCGCGACGGCGCGCACGCGGTCGTCGCCGAGTTGCTGCTGGACCTCCAGCACGAGCACGTCGGTGGCGTTGATCTCCATGTCCTCCTCGGCGCGCGCGGACGCGGGCCGCTTGATCGTGATCGCGTGGTTGATCTCGGGCAGCTTGTCCGGGAACACGACCTCGACCACGACCCCTTGGATCGCCTCGATCCGCCCCACGTTCTGCTCAGTTATGACTGCCATATCGCTCCAGTTCCAGTCTGTCCAAAAACTCTCAGGATTGCTCGCTCGGGCGGTCTCGGCCGGTTTAGCTGACGCCCTCGGCGCCCGCCACAACCTCCAGGATCTCCTGGGTGATCGCAGCCTGACGGGCACGATTCATCTCCAGCGTCAGCTCATCGATCAGCACGGCCGCGTTTTCGGAGGCGTTGCGCATCGCGGTCATCCGCGCGCCGTGCTCAGACGCGGTCGACTCGAGCAGCGCACGAAACACCGAGATCTCCACATAGTCTGGCACGAGCCGGCCAAGGATCTCCTCGGGATCCGGCTCGTACTCAACCAGCGCCCGCGGACCGTCGTCCCGTTCTCCGGTGAGCGCCTCGTCGAGCGTGTCGTGTTCGGAGCCAACCCCCGCGATCAGCGCGGCTTCGTGGACCGGCAACAGTCGCTCCTGGCGCACGACCTGCGTGATCGGCGAGATGTAGCCGTTGTAGAAGATGTCGACGCGATCCACCTCGCCGTCGACATAGGCCGTCATCAGACGTTCCGCGATCGTGCGCGCATCGGCGAAGCTGGGCCGGTCCGAGAACCCCGTGAAGCTCGCCACCGGCTCCAGCCCGCGGAATGCAAGCGACGAGGCTGGGCGCCGCCCGGCCGCGAAGTAGACCGTCGCCAGGCCGTCCGACTCGTGCTCACGACCAACCGCTACGCCGGCGCGCACGATCTGCGAGTTGAATGCGCCCGCGAGCCCGCGGTCACCCGCAACCAGGAGGATCCCGACGTGTTGCACGGACTCGTGCGGCGTAAGGATGGGCAGGCCCGGGACAGCGCCTGCCGCCTCAGCAGCCTGGCGCGTCAGCCTGCGGAGCGCGTGCGCGTACGGCCGGAGCACCGCGATGCGCTGCTCCGCCCGGCGCAGGCGTGCGGCCGCGACCATCTCCATGGCGCGCGTGATCGTGCGGATGTTTTGGACAGACGCTATGCGGTTGCGGACGTCTCGCTGGGAAGCCATCTTGCTCTCTCGGGGGTCTTTCGAGTGCTCTCTCGGGTGCTCTCAGATGCTCGCTGGGGTGACCGGCCGCGTGCCTAGGCGACGACGACCGCGATTTCCTCGTCCATTGGGTGGCCCTCTTCGTCGAGGTCATAGCCGAAGTCCTCGGCGTACTGCTTCACGGCCGCGTCGACAGCTTCGACCGTCTCGGTGGACCAGTCGCCGGCGGCGATCATCGCGAGCAGCTCGGCGTTGGTCGCCTTGACCGAATCGCCCAGCCCGGACAGGAAGTGCTCGACCCGGTCGACGTCGATGCGGTCGACGTAACCGTTGGTGGCAGCGTAGATCTGTACCACCTGGACCTCGACTGGGAGCGGCTGACGCTCGCCCTGGTTCAGCGTCCGCACCAGGCGCTCGCCGCGCGCCAGCGTGCGCTGCGTGTCGGCGTCGAGCTCGGAGCCGAACTGCGAGAAAGCCTCCAGCTCACGGAACTGCGAGAGATCGAGCTTCATGCGTCCCGCGACCTTCTTCATCGGGCTGATCTGTGCGTTGCCGCCGACGCGCGAGACGCTGATGCCGACGTTGATCGCCGGGCGCACGCCCGAGTTGAACAGCTTCGGCTCGAGGAAGATCTGGCCGTCGGTGATCGAGATCACGTTGGTCGGGATGTAGGCGGACACGTCGCCCGCCTGAGTCTCGATGATCGGCAGCGAGGTCAGCGAGCCGCCGCCGAGCTCGTTGTTGAGCTTCACAGCGCGCTCGAGTAGCCGCGAGTGCAGGTAGAACACGTCACCCGGGTACGCCTCGCGCCCCGGCGGACGGCGCAGCAGCAGTGACATCTGGCGGTACGCGTAGGCGTGCTTGGTGAGGTCGTCGTAGATCGTCAGCGCGTGGCGACCGTTGTAGAGGAAGAACTCACCCATCGCGCAGCCGGCGTACGGTGCCAGGTAGGTGATCGGCGCGGACTCGTCGGCCGCGGCCATCACGATGATCGTGTTCTCCAGAGCGCCGGCATCCTCGAGTGCCTTGGCGAGCGCCACCACGGTCGCCTTGCGCTGACCGATCGCGACGTAGATCGAAATCACGCCGCTGTCCTTGTTGTTGATGATCGTGTCGACCGCGATCGCCGTCTTGCCCGTCTGGCGGTCGCCGATGATCAGCTCGCGCTGGCCACGGCCGATCGGGATCATCGCGTCGATCGCTTTGATACCGGTCTGCAGCGGCTCGACCACCGGCTGGCGCTGAACCACGCCCGGTGCCTTGTGCTCGATCGGACGGCTCTCGGTGGTGTGGATCGGGCCCTTACCGTCCAGCGGATTGCCGAGCGGATCGACGATGCGTCCGAGCAGCGCCTCGCCGACCGGAACCTCGAGCAGCTTTCCGGTGCGACGCACGGTGTCGCCTTCGACGATCTTCTCCCACTCACCGAACAGCACGACGCCGACGTTGTCGGCCTCCAGGTTCAGCGCTAGCCCGGTCACGCCATGCGGCAGCTCGAGCATCTCAAACGACATGCAGTTCTCGAGACCGTGCGCACGCGCGATGCCGTCGGCGACCGACAGCACCGTGCCGACCTCGGCGAGGTCGGCGCTCGACGTGTCGAGTCCCTCGATGCGGCTCTTCAGGATTGAGGTGATCTCGTCTGGATTGATCTGCATATTCGTAAGGCTCCTTTAGGCCTGCGCGACCTCTCGGCGAAGTTGTTCGAGGCGGGTGCGGATCGAGGCGTCGAGGATGAAGTTGCCGACGCGTAACACGATCCCGCCGAGGATCTCGGGGTCGATCGTGGTCGACAGCTCGATCTCGTTGCCGGTCTGCTCACCTATGCGCACAACGAGACTCTCGATCGTCTCGGCGTCGAGCTCGACGGCACTCGTGACCAGCACTGGTAGCAGTTTGTTGGTCTTGTCGTAGAGGACCTCGAAATCGGTCCGGATTCGGTAGATCGCGGGCATCCGATGGCGCTCGATCAGCGCCTCGAGGAAGTTCATGAAGGCCGGGTCGCCGCCCTCCACCAAGCGCTTCAGTCCGCTCTTCTTCTCCTCGACCGAGAAGTACGGTGAGAAGAAGAAGACGGCGAGCTGGCGGTTCTCGTGCAGCGCGTCGGCGAACTGCCCGAGCTGCTCCTTGATCGTGTCCAGCAGGTCGCGTTCCGAGGCGACCTCGAACAGCGACCGGGCGTATACCTGGGCGATCTCTTCCATGCGTTATGCCTTCTAGCCTCGGCCCGCTGGCCGCGGCTAGCCCTCGCCTCCGCCGAGGACGCTGAAATCGAGGTCGCGCAGAGCATCGTCGACCAGGCGCTTCTGATCGGCACCGGTGAGCGTCTTGCCCGTGACCTTCTCGGTCGCGAGCACCGTCAGGTCGGCGACCTCGCGCCGGATCTCGTCGATCGCGCGGCGTGTCTCGTTCTCAACGTCGCGACGGGTCTGCTCGAGCAGGCGCTCGCGCTCGGCGCGCGCCGTCTCGACCGCTTCCTTCTGGTGCGCGTCGCCGGCCTGGCGCGCGCGGGTGACGATCTCATCGGCCTGCGCGCGCGCCTCGGCGAGCCGCTGGCGGTATTCGCCGAGCACCTGCTCGGCCTCCTCGCGCAGCTTCGCGGCCGAGTCGATCGACTCCTCGATCGAGGCCGCGCGCGCGTCGAGGGCAGCACCGATCGCCGGGAAGACCCACTTGCGCAGGACCCAATAGACGATCCCGAACACGACCAGTACCCACACCATCAGCCCCACGTTGGGGGTGATCAGGAATGAGCCCGACGATGCGATCGGGACGTGTGCGACGACTGACATGGCGATCAGAACAGGAAGGCCGCGATGAACCCGCCGACGAGGCCATAGAAGAAACAGGCCTCAGTCAGAGCGAAGCCGAGCCATTGATCGCGCTCGATGTCCTGGCGCAGTTCCGGCTGGCGGGTCTTGGATTGGATGGAGGCATTGAACACGGCACCGATGCCTGCTCCGGCTCCTGCGGCGCCACCGCCGGCACCGACGCCGAGGGCAATCGCCTCGCCGGCCTTCTGGCCGATCGTGTTGACGTTGCTCGCCGCCCCGAGGAGCGGGTGAAACAGCGTCAGGAAGTGGAGGAACATGTACTTGATAGCTCCTTGTTGATGGCTAGTGGCTGGTGACCGCGTCACCGAGGTAGATGCTGGTCAAGATGGAGAAGATGAACGCTTGCAGGCCGGCGATCAGAACCGCCTCGAAGGCGTAGATCGCGATACCGATCGGCAGCAGCAGCCACTGCACCCAGGGGTCGCCTACGAGCACGCCGAGCTCGCCGCCCATGAACGCGATCAGCATATGCCCAGCGAGCAGGTTGGCCCAGAGTCGCACGGTCAGCGAGATCAGACGCAGGAAGTAGGAGAGGATCTCGATCACGAAGATCAGCGGCTTTATCGGGCCGGTGATCCCCGCCGGCATCAGGCTCTTGACGGCCGCGATCGGGTTGTAGTGGTGATACTTGAACCGTTCCCAGCTGAACAGCCCGAACACCAGCAGCGACAGGATCAGCGGGAAGGCGACGTTGGTATCGGCCGCGTAGATCTGGAACGACGGGATGTGCGCGCCGAAGACGGTGAACTTGAGCGAATCAACCGGCAGCGGGATGTAGCCGATCAGGTTCGAGACCAGGATGAAGATGAACAGCGTCGCGATCAGCGGGAAGTACTTCCGCGCCATTTTCTGGTCGTGCAGGCTGTCGCGGGTCATCGACGACGTCAGGCCATAGAACATCTCGACCGCGGCCTGCATGCGGCCGGGGCGCTGCTTGAGGCTACGGGCGACGTAGAAGAGCACACCGAGCGTGATAAGGGCGGCCAGGATCACATAGAGGACGCCCTTGTTGAAGTCGACCGGACCGACGCTGAACCACGTGTTGAGCTTGAACTCGTCCGTTGGCGCGAAACCGTTCAGCCGCTTGTGCGGCTTGAAGCCCCACACTGCGATGAAGAAGATCAGCCCGAACAGGTAGAAAGCGCCCAGACCGAGGAGGGCCTTGCGAAGTTTGCTCATGCCCTTCTTCTGAGGCGTCTCGCTCGGCGCCGGGCCGTTTGGTGCGGACGCGGGCGCGGGCGCAGTGATCGCGCTCATCTAGTGGAGCTCGCTTTCCGGCGGCTGCCCATTCGCGAGCCTAATGACGAAGGCGAGCGAGTATGCAGCGAAGATCAGGAGCGCGGCAGCCAGGCCGTCCTTGCGGCCGCCGACGGCGCCAGCGACCACGATCGCGCCGACCAGCAGCCAGATGCGACCGAACGCCTCAGCCGAACGGACCCCTGCGCGCCTCAATGAATCCTCTATGCGCGCGGTCAAGCGACGGTCGATGACCTGGAGCGACCGCTGCAGCAGCCAGCCGGCGGCACCGACGATGACACCAAACGCGGGCGCACCGATGATCAGCGCTGCAATAGCGCCGATCAACACGAAGGCGACATCCAGGTATTGGAGCGCGCTCACAGTTACCCGCTCGGATGAATGGGCGTTTTGATACAAAGTGGTCATATCCCGTCGGGCGGTGGCTTGCCCAATGGCTGGGCGGCGGATGCTAGCGATTCGCGGTCTTTAAGGTCCGCTGACGATGGTGTGCGTCCAGGCGCCGCGCACGCGGCAGCCTCGGTTTGGGCAGCTGTCCCTCCGCCCACATCGATGCGACCCCGGCACGGGCGATTCCGAGCCGACCCTCGTAGACGAGGTACCGTGGGTTCCAGCGCGGCTGGAACTTGAGGTTGAACCGGTAAAGGCTCTCGATCTGGAAGTACGGGTTCAGCAGAGCGGCCGCCCGCCCGAGCAGGCGCTGAAAGAGATTGTGCGGGTCGCGCATGTACTTCGTGAGCACCGAGAAGTTGAGCGACATCTCCTCAATCCCGCGCTCACGCATCGACTCGATCGCGGACACCACGAGGAACTCCATTAGTCCGTTCGGGGTCGTCGGGTCGCGGCGCATGATCGAGAGCGACATAGCCGAGCGCCCGTAACAGGGGACGAAGTGCAGCACGCCGCGCAGGGCGCCGTCGCAGTCGCGCGCGAGCACGAACAGCGTGTCCTGCTGGAGCGGGCACTGGATTCCGTCCAGTCCCATCGAGAATCCACGCTCGGACTCGCCGATGCGCCCGACCTTGAGCACGTGTTCCATCTGGCGCATCGTCTCGGCGCCGATCTCGGCGCGCGTGCAGAGTTCCGAGCTGTAGCCGGCCTTACGCAGGCGCTGTACCGACTGCCGAACCTTGCGGATCGCACGGCCCTCCAGCGAGAACGCGTTCAGTTCGACTACGGCCTCGTCTCCGAGGTAGAGCGTGTGCAGTCCGAGGCCCCGATGGATCGGGACGAGGTCTGCGCTGGCGCCGAGTGCGGCCAGCTTCAGCCCCCGCGAGCGGGCGAATCGGCGCACGTCGAGCAGCAGATCCCCGAACGCCTCCGGCGGCCCGACGGGGTCCCCGGAGAGCAGCAGCGTGCCGGCCTCCACGCGATAGCCGACGAAGGCCGTGCGATCCTCATTGAAGAAGTACAGCTTGTCGGTCCGCAGCTTGAAGAAGCTGAGCGTGTCCTTTCCGTGCTGGCGCACAAGCTGAGCGGCCAGCCGCCGGACCGAGGCGCTCGGCCACGCGTTGGGCGCCGCCAGCGGCCTGAACAGCACGTACGCGATCCCGAGCAGCGTCGCGATCTCGACGAAATGGATCGCGAGCGGCATCCACTGGAAGCTCACGACGTGACCGAACGCGTTGAGGGTGTGGTTCTTGAAGTGCAGCCCGCTCTTGAAGCGCATGAGCGCCGTCGACTGGTCGACGATCGAATCCACCTTCGGGCGCCCGCTGGTCATCCAGTCGACGAAGCTGACGAACGCCACCCCAAGCACGCCGATTCCCGGGACCCGCCACACCGCCGAGCGCAGGCGAGATCGGCGCCTGCACAACGCTGAACGCGGCGCGCGCCCGCCAAATGAGCAGCGCGACCGCCCATCCGACCATGCTCTCCTCGAAGTCGAGGCCCTTGGCCAGGTTCACGACGCCGATCGCCAACAACAGCACGGTCGCGACCTGCATCGCGCGGCGGCGGCGCTTGAGCAGGTACGGTGAGACCAGCAGCAGCGCGGCGCCCGCGGGCAGCGCCAGCGCATGAAAGAGCTCCATCGCGCGCACGCCCTCGAGGCTGAACAGCAGGTGCCCGCGCCAGCGGATGTCGGGCGTCAGCGCCGAAGCGATGTTGACGACACCGACGAGGGCGGTGAGGACGGCAGCCGTCGTGGGCAGCCAACGGTGGTCCATTTCGGGTGACTTGCGCATAAGTTTTCGGCGCGTCGCGCCGATTAGCGATCAGAGGAGAGGCCCGGAACCGACGTGTCACGGCAGGAAAGCCCCGGAATGATCCGCAATCACCTCAATGTACTTCGCCCGGCGCCAATGGCTGCGTAAAGCAGCCATGGCCGTGGTCGTGCTGCTCGCGACGCTCGCGGTCCCGACCAGCGCTGTCGCAGCCGGCCAGGTGGCCTCGGCCGGCCATACCGTTGCCGGCCTGACACTGACAACCACACAGGCGCCCTCGCCGCTGCCCGCGAGCACTCCCGCTCCAGACGCCTACCAGCCTCCGGCCGGCAAGCTCTTCCAGGGCGTTGCCGATAAACCCGTCTCCGCATACGCGCAGACGGTCGGCAAGCATCCCGCCGTCTACCAGGAATTCGTCGCCTGGGGCCAGTGGCTGCCCGGGATCACGCACGACGCCAAGACCAACCGCGCCCGGCTGATGATGATGGTCTCGACGGCGTTCGGGTCGAAGAACATGATCTCGCCCTACGGGATCGCGATCGGCACGGGCGACGCGTGGCTGATCGGGCTCGCACAGCAGATCTACGCTTCGGGCAACGTCACCTACCTGCGGCTGATGGCCGAGATGAACAACTGCAACAACCCATATGCCGCCTACGACTGCGACGGCAGCTCACGCGGGCCGCACTCTTCTCCAGCGGCGCGTTCAAGCAGGCGTGGCGGCGGGTCGCGCTGATCATGCGCGGCGGGCTCGTGTCGCTGATCGACGCGCAAGCTCGCAGCGTTGGATCTGCCGACGCTGAAGACGACGCTCGCCTACCTGCCGACGCCGAAGGTCGCGATGGTCTGGGTGCCGATGGTCGGCGGCAGCCCCGACATCCCGGCGCTCGAGCCGAGCGCCTACTTCCCCGGACGCCAATGGGTCGACTGGGTCGGCACCGACTTCTACAGCCGCTATCCGAACTGGGCGGGCCTCGACAGCTTCTACGCGGACTACGCGCACGTCGCGCCGTTCACGTTCGGCGAGTACGCGATCTGGGACGGTGACAACCCGAGTTGGGCGCGCACGCTGTTCAGCTGGGTCTCGAGCCACCAACGCACGCGAATGCTGGTCTACAACGACGCCTCCCCCGACTTCTGGCTGACGCACTTCCCGGCCAGTGCTGCCGTGCTTCGCAGCGCCCTGGCCGCACCGAAGTTCCTGGCCTACGCACCTGAGTGGGCGCGGCGTCCTGATCCTGCCGTAGCCACCTCGGCTCGAGCTTCTCCTGCACGCGCTCGTGGCGCTCGCTGAGGTCGCGCCTCGAGCTTGGTCAGCTCGGCGATACGCGCGCGCACCAGCCTCAGCTGAGTGTCGATGTGGCCGCGCGACTGCAGCAGCAGCGCGTGCCTGCGGTCAGGGTCGTCGGTCTCGAGGAACTCGCGGCGGATGTCAGCGCGTGCCGATTCCGCCTCGAGCAGCTGTGACAGCTGCTCGAGGCTGAGCCCGAGCAGTTCCTTGAGGCGGACGATCTCCTTGATGCGCTCGACGTCCGCTTGCGTGTAGCAGCGGTGCCTTGCCCAGCTCGCGCTCGGTTCCGCCCGCAAGCAGTCCGATCTCCTCGTAGTAACGGATCGTGCGCGGCGTCGTGCCGGTCAGCTCGGCGACCTCGCCGATCCGCATCGTGCGCGGATCAGACTCGTCACCTGGACGCGGGGCCGGATCGGCGGTGGCGCTCATCAGGCGGCCGCCGCGGCGGCAGGGGTCTCGACCGGGGCCTCGGCGGCCCGGAGCTGCTCCGAGTCATCGGCGTAGACACTCACGTGCTTGGGCCGGGCGAACGACACGACCGCGCCGATGATCGAAACGCCGGCGAGGCACCACAGCGCGAGGTGCATGTTCGACAGGAACGGCGCCAGGTGACGCAGAGCTGATGCGCGTGCCCAGTCCGGAGAAGATCCTGAACAGAACCGTCGGCTTTATGCCGGTCGTGACGACGGCCATCACGAAAGCGATCGACAAGACGGCGCCCGTGTTCTGGACGAGCACGCGCGCGCCGGAGGCGATGCCACGGCGGTGGGGCGCGACCACGCCCATCATCGCCGCGGTGTTGGGCGAGTTGAACATGCCCGAGCCGACCCCAACGACGAACTGGAACAGGCCCGGCCACCAGTAGCTCGTGCCCTGACCCAGCGTCGTCATCAGCGCGAGGCCGACCGCCGTCACGAGCATCCCGATCGAGGCGAGCGCGCGCGAGCCGTTGCGGTCGGCGTAGATGCCCGCGAGCGGCGACGCGACGAGCATGCCGATCGCCAGCGGCGCAAGCTTGAGCCCGGCGAGGATCGGCGTATCGCCCTGCACTCCCTGGAAGTAGAAGACGAACAAGAACATCAGCGCGAAACGCGCCAGACCGTTTAGGAACGCGGCGCGCCGATGCGGCGCTGAACAGGCGGTTGTTGAAGATCGTGAGGTCGAGCATCGGCGCGCGGACGCGGCGCTCGATCACTACGAACAGCGGCAGGAAGATCGCTGCGGCGGCGAGGCCGCCGAACACGACCGCGCCATGCCAGCCCTCGATGCCACCCTTGGAGATCCCGAGTACGAGCCCTGTAAGACCGATCAGGAACGTCCCGGTGCCCAGCGCGTCGAACGTCGTGTCCTCCCCGCGCCCGGTCACCTCACGCAGGATCGAGTACGCCCAGACGCTGCCGAGCAGTGCGAACGGGACGTTGAACCAGAACACCCAGTGCCAGGAAATGTCGACGAGCGCGCCCCCGAGCACCGGGCCGATCACGAGCCCAACGGCCGCGACCATCGTGTTGGTGCCCATCGCAACGCCGAGCTGCTCGCGCGGGAACGCGTCGGTGACGATCGCGGCTGCATTGGCAAACAGGAAGGAGCCGCCGATTCCCTGCAGGACCCGCCAGACGATCAACTCCGTGCCGCCGCTCGAGAAGCCCGCACCGAGCGATGCGATGGCGAACGCGATGAAGCCGCCGATAAAGGCGTTCTTGCGCCCGAACTGGTCTGACAGACGGCCGGCGCTCAGCACCAACACGGTCGACGCGATCATGTAGACGAGGATCACCCAGACCAGCGTCAGCAGACTGGTATGCAGGCTCCGCTCCAGGTCGGGGAGCGCGATGATCAGCGTGCCCGAGTTGACTGTGGCGAGCAGCATGCCGACGCTCGTACATGACAGCGCCCACCACTTGTAGTGGTCGTGGCCTGCGTCGACACCGAAACGGCGAGCCGGTCCCGCGGCGGTGCTCGTTGTTGACATCGGGTCCTTACTGACGAAAAGCGGTTTCTTACGTAAACGTCAGCTTAGCACCGTGGGCGCTCTGCCCGCGACCCCGAAGCAGCGGCGAGGGGTCGCGAGCTAGTCGAAGGCGGCGACCGTCGCAAGCACGACGTACACAGCCATCAGCGCGGCCCCCTCAAACACCGTCGCCTCGCCGTCGCCGGTGATCTGCCAGATCAGGATCGCCGTGCCGATCAGCGCACCGGCCCACACCGGCTGCATCGCAAAGGTCAGGTGGGTCGCGGTCAGCAGCGAGACAAGCACGAGCAGCGGGTAGAGGAACGCCGCGATCTGCGCGACCGAGTTCTTGACGACGCTGATCGCAAGGTCGCTCTTGCCCTTGTACGCGAGGTAGATGCCGGCGACGTTCTCGACGGCGTTGCCCGCGATCGCGACGATCACGATTCCCGCGAAGGCCTGCGAGATGTGCAGCAGGTGGATCGTCGGCTCGAGCGCGTTGACGAACCAGTCCGACACGAACGCCGAGCCGACACCCGCGGCGACGAGCAGCGTCAGCGCCGTCTTCAGCGTGATGCATACGGGCACTGCGGCCTGCGCTGACTGCGCCTGGTCAGCGACCTCCGGCGACGGCGGTTGATCGGAGCGTAGGTAGCCACGCATCCAGATCGAGTAGACCGCCAGCAGCACAGCCGCGCCGACGATCGAGATCGTCTCGACGTGATGACTCGCCGGGCCATGCGAAGACGTCACGACGCCGACCAACACGATCGTCAGCGACGAGGCGAGCAGCAGCGTGGCGGTGTCGTTCGGCAGACGTTGGCTGAAGCGCATCATGCCGTCGGGCGCGTGGCGTGCCCCGGCGATCAGGACCATGCCGAGCACGAGCAGCGCGTTGACGAGGATCGACCCGATCAGCGCCGTCTCGGCAACCGTCGTGTCATGCGCCTGCAGCGCGAATATCACGACGAAGAATTCGGGCAGATTGCCGACGGTCGACTGCAGCGTGCCCGTGACCGCCGGGCCGTAGCGCATACCTATCTGCTCGGTTGAGAAGGAGACAGTCCAGGCCAGACCGGCGAGGGCGAGCGCCGCCAGGATGAAGGCGATGACGTGCGGGATGCCACCGACATAGCGTCCGACCCCGGCGAGCGCCGTGAGCGCCAGAACCAGTGCGAACAGTGACCGCTCGACCCGGGTGAGTCCGCGCTCACCGACGGCGGCGCTGGAGTGGAGCGTCACTCGCGGTCCCTACCGCTCACCGCGTCGAACTCACCGGTCTCGATGTCGCGCTCGACGCTCGCGACGATCTCGTGCTCGGTGGTTTCAGGATCGACCGCGCGCAGCTGGACCGTGCGCAGGCTCTTGAACTTGAAGATCTCGAGCACGTAGACGAGGTATACGCTGGCGGCCGCCGCGAGCAGCAGGATCGCGCCCATCAGAATGCTCCAGCCGAGGTGGTAGTGGTAGTGGCCGACGGGATTGTGGTTCTTGTACGTGGTCGTCTTGTACGGCACGAAACCGAGCGCGAGCGCCACGCCGGCGAGCATCAGCGTCCAGGCGTACAGGTACGCAACCGTGCGCCGCTGGCTGAAGCCGATCGCGGCCATCCGATGGTGGAAGTGGTAGTCGTCGGCCGTCCATGGCTTGCGCCCGTACTTGAGGCGCTTGGCGACGACGAAGCCTGTGTCCATGAACGGCACAGCCAGCACCAGCAGCGGCACCGCCAGTGAGACGACCGCCGTCGGTCTTGATCGAGCCGATCACCGCGGCGAGGCCGATCAGGTAGCCGAGCAGATTCGAACCGGCGTCGCCCATGAAGATCTTCGCCGGGTAGAAGTTGTGGAACAGGAAGCCGAGCGAGGCGCCGGCGGTGATCGCGGCGAGCACCGCCGCCGCACTCGTGCCGCCCTGGAGGTTGAAGGCGATGACCGCGAAGGCGACCCCGTCGATCGTGCAGACACCGGCGGCCAGACCGTCGACGCCATCTGAGAAGTTCACGATGTTCATCAGCGCGACCAGCCAGACGACGGTCAGCGGCCCGCCCTCGTGGGGGAACTGCAGCGAGCCGACGAATGGGATCGCCAGGTTCTCGATCACGGCGCCGCCGCGAACGGCGACGATCGCGGCCCCGATCTGCCCAAGCAGCTTGAGCAGCGGATTGAGGTCGATCGCGTCGTCGATCGCACCGATCAGCGCGATCAGCCCGCCACCGGCGAGCACCGTCCAGGTGTGCACGATACCCGGCCGCGCCGGGCTTGCCGTGCGGCACATGCGCGAGCGCGATCGTGCCGGGCAGCCAGAGCGCCGCGGCCAGCACGACGCCGGCGAGGATCGCCAGACCTCCGAGCTGCGGCGTCGGGTTGCGCGCGAGGCCGCGCTCGGATGGGTATGCGATCGCCCCCACTCGACGCGCGAGCCGACCCGCGAACGGCGTCAGCAGAGCTGCGACCGCCGTCGCGACGAAAAAGGCATAGACGGCATCCAGGTAGCGCATCTGGCGGCATAAGCATGCCAGCAGATGCCGACCGGACGCCTGTGGCGGTCGGTCGGTCGGGATCTTACGCAGTGGTGACGGCGACCGCCGTCGTGGTGACGGCGATGGCGGCTGCGAGGCGAGCGAGCACGGCGTACGGCGTGAAATCGATCTGACGTGCGGTGATACGCAGCACTCGGTGGCCCGCGGCGATCAGCCGCTGGTCGCGTAGGCGGTCGGTTTCAAAGGAGGTGCGATGACCGTGGGTATCGAAGCCGTCGAACTCGACAACAAGCCGGTGCTTCGGCCAGAAGAAGTCCACCTCGTGGCCTTCGACCTTCGTGTTCACCAGCGGCTGCGGAAGATCGGCGGCCCTGATCAGGCTTCGGAGCTTGCGCTCATAGCGCGAGCGGGTGAGCGTCGGATGGGCACCACCGTCGACCAGAGCTTTCAGCATGGCCACGCCCTTGTGGCCAGGGGCACGCGCCATCGCGGCGCCGATCTCGTCGAGCCTGACACGTTTACGCCGCAGCGCGATCGCATAGGCCGCCTCCAGTTCCGCCATGTCGAGGATGCCGGCGAGGTCCACGAGCGTGCGTGCCGGGCTTGTCACCGGAAGCCCCTTCCATAGGCGAACATCCTCTTGGGAAAGCGTGCGGGCGCGGTGCACCACGAGGTTCGGGCGCGAGCGTGCGTCGATCCCGACGACCGTGACTTCAACTGGAAGTTCGGACCCTTCGCTCAGCTCCCAGAGCCAACCCGCCGAGCGGCCGCTGAGCAGCGCGTGACCGTCGAAGTGCATCACCGCTGCAGTCGAGGCGGCGAGCGGCTCGAGTCGCGGCCTCCCTAGCAAATACACGCTGGGATACAGCTTGTGGAGCCGGCGGGTGTGCAGCCTATGCCGGATCGCCCCCTGCGTGATGCCGGCAGCTATGAGCTGCGAGCGGTGTACCAGTCCGCGCTGAAGCTCAGCCAGACGTGCGATTTCGGCATCGCCCTGCCCTCTCACCACGCTCAACTCCCAAACCTTCGCGGCGATTGGCGCAATGGGAAACTCGCGGGCCTCTACAACGGCCTGTCTCCCAACGGCCCGGGTCCGCGAGAGCATTGGGGGTTGGGCGGGGTTGCGAAGCGCTCACCCGCCCGACTATCCGCCCTCAAAGCCGTCTTTTCGAGCTTTGTGTCGCGCTTGGCACAGATCCGCCACAGATCCGGCACAGATCCGCCACAGATCCGCCACAGATCCGCCACAGATCCGGCACGGATCCGGCACGGATCCGCCCGCGTCAGGCCGCGACGTACGGCGCGAGCCCCGCGTACAGCGGGTAGCGATCGGCGATCGCCGCGGTGCGCTCGGTCAACGCGTCGCGCCGCGGTTCGAAGTCACCCGGCGCCAGGGCCGCCGCGATCACATCGCCGATCTCGGCGAAGTCGGCCTGCTGCAGGCCCCGCGTGGCCAGCGCCGGCGTTCCGATCCGCAGGCCCGAGGTGACCATCGGCGGCCGCGGGTCGAACGGGATCGCGTTGCGGTTGACCGTGATCCCGATCGAGTCCAGTCGGTCCTCCGCCTGCTGGCCGTCGAGTTCAGAGTCCCGCAGATCCACCAGGAGCAGGTGCACGTCTGTTCCGCCCGTCAGCACGGAGACGCCGTGCCCCGCGCCCAGCAGCGACTCGGCGACCTGCTTGGCCCCCACCAGCGTCCGCTCCTGACGCTCGCGGAACGACTCCGACGCAGCGATCTTCAGCGCCACAGCCTTGGCCGCGATCACGTGCTCGAGCGGTCCACCCTGCTGGCCGGGGAAGACAGCGGAGTCGATCTTCTTGGCGAATTCCTCGCGGCACAGAATCATGCCCGAGCGTGGCCCGCCTAGCGTCTTGTGGACCGTCGTGGCGACCACGTCCGCGTAGGGCACCGGCGAGGGATGCAACCCGGCCGCGACCAGCCCGGCGAAATGTGCCATGTCGACGAATAGGTAGGCGCCGACCTCGTCGGCGATCTCGCGGAAGGCGGGGAAGTCAAGCTGCCGCGGGTATGCGGACCAGCCGGCGATGATCATCTTCGGGCGCCGCTCGCGGGCGATCCGCGCGACCTCGTCCATGTCGATCACGCTGGTCTCGCGGTCGACGCCGTAGGTCACGATCTCGTACAGGCGCCCCGACGCATTCAGCTTCATGCCGTGCGTCAGATGCCCGCCGTGCGCCAGCTCGAGCCCCATCAGCTTGTCGCCGGGGGTCAGCAGCGCCTGGTAGACAGCGATGTTGGCCTGCGCGCCGGCGTGCGGCTGCACGTTGGCGTGCTCAGCGCCGAACAGAGCCTTGGCGCGGTCGATCGCGAGCTGCTCGGCCATGTCGACGAACTCGCAGCCGCCGTAGTAGCGCCGCCCGGGGTAGCCCTCGGCGTACTTGTTGGTCAGCACCGAGCCCTGCGCCTCGAGCACCGACA
This sequence comes from uncultured Conexibacteraceae bacterium, assembly GCA_963774025.1. Classification (GTDB taxonomy): domain Bacteria; phylum Actinomycetota; class Thermoleophilia; order Solirubrobacterales; family Solirubrobacteraceae; genus Palsa-465. The sequence goes on from CAVZDL010000011.1 coordinate 291,891, forward strand.
CCGGCACGAAATTCTCAGACGCGATCATCTCGAGCGTCCGCTGCTGGCGATTCAGCTCCAGCTCGAGGATCTCAGCGATCTCAGGATCGACTTCGGCGACGGGCAGATTGAAGTAGTCGGGAGGAAGCTGGGTCATCGGGTTTCGCAGAGTACCAGCGACCCCTGGCGACTCAGCCGGAGGCCTCGGCCGGCGCCCCTGGTGGTTCATCCGGAGGTCTCGGCGACTATCACGACGAGGTCCTTCACGCTCCACGTGACCGACACGCGCGCGAATCCCGCCTCCTCGAGCCAGCGCACCTGGTCCTGCGCCGTGTCGGGCTTGTCGTAGCCTGGTGTCTGCTCGACGACCGCGTCGTCCGTGCGCTCCGGCACCACCAGATCTCCGAGCACAAACCGGCCACCCGGGCTCAGCGCTCCGTGAATACGCCGGAACAGGTCGGCCTTCTCAGGGCCGTCGAGGTGATGAACTGCCAGGGCGCTCACGACGAGGTCGAACTCACCATCTGGCAGCGGCTCCTGCAGCAGCGCAACGTGCGCCTCCTCGAGTCGTGAGCCGAGCCGCTCGGCGGCAGCGCGCAGCATCGTGGGGCTCTCATCTACCCCAACCACCGATGACGCGCGGTGCCGGTCGAGCAGTCGCATCGCCGTCTCGCCGGTGCCCATGCCCAGATCGAGGATGCTGCGGATGTCATGACCGCTGGCGGCAGCGACCTGCTCCTGCAGCTCCGTGTAGCCAGGCAGGGTGTCGGTGACCATCGCTGCGTAGCTCGATGGATCGAACCGGAACCGCCCCTCGAGTGTCACTGCGAGGTCGTCCTCGTCGACGGCGCCGCGCCGCAGCACAGACCACGTCCCCGCGCCGTCGTATTCCCGCAGGTCGACGACCGTCGACGGGACGCCGTCCAGCTCCCCACCGTCGATCACCAGATCAGCGCCGGCCCGCATGGCCGGCGCCACCTCACTCAGACTGCGAGCGTCGGACCCGCCAGAGGGGTTCGCGCTCGATTGCAGCACCGGAACTCGTACGGCCGCGAGCGCCGGCACCGAGACCACCCGCAATCCAAGCGTCTCCGGGTCATCGCCACACGCCAGCGGGAAGCGGCGCACGGGATTCGGCACCAAGAGCGTGACAGCCCCGGGCATCAGCGCCCGCAACGCCGCCTGTGTGCGCGGCCCGAGCTCCGTAAGCGCCGCCAGTGCTGCCTCCAGGTCAAAGAACATCACCGCCGACGCCTTTTCAGCCGGTCTTCCCTTGAGCGCGTAGAGCCGCTCGATGGCCGCGGCATTCTCCGGGTCGCAGGCCAACCCATAGACCGTGTCGGACGGGAACAGGACCACGCCACCGCGCGCGATCACCTCCTCGAAGCCCGTCACCGCCGCCCCACGATCACCCGCTCATGACCCGCCAGGTCGCGCAGACACTCGACCTCGCCGAACCCGGCGTCGCCGACCAGCGCCGCGACTGCACCGCCCTGGTCACGCCCGATCTCGAGCGCCAATAGCGATATCTCCTGCCTAGCGCCGGCCTGCGCCACCAGCCTGCGCACGACATCGAGCCCATCCAGGCCTCCGAGCAGTGCCTCGCGCGGCTCGTAGAACGCAACGTCAGGCGGCAACAACTCGTCCTCGGCCACGTAGGGTAGGTTCGCCAGAACGGCCTCGCAGACGACGCCATCGAGCAGGTCGCCCTGCACAAACGTCACCTGCAACCCGAGTCGCGACGCGTTCATTCGCGCGACCGACAGCGCGCCGCTGCTGACATCGACGCCAACCACGTCCAGGTCGAGGCGCTCATCCTTGAGGGCCAGCGCGACCGCACCACTGCCGGTGCCGACGTCCGCAACACGTGCACCCGCCGGCAGGGTCAGTCCAACCTCGACCAGCAGCTCCGTCTCGGGTCGCGGGATCAGGACACGCGGGTCTACGAGGAAGGTCAGACGCCGAAAGTCCCGGCGCCCGAGTATGTAGGCCACGGGCTCGCGCTTGACTCGCCGGGTCAGTAGAGCGAGGTAGCGCGTGCGGTCGTCGCCTCCTGCCTCCTCGTCAGCGCGGATCACGAGTTGGGCACGGTCGACACCCAGCACGTTCGCGAGCAGCAGCTCGGCGTCGAGCCGCGGCGTTTCGCAACCGACCTCTGTCAGCGACGCGGTGGCGCCCGCGAGCTCCTCGCGCAGCGTCGTCACGAGCTCAGGCGGCGTCCTGGAGACGCCGGCGCTTCTCGTCGTCCTGCAGCGCGTCCGTGAACTCGTCGAGCTCGCCCATCAAGATCCCGTCCAAGTTGTGCAGCAGAAGATTGATGCGGTGGTCCTTGACTCGCCGCTCGCCATAGTTGTAGGTGCGGATCTTCTCTGAGCGCTCACCGGCCCCGACCTGGGCCGACCGCGAGGCGGCCACCTCCGCCTGCTGCTCGGCGAGTGCGCGCTCGTACAGGCGTGCGCGCAGCACGCGCATCGCCTTCTCACGGTTCTGGAGCTGTGACTTCTCGTCCTGCATCGAGACGACGATGCCGGAGGGCTGGTGTGTGATCCGCACCGCGGAGTCGGTCGTGTTGACCGACTGCCCGCCGGGTCCAGACGACCTGTACACGTCGATCTGCAGGTCGTTCTGGTCGATCTCGACCTCGACGTCGTCCGCCTCGGGCAGCACCGCGACCGTTGCCGTCGAGGTATGGACGCGACCCTGCGACTCGGTCTCGGGAACGCGCTGCACGCGATGCGTGCCGCCCTCGAACTTGAAGACCGAGTAGGCACCGTCGCCCTTGACCGCGAACACGTAGGTGCCATCGCCGATGTCCAGCGGCTCGATCTTGAAGCCCCGGCGCTCCGCGTAGCGGGTCAGCATCCTGTAGAGGTCCCTCGCCCAGAGTCCGGCCTCGTCGCCTCCGACGCCCGGCCGGATCTCGATGATCACGTTCTTGTCGTCGCTGGGGTCGCGCTCGACCATCGCGATGCGGATCTCCTCCTCGATCGCGTCGAGTCGCTCCGTCGCGGTCCGCAGCATCTCTCGCACCTCCGCGTCGTCGCCGTCTTCGGCCAGCAGCTCGCGCGCGCCGGCTGCGTCGTCGCTGGCACGGCGGTATTCGGCGGCCAGCTTGGCCGCCGGTTCGAGCTCGCGGTAGGCGCGCGAGGCGGCCGTGAAGCGCTCACGGTCGCCGATTACCGTCGGGTTGGAGAGCTCCGCCTCCAGGCTCTGGAAGCGCGTCTCGATCTGGTTTACAAGCTCATCAAGCATCGCTGGTCGAGTTTAGGTGGCGATCGGGAACCTCCGTCCGCTGAAATGACAAGTACATGGCAATGAGACTCGTCCCAACCGCCAGCCCTCTGAGCGAGGACGGTGCCGCGATCGCCAGATCGCTCCACCACCCCGAGGCGTTCGCAGACGTCTTCGACAGGCACTTCGCGTTCGTCCACCGCTATGTCGCCCGCCGCGCAAGCCGCGATCGCGCAGACGATGTCGCGTCACAGACTTTCACGGTTGCGTTCGCCCACCGCGGCCGCTATCGCGACGACCTCGGTACGGCTCGCCCGTGGTTGCTGGGGATCGCCACGAACCTCATGCGTGCCGAGTACCGCGGCGACGCGCGGGTAGCCTCGATCGTCGAACGGCTTGGGTCTGAGGCAGTGGTGTCGTCGTCTCGGCCCGCACTGGCCAGTGCGAGTGCGGACCGAGACGACGACAACCGCCTCAGCAGTGCGCTCGCGAATTTGCATCCAGAGCAGCGTGACACGCTGCTGCTGCACGCTCTCGGTGAGCTTTCCTATGCCGAGATCGCCGCTGCGATGGAGATCCCGATAGGCACCGTACGGTCGCGAATCTCGCGCGCGTGTGCCGCTCTGCGAACTGAACTTGAGCCGCCGGCGTCGGTGGCCGGCCCGAGGAGGAATCATGCTTGACGAACTGGAGCGCGTACGCGCTTACCGAGACGACATGCCCGAACCGGATCCCGCGACGGCGCTGGCCGCACGAGCGGAATTGCTGGAGGCGATCCGGGAGGAACCTCGCACCGACCGGACGTCCAAGCTGCGGAAACTCCAGCGCCGGCGACGGCTCGCCCTCGCCGGTGGCATCGCGGCCGCCGGAGTCGCCGTCGCTGGCGTGCTCGGATTCCACACCGCCGCCGCCCCACAGTCGGCGCTGGCCAGGCAGATGAACCAGCTAGCGCACGTCGCGGCCGGCCAGGCCTGGACTGGGATCCCCGGCCCCGGGCAATACCTCTACACCGCGTCGCAAAGCCTGACCGAGTCAGACACGATGGGCAACGACAAGGAGTGCACCGTCTCTCAGGTGCAGCACCGCCAGATCTGGATCGCCACCGACGGTGCGGGAGCGATTGACGAAACCAACGACGGTTCGCAGTTCACCTCCGCTGCTGACAGGGCTGTCTGCGCCTCCGCGTTCAACATCACTGACCCGGCCTCGCAGAACAACTCGTGGAACAACCGCTTCCCGGCTGGCGGCCTCAGCCTCCCAACGAACGACTGGAAGTCACTCTCGACCGACCCGACGACGCTGCTGAAGCAGGTCCACCAGCGAGACGGAGGGCCGAATCTGCCTTCGGAGTGGTTCGAGAACATCAGCGACTTCATGCGCGAGAGTGACGTCCCGCCCGCCATTCGCGCAGCGCTCTATCAGGCGACGGCACTGATTCCTGGAGTCAAGCTGCTCGGCCAGCAGAGCGATCCGACCGGCCAGACAGGCCTTGGTGTCGCGTTTTACGAAGACGGGCAGCCGACGCATGAGCTGATCTTCGACCAGCAGAGCGGCAGGCTTCTGGCCGAGGAGTATTTCGACAAGTCCGGCAAGCTCAACGACTGGAGCGCCTACACAGACCAGAAGATCGTCGACTCGGTCCCGAACTATCCGATGGAGCCGTCTGGCCCGCCGAACTCATCGGGCACCGCAGCCGCGCCACGGTCAGGTCAGGCGACGACCTCGACGCCGACCAACTCGGCGGCGTCGAAGTCTCCCGGCGTCTCATGAGCGAGCACGGCGTTCAGCGACGCGATCGCCACCTCCAGCTGATCCAGCGATGGTTCGCGCGTCGTCAGCCGCTGTAGCTGTAGGCCGGGGTACATCAGGACCTGAACCCAGCGGCGTCGGCGGTTGCGCCCGGCCCACTTGATCAGCTCGAAGGAGATGCCGATCACAATCGGCAGGCCGACGATCCGCGTCAGCACCAGAATCCACCAGGCGTGCAGGCCGGCGAACGCGAACACGAAGATCGAGACGATCATCACCACCAGCAGGAAGCTCGTGCCGCAACGCGGGTGCAGGCGCGAATACTGCGCCGCTCGCTCCGGCGTGAGCTCATCGCCCGCCTCGTAGCAGGAGATGGTCTTGTGCTCGGCGCCGTGGTATTCGAACACGCGGCGCAGGTCCCGCACACGTGAGAGCAACCACAGGTAGCCGAGCAGCAGTGCGGTGCGCAGCGCGCCCTCGACCAGCCAGAACAGCACTGAGGAGCCGAGCTGGTGTTTGATCAGGTTCACGAGCGTCACCGGCAGCACGAAGAAGAGCCCGATCGCCAGCACGAAGGCGACCACCATGACGGCAATCCAGACTCCGCCCGAGAGTTCCTCGATCTCCTCCCCCAGCTGCGCGCTGGCGGCGATCGAGAGCGCCTTGAACCCGATCCCGAGCGACTCAAACAGGGCGATCACACCGCGCAGGATCGGGATGCGCGCGAGCCTGCGCAGCCGCTTGTGTTCAGCGAACTTGAAGTCCTGAACCTCGATCTCACCGAGCTCGGCCTTGGTGGCATCCGCGTTGAGAGAGCCGCCCGCGGCGGCGTCGTCGGATCGGGAGCCATCGGCCTGCTCGACCGCGGGTTTGCGCACGGCGACAGCCCAGTGCTTGACGCCGCGCATCATCACGCCCTCGAGCACGGCCTGGCCGCCGACGGGCGCGTCCTTTGACGCGGTCAGGCTCGGTTCCCTGACCGCGTCACTCATGCCGCTTGAGCCGGATCAGAACGCTTACGCGTTCGCCGTCTGGCGAGCCGCAGCGCGGCCCTTGGCGGCGCGACGCTGGAACCGCTCGACGCGGCCACCGGTGTCGACCAGCTTCTGGCGACCCGTGTAGAACGGGTGACACTGCGAGCAGATCTCGACGTGGATCTCAGGCTTGGTCGAGCGCGTGGTGAAGTCGTTCCCGCAGCTGCAGGTGACGTGAGCGTCGACGTAGTTGGGGTGGATGTCGCTCTTCATATCTGAAACCAAGAATAGCGGCCGTGGCCGGGTGGTCGCGGCCCGCTGGCCGCGACCTTCCCTAGGCGATCGTGTACAGCGGCCCGTCGCCACCCTCGGGAACGGTCAACCGCCCGCCCTTGGCCGTGATCGCCCCACACTGCACGCAGTTGGTGTAGTTGACGATCACGTCGACCATGGCGGATTTGGCGCCGCCACCCACCCCCTCCTCCGCGTCGTCCGGGATCTCGTAGACGCCCGCAGGGCACATCCACTTCCAGGTCTCGGCGATCTCGCGCGGGACGTGCGTCTGCACACGGATGTGGTTCGGCGCGTCGTCGCGCGTGGCGTTGCCGGAGATGAACACCGACGAGAGCTTGTCGAAGATGTACTTACCGTCCGGCTTCGGGTATTTCGCCGCTGTGTCGCCGATGAACATGTCCTGCTCGTCGTTGCGGTGCCACTTGAGGCGCCCGGCCGGGAGCAGCCCCTTGGTCATGAGGCCGAGGTTCACCAGCGGCCCGCCCTTGATGAAGCCCTTCTGGAAGGGCTGACGCGTGTTGCGGACCTCCCACAGCTCCTTGCCCGTGGACGAGCCGGCGATCGCCTTCTCGTACTTCTCGAGCGGCGTCCCGTACTTCAGGTTGTTATAGATCGCCTCGGCGGCGAGCCTCCCGGACTGGATGCAGTGGTGCACGCCCTTGAGCGCAATGGTGTCGACCATGCCGCCGGCGTCGCCGACGATCACCGCCCCTGGCATCGAGAGCTTCGGCATCGACCAGTAGCCGCCGCCGGGCAGCGCCTTGGCGCTCCAGGCGACGCGCTCGCCGCCCTCGAGGATCTCTCGCACCAGCGGGTGGGTCTTGAACAGCTGCAGCAGGTCGTGCGCGGAGGTCGTGGCATCCCGGTACTCCAAATCGACCACGAATCCGATCGAGACGAGGTCGTCGCCCGTGGTCTCGTCCTTCATCGGGTAGATCCAGGTGCCGCCGATCTGGCCGTACTTGGCCTTCAGGCTCAGCGGCCACGGCCCGAGCGTGTGGATCACCCGGTCCAGCGGCTTTGCGACCTTCCAGACCTCTTTGACGCCAAGCTCCCAGACCTGCGGCTCGCGGTCCTCCGCCAGGTCGAACTCCCTGATCGCGGCACCGGTCAGATGGCCCCAATTGCCCTCGGCGAGCACAGTGACCTTGGCCCTGATATCGCTGCCGGGCTCGAAGTTGGATAGCGGCTGTCCGTCCTTGCCACGCCCCTTGTCGCCGGAGCGCACACCAACCACCGCGCCGTCCTCCACGATCAGTTGGCTGGCGGCGGTCTCGGTCAGCACGTAAGCGCCCGCCTCCTCCGCCGCGCGCTGCTGATAGCGCGCCAGGGCCGACACCGAGATCACCTCGTTGCCGTGGTTCTTGAAGTTGGGCGGCGTCGGGATCTTGATCGCCCGCTTCTCGTTGGGGACGAGGTAAACAGCCTCCTTGGTCACCTCACCGAACGCGAACCGCTCCCGCCGCCAGTCCTCCCGCGACATCTCCGGAAACAGCTCCTGCAACGGACCCGGACGCATGACCGCGCCGGACATGATGTGCCCGCCGCAGACCTTGGCCTTCTCGATCACCGCGACCGGAGCGTCCCCGAGCGACTCGAGCAGCTCGGGATCGTCCGCGAGCAGCTGCAGCAGCCGGTTGGCGGCCGCCAGACCCGCGGTACCGCCGCCGACGATCGCAACACCAACCTCGATCAGATCATCCTCGGCGTCGAGCTCGCGCTTGATGAACTCGTCCTCGGGTGCGACCGGCGGCGGAAACTGGCTCGGAGATGTCATCGCTACGCGCCTTTCTTTGCCTTGATCGCGACGGTCAACTTCGGCAGGAGCTTGTTGAGGTCACCGACGATCCCGAGGTCGGAGAACTCGAAGATCGGCGCGTTCGCATCCTTGTTGATCGCGACGATGTTCTCTGAGGACTGCATGCCGACCTTGTGCTGAATCGCGCCGGAGATACCGGCCGCGAGATACAGCTTGGGCGACACGGTCTTGCCGGTTTGGCCGATCTGGGCCGCGTACGGGTACCAGCCGGCGTCGACGACGGCGCGCGTCGCGGCCACCGCGGCGTTGCCGCCGAAGGCGGCAGCGAGCTCCTCGGCGAGCTGGAAGCCCTCGGCCCTGCCCAGGCCGCGTCCGCCGGCGACGAGAATGTCGGCGCCCTCGATGTCGACGTCGGCGCCGCGCTGCTCGCCGCGCGTAACCATCTCGGCCTGCTGCGTCCAGGGCGAGTACTCGACCTCGACGTCGACGATCTCGGCGTCGGCACCCGCGCTCTCGCGGATCTCGAACGCGTTGATGCGGCCGATGATGATCCCGAGGTCGCCGCGGTAGCGCGATACCGAGATCTTCGAGTCGCCCAGGATCGGGCGTTCGGCGACCAGCTCGCCACCGTCCGATCGAATCGCTGTAACCTCCATCGTCACGCCTGCCTGCTTGCGCGCGGCGAGGCCGGCGCCGATCTCGAAACCGAGCAGGCCGCCGCCGAAGATCGCGTACCGGTGACCGTGCTCGGAGATCACCTTGTCGAACACGTCGACGATCGGCTGCGCGAGGCCCTCGGGGCCCTGTGCGCGGAAGACCTTCTTGGCCCCGTAGGCGCCGAGCGTCCCGACGAGTTCGTCGGTCAGGTCGCTGCCACCGACGACAACAGCGTGCGCCTCGCCGCCGATCTCGGACGCCCGCGCGGCGCCCTCGGAGACGGCGCCGAGGGAGTTCTTGTTGAAAGCGCCCTCGTAGTGAAGGACGTAGACCAGAACGTCAGCCATCTCAGATCAGCTTCCTTTCCTCGAGCCAGGAGATGATCTTCTCGACCGTCTCATCGGTGTTCTCATCCTCGATGATCAGGCCGGCGGACTTCGCGGGCGGATCGTGGAACTCGCCGCACTGCACGCGCGAGCCCTCGGCGCCGACGAGTGCGGTGTCGATGCCTACGTCCGCCGAGCCCACGACCTCGAGCGGCTTCTTCTTGGCGCCCATGATCGCCTTCAGGGATGGGTAGCGCGGCTCGTTGATCGCATCGCCGACCGAGACCACGGCCGGCAGCGTCACCCTGACGGTGTCATAGCCGTACTCCGCCTGACGCTCGAGCCGCAGCGCCTCGCCGTCGACGTCGAGCTTGATCACCTGCGTCAGCGACGGCATCTTCAGGTGGTCGGCGACGACCGCGCCGATCGTGTAGCACTCGCCGTCATCGGACTGCTGGCCGAGCAGCACCAGATCGGGCGACTCCTTGGCGAGCGCCTTCGCCAGCGCGTAGCCGGTCGCAGCAACATCCGAGCCCGCGAGCGCCTCGTCGCTGAGGTGAAGCGAGCGATCGGCGCCCAGCGAGACCGCCTTATGCAGAGCCCGTACCGCGGACTCCGGTCCCATCGTCACGGCGACGATCTCGTCGACCTCGACCGCACCGCCCTCGCGCAACTGCATCGCAGCCTCAATCGCGTGGGTGTCATACGGGTTCAGGTTCTTCTCACCCGATCTGTCCATCCGCCCCGTCGAAGGATTGATGCGCTTCTCGACGGCGGCGTCCGGGACCTCTTTGACCAGGACGCAAATCTTCAAAGGTGCCTCCTAAGCATCACTAGAACGTGCAGATCCTACCCGATTGACTGGTCAGTCAATACCACGTGTGAGCGTCACATCCGGGCTGGCTGGCCCGCTGGCCACCAGCCCGGGCAAGCGCGCGCCGCCCACGTCAGCTCCTCACCGCGGACCGGATGAAATCGATCGCCGCCTGCGCCGGCGCCCCAGGCGTGAACACCTCGGCCACCCCGAGCGCCTTCAGCTCCGCGATGTCCTCGGCCGGGATCGTGCCACCGACCGTGACCACCACATCGTCGACGCCCTGCGCCTTCAGCAGCTCGATGATGCGCGGCACCAGCGTCATATGCGCCCCCGACAGGATCGAGAGGCCGACCGCGTCTGCGTCCTCCTGGATCACCGTCTCCACGATCTGCTCGGGCGTCTGATGCAGACCCGTGTAGATCACCTCCATGCCGGCGTCGCGCAGTGCCCGCGCGATGATCTTGGCGCCGCGGTCGTGGCCATCCAGACCAGGCTTGGCGACGACCACACGAATCTTGCGCTCGGTTGTGGTGCTCATCATTGGCGACTCAAGCGTGGCAGTTCGATCTGGCGGCCGGTCCGCTTGAGTATGGCCGCAGTCGCTCCGCTGGCGGTCGCGGCGACCGTCAGCGCGCCCGCGATCGTCAGCTTCTGACCGAGCCGGTCGAGTCGCAGGATCTCCCAGCCGCCGTCCCGCGCGAGCGCTTCGAGCGCGGTGTCGGGGTTGACGACGACCGGGTGGCCGACCGCGCGCAGCATCGGTGTGTCCGAGACGGAGTCGGAGTAGGCGTAAGACGCTGCCAGGTCGAAGCCCTCTCGAGCCGCCAGTTCCTCGATCGCGACGGCCTTAGCCGGCCCGTAGAGGAACGATCCGGTCGGATGCCCGGTGTAGACACCGGCCTCGACCTCCGACAGCGTCGAGCCGAGCGCTCCGTCGAAGGTCATCACCTTCGCCAGCACCTCGGCCATGTCCTGCGCCGCCGCGGTGACTATGTAGACGGGCCGACCCGCGTCCTGATGCGCATATGCGATCGTCAGCATCTGCGGGTACAGGCGCGGAAGTATGCGCTGCATCACGCGCACGCCCAACCGCTCGAGGTCGCGGACCCGCACACCCTCCAGCGAGCTGGCGATGCGGTTGCGTATCGCCTCGGACTGCTCGTCGCTCGCGCCGTGCAAGCGAAAGCGCACGTTGGCGATCCCGTCCGAGACCAGCTGACGGCGGCTCATCATCCCGGCCTCCCGCACGGCCCGAGCGAATTGGAAGCCGGACGAGCCCTGCATCAGCGTCTTGTCCAGGTCGAAGAAGGCCGCACCGCGCGCCGGCGGCTCGGCAGCTACGCGCTCGGCCTCGACAGTGCCTGAGACCGTCTCGGTGACCGTCTTAGGCACCGTTGACCTCGACGAGCATCGCGTCCCCTTGCCCGCCGCCCGAGCAGATCGCCGCGCAGCCGATGCCGCCACCGCGGCGCCGCAGCTCGTAAACCAATGCGCCGACGATCCGCGCCCCGGAGGCGCCGATCGGGTGACCGAGCGCGACAGCACCGCCGTTGACGTTGACCTTGTCCTCATCGATCCCGAGCATCCGCATCGAGTTGAGCGTCACCGACGCGAACGCCTCGTTGATCTCCCAAAGGTCGACGTCCTCGGGCTTCAGGCCGACCTTCTCGAGCGCCTTGAACGCTGCGTTTGCGGGGGTCCGTGCGAGGTAGGCGAACTCGTCAGCGACCTGCGCCTGGGCAATGACCGTCGCCAGCGGGCGACGGTCGTGGGTGCGCGCCCACTCGTCGCTTGCCACGACCAGCGCGCCCGCGCCGTCGTTGACGCCGGGCGCGTTGCCGGCTGTGTGGCTGCCGTCCTTGAGGAAGATCGGGGGCAGCTTCGCGAGCGCCTCGAGCGTCGAGTCCCGTCGCGGCGACTCGTCGACCTCAACCACGGTGTCGCCCTTACGCGAGTGGATCGTGACCGCCACGATCTCCTCCGGCAGACGACCTTCGTCTGTCGCCTTGATCGCGAGCTCGTGCGAACGCAGTGCCCAGCGGTCCATGTCCACGCGCGTCATCTCGAGCTCGGCCGCGACCTCGCTCGCCTCCTGCGCCATGTGCTTGCCGGAGAACGGGTTCGTGAGGCCGTCGTGGATCATCACGTCGAGCGCCTTGCCGTCGCCCATCCGCATCCCGAAGCGGGCGTCCTTGAGCATGTAGGGAGCGTTCGACATCGACTCCATGCCGCCGGCGACGCCTACCTCCAGGTCTCCCGCGCGGATCGCGGCGTCGAGCATCCCTACGGCCCGCACGCCCGAGGCGCAGACCTTGTTGATCGTCTCCGACGACACCTCCTTCGGGATCCCGGCGTTGATCTGCGCCTGGCGCGAGGGGATCTGGCCCTGCCCCGCCTGCAGCACCTGCCCCATCACCACGTGCTGGACCTGATCAGGCGCGACCTCGGCGCGCTCCAGCGCGGCGTTGATCGCGGTGCCGCCGAGCTTGGCGGCATCAAGGCTCGAAAGGCCGCCGCCGAGCTTTCCGATCGGCGTTCGCGCGGATGACAGGATCACGGTCTTTGGCATCGTCAGTTCGGCTCCACTTCGGATCGATGGTGGCGCGCGGGCCGCTCGCGGCAGCCCGATACTCCTGATGATCGTATTGTCCCGGCATGGACTTCGACATCTCGGACGATCATCGGCTGCTGCGCGACACCGTCCGCGAGTTCGCTCAGGCTGAGATCGCGCCCGTCGCCGAGCGGCTCGATCAGGAGAAGGCCTTCCCTTACGAGATCGTCCGCAAGCTCGGCGAGCTCGACCTGATGGGCATCCCGTTCGAGCCGGAGTACGGCGGCGCCGGGGGCAGCACGCAGGATTACGCAATGGTGGTCGAGGAGCTCACACGCGTCGATTCCTCGGTGGCGATCACACTCTGCGCGCACACCTCGCTCGGCACCCAGCCGATCTATCTGTTCGGCACCGAGGAACAGAAGCAGCGCTACCTGCCACGGCTGTGCAGCGGCGAGATGCTCGGCGCGTTTGGGCTGACCGAGCCGGAGGCCGGATCGGACGCGGGCAATACTCAGACGCGCGCCCGGCTCGACGGCGGCGAGTGGGTGATCAACGGCTCCAAGCAGTTCATCACCAACGCCGGCACCGTGATCTCGGGGTTGGTGGTGATCACGGCGGTCACGGGCGAATCGGCGCCGGGGGCGTCGGACGCGGGTGCCAACCACCGTGAGATCTCGAACATACTCGTGGAGAACGGCACCCCCGGCTACGAGCCGGGGCCGCAGTACCGCAAGATGGGCTGGCATGCGTCGGACACGCGGCCGCTGAGCTTCAGCGACTGTCGCGTGCCCGAGGAGAACCTCGTCGGCGGGCGCGGACGCGGTCTGGCGCAGTTCTTCCAGGTGCTCGACATCGGGCGCATCGGCGTTGCGGCCATGGGCGTCGGGCTCGCGCAGGGCGCGCTCAATGAGGCACTCGCCTACGCCAAGCAGCGCAAGGCGTTCGGCCGGACGATCTCGAGCTTCCAGACGATCCAGGCCAAGCTCGCGAACCTCGCGACCGAGATCGAGGCGTGCCGGCTGCTCGTCCAGAAGGCCGCCTGGCTCAAGGACAGTGGCAAGAACTTCTCGCTCGTCGCCGCGCAGGCGAAGCTCAAGAGCGGCCGCCTGGCCGTGCACGCGGCCGACGAGGCCGTGCAGATCCACGGCGGCTACGGCTACATCGAGGAATACCCTGTGTGCCGCTTCTACCGCGACGCCAAGATCCTGACGATCGGCGAGGGCACCGACGAGATCCAGGAGCTCGTGATCGCGCGGGCGCTCGGCGCCTGAGCGGCTCGAGTCTGTCGACGTTTTCCCCCTGTGAGGTGGAAAACGTCGACCGGATGCCGCGAAGCTCCGACCCCGGTAGGCCCGGATTTGGACCCACCCACCCGGGACCAGCCGCTAAAGCGAGCGCTGATAGCGGGCGAACGCGCGCGAGGCGACAAACGCCGAGACGATCGCGAGCGCCGCCAACAGCGCGATGTGGGTCCCGACGACGCTCCAGTCGGTCTTCTGCATCGCCGCGGCGCGGGCGGCCACAACCGCCCAGTTGACGGGGTTGAACTTCGCGGCCGTCTGGATCCAGTGGGGCAGCAGGTTCTTCTGCATCATGCCCGTCGACAGGAACGTCAGCGGCAGCTGGAAGAAGCTGACGGTGCCGATCACGGTCTCGCGTTGGCGGCCGAGCACGCCGACCGCGTTGGAGAGCGACGCGACCGACGACGCGAGTAGCGCGCCGACGAAGAACATCAGGATCACGCCGATCACACCGCCTTTGAAGTCGGCGCCGAGGAGCAGAGCGAGGATCACGATCAGCACCGTCTGTGCCATCACGGCAGCGGCCTCGTATGCGACCCAGCCGACGTTGAGCGCGCCACGCCATGCCGGGGTGACGAGCATGCGGTCCATCACGCCGTTGGCGATGTCATCGACGAAAGCCATCCCCGACCAGCCGGCACCGAACACCGCGAGCATCACAACGACACCGGGCGTCAGGAAGTCGATGTAGGTGCCATGGAAGCCGGGGATCCGCGAGACGGACTTGAACAGGGCGCCGAACAGCAGCAGCCACACCACCGGCTGTACGACCGTGATCAGCAGGTAGGCGGGCTGGCGCATCAGCGTGCGCGTTCCGCGCAGAAACACCTGCCACGTCTGGCGCAGCGCGGGAGTCATGCCGAGGCCTCCTCGAACTCGCTGTCAGCCTGCTCGAAGGCGCGTCCCGCGAACCGCAGGTAGACATCATCCAGCGACGGTCGAGCGACCTTCACGGAGGCGACCTTCACCTGCTGAGTCTCGAGCGCGGCCAGCACCGCGGGCAGAGCCGCGCCGCCATCGGCCGCGCGGGCGCGCAGCAGCCGTCCATCGAGCTCGATCTCGCCGACGCCATCAACACGCTCGAGCGCTGCAACGGCGCCCGTCTCGCCTAAATCGACCAGTTCGACGTGCAGCGCGTCCCCGGAGAGCTCCCGTTTGAGCTGATCGGGCGAGCCCTGAGCGACGATCTTGCCTCGATCGACGATCGCCAGCTGCAGGGCCAGGTTGTCGGCCTCGTCCATGTAGTGCGTCGTAATCCAGATCGTCATCTGCTCCTCCGCCGCGAGCCGCTCGATGTAGGTCCACATCTGCGTCCGCGCCTCAGGATCCAGTCCAGTCGTTGGCTCGTCCAGAAACAGGACCTGGGGGTGATTCAGCAGCCCCATCGCGATGTCGAGACGGCGCGCCATCCCGCCGGAGTAGGTGCGCACGAGGCGATCCGCGGCGTCAACCAGTTCGAAGCGCTCGAGTGCGGACGCGACGCGACCCTTCAGGTTACGGCCTGTGATCCCGTTGAACTCACCGTGGAGCACCAGGTTCTCGCGGCCGCTCGCGTTCGGATCGGAGCCGTGCTTCTGGCCGACGACGCCGATCGCGCGCCTGACCTGGACAGGGTATTTGAGCACGTCGATGCCGGCGACCGTGGCGCTGCCGCTGTCGGGCCGCGTCAGCGAGCACAGGACCCGGGTCATCGTCGACTTGCCAGCGCCGTTCGGACCGAGCACGCCGAAGATCGTGCCCGCCTCGACAGCGAGGCTCACGCCGTCGAGCGCCTGCACGTCCGGTGGGTAGTGCTTGCGCACATCCACAGCTTCGATGGCCGTCTGCAATCTCTCCTCCTCCTGTGGGGCCGCGGGGGTGGGCGCCCGACTCTTGAAAGTACTGTCGCGCTACTCCTCGCGCGCCAGGATCTGCCGTGCCGCGCTTGCGGGATCCAGCTCGCGTGCCACTACCCGGTCCAGCAGCGCCTTGAACCTCGGGTCGTCCGTCACGGCCTCCTCGAGTTCCCGGCGCAGGCGTTGCGTCGCGATCGACAGCACTTCGTTGCTCAGGTTGCGCCGGCGGCGCTCGGCGAGCGTGCCCTCGACCTCGATGTGGGCTCGGTGCTCGGCGAGCTTCGACACCAGTTCCTCGACGCCGTCGCCGTCAACTGCGCGTGTGCGGATCACCGGAACCTGCCATCCGCCCTTGGGACCAAGCGCCAGTACCGACTTGATCTCGCGGATCATCGTGTCGGTAAGCGGATGGTCGGCCTTGTTGATGACGATCACGTCGGGGATCTCCATCACGCCAGCCTTCAGCGCCTGAACGGAGTCGCCTGAGCCCGGCATCAGTACGAGCACAACGCTGTCGGCGTGGTCGATCACGTCGACTTCAGCCTGGCCGACCCCGACCGTCTCGAGCAGCACGACGTCACGTCCACTGGCGTCCATCAGCAGCGCTGTCTGCAGCGCCGCCTCACTCAGCCCGCCGAGCGCCCCGCGGTTGGCCATCGAGCGGATGAACACGCCCGGATCGAGGAAATGGTCGCTCAGACGGATTCGGTCACCCAGCAGAGCCCCCTTGCTGAACGGTGAGGAAGGATCGATCGACAGCACCGCCACCGAGCGGTTCTGCGCCCGCTCGAGCCGGGTGACCTCGGCGAGCAGCGTCGATTTGCCGGCTCCCGGGGGCCCGGTGAAGCCGATCACGGCGGCGGTGCCGGTGTGCGGGTAGACCTCGTGCACGATCTCCCAGCCCAGGGGGTCGCCGTTCTCGACGAGCGTGATCGCGCGTGCGAGCGCGCGCCGGTCTCCGGCCAGCAGCCGCTGCGCAAGCGTCGCCTGAGTACCGGCTCCGGGCTCGTTCATCCGCAAACCATGATGCCGATTACGATTCCCGCGTGCCGCCGGACACGATCAGCGCCACGCCACGCGGGACGGCTGCGCCCCGCAGACCGCCGGCTCCGCTCGCCGGTGGACCGCTCGCGTTCCTGCGCTTCGCCCGCGAACACCACATGCTGCGCCCGGGCTACGCGCCACTGTTGGCGCGCTGGCTGTGGCTGAAGCTGCGCTGGCGCGGGCGCCTTGTGACGGACGGGCTGTGCTTCGTGTGTCCAGGTGTCAAGTTCGAGATCGGCCCTCGCGCAAGGGTCGTACTCGGTCGCTGGTCCTGGATTGGTGACGGCTGCAAGATCCGCGCCCACGAGGGGGTCATCTCGATCGGCGCCAAGTCGGTGCTCGGGCAGGAGTGCACGCTCTCCTGCTACCAGCAGATCTCGATCGGGCGCGAGTGCATCATCGCCGACCGCACGATGATGATCGACTTCGACCACGGCACGGCCGAGGTCGAGCGTGGGATCCGCGAGCAGGGCATTTACAAGCGCGACGTGCGCGTCGGTCACAACGTCTGGATCGGATACGGCGCCTGCGTCCTGCGGGGCGTGACGGTCGGCGACAACGCCGTCATCGGCACCAGCGCAGTCGTCACAGGAGATGTGCCCCAGGATGCCGTGGTCGGGGGTGTGCCGGCGCGGGTGCTGCGGATGCGCGAGCACCCCGAGACGCTGCGCTACGAGTAGCTCAGCTCCAGGTAGGGCGCGAGGTTGCGGACGTATGGCGTGTCGGTCTCCCCTTTCAGTGCTCGGGTGAGCAGGGCAGCGTGCCCGCTGGCACGCTGCCTCGGGTAGTCGCCGGCCCACTCGCGGTGGGCGAGAAACGCCCAATCGCTCGACTGCAGCGCCAGCAACTCACGCAGCGCGCGCTCGGACGGGGTGCCGCCGCCGTGCAGGAAGGTGTGCAGCTCGGCGCTGCGGGCACTCCAGACGAGATCGGCGACGGACGGCGCACTCCATGTGCGCAGGTCGCCGCCTGCTCCCCAGCTAGTCGCGGCGATGTGCTCGTGACCTTCGGTTTCGATCGGGGGGTGACGAGAAAGCGTCTGGAGGTCGAGCGTGGTGAGCATGACGCCCTGGCGCTCGGCCTCGGCCAGCACCGACTCGAGCCACAACGGCCCTTCATACCACCAGTGGCCCAGTAGCTCGGCATCCAGAGCGCATATGCACAGGCCGCCGTCGTTGGCAGCGAGACGTTCGGCGACCGCCGCGACGAATGTACGTGCGTCCGCGGCCGCCTGCCGGCGCCCGCGGTCGGGGTCGTAGATGTTGCCGTCATTGGCCCAGACCTGGTGGTCGTGGAGAGTGCGGCGGTGGGAGTCGCGGTAGGCGGGGCCCGACGGGTAGCCCTCGGCGCCCCAGACGAGGTCGATGACGGACCGGTCGATCGGCAACAGTGTCGGGCCGTCGTGAGGCTTGCGAGGACGGAGGTTCAGCTCGCCGCCATGGCCGAGGAGCCCCGTCAGCTCGACGCAGGTGGCGCGGATCCCGGCCTCGAGCAGCGCCCCGTTCAGCCATGGCGCGTACGCGCATTCCGGCAGCCAGAAGCCTCCGCCCCACTCCCCGAACCGTAGCCGGTACGAGTCGATGCCGACCCGCAGTTGCAGCTCGATCGAGTCTTCGAGCACCAGCAGCGGCAGGATCGCGTGGGTCGCCGCGGACGTCCAGCTCGCGTGCCGGCCGAGTGCCTGCAGCAGGCCGCCGTCCTGTTCGAGCCGCTCGAGCGCGTCGGCTGCGCTCGCGTACTCGGCGGCCGAGCGCTCCAGCTCTGCAGCCGCGCCGGCCTCGCCGGACCGCCTGAACTGCTCGATGTCGCGCCGGTGCGACTCGGGCCTGATCTCGCGCAGGAACACGATGCAGCGCTCGACCGCCCCCGGCGCCTCAAGCTGGTCGCACAGCACCGGCGTCAGCGAGAGCGTCAGTTTCGCGCGGCTCTCGTCTGGGCCGAGCTTGTCGAGCACCCGCAGCAGCGGCACATAGCTCGTCGCGGTTGCCTCCCACAGCCACTCCTCCCCGAACGGCCATGTCCCGAAGCCCTCGACGTAGGGCATATGCGTATGCAGGACTATCGCCAGCTCGCCCTCAGGCATGGCTCGGAGGCTATTCGAGCGGCGCCAGACGCGGGCGAGTGGTGATCACGTCGTGAATCCGGCCTCGGGCATGGATCAGCCGGCCGCCTGTGCGGCCGTGCTTGATCGCGAGGATCTCGCCCATGATCGATAGTGCCGTCTCGCCGGCGTTGAGAGCGCCGAGGTCGAGGCCGATCGGCGCCGAGATGCGATCGAGCGCGTGCGGCTCGAAGCCCGCCTCCTGCAGCCGCGCCCGACGGCGTTCTTGTGCGCGGCGGCTGCCCATCGCGCCGATGTAGCCCGCAGTTGATGACAACGCGGCCGCCAGCGCCGCGTCGTCGAGCTTGGGGTCGTGCGTAAGGACCGCGATCGCTGTCGCCGGGTCGATCGGCCCGAGCTGTGCAAACGCCTCCTGCGGCCACGCAGCGATCACCTGCTCCGCGTCGGGGAAGCGCTCCGCAGTCGCGAAGCGAACGCGGGGATCCACCACAAACGCCCGCCAGCCGGCGAGTTTCGCTGCGGTTGCAAGCTGGGCGGCGAAGTCAACCGCCCCGACGATGATCAACCGTGGTGGCGGCGCGACCGCTTCAACAAGCAGTTGCGCGTTGAGTTCGGGTAGTTCGACGAGCTCGCTGAGCTCCGACCAGAGCGCCTGACGCGCGAGCGCTACGGCCTGCTCATCGAGGCGTTGCTCGCCAAGCGTGCCTCGGACCTCGCCGTCATCGCGGACCATCATCCTCGCACCGATCTGCTCGCCATCGACAGCGGTGACGAGTACCGCCCGGCCGTGCTGCTGGGCGATCTCAAAGAGCTGCGCCTGGAGGTCGTCAGACTCGTAACGTTGGACCCATACCGCGATCTCACCGCCGCAGGGAAGCCCTACGTCCCATGCCTCCTCGGCGGCGATCCCGTAGTGAAGGAGGCGCGGCTCGTCGCCGCCGAGAATCGCCTCACCCACCTCTATGACCGCGCCCTCGACGCAGCCACCCGAGACCGCACCGACCACGTGTCCGCGGTCGTCGATCGCGATCTTGGTCCCGACCGGCTGGGGCGCCGACCGCTTCGTGTCAGCGACCGTGGCGACCACGACGTCGCGTCCCTCACGGATCCACCCGGCTACCGTGTCCCGAACGATCTGACTCACTCTCGCAGACCCTCCTGCACTTCAGATTCCTCCACTCCGCCCGTCAGTTTGGAGTGTTCCGGTCTCCCTGCCAAGCGTACATAAGCGATCACTTAGGTCCGCGCAGACCCGCGGCCGCCAATACGGCTTCGTATTCTTCCCATGTATCGACGTCGAGCGGAATCGCTCCTTGCACCGGGACGTCTGCGACGGCGTCGCCGGCGCGGTCCATCAGCTTCCAGACGCCCTTGTCACCGTGGAGTTGCATCAGGTCTCCGAAGACGGCACGTGAGAAGGCAAACGGGTGCCCGCGGCCATCGTCGTACAGACAGGCTGCCAGGTCGGCGCCGCCGCGCCCTGAGATGAGCGCCTGTACTGCGGCGACGGTCACTCCGGGTTGATCGCCGAGCATCAGCACAAGGGCGTCCGCGCGCTGATCGACAGCGGCCAGCGCGGCCGCGATCGACGAGGAGCAGCCAGCCCCGAAGGCCGGGTTGTCGACGACCTCGAAGCCCTGCAGGTCGACCCGCTCGCGTACGTCCGGCCCGCCACCGCCGATCACACAGAGCGTCTGATCGAAGGGGCAGGCGCGGGCCGTGCTGAGCACATGATCGAGCAGCGTGCCGTCACCGAACGGCAGCAGTTGCTTGGGCTGCCCGAGCCGCTTGGAACCACCGGCGGCGAGCACCAGCCCGGTTACGAACTGATCAGTCACCCGTGCTCCCGGGCGATGGAGCGAGCACCGGCAAAGCGCCGGAGGCCGCGTTGACCGCCTCCCAAACGGTCGCCGGCGTGCACGGCATGTCTATGTGCCTGACACCCAACGGGGCGAGCGCGTCGAGGATCGCGTTGACGATCGCCGGCGGTGAGCCGACGGTCGCCGATTCGCCCACCCCCTTGGCCCCGAGGGGATGGTGGGGGAGGGCGTCACCGTCTCCCCCGTCTCCCAATCAGGCACCTCGAGCGCGGTCGGGATCAGGTAATCCATCAACGACCCACCGAGGCAGTTGCCGTGCTCATCGAAGGTGATCTCCTCCATCAGGGCGATGCCGACCCCGTCCGTGAGACCGCGGTGGATCTGGCCCTCGACGATCATCGGGTTGATGCGCACGCCGCAGTCGTCCACAGCGACGAAGCGCCGGACCGAGACCTTGAACGTCCCCGGGTCGATATCCACGACGCACAGGTAGGCGCCAAACGGGAAGGTCAGGTTCGGCGGGTCGTAGAGCGTCTCCGCGTCGAGCCCGCTCTCAAGGCCCGGTGGCAGCTCGACGGTCCCCCGCGCGGCCGAAGCGATCTCCGCGATCGTCGCCCCGTGCTCCGGGTCACCGCTCACGAACCATCGCGCCACACCGGACTCCGGGTTCTCCCACTCGAGGTCCTCGGGCGCGACCTCGAGCATCGCCGCTGCCACCAACCGTGCTCGCTCCCTGACCTTGCGCGCGACCACGGCGGTCGCGGCGCCCGATATCGGCGTGGAACGCGAACCGTAGGTCCCCAGGCCATACGGTGTCGTATCGGTGTCGCCGTGCACGACCTCCACGTCGTCAGTCGGGATCCCCAGTTCGTGTTGGACTATCTGCGCAAACGTCGTCTCGTGGCCCTGCCCCTGGGACTGAACGCTGATTCCGAGCTGTGCCTTGCCGGACGGATGGATCCGCAGCATCGCGCTGTCGTTCATCCCCAGCCCGAGGATGTCCATGTGCCGGCGCGGACCCGCGCCCACGGCCTCCGTGAAGAACGCAAGCCCGATGCCCATCAGCTCCCCCTGCCGGCGCCGCTCACGTTGCTGCGCACGGAGCTCTTCATAGCCGGCGATCTGGAGCGTCTTGCGCAGCGCCTGCGGATAGTCACCTGAGTCATAAAGCCAGCCGGTCTTGGACGGGTATGGGAACTGGTCCGGCTGGATCAGGTTCTGCAGGCGCAACTGCGCCGGGTCGATCTGCAGTTCGACGGCGAGCGCGTCGACGAGCCGCTCCACCAGGTACACGGCTTCCGCAATCCGGAACGAGCACGCGTATGCCACGCCGCCGGGGGCCTTGTTGGTGTAGACGCCGCGCACGTGGCAGTAGGCAGCCTCGATGTCGTAGGAACCGGTGAAAACATGGAAGAAGCCGGCCGGGTAGCGGCTCGGCTGGGCGGCGGCGTTGAAGGCGCCGTGGTCGGCGAGGGCGTCGACCCGTACCGCGCGAATCTTGCCGTCCGTGGTTGCGGCGATCCCGCCCTTCATCGTGTAGTCGCGTGAGAACCCGGTTGACATCAGGTTCTCCGAGCGGTCCTCGACCCACTTCACCGGCGCGCCGCAGGTCATCGCCGCGATTGCGGCGCAGACGTAGCCGGGGTAGATCGGGACCTTGTTACCGAAGCCGCCGCCGATGTCCGGCGAGATCACGCGGATCTTGTGCTCCGGGATCTTCAGCAGCTGCGAGTACATGGTGCGATGGGCGTGTGGCGCCTGGGTACTGGACCAGAGCGTGAGCTTCCCGTTGGCGGCGTCGTACTCAGCCACAGCACCACAGGTCTCGAGCGGCGCCGGGTGAGATCGCGGGAACCGCAGGTCACGCTCAACCACCACGTCGGCGTTCGCGAAGACACGGTCGGTCGCGACGCGGTCTCCAGAGTCCCAGTCGAAGATGTGGTTGTCACGCTGACCGGCGCGGTCGTCTCGGATCAGCGGCGCGTCTGGACGCAGCGCCTGATCAGCTCGCACCACCACATCGAGCGGTTCGTACTCGACGTCGATCAACTCCAGGGCGTCCCTTGCCGCGTAGTGATCGTCGGCGATCACGAACGCGACCTCCTGCCCCTGAAAGCGAACCTTGTCGGTGGCGAGCACCGCGTGCACGTCATGGGACATCGTCATCATCCAGGCCGCGTCGCGCGACAGCAGATCGGCCCCGGTCAGGACGCCGTGAACCTTCGGATGCCGCATAGCGGCGCTCGCGTCGATAGTGACGATGCGAGCGTGCGCGAACGGGCTGCGCAGCATCGCACCGTACAGCATGCCCGGCAGGCGCACATCATCGATGTACGTGCCCTGCCCACGGATGAAGCGGGCGTCCTCCTTGCGCGGAATCGAGCCGAAGCCAGGCATGGTCAGCCGCGGGCGCGGCGGCCCTGACCGAACGCCGCCGCGTAGTCCACACCTTCTACCTCAACGGCGACGTTGATCAGGTTGCAGCTGCCGCACCGGATCCGGAGCTTGCGGTTCATGTACTCCGGTGACATCGCTGCAGCCAGCAGGTTGCCGCAGTTCGCGCACACGTAGTCATCCGGCCCGTTGCCTTGGAAGACCGGCTTGTCCGGGTCCTCCTGGACGGCTGTGCCGCCGTTGGGTGGAATCTCGCCCGGCTCCGGCAGCCGCATCTTCAGCGTGGCCATCAGTGAATGGGTCCTGACGCGTGCTGAGAGGGCCGTCCACCGCTGTGCCCGTGGCGAACGGCCGGCAGTTCGGCCATGATCGATAGGGCCACTTCGTCGTCGATCTTGGGGTGGTGGGTCAGCACGGCGATGTACGTGTCATTTGCTCACATCCGCATGGGGCGACAGGTCACGCTCAGATCGACGCGAGCTTCTCGGCGAAATCGCCGATCAGGCCGTCCAACACGCTGACCATCACGCCTTCACCCATCGACGCCGCCTTGCCGCTGATCTGGGCCGCTGTGTGGATCGTGCCGCCACCCTCGTGAAGGACGAACGTCACGTCTGCGTTGGCGTAACCCTGGCCGCCCTTTTCACGCGACTTGACCTGGAGCACGGCGGTGTGCGTCGCCGGGTCCTGCTCGGTGATCGTGACGGTGCCGGTGAACGTCATCGACATCGCGCCCATGCTGATCACGATCTCTGCCTTGACGCTGTCAGGCGCGGTGTGCTCGATCACGCGGCCGCCTTGAACGCAGGGAATCACGCGGTCAAGGTCGAGGATCGCCTCCCAGTTGTAATCCGTCGGCTTGGGGCTTTCGAAGCTGTTGTCAAGTTCTGGCATTGTTATTCGCTTTCAAAGTTCGAGTCCATAAATGAGTGGCTGAGCAGATTCCGACCTGGCTAGGCCGGCCCTGGCAGCGTGCCGTCGACCGTTACCTGTACCTCGTCCGCGAGCTTGAGCGTCCCGAACAGGATCGAGTACGGCTTGATTCCGAAGCTGCTCTGCACGACGGTCGCGTCGGCCGTCAGGTGGCCGCTGTCGTCGAGCTTGAGCGTGAACTCAATCGGCCCGCTGTTGCCGAGCAGGTTGAGGTCGCCGTGGACGTGCAGCTCGTCTTCGGCGTCGCCGGTATGGATGTGCGTCGACTCGAAGCTGATCGGACGGCCCTTGAGTACCTCCTCGTCGATCGTCTTGTCGATCTTTGGCAGGTCGGCCGCGCCCAATGCCTGGGCGCCACCGTCGCCGGAAGCCGTGCGCAACGAGTGTGTGTCGACCGTCATCGTCAGCGTCGACGCCGTCACCTCGTCGGCGAGCGTAAGCGTCGCTGACCACGACGACACGTTGATCGTGAGGTTGTGGCCGGCCATTGCCGCCGGGCCTGTTTTTCCGGTCCTGACCGTGAGCGCAGCGTTGTCTGGACCGAGCGTGTACGTGCCGGGATGTGATGAGAGCACTTAGAGGCTCTCAGTCGGCGTAGACGGCTTGGGCGTCCAGGCCACCCTCGACGCCCGGTGGGAGTTCACCGCTCCCGTAGGAGTAGAACGCGACGTCGGCGATCGTGGTGGATTGGTTGTCCGGTCCCAGGAAGCGACCGTTGTCCCATGTCAACTCGCCGGGCTGGGCGCGCATCGCCGCTCCGGCGAGCAGCCGTGCCTTCTCCATGATCCGGTCGGTCGCGACGCCGATGGCCGGGCCCGTGCCGGGCGAGGGGCTGGTGTTGAAGCCGTGGCCCTCGCCGAAACGGTTGACGTCGCTCGGAACCACCTTGACATCGAGCGCCGGGACGCCGAGCACGGCGCCGACCTGCTGTGCGTAGTCGGCCTCGTGACCGTCGGCTTCGGTCGTGAGGCTGAGCACCATCTTGCCGGTCGGGTGGATGCGGATGAAGACCGCGCGGTATGCCTCTCCAGACATCAGCTCTCCTTCTCTGTGACGGCACCGCTGGG
>CAVZDL010000012.1:0-169282 GCA_963774025.1 uncultured Conexibacteraceae bacterium
TGTTCTATGGCTAACTCATTCAGCGTATTGCTCGTAACGTAGGGACGGCGATCAGAGGGATTCACGCGCCCGCGTCGCAGACCTTCCTCAGCGGAATCGCGAGCGAACGCCAGACCGACGCGAGCAACACATCGGCGGCGGCCAATATCAGCGCAATCGGCGGGCTCAGCAACGGCACGGTCGCCACCCCAACCACTGACACCTCCACGGCTGGCACGACGACCGGCGGCACCACGACCGCCGGCGCGACCTCCGGCACACCAACGACTGACACGGGAACGTACAACGGCGCGGCGACCAGCACGTCCACCGCCGGCACCCCAAGTACGACAGGCCCGGCTTCGACGTCCACGGCCACAGGTAGCGCCGGCGCCGTGAGCAACACCTCAGGGACGACCGCGCCCACCGGTGCCACCACCGGCGGCGCTGCGCTCGCGGGGTAGCACGGTGACCACGAGCACGCCTCGCCGAACCGTCGACATCATCGACCGGCGCGTCGGGCTTCTGTTCGGCGTGTTCCTGCTGCTGCTGCTGCTTGCGGTCGCGCGCGCCGGCTACCTCGGGCTGTTCCGCGGGAGCGCGCTGCGACAGGCAGCGAACGCACAGCAGGTCCAGACTGCGCCGATCCCGGCCCCACGCGGCGAGATCACCGATCGAAATGATGTGGTGCTCGCGCTCAGCCAGCCGGCCGACGTGATCAACGCCGACCCGATCCTGATCACCAGGACTTACAAGCATCCGCAGACGGTCGCCGACAAGCTCGCGCCGCTGCTCCGCATGACGAGGTCGTCCACGCTGAAGGACCTGATCAAGCCGAACACCGGCTACATCACGCTCGCCACCGTCTCGCCGCGGGTCGCGACGGAGATCACGGCATTGAACATCAATGGCATCTCCCCGCCGGTTCCCACCGAGCGCCGCGTCTACCCGCGCGGGATCGAGGCGGCGCAGGTGATCGGCTGGACAGGCACGAACGGCCACGGGCTCCTCGGACTCGAGGATGTGTTCAACAAGCAGCTCGCGGGTGTCAGCGGCACGCGCCGCAGCGTGCTCGACGCACAGGGCAAGCCGATCTCCGTCACCACCGCCAAGGCGATGGTGCCCGGCAAGAGCCTCGCGCTGACGATCTCGGCGCCGCTGCAATCGGAGGTCGAGCAGGTACTGGCCGGCGTCGGTGCGCAGTACCAGCCCGCGGGAGCCACCGCGATCGTCACCGACCCGCAGACCGACCAGATTCTCGCGCTCGCAAACTGGCCGGCCGTCAACCCCAACGCTCTGCACTCGAACCCGTTCAAACCGGCCGGCGGACAGGTGCCGGCCGCCGAGGATCAGGCCGTCGACATGTCGTATGAGCCGGGCTCGACCTTCAAGGCGATCACGGTCGCCGGCGCTCTGCAGGACGGGGTCGTGACGCCCAACACGATCTTCGATATCCCGCCCTATCTCGAGGTGTACGGCCACAAGATCAGCGACGCCGAGGTCCACGGCTACGAGAACCTGAGCGTCGCCGGCATCCTCAAGTACTCGAGCAACATCGGCGCCGACCTGATCGGCCAGAGGCTCGGAGCGTCGCGCTTCGGCTACTGGGTTAGCCGCTTCGGCTTCGGCAAGCCTACGGGCGTTTCCCTGCCCGGCGAGCAGGCGGGCATCGTGCGGCCCGTTGGCGGCTACTCGGGCGTGTCGATGTACAACCTCCCGTTCGGCCAGGGGGAGTCGGTCACGCCGATGCAGATGGTCCAGGCCTACGACGCAATCGCCGATGGTGGCGTCCTGCGGAGACCTCAGATCGTCGACTCACTGGGCGGCAAGAAGGTCTCTGAGCCGAAGGGCAAGCGCATCATCTCCGCCCATGTGGCCTACCAGCTGCGCAACATGCTGCGCGGCGTTCTGGCCGACGGGGGCACAGCCTCCGGCGCCGCGATCCCCGGATACGACCTCGCGGGCAAGACCGGCACCGCCAATGTCGTTGTCAACGGTAAGTACTCCAACAGCGATTACATCGCCTCCTTCATCGGCATGGTCCCTGCCAGTCACCCGAAACTGGTGGTCGCCGTGGTCGTCAACTATCCGAAGGGCGTCATCTACGGCGGCTCGGTGGCTGCTCCGGCTTTCCAGAAGATCGTTGGCTGGGCGGTGCCGCACTTTGGGATCAACCCGTGCCTTTCGCCATGTCCGCGGTCGGCACTGAATCCCGCGGTGCCGTCGACCCCATAATGCCGTTGAACGAATCAAGGCACTAGCTACCCTGGGGCGCCGATGTATCTGGATGTCCTGTTCCCAGGCGCCCCCGCCGTCGACATAGCCGGACTGGCCTACGACAACCGCGCCGTCGGGCCGCGCGACCTGTTCTTCTGCGTTCGCGGCTTCACACGCGACGGCCATGAGTTCGCGCCCGACGCCATCGCGCGTGGGGCCGCGGCGCTGGTCGTGGACCACCTTCTGGACGTCGACATCCCGCAGGTCGTGGTGTCCGACGTGCGTCAGGCGATGGCACCCGCGGCAGTGGCCTTTTACGGCAATCCGACCGCGACGCTCGATCTGGTGGGCGTCACCGGCACCAACGGCAAGACGACGACCGCCCACCTGACCCGTTCGCTCCTCGAGGCCGACGGGCGCCGCACGGGGCTGCTCGGCACCGTCAAGAGCGTGATCGCCGGCACCGAGTTCGAGGTGGTGCGCACGACCCCGGAGGCGATCGACCTGCAGCGCTCGTTCCGCGCGATGCTGGACGGCGGCGACGTCGCCTGTGTGATGGAGGTCTCCTCGCATGCCCTGGAACTCCGGCGCGTCGACGGCTCCGAGTTCGCCGTCGCGGTATTCACCAACCTGACGCAGGACCACCTCGACTTCCACCCGACTATGGAGGACTACTTCCAGGCCAAGCGCCGGCTCTTCACCGAGGTCGGCGCACGTCGTGCCGTCGTGAATCTCGACGACCCCTATGGCGTCCGTCTGGCGACGGACCCCGGGATCGCCTCACCGGTCACGTTTGCGCTGGAGCACGCCGGTGCGACGTACCGCGCCGACGATCTGCAGACGGGACTGTCCGGCTCGCGCTTCACACTCCACTCGCCCGACGGCGTCGCTGAGGTCAGCTCGCCGCTGCGGGGCCGCTTCAACGTCTACAACGTGCTGGGAGCATTCGCCGCGGCGCGTGCGCTTGAGGTCCCGTTCGACACCGCCGTCGCTGCGGTCGAGCACGCTGGGCAGGTCCCGGGTCGCTTCGAGACCGTCGACGGAGGGCAGGCGTTCGCCGTGCTGGTCGACTACGCGCACACCCCGGACTCACTGGAGAACGTGCTCGCCGCCGCTCGTGAACTGACCGGCGCGCGCTTGCATGTGGTGTTCGGCGCCGGCGGCGACCGAGACCGCGGCAAGCGCCCGTTGATGGGGGAGATCGCCGCGCGTCTTGCCGACCGCGTGATCGTCACGTCGGACAATCCCCGCTCCGAGGATCCCGAGGCGATCATCGCCGAGATCCTGGCCGGGATAGCCCGGCCGGTCGAGCACGACGCAGACCGCCGTGCCGCGATCCGGACCGCGATCGGCGGCGCCGGGGACGGCGATGTCGTTGTGATCGCAGGCAAGGGCCACGAGCAGGGCCAGGAGTTTGCCGACGGTCGGAAGATCCCGTTCGACGATGTCGCCGTCGCGCGCGAGGCGCTGCGCGACGTGGCCTGATGCCCGCGTTGCTGCCGCGTGGCCGTGGTTCTGGTGTCCAGCGACACAAGTACCCTCGGGTGATCGAATGAGGCGCTGGGATGCTCAGCAGGTCGCGCGTGCGGCCGGCGCAAGGTTGCTGCGTGGCGCCGTCCCCGGCGTGGACGGGCCGCTGCAGACGACGATCGATTCGCGCCAGGCCGGTCCGGGGACCCTGTTCGTGGGCCTTCCCGGCAAGCAGGTCGACGGCGGCAGCTTCGCTGCCGCAGCGCTGGCCGCCGGGGCCTGGGGCGTCCTGGTCGGGCCCGACCATGTCGACGCCTCATTTCCGGCTGACGACTCACTCGCGGCTGAGGGCCCACTCCCGGGCGACGGCGCACTGCTGGTCGCGGACGATCCGCTGAAGGCGCTGCAGCAGCTCGCGACCGCCTGGCGCCGACAGCTCGGCGCGAAGGTGATCGGCGTGACGGGCTCGACAGGCAAGACCTCGACCAAGGACCTGCTGCTCGGTCTGCTCTCGCCATACAGGCTGACGGTTGCTTCGCGGGCGAACTTCAACACCGAGATCGGGCTGCCCCTGGAGATCCTCGCCGCCCCCGCCGGAACCGAGGTACTGGTCCTGGAGATGGGCATGCGCGGCTCCGGCCAGATTGCCGAGCTCGTGCGCATCGCTGAGCCCGACGTCGGCGTGATCGTCAGCGTCGGGCCTGTGCATCTCGAGCTGTTGGGCTCTATCGAGGCGGTCGCCGCCGCCAAAGCCGAGCTGCTCGCCGGCCTCGCGCCGGGCGCAACGGCGATCGTTCCGGCCCGCGAAGCTCTGCTCGATCCGCACCTGCGCGACGACCTCACGACAATCACCTTCGGCCCAGGCGGTGACGTGCAGCTCGTATCCGAGAGCGGCACGCGGGTTGAGATCGACGCCCAGGGAGAACGGATCGGTTTCGATGTCGACTTCACCCAGGCGCACCTGCGCCACGACCTGCTGGCGGCCGTTGCCGCCGCTCGTGCTGTCGGCGTCCAGCCTGGAGGGCGGCTCGAGCTGGCGCTGTCGCCTGGCCGCGGCCAGCGCCGCCTTCTGCCCGGCGGAGTCACCCTGATAGACGACGC
This sequence comes from uncultured Conexibacteraceae bacterium, assembly GCA_963774025.1. Lineage (GTDB taxonomy): Bacteria > Actinomycetota > Thermoleophilia > Solirubrobacterales > Solirubrobacteraceae > Palsa-465. The sequence continues at coordinate 4,768 of CAVZDL010000012.1, forward strand.
CTACAACGCGAACCCCGTATCGATGCGGGCCGCGCTCGACGCGCTCGCGGCCATCGAGACCAGCGGCCGGCGCCTCGCGGTGCTGGGAGACATGCTCGAACTGGGCGCCGAGGCCGAGCGCTACCACGGCGAGATCGGAGCGCACGCGAACGACACCGTCGACCTACTTGTGACGGTCGGGCCGCTTGCCGCTGTGATGGCGGCCGACTTCCAGGGTGACCACCACCACGCCACCGACGCGGAAGCGGCCGCGCGGCTCGTGCCGACGCTGATACGGCCGGGGGATCTCCTGCTGGTCAAGGCGTCCAACGGCGTCGGGCTCAAGCTCGTCTGCGACACCCTCACGGCGGTGACGACGGCATGATCTATATCGGCGCCGCCCACGTCGGCTCCGAGGCCGGTCGCGTGCTGCTGGCGAGCTCGGCAGCACTGCTGATGTGCGTGTTCCTGGCTCCGCGCTTCATCGACTTCCTACGACGTCGCGAGTTCGGCCAGCACATTCAGGAGGAGTTGCTTGCGCACCAGGCCAAGAAGGGCACCCCGACGATGGGCGGGATCATCATTGTGATCGCCTTCGCGATCCCGTACCTGTGCCTGTCGACCCGCGACTGGGCGTCACTCGGCGTCTTCGGGGCGACGCTGGCATGCGCGGCGTTGGGCTTGGCCGACGACTACACCAAGATCGTCAAACGCCGCTCGCTGGGTCTGCGCGGGCGCACGAAGATGATCGTGCTACTGCTGATCTCGGTCGGTCTGTGGTGGGTCGCAACACACAAGGCGCATATGTCGGATTCGGTCTCGCTGCGACCGTTCCACGCGCACATCTACCTCGGTCCGGCATACATCCTCTTCATCTACCTGGTGTTCGCGGGTACGACCAACGCCGTCAACCTCACCGACGGTCTTGATGGCCTGGCCGCCGGCTGTGGCGCGATCGCGCTGCTGACCTACATGGGCATCACCTTCGCGACCGGCACCAAGGACCACGACCTCGAACTGGTCGCGGGCTGCATGTGCGGCGCCTGTATCGGCTTCCTGTGGTTCAACAGCTTCCCCGCCAGCGTCTTCATGGGGGACACCGGCTCGCTTGCGATTGGCGGCGCGATCGCCGGCATGGCGGTGATGACCAACACCGAGATCCTGCTGATCGTGATCGGCGGCATCTTCGTGATCGAGGCGCTCAGCGTGATCGTCCAGGTGTTCTCCTTCAGGGTTTTCCACAAACGCGTATTCAAAATGGCGCCGATCCATCACCACTTCGTGATGGAGGCGTGGTCGGAGACCAAAATCATGTTGCGCTTTTGGATCGTGGCGGCTGCCTGCGGAGCGGTCGGCTTCACGCTCTACCAGGTCTCCGCCCCGACGTTGAAGAAGACGACCGAGCCGGTTGCGCACATTGCGCGCAACCAGGCGTCGATTGGGCGTCAGGTGCCGCCAACGCGCCGGCACGGAGGCTTCCAGCCCTCGGCGTAGAAGTAACCCTGGATGCTCCAGCGCCCTGCTCCAGCCCGTTCAACCAGGCGGGTCGCGCCGCCGTTGGAGCACCGGATCCTGATGACGGCGACGCTGTGCCTGATCGCCTTCGGCGCGGTCATGGTCTACAGCGCGTCTTCGCCCCAGGGCGTACTCAGCGGTGGCGGCTACGGAACGGGCGAGTTCTTCATGTACCTGCTGGCGGCTGTCATCGGTCTGGTCGCCATGCGGGTTTGCGAACGCTACGGCCTCAATCTGCTGACGGAGAGGTTCACGCTGTTCCTGCTGCTCGGCTCGTGCGCGCTATTGCTGGCCGTGCTGGTTCCGGGGATCGGCCGGGATGTGCAGGGCGCGCGCCGCTGGTTCGCCGCGGGACCGATCGAGTTCCAGCCCTCGGAGTTGACCAAGCTTGCGCTCGTCTTGTACGTGGCGCGCTACCTGGCTGACAATCCACGCCGCCTCCAGCGGGGTTTCAAGCCGGCTATAGCGCCGATCGCCGTCGTCGTCGGACCCGCGTGCCTGTTGATCGCCGTCGAGCCTGATCTCGGCACGACGCTAGTCGTGTTCTTCGCGATCGTTTCGATGCTGATCGTGGCCGGCGTGCCGGGCAGCTACCTCACGCGCATCGCATTTGTGGGCGTGCTGTGTGTCGGGGCGCTGGTGCTCGTGCACCCGTACGAGATGGCACGCCTGACCTCCTTCCTGCACCCGTTCTCCCAAGAGTCAAAGATCGGGTGGCAGTCCGCCCAGGGTCAGCTGGCGGTCGGCTCGGGCGGGTTCTCTGGGGTGGGTCTGGGCCAGGGGGTCGAGAAGGCGCTCTGGCTCCCCGAAGCGCAGACGGACTTCATCCTCGCCGTGATCGGCGAGGAGCTCGGCATGCTCGGCATCCTCGCCGTCGCCTGTCTGTATGGGATGATCGCCTACGCTGGGATGCGCACCGCGCGGCGCGCGGCCACCCGCTACACCAAGCTGCTCGCGAGCGGCCTCACCTCGCTGATTCTGTGTCAAGGGATCCTCAACATCTTCGTCGTGCTTGGAATCGCGCCGCTCACAGGCGTGCCGTTGCCGTTCATCTCCTATGCGCCCACCAACCTGCTGGTGATGCTCGTCTCGGTTGGACTGCTGATGGGGATCGCGCGTCCAGCGGCACACGAGCTGCGGCTGGTCGACAAGCGCGAGGAGCGGCGCGCGGCGGCGGTTGCCCGTGATGGCGCCGCTGATCCTGATCGCGACCGGCGGCACGGCGGGACACGTCGTGCCGGCGCTGGCGGTCGCGGACGCGCTTCGGGCTAACGGCGCCGACGTCCACTTCGTCGGCGGTGACCGCGCCGAGTCCGAGCTCGTGCCGCAGGCGGGCTACGAGTTCCACAGGTTGAACGTGGTGTCGCTCCCGCGCCGCTCCCCGCTGGGAGCAGCGCGGGCTGCAGCGATCGACGCGGCCGCGCTCGCCGCCGCTACCGCATTGCTCGCGCGCCTGCGGCCGCGAGCCGTCTTCGGCGGAGGCGGTTACGCCGCCGGGCCCGTCGGCCTAGCCGCCGCAATACTGCGTGTGCCGCTGGTGATCGCGGAGATCGACGGTCACCTCGGCCTCACCAACAGGCTCCTGGCGCCCCTGGCTCGACGCGTCTGCACGGCGCTCCCGCTCGCCGGCCACCACGGTCCGAAGTTCGTGATTACCGGCCGCCCGATCCCTCCGGTCCCAGTTGACCGCGCAGCCGCACGCGCCCGCTTCGGCGTCGGCGCGAACGAGACGCTTGTGCTCGTCTTCGGCGGCTCGCAGGGCGCCCGCTCGATCAACCGAGCGGCGCTCAAGGCGTTCGCGGACGCCGATTTCCGTGTGCTCCATGCGGCCGGCGACCGCGACCTGCCGCAGCTGGGCGCCGCACGTCCGGGATATGACCTGCGTGGCTACATCTCCGACTTCATGGAGGCGGTCGTGGCCTGCGACCTCGCCGTCTCGCGCTCGGGCGGCTCGATCTGGGAGCTGGCCGCCGCCGGCCGCCCGTCCGTACTGATCCCATATCCGCATGCGACCGCCGACCACCAGACGCTGAACGCCCGCTACCTGGCCGACGCCGGCGCCGCGGTGGTGATCAGTGATGGCGACCTCACACCCGAGCGCCTGCGCGCCGAGGTCGACGCGTTGCTGGCGGACCGTGCCACGCTCGAGTCGATGGGCCGCGCCGCGCTCGGGCTGGCGCGCCCGCATGCGGCGGCGGTGATCGCATCCGAGGTGCTCTCGGCCGCGGGCGTCGGCAGTGACGTCGTCGCGGCCCCGCGGAATGCAGGCGAGCTCGACGCATGACCCCCGAACCCGCCGAGCGGCCCTGGACCGGGCAGACGCTGCACTTCGTCGGCATCGGCGGCGCGGGGATGAGCGGACTCGCGCTGATCGCCGGTGCGCTGGGCGCGAGCGTCACCGGTTCTGACCAGGCCACCTCGCCGTATATGGAACCGCTGCGCGCAGCCGGGATCGAGCCGACCATCGGGCACGGCGCAGGCAACGTTCCGGCTGGCGCCGAGGTCGTGTACTCGAGCGCGATCGGGCCCGAGAACCCGGAGCGAGCGGCCGGCCTGGCGGCCGGCCGCTCGCTCCACCGCTCCGAGTTACTCGCCCGGATCGCAAAGCTCAAGCGCTGTCTGGCGGTCTCCGGCGCCGCCGGCAAGACGACCACGAGCGCGATGATCGTCCACGTCCTGCGCGGCTGCGGCATGGATCCGGCCTATGTCGTCGGCGGCGAGCTCCGTTCGACCGGGCTCAACGCCGGCTGGGGAGCGGGGGAGTGGATCGTGATCGAGGCCGATGAGTCCGACCGCTCGCTGCTGAACTACACGCCTGAGATCGCGGTTCTCACCAACTGCGAGCTCGACCACCACGCGACCTACTCGTCGCGGCTCGACCTCGAGCGCACCTTCGCTGAGTTCACCAGCCGCGCGCGGATCGCCGTGGTCTGGGATCGTCCCGGGCTGCTCGCGATCGCTGCCGGCGCGGGCGAGATCGTGCCCTACGACGTGCAGCGGGCGCAGCTGGCGGCCGCCGGGGCGCGATTCACCTGGCATGGGCTCGATGTGGAACTTGCCGTGCCGGGCCTGCACAACGCCGTCAACGCCGCTGGGGCGCTCAGCGCATGCGCTGCAGCCGGCGCCGACCCCGCCATGGCGGTTGCGGCAATCGCGGACTTCGAGGGGGCGCGACGCCGCTTGGAGCGCCTTGGCGTCTCCGACGGGGGCGCGGTGATCTACGACGATTACGCCCACCACCCGATGAAGGTCGCAGCAGCGATTGCGGCGGCGCGCACACTCGCGCCGCGGCGTTTGGTCGCGGTCTTCCAGCCACACCTCTATTCGCGCACACGCGCGCTCGCGCCGGAGTTCGGGGTGGCGCTGGCCGCCGCCGACATCTCAGCCGTAGTCGACGTCTATCCGGCACGGGAGCGCGGCGAGGACTTTCCGGGCGTCGACGGGCGCCTGGTGGCCGCGGCGACAGCCGACGCCGCCGCCGGTCGCGAGGTCGCCTGGATGCGCACGCTCGACGACGCGCGCCAGTGGTTGGCGTCGACGCTGCGTCCCGGCGACCTCTGTCTGCTGATGGGTGCCGGCGACATAGACGCCCTCGGGCGCGAGCTCGTCGCCACGGACTGAGTCGGACCCGCGCCCGCCAGGCCTGACCACAGGCCGCGCCCGCCAGGCCTGACCACAGGCCACGCCCGCCAGGCCTGACCACGCGCGCGCCGAATCCGATAACGCTCCGCCGCGCCGCGCGCGACCTCACTCCCACGGCCCTCCACATATGTGTCGAAAGCGTCACGCCATGTGACGACTTTGCAACATCGTTGCCAATAGCCCACCAATGTCACAGAGTCGTGACACCACGACACACTTTCGGCACACATGCGAAGGTGGCCTGGGAGAGCCCCGCAACGCAGAGAGTTGCCGCGGCACCCCGGTCCGTTGCGCCTGAACCCCGCACGCGGCGCTACCACGTCCTGACGCGCTTCTACTCTCAACCGCGATGCCCGAGCTCCCTCCCGGTGTCGAGCGTGACTTTCCGCTGGCGCGGCTGACGACGATTCGCACTGGCGGCTCGGGTGAGTTCTTCGCCCGCCCGGCCAGCGTCGGCGAGCTCGAACGGCTGCTTGCGTGGGCTGCGGAATCGGAGCTCGAGGTAGGTGTCGTGGGCTCGGGGTCGAACCTTCTCGTAGCGGACGCGGGTGTCCGAGGCCTGGTAGTGAAACTGGACAGCGAACTGACCACGATCGAGCTTGACGGCGTCGCCGGCGACCGCCTCCTCTGCGGTGGTGGCGCGCGCCTGCCCGCCGTGGCGGCCGTCGCCGCCCGTGCCGGGTTGTCGGGCATCGAATTCGGTGTAAGCATTCCCGGCACCGTCGGCGGCGCCGTGCGTATGAATGCCAACGCCTACGGCGGCGCGCTCGCCGACGTGCTCGAGTGGGTCGACGTGGTCTCCGCGGATGGGACGACTCGGCGCACGCCCGACCAGCTCGGCTTCAGCTACCGGCGCTCCAACCTGACGCGTGGCGAGGTCGTTGCCCGCGCCGAGTTCAAGCTCAAACCGGCTGAGGAGGCGCAGGTCAAGGCGACGCTCGCCGACCTGCGCGCCCGACGCAAGGACGCGCAACCCGCCGGCATCAAGACCTTCGGCTCAACTTTCAAGAACCCTGATGATCCGCGCGCCGCGGGCAGGACCGCGGGGCAGTTGCTCGACGCTGCGGGCTGTCGCGGTCTGCGCGTCGGCGGCGCGGGTTTCAGCCCCAAGCACGCGAACTTCGTCGAGAACTTCGGCGGCGCCACCACGGCGGACGTCGTCGCGCTGATGGCCGCCGGACGGGAGCGCGTACGGCAGGAGTTCGGGCTCGAGCTCGAGCCCGAGGTCCAGGCGCTCGGTCCGGTCGAGTTTCCGCCTGAGTGGGGGCGCGCATGATCACCGGCAGCTGGGTCCGTGAGCGCCGGGCCGCGATACCGCGCCTGCTGCCACGGCGCCTGCGCTCGTTGCAAACGCTCGTGCTCGTTCTGATGTTGGCGCTGATCCTCTGGGTCGGCTGGCTTTGGTATCGGAGCTCATCCTTCGTCAAGGTCGAGCACGTCACGGTCGCGGGCCTCAGCGGTCCGGACATCCCGCAGATACGCGAGGCTCTGACCAGCTCGGCGATGGGCATGACGACCCTCGACATGAACATTGCCAAGCTCGAATCCGCGGTCCAGCGCTACACCTATGTGCAGTCGCTGACGGTCACGGGGCACGGTGCGCATGACATCTCGATCAATGTCACCGAGCAGGTCCCGGTGGCTCTCGTGAACATCGGCGGCAACCAGCAGGTCGTCGACGCAGACGGCCGGCTGATGCCGGACACGACGATCACCCACGGAGCGCTGCCGCTCGTGCCGATTTCCGCGCCCCCGGCTGGCACGACGATCACCGAGGCCGGCCCGCGCGCCGCGATTGCGGTCCTCGCAGCTGCGCCGTACGCGCTTATGGCGCACATCGAGAACGCCACCTCCACCAGCGCCCACGGCGTGATCGTGCAGCTGCGCCACGGACCCCAGCTGTACTTTGGCCAGAGCTCGCAGCTGCACCAAAAGTGGCAGGCGGCCGTGGCCGTGCTGCAGGACCGTGACTCCGCGGGCGCGAGCTACATCGACGTCACCGACCCGCAGCGGCCCGCCGCGGGCGCTGGAGTATCGGCCCGCCAAGCGGCCGCTCTCGGGCTCGCCGGCACCACCACGACGGCAGCCGGAACGACCTCCAGCGGACCCTAGACCTCTACTAGAGAGTTATACCCAGAAAACAGCGACTCTCGGGCAGTGATCGAGAGTATGGTGTTCTGCAAGGATCGTTGCGAGTGGCGAGTTCGCGTTGACTTGGCCGAAGATAAGGCCGTAACGTGCGAAACTTCCGCAAGGAAGCGCACGGGTGGGGAACGCTCAATGCTGAATCGAGGGTCGGACGGATCACATGGAAAGCGGCAGTTATCTGGCAGTCATAAAGGTTGTGGGCGTCGGCGGCGGCGGCACCAACGCGGTGAACCGCATGGTCGACGCGGGCCTGCGCGGCGTTGAGTTCATAGCGACCAACACCGACTCGCAGGCGCTGCAGATGTGCGACGCCGACATCAAGCTGAACATCGGCACGGAGCTGACCAAGGGCCTCGGCGCAGGCGCCAACCCCGAGGTCGGCCAGGGCGCCGCTGCCGAGTCGCGCGACGACATCAAGGAGGCGCTGAAGGGCGCCGACATGGTCTTCGTGACGGCCGGCGAGGGCGGCGGCACCGGTACCGGCGCCGCGCCCGTGATCGCCGACATCGCCAAGAACGAGATCGGCGCGCTGACCGTGGGCGTGGTCACGCGCCCGTTCGGCTTCGAGGGCACCCAGCGCGCGCGCCAGGCGCAGGACGGCATCGACAGGCTGCGCGAGTTCGTCGACACCCTGATCGTGATCCCGAACGAGAAGCTGCTGTCCGTTGTCGAGCGGCGCGCATCGCTGACCGACGCGCTCAAGGAGGCCGACAACGTTCTGCGCCAGGGCGTGCAGGGCATCACCGACCTGATCACGATCCCGGGCCTGATCAACCTCGACTTCGCCGACGTGCGCACGATCATGCGCGACGCCGGCTCGGCGCTGATGGGCATCGGCAGCTCGAGCGGTGAGAACCGCGCGGGGGAGGCTGCCAAGGAGGCCATCTCCTCGCCACTGCTGGAGGAGTCGGTCGAGGGTGCCAGCGGCATCCTTCTCAACATCACCGGCGGCCCGGATCTCGGCCTGTTCGAGGTCAACGAGGCGGCTGAGATCGTTCAGAGCGCCGCCGACGCAAATGCAAACATCATCTTCGGCGCCGTGATCGACGACGCGATGCCCGACGAGGTGCGCGTGACCGTTATCGCCACCGGCTTCGATCATGGTCGCCGGATGCGCGAGGCCGGCGGGCGCGGCGGCCGCACGGCCCCGTCGAGCCGTCGCGGCGCCAACCGCGACGTCACCCTCGACGATCGCCAGCGCTCGACACTCGAGATTCGCGACGACGAGATCGACATCCCGTCGTTTTTGAAGGATCGCTGAGCAAGCCTTCTACACGCCCCGCCACGCGCCCTTATACGCTGGCGGTGGATGGCTGAGACGGACATCGAGACGCTGAGGCGCACGCCGCTGTACGCGGCCCACGTCGCGGCAGGCGCGAAGCTGGTTCCGTTCGCGGGTTGGGAGATGCCGATCCAGTACGTCGGCATCCGCGAGGAACACCTCGCGGTGCGCAAAGACGTCGGCATCTTCGACGTCTCGCACATGGGTCAGGTGCAGACGAGCGGCCCGCAGGCGTTCGAGCGCCTGCAGCGGCTCGTCTCGGGTGACGTCCGCCGGCTCTCGACGGGCGGCGCCCAGTATGGGCTGCTGTGCAATGAGCAGGGCGGCATGCTCGACGACCTCATCAGCTACCGGCTCGGGGAGAGCTGCTTCCTGACGGTCACCAACGCCTCCAATCACGCCCGCGACCTCGCCTGGATGCAGTCCCACGGCGGGGAGTTCGACGCGGACGTGCGCGACCGCCAGGCCGACTTCGCGATGATCGCCGTCCAGGGTCCACACGCGCGTGCGCTCGTACAGGAACTGGCCGATGGGGCACTGCCGCCGCGTCAGCACTGCTGCGAGCGCACCATCGCCGGTGTTCCGATGTTGGTATGCGGTACCGGCTACACGGGCGAGGACGGCGTCGAGCTGATGCTCGACCCCGACCACGCGATCGCGGTGTGGTCTGCGCTGGTCGAGGCCGGCGCGCGGCCGGTGGGCCTCGGCGCCCGCGACACGCTCAGGCTCGAGGCCTGCTTCCCGCTGTACGGAAACGATCTCGACGAGGACCGCGATCCGATCGCCGCCGGGCTTGGCTGGGCCTGCGCCGAGGAAACGGGCTTCATCGGCGCCGACGCGGTCTCGAAGGTTCGATTGGATCCCGCTCTTCCCGAACTCAAGCTCGTCCCGTTCGTCATCGACGGGCCCGGGATCCCGCGCCAGGGTAACCAGGTTCTGCCCGCGCCAGCCCACCTCCAGAGCGCCGGCGGCGTGGTAACCAGCGGCAGCTTCTCCCCGTGCCTGGAGCGCGGCATCGGGATGGCGTACGTTTCAGCCGACCGCGCCCAGCCGGGCACGCGACTGCAGATCGATGTTCGCGGCACCGTGCGTGAGGCGGTCGTTGAAACCAAGCCCCTGTATCGAAAGGACCAGTAGATGGCCGACGCGAGCTACCCCGACGATCTGAAGTACCACCAGGAGCACGACTGGGCGCGGATCGAAGGCGACGAAGCGACGTTCGGGATCACCTGGTACGCGCAGGACACACTGGGTGAAGTGGTGTTCTTCACGCCGCCTGCTGTCGGCACCACGCTCACCAAGGACGAGCACTACACCGAGGTCGAGTCGGTGAAGGCTGTCTCAGACGTGATCGCGCCGCTCTCCGGTGAGGTGATCGCGGTCAATTCCGAGCTGTCCGCCAACCCCCAGACGATCAACGAGGACCCATACGGCGACGGCTGGCTCGTGCGCGTGAAGCTCTCGGACCCCAGCGAGGTAGACAGCCTGATGGACGCAGCGACCTACGAGGCAACGCTCTCTTGAGTCGTTACACCTCGGTCACTGACGACGATCTGCGCGAGATGCTCGCGACGATCGGCGTCGCCTCGGTGCAGGACTTGTTTGAGGATGTGCCGGCGGGGTTACGTTTGGAGCGTCCGCTGGCGCTCGACGATGGCCTGTCCGAGCAGGAGGTTTATGGCGAGCTTGGGGCGCTCGCGCGCGGCAATGTGAGTGCTGAGGACGAGGTCACGTTCCTCGGGGCCGGCATGTACGACCACTATGTCCCGGCGCTGATCGACTCGATCATCATGCGCTCGGAGTTCTTGACGCCGTACACGCCGTATCAGCCTGAGGTGTCGCAGGGTGGGTTGCAGGCGATGTTTGAGTACCAGACCGCGATCAGCGAGCTGACGGGGCTTCCGATCTCCAACGCGTCGGTGTACGAGGGCCCGAGCGCGGTCGCTGCGGCGGGCTACGTCGCGAAGCGTGAGAACGGACGGCGCCGGTTCGTCGTCTCGGCCGGCATCCATCCGCACGCGATCGAGACGCTCGAGACGCTCGCGCGGGGATGGGAGATGGACGTGGAGGTCGTTGGGCTGGTGGACGGTTTGACCAAGCTGCCCGCGCTGGACGGTGATGTCAGCGCGGTGATCGTCGCGCAGCCGAACTTCCTTGGGGTGGTGGAGCGACTGGCGCCGATCGCACAGGCGGCGCACGAGGCTGGCGCACTTGCGATCTGCGCCGCCGACCCGATCCCGCTGGGTCTGTTGCAGGCGCCCGGTGCGCAGGGCATCGACATCGTCGTGGGCGAGGGCCAGACGCTCGGTAACAGGCTCGATTTCGGCGGGCCGTCGTTCGGTTTCTTCGCGGTCACGGCCGCGCTCGTGCGGCGCGTCCCGGGCCGCATTGCGGGTCAGACGCACGACCTCGACGGCAAGCTCGGCTATGTGCTGACCCTGCAGACGCGCGAACAGCACATCCGCCGCGAGAAGGCGACATCGAACATCTGCACCTCGCAGGCGCTGAACGCGCTGGCGGGGATCATCTACCTGAGCTGGCTCGGGCGCCGCGGGCTGGTCGAGCTGGCCGAGCTGCTGGTGCAGCGCACTGCCTATGCGCGTGAACGCCTCGCATCGATACCGGGTGTGAGCCTGGCTCACAGCCAGCCGGTGGTGCGCGAGTTCCCGATCCGGGTCGACGGCGACCTCGACGCGGTGATCGAGCACTGCCGTCGCGCGGGCATCAACCCCGGATATCGGCTCTCTGAGGACGAGCTGCTGGTCGCGATCACCGAGCAGCGCACGCGCGTGGATATCGACAGTCTGGCGGAGTCGATCGAAGGGGCGCTCGCATGAGCCCGCCCGAGCGGCGGCGGCGCCGCGCGATCTCGTTCATCGAGGCGGCCGACGACGAACTCACGATCTTCGAGCGCTCGCGGTCGGGTCGCAGGGCGTTCACGCCACCGCCGCTGGACGTGCCCGAGCGGCCGCTGGACGAGCTGATTCCGGCCGATCTGCGCCGCCCCGAACCCGCGCGGCTGCCGGAGGTCTCAGAGCCCGAGATCGTGCGCCATTTCAACCGGCTGAGCAAGCGTAACTTCGATCTGGATACCGGCTTCTACCCGCTCGGCTCGTGCACGATGAAGCACAACCCGAAGCTGCATGAACGAGTGGCTGCGCTGCCCGGGAACGCACGGTTGCATCCGCTGCAGCGGCCCGAGTCGGCGCAGGGCGCACTCGAGCTGATGTGGCGCCTGCAGGGCGCCCTCGGTGAGATCTCCGGGCTGCCGCACGTGTCGCTGCAACCGAGTGCAGGCTCACACGGCGAGCTCGCCGGCGTGCTGCTGACCCGCGCGTACCACGAGGACCATGGTGAGCACCGGACCAAGGTGCTAACGCCCGACACGGCGCACGGCACCAACCCGGCGACGGTCACGATGGCCGGCTACGAGACCGTCAAGATCGGAACCGACGCCGACGGCAATGTCGACATCGAGGACCTGCGCGCGAAGGCGACCGAGCAGGTGGCGTGCCTGATGCTGACCAACCCCTCAACGCTCGGGCTCTTCGAACCCCAGATCGCCGAGATCGCCGAGATCGTGCATGGGGTCGGCGCGACGCTCTACTACGACGGCGCCAACCTCAACGCGATCATGGGCATCTGCCGGCCCGGAGACATGGGTTTCGACATCGTGCACTTCAACCTGCACAAGTCGTTCACGCAACCGCACGGCGGCGGCGGACCGGGCGCTGGTCCGATCGCCGTGTCGGACCGGATCGAACCGTTCCTTCCGCGCCCGCAGGTCGTTCGGCGCCGCGTCAACGACGTTGCCGGATCTGGGTCCCGCCCACCCAGCAAAGGAGAGGCCGACACAAACGAAGGATTCTTCTATGACCTCGACTACGACCGTCCGAAGTCGATCGGGCGGCTGCGCGGCTTCCAAGGCAACTATGGCGTGTTCGTGCGCTCCTACGCCTATATCCGCTCGCTCGGACACAGCGGTCTGCGCGAGGTCTCAGAAGTCGCCGTCCTCAACGCCAACTACCTGCTCGCACGGCTTCGCGAGGAGGGAGTGCTCGAGCATCTTCCCGCCGCCTACCAGCGCATCTGCATGCACGAGTTCGTCCTCTCGGGAGCGCCGATGAAGCGCGAGCTCGGGATCAAGACGCTGGACCTCGCCAAGCGCCTGCTCGATCACGGTGTCCATCCACCGACCGTGTACTTTCCGCTGATCGTCGAGGAGGCATTGCTGGTAGAGCCCACCGAGACCGAGACGCGCGAGACGCTCGACCGCTTCGCCACACTCGTCGCCGAGATCTTGCGCGAAGCCGCCGAGGACCCTGAGATCGCGCGCGGCGCCCCCTACTCGACACCGGTGCGCCGCCTCGACGAAGTCGGCGCGGCCCGAAACCCGGTGCTGCGCCAAGCACTCTGATGGAAGACCTGATCGCGCTCGCCACGAGCGTCGCACCGCGCGTACTCGACGAGATCGTGCAGTTGGTCGCGATCTCGACTCCCTCGGGCGAGGTCCCGGGCGCCGAGCAGGCGGTCGCGCTTTGTCAGAGCTTCCTTCCGGACTGGCGCATAGAGCGGCTGCCGTGCTCGACCAGCGGCTGTGCCCCGGACATGCTGGCGACGCTGAACGGGACCGGAAGCCGACGGTTGTTGCTGCTTGGCCACCTCGACACCGTCGTGGCCCACGCCGAGCACCAGCCGCCACGCGCCGACGGCGAGCGGCTCTACGGTTCCGGGACCGCCGACATGAAAGCCGGCGTCGCGGTCGCGCTGGCGGTCGCACGCGCATGCGCTGAGCTGTCGGAGCACTTTGCCGAGCTCGCGGTGCTGCTCGTCTGCGACGAGGAGTGGCGGGTCGCCCCGTTCGCGCACGTCGAGCGCTTCAGCGGTTACGACACCTGTTTGTGCTTCGAGGCCGGTGAGGTGAGCGACGACGGTCAGGACGGCGTGATCGTCCGCCGCAAGGGCGCCGGCACGCTGCGGGTGCGCGCGATCGGGCGGGCATCGCACTCGGGCTCGGCGCCGCAGAACGGCCGCAACGCGCTGCTGGCGCTGGCTCATGCGGCCATCCAGGTGACGGCGACCTCTGACCCCGGGGGCCCAGACCAGCTCACGGTCGTGCCGACCGTCGTGCGTTCAGGCGAGGCGTTCAACGTCGTGCCCGCCTCCGGGGAGCTCGTCTTTGACACACGCTCGACCAACACCGGTGCCTTTGCTCGTGTATTCGCGGCCGTGCCGACGGAGGTCGGCGGCGTCATGCTGGAGCCGGTGATGGAGCGCGTATGGCCGGCGATGGACTCAGAGGCGGCGGCGGCGCCGCTGCTTGCGGGCGCTTCTGTGTTGCTCGGGCGTCCAATCGTTCCGCGGGCGCGCGGAGGCGCCAGCGACGCCAGTCACTTCGCCACAGCGATCCCACTCACGATCGACGGACTCGGCCCGCGCGGCGGTGGCGCGCACACACCCGAGGAGTTCGTCCACGTCGCTTCGCTGGCCGAACGCATCGCCGTCGCACTGTCGATTGCGCAGGCTGCCATCCTTTCACCATGACTGAGGTTGCTTCCGACCGAACAACGCGCCTGCTCTCGCGAACCGAGAAGCAGCGTCAAGGGCTGTTGCTGCTCACCGGCATCGTCGCGCTGATGTGGCTGGTCGAGGCGATCAACACGCTCGACAACAATCATCTCGACGGCGACGGGATCTACGCGCGGAGCGTCTCTCGTATCTGGGGGATCCTGACTTCGCCTTTCATCCACGAGAGCTTCCAGCACCTGCTCGACAACACGGTGCCGTTCGTCTTCCTGGGTGTGATCATCGCGCTGCACGGCGCCAGGCGGCTTGCGCTGATCACCGGCTTCATCATCGTGATCGGCGGCCTCGGCACGTGGCTGATCTCGCCGTCGGCCCACCACGTCGACACGATCGGCGCCAGCGGCGTCGTCTTCGGGTACGCCGGATACCTGCTGACGCGCGGCTTCTTCGACCGCAGCATCTGGGAGCTGGGGGTGGGGATTCTCGTCGGTGTGATCTGGGGCGCCGTGCTGATCTCGAGCCTGGTCCCGCACAGCGGCATCTCGTGGCAGGCGCACCTCTGCGGAGGGATTGCGGGCGTGATCGTGGCGTGGCGGCTGTCGGTGACCGACCGCCGGCGCCGCGAGCCATTGCCCGAGCCGGACGCTGCTCAGCCGGTCGCTGCTCAGCCGGCCCGCTAGCCTGCGCGATCCATGCGCATCTTCTCCGGAATCCAGCCAACCGGGCGCAAGCACCTGGGCAACTACATCGGCGGGATCGTCCAGTACGTCGCCGGCCAGGAGCGCGGTGAGGCGATCTACTGCATCGTCGATCTGCACGCGACCACGGTCGCCTACGACCCGGCGATGCTGCGCCAAGGCCTCTACGACCTGGCGGCGCTGCTGCTGGCCTCGGGCCTCGACCCTGAGCGCTGCGTCTTCTTCCGCCAGAGCGACGTGCCCGAACACGCCGAGCTGCAATGGCTGCTGATGGGTGTGACCGCCTACGGCGAACTCACACGCATGACGCAGTTCAAGGACAAGTCGGCGCAGCAGGAGTTCGTCTCGGCCGGGATCTTCAGCTACCCGGTGCTGATGGTGGCCGACATCCTTCTCTACAACACCGATCAGGTGCCGGTGGGGGACGACCAGCGCCAGCACGTCGAGCTCACGCGTGACGTCGCGCACCGCTTCAACTCGCGCTTCGGTCAGACGTTCGTGTTGCCCGATCCCGTCATCCCAGAGGTTGGAGCGCGGATCATGGACCTGCAATACCCCGAGAAGAAGATGTCGACGACGGGCGGCACGCCGCAGGGCCTGATCTACGTCACCGACGAGCCGGACGCGATCATCAAGAAGTTCAAGTCAGCGGTGACCGATTCCGGCCGGGAGATCCGCCATAGCGAGGACAAGCCCGGGATCAGCAACCTGCTGGAGATCCTCGCTGTCGTCCGCGGTAGCTCGATCGAGCAGCTTGAGCGCGAGTTCGACGGGGCCGGTTACGGCGACTTCAAGCTTGCCGTGGGAGAGGCGGTCGTCGAGTATCTCGCACCCGTGCGCGAGCGCTACAGCGCGCTGCGCGAGGACGAGGGCGAGCTCGAGAAGATCCTCCGCCTCGGCGCCGGTAAGGCCCGCGAGATCGCCTCTCCGACGATGCGCGAGGTCCGTGCCGCGATGGGCGTCGGGCCGGTCGGTGCCGCGCGCTGACCCTGCGGACGGGACCCGCCGGACCGCCAGGTACCCTGGCAGCGAGTGAGTCCGCCGACCACGACCCAACGGCCGCTGCGCCTGGTCGACCTGGAGCTCGACCTCGAGGTCTTCGCGGGTCCGTTTGACCTGCTGCTCACGCTGATCCTGCGTGAGGAGGTCGACATCCTCGAGGTCGACCTCGCGGATGTGGTGATCTCCTATATCGACCACCTCGAGGCGCGCGGCGAACTCGACCTTGAGGCCGCAACCGAGTTCCTCGTGCTGATCACGACGCTGCTGGAGCTCAAGTCGCGCCTGATGCTGCCCGGCGAGGAGGTCGAGGAGATCGAGCTCGACGCCGGGGAGGCCGCCGCCGAGCTGCTCCAGCGGCTGCTGGACGCTCACCGCTACCGCTCGGCCGCCCAGCACCTTGCCGCGCTGCTGCGCGACCAGACCGGATTCCGCTTCCGCTCGGCGCCACTGCCGCAGAGCCTACGCAAGGCTGCCCTGCCGGAGGCCACTGCGGTGTACGACCCCGAGCTCCTGGCGCGGGCGATTGGGGAGATGCTCGTGTTGCCGCCGGAGGTCGACGTCAGGCACATCTCGTCACAGAAGGTCACGGTCGCGGAGCGGCTCGCCCACTTACGGCGACTGCTACGTCGCGGCTCGTTCAACTTCGACGAGGCGGTGGCCGGCGCCGACCGGATCACGGTCGCGGTCACGCTGTTCTCGCTGCTCGAGCTCTACAAGCAGGGAGAGCTGACCTGGTCCCAGGATCAGCCGTTCGGTGAGATCGAGGTGCGCTCGGCCGGCGCCGTGAACACCCTGCAGAGGACCGCATGAACGTCGAGCTCGATGGCACACTCGAGGCGCTCCTGTTCCTCTCACCCGACCCGGTGAGCACGGACGCGCTGGCCGAAGCTGTGGAGGTCGAGCCTGAGGTCGTCGGCGAGGCGCTCTCAGAGCTGCGGCAGCGACTCGCCGTCGAGGGACGCGGCCTCGTTCTCCGGGAGCTCTCGGGTGGCTGGACGCTCAGCTCGCACCCGGAGACAGAGGAGGCCGCGCGCCGCCTGCTGGCGCGCCCGCGGACGCCGGCGTTGACGCCGGCTCAGGCCGAGACGCTGGCGATCGTCGCGTACCTGCAGCCGGTCTCACGGCCGGAGATCGCTCGTATCCGCGGGGTCAACGCCGAGTCGGCCGCCGCCACGCTACTCGAGCGCGGGCTCGTGGAGGAGTCGGGCCGCTCGCAGTTCGGCGCCGTGCTGTACCGCACCACCGACCTGTTCCTGCGGCTGTTCGGGCTGATGAGCCTCGACGAGCTTCCGCCGGTCAGCGCTTTTGACCCCTCGCCGGAGCTCGAGGAGGAGCTGCGCGAGCGCCTGCTGCGCGCCGGCGAGGCGCGTACGGTCGCCTGATCAGCTGCCGGCACCGACGGCCGCTTGGGCGCTGAGCGCGCCTGCGGCCAGCTGGCCGCAGGCGGCTGCGATGTCGCGCCCGCGTGTCAGCCTTACGGTTGCGCCCAGGCCGTGGCGCTCGAGCTCGGCTCGGAACGCCGCGATCGCCTTCGGGGTCGAGCCGTGCATGCCGACGTCCGTCGGGTTGTAGGGGATCAGGTTGATCTTGTAGAGCTTCGGGTCGAGGATGCCGGCCAGCTGGCGCGCCTGGATCACGCCGTCGTTGATGCCGCCGAGCATCACGTACTCGACGAAAACCATGCGCCGCTTGCGCTCGTAGAAGCGCTCGCAGGCGGCGAGCACGTCCGCCAGCGGATAGCGGTCGTTGACGGGCATCAGCTCCGAGCGCAACTCGGGGTTCGCGGCGTGCAACGACAGGGCCAGCCGCAACGGCATCGGGTCGGCCGTCATCGCGTCGATCCCCGGAATCCAGCCGACGGTCGAGACCGCGGTGCGGCGGTTGCCGATGCCGAGGCTTGGCAGCCTCCGGCACGCGGCGAGGACGTTGTCGACGTTCATCATCGGCTCACCCATGCCCATGAAGACGCAGTGGTCGACCTCGGTCAGCCTTCGAAAGTGGAGTGCCTGGTCGAGGATCTCCCAGGCCGTCAGGTTGCGGCCGAACCGCATCTGCCCCGTCGCGCAGAACGTGCAGGTCAGCGGGCAACCTGACTGTGAGGAGACACACAGCGACCGGCGCCCGTCGCGGTAACGCATCAGCACCGCCTCGAGCGGGCGGCCATCGGCGGTCCGCATCAGCGCCTTGATCGTGCCGTCGCTCGCGTGCGCCTCATGTTCCACCGTCAGCGTGGAGAACGGGACACTCTCGCTGAGCGCGTCGCGCAGGGCGCGCGGCAGGTTGGTCATGGCGTCGTAGGCGGTGGCGCCGGTCGCTGTCCACTTCCACACCTGCTCGAGCCGGTAGGAGGGCTCGCCGAGCTCCGTGAGCGTCCGTTGCAGGAGATCCAGGTCCATCGTGTGGCTATGGTGACACGCCGATGCGACTCGCCAAGTTCCTCGCGCACTCCGGTGTCGCCTCGCGCCGGGCGGCCGAGGAGATCATTCGCGCCGGCCGCGTTACCGTCGCCGGGGCGACCGTAACCGACCCGGCGCGGGACGTGGACGCCTCAAGCCGCGTGGAGCTCGACGGACAGCCGGTCGGTGGACGCGCCGAGGAGCTGGTGGTCTACGCGGTCAACAAGCCGGCCGGTGTCGTCTCCACCGCCAGCGATCCGCAGGGGCGGCCCACTGTCGTGTCACTGGTCAGGACACCGCAGCGGCTCTATCCGGTTGGCCGCCTTGACGCCGACACCACCGGGCTGATCCTGCTGACCAACGACGGCGACCTGGCGCACCGTCTCACGCACCCGAGCTTCGAGGTGGACAAGACCTACCGTACGGTTGTGCGCGGCGCGCCCGTGCACGAGTCGACGTTGCGGGCGCTCCGCAACGGGATCCAGCTCGAGGACGGGATGACCGCGCCGGCGCGCGTTACGCGGGTCAAGCCGGACACGCTCGAGATCACGATCCACGAGGGCCGTAAGCGCCAGATCAAGCGCATGTGCGAGCACGTCGGCCACCGTGTGCTGGAGTTGCAGCGGGTCCGCTTCGGTCCACTCCAGCTCGGCGAGCTGCAGCCCGGTGCGCATCGGCGCCTGAGCGCCAACGAGATCAGCCTGCTCAGGGCCGCTGGATCAGGAGCCCGTAGTGCGGCGACCGGGCCCGGCGCATCGCGCTCTTGATCTGGCCCTGGTGGACGCGCCGTGGGCGATCGGACGCCAGCCGCAGAATCGTGAACTGGTTGACGCGCGTGGTCGAGACGGCGTGGAACCCAGGGATCGCGTAGCTTGCCTGCAGGCGTGACGGATATAGGTTGCAGCCGGCGCCCCACCAGCAGAGCCAGTGCTTGTTGGAGCCGGGTGGCGAGCTGTTGGCGATCACATCGATCTCGCTGACGTCGTGGGGCTTGTCGTGCGCGAGCCACCGCGTGTGGGTCATGTAGACGTGCGTCAGCGACTCCAGCCAGACGTTGCGCTGGAACACCAGCAACCGTGTTGCACCCGCTGGCTGTCCGGCCCGTGGCCAGGGCCCCAGCGCGCGAACCACCGCAGGCCAATCGGGTCGCTGCAGCGTGGCGTCGGTTGCGACGCTGACGGTCGCGGTGACACCGACCGCGCAGATCACCGCGGCGATCGCAATTCCGAGCCGGCCGGCGCGCGCCGCCCCGAGGCCGCACGCCAGCACGATCGCGGCCGGCAACCACAGTCCGAGCAGGTTGCGGGTCAGGACGGTGTCGCTGCCCGCCCAGACCACGATCATCACGAGCGCAAAGCCGCCGCCTGCGATCCCGGCGATCGCGAGCGCGCGGTTGCGTTCGGTGCTGCTTGCCCGGTTGGCCAGCAACACCAGTCCAGCGATACCCAGCACGAATGCGACCCACGTCAGCGGTTTGTACGCGTGCGAGCCCGTGCCGAGGAAGAACTGCGGCAGGATCTGGCCGAGGCGGTCGTTGAGCGGAGCCTTGGTGATCCATGTCGTGTTGTGCTTGCTGTTCTGCGCGATCAGCAGCGGCAGCAGCCCGCCGCCACAGGCCGCCACGAACGCGACCGACAGCCACGCGCCCAGTCGGTGTCGGTGCTCGACCAGCAGCCAGACAGCCTCGGGTACGACGACGAGCGCCGCGTCGTAGTGCGTGGCGAGCGCCAGCCCGGAGGCGAGCGCCCATACCGCAAAGCGTCCGCTCGTCGGCTCGTCGCGGACCCAGGCGAAGGCGAGCAGCGTGCAGGCGCTCATGAGCACGAGCAGCTCATATGCCCGCGCCTCCTGCGAGTACCAGATCAGGAGCGGATTGAAGGTCGCGAGCGCCGCTACGATCAGCCCCGCCCGGCGGTTGGTCGTCAGCTTGGCGGTGGCCAGATAGCCGACCGGCACGACGGCGGTGCCGGCCAATGCCGAGAGCGCGCGCAGGTCCGAGGCGCCGCGCCCGAAGATATGCGTCCACACCCACGCGAGTAGGTAGTAGAGATAAGGGGTCGACTCGGTCTTGGGGACAGTGCTGAGCAGCTTGGCGAATGGCAGCTTCACGAGCATGACCGTGTAGGCCTCGTCGAACCAGAGTCCCTGGTGGCCGATCCTGTAGAGGCGCAACGCCGCCGCCAGGATCGTGAGCACTGCAACGGCAGATCCCGTCGGGTGGCGGGCGAAGGCGGAGCGGCGGGCGGGTGGTTCTCTCAGCATTAGTGCTGCTCGACCAGTTGCGCGTCCCGGAACTCGCCGCGACCCGAGCGTACGAAATGCCGACGCTCGCTCGCCAACGCAGCCGGGAGCGCCGCGCGCACCACCGTGGTCGGCTTCGTCGCCCTGAGCTCCAGCACGCGGAAGTCCTCGACCCGGAGCCGGCGCACCACGCGGAATCCATAGATCGCGTAGTCGCGGTCCAGCCGTGACGGCACCAGGTTGCACTCCGAGCCCCACCAGCAGAAGCCTCCGAGTCCCTGATGGGATGCGACTGCGACCACGTCTATGGCCGTGACCCGGTGCACCACGGGGGATTCGAGGTAATGCAGGTCCTTCAGGTAAAGCGCGAGCGGCAACGCGCCGGGGTTGTCCTGAACGATGATCAGCCGCGCGTCCTGCGCTTTCGCGTCGCCCGCGTGCCACTGTCCCAGCGCGTCCGCCAGCACCTGCCAGTTGGGTCGCTGGAATGCGTACGTCGTGTCGACGCTGATGACCGCAGTGATCCCGATTGCGCACAGCACCACGGTGGCGGCGATCCCGACCACGCGTGCCCGCGCGATGCCGAGGCCGGCCGCAAGCACGAGCGCCGCCGGCAACCAGAGCGGCAGCAGGTTGCGGCCCAGCAGCGTGTTGTGTCCGGGGCCGACGCAGAGCAGGAATCCGACCAGCGCGAGTCCTGCGGGCAGCAGCGCCCCCTGGCGCTCGCGGCGGCGGGAGCGCCATACGAGCAGGGCAAGGCCGACCGCGACCATCGCGTAGGCGAGGAACTTGAGCGCGACCCGCGCGTGCGTCTCCGGTCCGAGCAGCAACAGTGGCAACACCTGCTCGAGCCGCAGGCCGAGCGACGAGTGCGCGATCCACAGGTTGTTGTGGGTGCCGTCCTGGCTGATGATCAACGGCAGCAGCGCGAGACCGACGAGCACGACTCCAGCGACCGCGGCCTGCACCGCACGCGAATGGCGGCGTTCGTAGAGCAGGTAGGCCGCCTCGGGCGCCACGATGATCACCGCGAAGTAGTGAGTCAGGAGTGCGAGCGCCGATGCCAGTGCCCAGAGCGTCAGAGGCAGTGCCCGCGGTCGCTGGCGCGCGTACGCGAATGCCAGCAGCGTGCATGCCGAGAAGAGCACGAGCATCGCGTACGCGCGTGCCTCCTGCGAGTACCAGATCAGCAGCGGGTTGCAGGCCATGAGCGCAGCGACGATCAGGGCCGAGCGCCGGTTGGCAAGCAGCTTGTCGGCGGTTGCGTAGGCGATCGGAATCGTGAGCGTCCCGCACACCGCCGAGAGCGACTTCAGACCGACCGGACCGAGTCCGAAGATACGGCCCCACACCCACGCCACGCAGTAATAGAGCGGCGGTGTCGACTCCAGGTGTGGCAGCAGGCCGAGCATGCGTCCGGGCGAGAACCCGACGAGAAACGCCGTGTAGGACTCATCGAGCCAGAAGCCCTGGTGGCCAATTGCGACAAAGCGCAGCACCGCCCCCAACAGCGTGATCAGGAGGATTGGCACGCGCGGCAGGATGTCAGGCTCGGGTAAAGACATGCTCCGCCGTCTCGTCGGGGTCGGTGCTGCCGCCCCGCTCTGACAGAATCCAGCGGACGATGCAGCGGTTGTTCGCGCTCAGAGGCGCCAATAGCGTGGAGCGCAACGAGGCCTCGGCGATCCTCGCCGCCACCGACGAGCTGATGCGCGAGCTGATCGCGCGCAACGGGCTCACGCCGGAGCTGCTCGTCAGCTGCATCTTCACGCTCACCGCGGACCTCGATGCCGAGTTCCCGGCCGTCGCCGCGCGCGAACTCGGGCTGAACCACGTGCCGCTGCTGTGCGCGCGCGAGGTGCCGGTCCCGGGGTCGCTGCCGCGCGTAGTGCGCACGCTGATGCACTACTACGCCGAGGAAGAGCACGTGCCCAAGCACGTGTACCTCGGCGCCGCGAGCGTGCTGCGTTCGGACCTCGATTCCGCTCAGTAGTCTGGCCGCAATGGCACTCGAGTTCGCAGAGAAGACGCGGCGCATTCCGGTGTACCCGGTCGCGGCCGGATACGACCTCGGCAGCGAGGTGGCGATGCTCGCCTCCAACGAGACCGCCTATGGCCCACTTGAGCCCGTCGTCGAGGCGGCCAGGCGCGCTGTGATCGGCGCTAACCGGTACCCCGACCCCTCCTATTCCCAGCTGCGCCAGGCCCTGGCTGACCGCTACGGCGTGCCCTGGGAACGGATCGCGCTCGGCGCCGGCTCCTGCGACCTGATCCTGGCCGCCGGCGAGGCACTGCTCGAGCCCGGCGCCGAGGTCGTGTACGCATGGCCCGCCTTCAGCGTCTACCCGCACCTCGGCGCCGCGTCCGGCGCGCGGGCGATCGAGGTGCCGCTCACCGCCGCCGCCTTCCACGACCTCGACGCGATCGCGGCCGAGGTCACGGTCGCGACACGGCTCGTGCTGGTCTGCAACCCGAACAACCCGACGAGCACAGCCCTGCCGCTCGAGCAGGTCGAGGCGTTCCTCGAGCAGATTCCCGACCACGTATGCGTGATCCTCGACGAGGCCTATGTCGAGTTCTCGCTGACGATCGGCGACCCCTTCGCGTCGTTGCCGCTGCTCGACCGCTACCCGAACCTGGTGATCCTGCGCAGCTTCTCCAAGGTCTACGGCCTCGCCGGGCTCCGTGTCGGCTACGGCCTCTGCGGCAGCGAGTCGTTCCGGATCGCAGTCGACCAGGTCCGCCAGCCGTTCTACCTCACGAGCGCAGCGCAGGCTGCGGCGGTCGAGGCGCTTCGCCACCAGGACGAGGTCGAGCGACGTGTTGTCCGCTCGGTCGCCACGCGCGTGACGGTGACCGCGAGGCTGCGTGAGCGCGGCCTCTGGGTGGCCGACAGCGACGCCAACTTCCTCTGGGTGCGCGTCGCCGAGGATGGTGACGACGGCCCTGTCGTCGCGGCGCTGAAGGACCACGGCGTGCTGGTGCGCGCCGGCAGCGCGCTGGGCGGTCCCGGGTTCGTGCGCGTCACGCTCGGCACCGAGGCCGAGAACGAACGCTTCCTGTCCGCGCTCGCTGAAGTGTTGTAGATTTCATGCGGACGCGCATGAACGACCTTCGCCCAAACACCTTCGGCTGGTCCTTCTACGCGCGCTATTACGCCTGGCGATTTAGCTAGGCGCTCGGCTGCACACCCCTTTTCGTCCGGTCACAGGCGCGCGGACGAACAAAGCGGAGCCGAGCGCCGGCAGTCATCTGCGCCATGCCGCACCGCGTAACTCGCGGCGGATGTTTCCGTACAGTCCTTTGGAGCAGTGAGAGGATCGATAGAGATGAACCGAGACGTAGAGACAGAGCGACGATGACCGTGATCCGCGCCAATCAGGGCGACGCGGTCCGGGATCAGCGAATCGAGCGCCTCGTCCCGCTGATCACCCCGCAGGAGCTCTTCGACGAGCTGCCGCTGGACGAGGAGCGCGTCGAAGTGCTGCTGCGCGGCCGCGCCGATACGCACGCCGTGCTGGACGGAAAGGATGACCGCCTGCTGGTGATCGTCGGTCCCTGCAGCGTGCACGACGTCGAGGCGGCTCGCGAGTACGCCGAACTGCTGAGCGGCGAGGCCAAGCGCCTTGCCGACGATCTCCTGATCGTGATGCGCGTCTATTTCGAGAAGCCGCGCACGACGATCGGCTGGAAGGGCCTGATCAACGACCCGCACCTCGACGGCTCGGGCGACGTGAACACCGGCCTGCGCATGGCCCGCCGCTTCCTGCTCGAGGTCCTCGGGCTGGGTGTGCCGGTCGGCTGCGAGTTCCTCGACCCGATCACCCCGCAATACATCTCCGACCTCGTGTCGTGGGGTGCGATCGGCGCCCGCACGACCGAGAGTCAGATCCACCGCCAGCTGGGCTCTGGCCTGTCGATGCCGGTGGGCTTCAAGAACGGCACCAACGGCAACGTCCAGGTCGCCGTCGACGCCGTGCGGGCCGCCGCGGCGCGCCATGCCTTCCCCGGCGTCGACGCCGACGGCCGCTCGGCGATCCTGCACACGCGGGGCAACCGTGACTGCCACATCATCCTGCGCGGCGGTAAGGCCGGGACGAACTACGACAGCGAGTCTGTCGCGGCCGCAAATGCGCTGCTGCGGGCATCGCATCTGCCGGAGCGGCTCGTGACCGACGTCTCACACGACAACAGCGGCAAACGGCCGGAGCGCCAGCCGGAGATCGCGCGCGAAGTGGGCGAGCAGGTGGCCTGCGGCGACAGTTCGATCAAGGGCGTGATGATCGAGTCGTTCCTGGTCGCGGGCAACCAGCCGGCCGGACCACGCGAGACGCTCACCTACGGGCAGTCGATCACCGACGGCTGCATCGGTTGGGACACGACCCTCGAGGTGCTCGACCGGCTCGCCACCGACGCGCGGACGCGCCGGTCGGCGTTCGCCTGAACGAGCGAAATGCGCGCGGCCGTCATCGGCGTCGGGCTGATCGGCGGATCGGTCGCGCTGACGGCGCGTGAGCGGCTCGGCGCCCATGTCACAGGTTGGGATCTGAACCCGGCGGCGCTCTCGCAGGCACGGTCCCGCGACGTGATCGATGACGCCAGTCGTTCGCTGCAGAACGCGGTCGATGAGGCGGAAATCGTGTTTGTGGCCGCTCCGGTCGGGTCGCTTTCCGATTTGGTCGGCGCCGTTCTCGCACACGCCCCGGCCGGCTGTGTTGTGAGCGATGTTGGCTCGACCAAGCGGCTCGTGGTCGATGCCTGCTCCGATCCGCGGTTCGTTGGCGGGCATCCGCTTGCGGGCTCGGAGACAAGCGGCGTCGAGCATGCCCGCGCCGACCTGTTCGACGGTGCGACCTGGTTCCTGGTCCCGTCGGCGACGACTTCGGCGATGAGCCTGAGTCGCGTCAGTGAGCTGGTCACCGCGCTCGGCGCCACGCCGGTCGAGATCGAGGCCGAGGCGCATGATCGGCTGATGGCGACCGTCTCGCACCTCCCGCATGTGTTCGCGAATGTGCTCGTGGCCCAGCTCGCCGCCGCCGAAGTCCCGGCGGCGCCGGGTCCGAGCTTCCGTGACGCCACGCGTGTTGCCGGGTCCAACGCCACGGTGTGGAGCGACATCTACATGGACAACCGCCACGCCCTGGGCGATGCGATCGACGACGCGGTAGCGCGCCTGGTTGAGGTGCGCGCGGCACTCGCCACCGGTGATGAGGCCGCGCTGGCGCGCTGGAGCGAGCAGGCCGCCGTCGATCGTGAGAGGCTCAGCCCGTGACCGAGCTAGCGCGTGTCGCCCCGGGGAACCCACCGGCGCGCTGGGAGGTGCGTGTGCCGGGGTCCAAGAGCATCACCAACCGCGCGCTGCTGCTGGCGGGTGTCGCCGCGGGCGAGTCGACACTGATCGACCCGTTGGTGGCGGACGACACGCTGGCGATGGCCGGCGCGCTGCGTAAGCTCGGCGCCAGTGTCGAGGAGCAGCACGACGCCGACAGGAGCCCTCGCTGGACCGTTGGTGGGCTCGGCGGCCCGCCGAGCGGCGACGCCGAGGTCTACTGCGGGATGGGCGCGACCGTCGGGCGCTTCCTCCTGCCGATGCTGGCTGCAGGACATGGACAGTTCGCGGTCGATGCGCATCCGCAGCTGCGCCGCCGACCGTTGGGTCCCATGCTCGATGCTTTGCGGGCGCAGGGGGCGGCGATCGCCGGCGAGGCGTTCCCGCTGATGCTCGGCGCCAGCGGCCTGGCCGGTGGCGAGGTCAACGTCGACGCATCCGTATCGAGCCAGTTCCTGTCAGGACTGATGATGGCCGCTCCGTTCGCGCGGGCGGACACCAGGCTTCACTTCGACAGGCTCGTCAGCAAGCCATACCTGGACCTGACGTTGAACGCGATGCGCGCATTTGGCATCGATGTCAAGCCTGCCGCGGACACGATGACAGTCACGCGCGGTGCCTACATCGCGACTGAGTTCGCGGTCGAACCCGACGTCTCGGCGGCCTCCTACTTCCTGGGGAGCGCGGCCGTGACGGGAACGACCGTGAGCCTCCCTGGCCTGGACCGCTCGACGACAGCCCAGGGTGATATCGAGCTGGTCGGATTCCTTGAACAGATGGGCTGCACCGTGCGTGATGGCGGCACGCTGGAACTCACCGGACCAGAGCGGCTGCGCGGCGTGGCGGTGAATATGGGCAACAGCTCCGACGTGTTCATGACGCTCGCCTGCGTCGCGGTCTTCGCCGACGGCCCGACGACGATCGAGGGCATCGGGCACGCTCGCGTAAAGGAGTCCGACCGGCTCGCAGCGTGCGCCGAGAATCTACGACGGCTCGGGATCGAGGTCGACGAGGGCCACGATTACCTGCGCATAGAGCCCGGACAACCGCGGCCCGAGACGCGCCTGCCGACTTATGAGGATCACCGGATCGCAATGGCGTTCTCGCTCATCGGGGCGCGTGTCCCCGTCCGGCTCGAGGAGCCGATCGTGGTGGGCAAGACCTTCCCGGACTTCTTCACGCGCTGGCCGGTGACCGGAGCGCAGGTAGAGCTGAGCGAGGTGTCAACCCGGTGGTGATCGCGATCGACGGTCCCGCGGGTGCCGGGAAATCAACCGTCGCCAGGGCAGTCGCCCAAGCGCTGGGTTTCACATATCTGGACAGCGGTGCCATGTACAGGTGTGTCGCTCTCGCCAGTCTCCAGCGGCCCGGCGACCTTGCGACACTCGCAACGGAGATACGGATCGACCTCGGCGATCGTGTCCTGCTCGATGGCGAGGACGTGACCGATGCGATCCGCGCTCCCGAGGTGTCCGAGCGTGCCTCGCAGGTCGCCGCTGACCCCGGCGTGCGCCGCGCGATGGTCGCGCGGCAGCGAGCCTTGCTGAGCCGCGGTGACTGGGTCGCCGAGGGCCGCGACATCGGCACGGTCGTCGCGCCGGACGCCGACCTGAAGGTCTTTCTGACGGCTGATCCGGCTGAGCGCGCACGACGCCGAGCCACGCAACTGGGGGTGGACTCCGCAACGGTGCTGGCCGAGCAGACCATGCGCGACGAGCGTGACCGCAACCGCGCGGTTTCACCGCTGCGGCCCGCGGACGGCGCGACCGAGCTCGACACGAGTGGGCTGACGCTCGTGCAGGTGGTGGCCCGGATCGCCGCGCTCGTCCCTGGTCGCTGACTCCAGCAGCATCCGTCCCGGAATCGCTTACTCAGGCTCACGCTAGGCTCGAACGGCCATGAAGGTCGCAATCGTCGGTTACCCAAACGTCGGGAAGTCCTCGCTCGTCAACCGCCTCACCGAGTCGCGGGAGGCGGTCGTCCACGAGCAGTCCGGCGTGACCCGCGACCGCAAGGAGCTCGAGACCGAGTGGAACGGGCGTGCACTGACGCTGATCGACACGGGCGGCGTCGACCTCGAGGAACGCGACGATCTTGCCCGTCAGATCCAGCAGCAATCACAGGAGGCACTGGCCGAGGCCGATGTCGCCGTGCTGGTGGTGGATGCGAAGGCGGGTGTCCGCCCGGGTGACCTCGACATGGCCGACCTGCTGCGCAAGATCACGATCCCGGTGATCGTCGCCACCAATAAGGTCGACTCGGTACGCGACATGTCGCTGGCCCACGAGTTCCATCAGCTCGGGCTCGGCGACCCGATCGCGGTGTCGGCCGCTCAGGGACTCGGTACCGGGGATCTGCTCGACAGGATTGTCGAGGTGGGGCCCGACCACGATCGCGAGCCGTCTCCAGAGGATCCGATTCGCCTCGCGCTGATCGGTCGACCGAACGTCGGCAAGTCGTCGCTGGTGAACCGCTTCCTCGGATCCGATCGTGTGATCGTCTCGGAGGTCGCCGGCACCACGCGGGACGCGATCGACCTGCCATTCAGCTTTGAGGACCGCCCGATCGTCCTGGTCGATACCGCCGGCCTGCGCCGGCAATCGAAGGTGGGTGAGTCGCTCGAGTACTACACGGCGCTGCGTTCACAGCGGGCGGCGGAACGCGCGGATGTCGCGCTGGTCGTCTGTGATGCGACCGACGGCGTCACCGCGCAGGACTTCCGCGTCGCGGAGATGGCGATGAAATCCGGCTGCGCCACGGCGATCGTGCTCAACAAATGGGACCTCCAGGCGGAGGAGAGCGCGGGCGTAGGACCTGATGAGCTCGACCATGAGCGCATCCGCGTCAACCGTAAGCTGAGGCTGCGCCCCCGGGTGCTGACGACGAGCGCGAAGACCGGTCGGCACGTGGAGCGGATCCTGGTGGAGGCGGTAGGCCTGGCCGACCGCAGTCGCGGGCGCATCCCGACCTCGCAGCTGAACCGCTTCATCTCCGACGTGGTCGCCAAGCGCCAGCCGCCGTCGAGCAACAATCGCCGGCACGGCAACCAGCGTCTGAAGCTGCTGTACATGACCCAGACCGGCGAGCGGCCGCCGCGGTTCTCGATCCAGGTGAACTCGCACGGCCTGGTCACGCGCGACTACGCGTACTACCTCGAGAACCGCATGCGTGAGCGCTACCGCATGGAGGGGATTCCGCTGATGATCGACTTCGTCGAACGGAACGAGCGACGCGGCCGATACGCTTCCCGCGATGCCTGACAACGAATTCCTGTTCACCTCCGAGTCGGTCACGGAGGGTCATCCCGACAAGATCGCAGACCAGATCTCCGATGGCGTGCTCGACGCGGTTCTGCGCGACGATCCCAGCGGCCGCGTCGCCTGCGAGACGCTCGTCAACACGGGTCTGATCGTGGTCTCCGGTGAGATCACGACGAGCACCTATGTCGACATCCAGGCGATCGCGCGCGAGACGGTCCGTCGCATCGGCTACACGGACGCCGCCTACGGGTTCGATTACGAGACGTGCGCCGTGATCAGCACGATCGACAGGCAGTCGCCGGACATCGCGCGGGGTGTCGATAAGGCCTATGAGATGCGCGCGGACTCCGGAGACGAGCTCGACCTGGCAGGGGCGGGTGACCAGGGGATGATGTTCGGCTATGCCTCCAACGAGACGCCGGAGTTGATGCCGCTCCCGATCTCGGTCGCGCACCGCCTGGCCCAGCGCCTTGCGGACGTCCGCAAGGATGAGACGCTTCCTTACCTGCGGCCGGACGGCAAAACGCAGGTGACGGTGCGCTATGTCGATGGCAAGCCCGTGGAGATCGAGAAGCTGCTGATCTCCAGCCAGCACGCCGCGGGTGCCGAAGCCCTGATCGCCGAGGACCTCTGGGAGCACGTCGTCCTGCCGACCTTGCCGCCGCTCTACGACGCCGCGAAGCTGCGGCAGAACTTTCTCGTCAATCCGACCGGGCGCTTCGTGATCGGCGGTCCGATGGGTGACTGTGGTCTCACGGGCCGCAAGATCATCGTCGACACGTACGGCGGCATGGCACGTCACGGCGGCGGCGCGTTCTCCGGCAAGGACCCCTCGAAGGTCGACCGCTCGGCGGCCTATGCGACGCGGTACGTGGCCAAGAACGTGGTCGCGGCCGGGCTCGCCGACCGCGCGGAGGTCCAGGTCGCCTATGCGATCGGCGTCGCGCATCCTGTCTCGATGCTCGTCGAGACGTTCGGCACCGAGAAGATCGGGCGTGGCCGCATCCTCGAGCTGATCAATGAGCATTTCGACCTGCGTCCGGCCGCGTTCCGCCAGTACCTGCAGCTGCACCGGCCGATCTATCAGCAGACCGCTGCCTACGGCCACTTCGGTCGCGAGGAGCCGGACTTCACCTGGGAAGCGACCGACAAGGCGCAGGCGCTGCGCGAGGCTGCGGGGCTCGGCGCCACCGTCGGCGCGTAGCGGCGCCCGTCCAGACAGAGCCGGCAGTTGATCGCCCGCGTCATCCCGCTGACGTCGACGCGCGCGATCAGGGGACTGTTCGACTACAGGCTCCCGACCGAGTTCGACGACGCCGGCGTCGGCTCGCTGTTGCGCGTGCCGTTCGCGGGACGGGCGATCCTCGCCGTGGTCGCCGAGACCGCTCCCAGCTCGGAGATTGCTGCGGATCGGCTTGCAACCGCGCAGGAACTGCTTCCGGCACGGCTGCCACCTGACCTCGTCAAGCTCGCGATCTGGATGGCCGCCGAGTACTGCTCGACCCCGGCGCGCGCACTGCAGGTGCTGTTGCCCGCGGGCGCCGCACAGGGTCTGCGCGAGAAGCACGTGCTCGTCGCGTCGATCACCGAGCCCGGCCTGGCAGCCCTCACGGATGCCACCCGTCTCACCGCCGGCCAGCGCGTTGCCCTCGAAACCCTCGCTCAGCAACCAGCTCCAGCTTCAGACCTCGGCACGCAGCTGCTCCGCCGCCTGGAGTGGCGCGGTTTGGTCGCTCTCGAGCACGCCACCCAACCCCGCCGCCCGTCCACCTACACGGTCTCATCCAGCTCAGCTTCAGCCCCGCCGCTGACGGCTGAACAAAAGGCTGCCTTGCTGCCCATAAACGCGACCCTCGCGGCGTCAGCCGCCCGGGTCGTGGAGATGGGCGGCGATGGCAGCCCGGAGTTCCTGCTTCATGGCGTCACCGGCTCCGGCAAAACCGAGGTCTACCTGCAGGCCGCCGAGGCGACGCTGAAGGCAGGCCGCGGTGTGATCATCCTCGTCCCCGAGATTGCGCTGACCCCACAGGCCCTAGCGCGATTTCAGGCACGCTTCGGCGATGTCGTGGCGGTCATGCATTCAGGCATGAGTGCCGGCAAGCGGAACGACGAGTGGCTGCGCCTGGCCCGCGGCGAGGCGACGGTGTGCGTGGGCCCGCGGTCGGCCGTGTTCGCGCCGCTCGCCGATATCGGGCTGATCGTGGTCGACGAGGAGCATGAGAGCTCGTACAAGCACGAAAGCGATCCGCGCTATGACGCGCGCGCCGTCGCGCGCAGGCGCGCACAGGATCACGGGGCGGTGCTGCTCGTGGGCAGCGCCACTCCCCGGCCCGAGAGCGCCTTTGGCACGACGCGGCTGCGGCTCACCCAGCGCGTCGACGGGCGGCCACTGCCAGCCGTGGAGATCCTTGACATGCGGGGCCTGCACAACCCGCTGCATCCAGACACCTGGCTGGCGCTGGCCGATTGCAGGCGGGCGGGGAGCAAGGCGATCGTCCTGCTCAACCGTCGCGGCTGGTCGAACTTCCTCTCGTGTGGATCCTGCGGACGTGTGTGGATGTGCCCGAACTGCGACGTCGCGCTGGTGCTGCATCGCGGCCACGGTGTGGTCGCCTGCCACCACTGTGGGCACCGGGAACGTGTCCCGTCCAACTGTCCCGACTGCGGCTCGGTCTCGGTCTCGCGCCACGGTGCGGGTACTGAGCGTCTCGAGCATGAGCTCGTGTCCGCGCTTGCCGGCGACGGCTTCCCAGTGCTCCGGCTCGACGCCGACGCCGCCGGGCTGGATGCCCGCGCGCGCATCCTCGAGCGGTTCCACACCGCTGCTGCCGGCGTGCTCGTCGGGACACAGATGGTCGCCAAGGGGCACGACTTCGCCGACGTTGGGCTGGGCGTAGTGATCGACGCAGATCAGACCCTCCGCTTTCCGGATTTCCGCGCCGAGGAGCGCACGTTTGCGCTTGTCACCCAGCTTGCAGGCCGGACCGGGCGGGGCAGCTCGGGTCGCGTGCTGGTGCAAACAAAGGAGCCGGCCGCGCGTCCGATCGTGCTGGCCGCCCAGCACGATTCCGAGACATTCCTGCGCGGAGAGCTGCGACGCCGCAAGGCACTCGGGTACCCGCCGTTCACGACCCTGATCCGCGTTGTCTTTGCCGCCGCGGACGCCGGCGCCGCGCAGACCGCGGCGAGCGCTCTATACGACCGGATCTCCGTGGCCGAGGGAGGGCAGGCGGGACCCCAATTCTCTGTCCTCGGCCCCGCGTCGTTGTTCATGCTGCGGGGCAGGTCGCGCTCGCAGCTGGTGATCAAGGCGACGGATCGCAGTGCTGCGATCGCGGCGGTCGGCGATGCGGTAGATGCCGTCAGCACAGACCGGGCGCAGGGCGAGGTCGCAGTCAGCGTCGACGTCGACCCGCAATAGAGCGGATTGTCCAGACGGTTTGACTGGGACTCGCACGCGGGCCCGCGCCAATAGACTGAACTCTGTGCCAGAAGCGCTCGATCAGGTTCGCGGCGAAGAGCCCTTGCCCGAGGGCGAGCCCTTGCCCGTCGGCGAGCCCGCAGGCGAGCTCGCAACCGCAGGCGAGCCTTCACCCGCAGGCGAGCCGTCACCTGCAGGTGATGACGTGGAGGTCGAGCTGCAGGATGACCGCGAGCCGAAGGCCGAGGCGGAACTCGATCCCGAGGTCGTCGCGCGGCGCGATGCCGCCCTGGCACATGTGCGCAAGTTCGGCGACCCCGTCCTGAAGACCAAGGCACGGCCGGTCGAGCACTTCGACGACGCCCTGCGTGACGAGGTCCGGCAGATGGGGTTACTGATGGACGACGCGCTCGGCATCGGCCTGGCCGCGACCCAGTTGGGTGTCGTGCACCGGCTACTGGTCTACCGGGTGCAGTCCGAGGCGCCATTGGCGGCGCTGGTCAACCCCGTGATCGAGTGGTCCTCCAAGGATGAGGAGATCGCCGAGGAGGGCTGTCTCAGCCTGCCTTCGGTTCACGTCGACGTCGAACGTCCCGTCCATATTCGCGTCGGCGCCCGGGACGAGTACGGCGAGTTGATCACGGTCGAGGCATCCGGGCTGGAGGCGCGGGTGATCCAGCATGAGATGGACCACCTCGACGGGGTTCTGATGCTCGACCGCACGTCACGCGACCAGCGCAAGGAGGCCATGCGGATCCTGCGCGAGTGGCAGGAACAGCAGCGCACCGGGTGAGGACCGTCTATCTGGGCACCTCCGGCTTTGCCGGTGCGGTGCTGCGCGGTCTGCACGACTCGCCGCACCGCCCCGCGCTCGTTGTGAGCCGCCCCGACAGCCCGCAGGGACGCGGGCGCAAGCTCACGCCTCCCCCCACGGTCGAGGTCTCGCGCGAACTTGGGCTTGAGGTCTACCAGCCCGGGTCCGTGAACTCGGAGGAGGCCCTCATGCGGATCGCCGATGCGCGGCCCGAGGCGCTGTGCGTCTGCGCGTTCGGCGCACTGATCAAGGAGCCGCTGCTGTCCAGCTATCCAATCCTCAACGTGCACCCCTCACTGTTGCCGCGCTGGCGCGGCGCCGCTCCGATCGAGCGCGCGATCCTGGCTGGCGACGCCGAGACGGGCGTCTCGATCATGCGACTGACGGCGGGGCTCGACAGCGGTCCCGTGTGCCTGGAGGGTCGCGTTGCGATCGAGCCGGAGGACGATTACGGAACTCTCTCGGCGAGGCTGGAGGCGCTCGGAGGCGAGCTACTGGTGCGGGCGCTCGACGAGCAACCGCCCTGCGATGCGCAGGCCGAGTCGGGCGTCACATACGCCGACAAGCTCACGGCCGCTGACCGTGTGCTCGATCCGTCCGAGCCCGCCGTGGCGCGCGCGCGGCGCGTCCGCGCGCTCAGTCCGCACATCGGCGCCTATCTCGAGCAGGCGGACGGGACTCGCCTCGGCGTGTGGAAGGCCCGCGCCGTCGGCGACACGCTCGAGCTGCTGATCGTGCAGCCGCCCGGCAAGCGGCCGATGCCGTGGGCGGACTATCAGCGGGGCCTGAAGCGGTGAGCGTCGCGCCGGCGCGCGCGGCCGCGTACACGGTCATCCGCCGCGTCTTCGAGCAGGGCGCCTTCGCCGACCGGGCGTTTCACGCCGCGGCGTCCGGACTGGATGGGCGTGACCGCGCGCTGGCAATGACGCTTGCGTACGGCACCGTGCAGCGCCGGCGCACGCTCGACCAGTTCCTGTCGGCGTTCGTCTCGCGCCCGCTCGAACAGTTGGAGCCGGCCGTCCTGGCGGCGCTGCGGCTCGGGCTCTTCCAGATCCTCTTCCTCGGCGGCGTGACCGACTACGCCGCCGTCAACGAGAGCGTCGAGCTGGCCAAACGCTCGAGCCGCGGCGGCGCTCCACTGGTGAACGCGGCGCTGCGTCGCGCCGGCCGTGAGGGCCCGGAGCAGCTAGCCAAGCTCGACGACAGCACGCCCGAGCGCGCCGCGGTCCTGCACTCGGTGCCCGACTGGCTGGCGGAGATGTGGTGGCAGGAGCTCGGCGCCGATGCCGCTCGCGCGCTGCTCGCGAGCGTCAACACGCCCGCCGAGTCGGCGCTGCGGGTCAACACGCTGCGCGCGGCGCCTGAGCAGGTGATGGCCGAGCTCGGTGCGACGCGCCCGGCCGGCGCAGCCCGCGCCGCGCCCCCCTGGCGTGCGCAGCCGGGTCTGCCGGAGCTGCCGGAGATGCTCGTGCTCGACGGCGGGTTCGACGCGTTCGGCTCCGAGCTCTTCAAGCGAGGCGAGCTGATGCCCCAGTCGCGCGGATCGGCGGCGGTCGCCCGCGTGCTCGCGCCGGAGCCGGGGGAGCGCGTGCTCGATCTCTGTGCGGCCCCGGGCGGCAAGACCACGCACCTGGCGGCGCTGATGGCAGGGGAGGGGGAGGTCGTCGCTGTCGAGGTCCATCCCGGGCGCGCGCAGGCGCTCAGGGAGACGTGCGCGCAGATG
Source organism: uncultured Conexibacteraceae bacterium (assembly GCA_963774025.1). Lineage (GTDB taxonomy): Bacteria > Actinomycetota > Thermoleophilia > Solirubrobacterales > Solirubrobacteraceae > Palsa-465. Next base: position 39,744 of record CAVZDL010000012.1, read on the forward strand.
GGCGCAGAGCATGTCCGGGTGGAGCAGATCGATGCACGCGAGTTCGGCGGGCCGGCGGACTTCGACCGGGTTCTCGTCGATCCGCCGTGCAGCGGCCTCGGAACGCTGCAGGCCCGACCGGATCTGCGCTGGCAGCCCCGGCGCGCCGAGATTGCTGATCTGGCAGCCAAGCAGGCCGAGCTGCTGCGAGCCGGGGCGGTCAGGCTGCGGCCCGGTGGATCATTGGTCTATTCCGTCTGCACCGTCAGCCGCCGAGAGGCTGAGGCGGTCGTGGACGGGCTGGTGCGCGAGCACGCAGGAGTTCAGCTGCGAGCAGCACTGGCAGCTGCTCCCCAGCACCGACGGCACTGACGGGTTCTTCATTGCACGGCTCCGGCGTGCTGGATGACCGCGTTACATTTGGCACGTGGACGAGGTACACGCGATTCTCGGGCCGGCCTGTCCGAACTGCCACGAGCCGTGGCTGCGACCGGCCACGTCCCCAGGGCGTTACCGCTGCCTTTACTGCCTGAGCCGTTACGAGCTTCAGTCGGTTTGCCCCAATTGCGGCGAGCATTCGACGATCGTCCGCATGTCGACGACCGCGATCGTCGAATGCAACCACTGCCAGGGCAGCATGCTCAAGGCTCTTTGACGTGAGCGCCCGGTGAGCCACGCCGAACTCGTCTGTTCTCGTGAGGTCGCGCCCTCGATCCTGGCGGCGGACCTCGCGCGGCTCGGCTCGCAGGTCGCGGAGGTCCTCGCTGCCGGAGCGCGCGTGATTCACGTCGACGTTATGGACGGCCACTTCGTGCCGCCGATCACCTTCGGCCCGAACGCTGTGGAGGCTCTCGCCGAGCAGGTTCACGCCGCCGGAGCGATCATCGACGTGCACCTGATGATCGAGCGGCCGGAGCGTCAGGTGGAGGCCTTCATCAAGGCGGGTGCCGACAGCATCACGATCCACGTGGAGGCGACACCGCACGTGCACTACGCGCTGCAGGCGGTCCGGGAGGGTGGCTGCACGGCCGGCGCGGCGATCTGTCCGGCGACGCCGGTCGCGATGCTCGCAGACGCCGCCTCGGACGGGGTCCTCGATCTGGCCCTGTGCATGAGCGTCAACCCCGGTTGGGGCAACCAGACGCTGATCCCACATTCGTTCCAGAAGCTGCGCGAACTGCGTACGATGCTCCCGGCCACGATCGGCGTCGAGGTCGACGGCGGCGTCAGCGGCCCCACGGCCAGGAGCGTTGCCGACGCGGGCGCCAACCTCCTCGTCGCCGGCACGGCCGTGTTCGGAGCCTCCGATCCCGGCGCCGCGTTCCAGGAGATCGCCGCCGCCGCCTGGCCAGTGAGCTGAGCGTGGGCTCGGGCCGCCGGCCAGCGGGCCGAGCGGCCCGATGTGCGCCCCGCCTATCCTTCCGAGCGTGGCTGTGAACACCGATTCTGACCTCCGTCACCTTCAGCGCGCGATCGATCTCGCGGCGCTCGGCGGCGACCGCGTGAGCCCGAATCCCCATGTGGGCGCGGTGATCGTGCGCGACGGGGAGGTGGTCGGCGAGGGTTTCCACCGCGAGGTCGGCGGTCCGCACGCCGAGGTCGAGGCGATCCATGCCGCGGGCGAGCAGGATCTCGCCGGCGCGACCATGTACGTGTCGCTCGAACCGTGCTGTCACCAGGGACGGACGCCACCTTGCACCGACGCGATCCGTGAGGCTGGGATCGGTCGCGTGGTGGTCGCCTCCGACGATCCGTCCGAGCACGCATCCGGACGCGGTCTCGGAATCCTCCGCGACGACGGCATTGAGGTCGTGACGGCCGACGGAGAGATCGCGGCCCGGGCACGGCTCCTGGACCAGCCGTTCCGCAAGCATGCCCGTGTCGGGAGGCCGTGGGTGCTGTTCAAATCGGCGATGTCGATCGACGGCAAGGTCGCGACGCGCAGTGGCGACTCGAAGTGGATCTCCGGTGATCGCAGCCGCGAACTCGTCCACCAGTGGCGGGCGGCCAGTGATGCGGTCGCAGTCGGGATCGGCACCGCGCTCGCCGATGACCCGGTGCTGACCGCGCGCGTCGGCGGCTCCGACTCCGACACGCTGGCGGCGCGCCAGCCGCGCCGGGTGGTGTTCGACTCGCTCGGGCAACTACCGCTGACGGCCCGGTTGCTCGACGACACCGGCACCGGGCCGCTGACCGTGATCGTGTCCCGAGCGGCGCCGCGTGCGGCCACCGACGCCCTCGAGACGCGGGGCGTCGATGTGATCTGCGCAACCGGGGAGAACGAGCCGGCGCGGGTGCGCTCGGCACTGGACCAGCTCGGTGCGGCTGGTGTGACGTCGATCCTGCTCGAGGGCGGGCCCAGACTTGCCGGCGCGTTTCTCAATGCGGGAGAGATCGATGAGGTGCGGCTGTTCGTCGCGCCACTCGTGCTCGGCGGCCGCGGCGCGCGTGACCCGCTGGAGAGCGAGGGCGTCGAGTCGATCGCCGAGGCGGTGCGCGCGCTGACACTCGACTGCGCCCGGATCGGGACCGACCTGCTCCTGACCGCGCGGATCAGGGAGTGGTGAGTTGTTCACCGGGCTGGTGGCCGACCTCGGACAGGTCATCGACGTGGAGCGTTCCGACGGTGGCGTGCGCCTGCGCGTCGAGAGCGATCTCACTCGCGAGCTCGCGGAGGGTGACTCGGTGGCGGTCAACGGCGTCTGTCTGACGGCGACCGCCGTTGACAGGGGCGCCTTCAGTACCGATGTCATGAACGAGACCCTGAAGCTGAGCTCGTTGGCCGAGATCGCCACTGGGAGTCCCGTGAATCTCGAGCTCGCGATGCGCCTGACCGACCGTTTGGGCGGCCATATGGTCCAGGGTCACGTTGACGGCGTCGGTACCGTCACGAGTGTCACGGCTGACGGATTCTCGCGGCGAGTGACGATCGACGCACCCCCCGGAGTGTTGCGTTACGTCGTTCACAAGGGCTCGATCACCGTCGATGGCGTGTCGCTCACGGTCTCGGGTCTGGACTCCCGATCATTTACCGTTTCACTCATACCCGAGACGCTCGAGCGCACCAATCTGGGTCGCGCCGAGCCCGGGACGACGGTGAATCTGGAGGTTGACGTGCTGGCCAAATACGTCGAGCGCCTGATACAGGGAAGGAGCCCGGATTGACCACAGTCCACAGCCCGTTCGCCACCGTTGAGGAGGCGATCGAGGACATCCGCCAGGGCAAGATGGTCGTCGTCTGCGACGACGAGGACCGGGAGAACGAGGGCGATCTGACGATGGCCGCCCAGTTCGTCACGCCCGAGGCGATCAACTTCATGGCCAAGGAGGGACGCGGCCTGATCTGCCTGTCTCTGACGCCCGAGCGCTGCGACGAGCTGGGCCTTAACCTGATGGCGGCCAAGAACGAATCGTCGTTCGAGACGCCGTTCACCGTCTCGATCGAGGCCCGCAGCGGGGTCAGCACCGGAATCTCCGCGGCCGACCGCGCTCGCACGATCCAGGTCGCGATCGACCCGCAGACCAGCCCGCGAGAGCTCGTCCAGCCAGGACACGTGTTCCCGCTGAAGGCCAAGCGCGGGGGGACGCTGGAGCGTGTCGGCCAGACCGAGGCGGCCGTCGACCTGGCGCGACTGGCGGGGCTGATTCCGGCCGGGGTGATCTGCGAAGTGATGAACGACGACGGTACGATGGCGCGGGTCCCGGATCTGGAGCGCTACTGCGCGCGCCACGGCCTGAAGATGATCACGGTGGCTGACCTGGTCGCCTACCGGCGGCGCACCGAGAAGCTCGTCGAACGCGTCGTCGCGACCCGCTTGCCGACTGCTTTCGGCGACTTCATGGCCGTCGGTTACCGGGCGATGCTCGACGGCAAGCACCACGTGGCGCTGGTCAAGGGCGAGGTCCAGGGGGCGGAGGACGTGCTCGTGCGCGTGCACTCGGAGTGCCTCACCGGCGACGTGTTCCACTCGCTGCGCTGCGACTGCGGCGAGCAGCTCGAGTCAGCGCTGGAGATGATCGAGGCCGAGGGCAGCGGTGTGCTGCTCTATCTGAGCCAGGAGGGGCGCGGCATCGGGCTGCTCAACAAGCTGCGCGCCTACAAGCTCCAGGAAGAGGGCCTCGACACGGTGGAGGCGAACCTGCGACTCGGCCTGCCGGCGGACCTGCGCGACTACGGCATCGGCGCTCAGATCCTCGTCGACCTCGGGCTCACCAGCATCCGGATCCTGACCAACAATCCGAAGAAGATCTCAGGGCTCGCGGGCCACGGGCTGACCGTGACCGACCAGATCCCGATCGTGCACCAGCCCAATGAGCACAACGAGGCGTACCTGCGCACCAAGCGCGACAAGCTCGGCCACACCCTGCACCATCAGGGGCTGCCGTTTGACGACGAGATGCTGCACGACGAACTGGTGCTCGACGAGCTCGCCGACGAGCAGGGGGAGCGCGCCGATGACCGGTGAGACTCGGGTTGCGCTCTGCATCGCTCGCTTCTACGAGGAGCTCGCCGACGCACTCGAGCAGGGCGCGCGCGACGCGCTCGAGGAGGCGGGCATCACGGATGTCGACAGCTTCGCGGTGCCCGGCGCGTTCGAACTGCCGCTGATCAGCCGCTATGCCGCCGAGAGCGGGCGCTACGCCGCGATCGTTGCGCTCGGCGCGGTGATTCGCGGCGAGACCGACCACTACAGTTACGTCTGCGGCGAGACCGCGCGCGGCCTCCAGGACGTGCAACTGCGGACAGGTGTCCCGGTCGGCTTCGGCGTGCTGACAGTCGACACCGCCGAGCAGGCGCGGGCGCGGGTGAAGGGCGGCAGCAAGCGCGACACCGGCCGGCACGCGGTCGAAGCGGCACTCGCTTCGCTCGCGGTCAAGCGAGATCTCGCCGAGCGGCCACGGCGAGCCGGCTTCGCCATATAAGAGTGGCTGTGAGGGACCGGCCGTGACCACGAAGTCCAGCGAACCCGGCAGCGAGGACCTGGTCCAGATCGGCACGGCTGCGATGGCGCTCGGCGTCAGCATCGACACGCTCAGACGCTGGGAACGATCCGGGCGCGTGCAATTCGAGCGTCGCGGCAACCGGCGCTACATGTCATCGGTTGATCTCTCGAAGCTCCTGCACGAGCGCGTGGGCAGCGGTCACTCGAGCGCTCGCAACCAGTTCTCGGGTCTTGTCGTAGGCGTCAAGCGCGATGGCGTCATGGCCCAGATCGAGCTGGTCTGCGGACCGTTCCGCGTCGTGTCGCTGATGTCGCGGGAGGCGGCCGACGACCTCGGTCTCAAGCCGGGCGTCAGCGCCACGGCGGTCGTCAAGGCGACCAACGTGATCATCGAGACCCGCTAGTCGAGCCTCCCAGGCGAGTCCCGCCGGCCTGGGCTCGCTGGAGTCGCTACATACGTTCGAGCAGCCAGCCGAGGACGTCCCCAAGGTGGTTCTCGTACAGCGTCAGGTGCCCGTCCTCGTCGGTCAGCCGGGTCTCCACACCCGGAACCCGGGCCGCGAGCCACTGACCGTGCCCGAACGGTACGAACCGGTCCTGGCGGCCATGCAGAAGCAGGACGGGTGTGCGGATCGAGGCGAGCTCAAAGCCCCAGGGCTCCAGCCCCGCGACGCCGTCGTCCCACCAGCCCTCGGCACCCGGGGCGAGACCGTCTCGCAGGGACTCGGCGAGAAACTCGGCGAAGTCGCCCGTCAGCACCGCGGCGTCGGGCGGAGAGATCAGCGACTTCAGCGACTCGTGTAGCTCGTCGACGGTGGCCTGCAGCATCTCGAGCCGATCCGCCTGGCATTTCTCCCAGGCCGCGTCGCGGTCGGCGAAGTAGAGCTTGGTCTCCTCGACGTTCAGCTCCCCCATACCGTCGAAGAAATCGAGGCCCTCGGCGCCCCAGGGCGCAGGGCTCGCGAGCACCGCGACGGCCGGCGCCAGGTCATCCAGCAGCGCCGCGCACGCCAGCGCGTGTGGTCCACCGCCGGAGCCACCGTAGACGCCCAGACGCTCGATTCCAAGCTCGGCGGCGATCGCGCGCACGTCGGCGACGCAGTCGGCGACGGTACGGCCCGGCTGGCGTGTCGAGCCGCCGCAGCCGGGACGGTCATAACACAGCAGGCGAACCCCGAGTCGCGTCGCGAGCTCGGCGTGCTCGCTGAAGATCAGGCGCGAGTTCGGCGTGCCGGAGTGAAAAAGCACCGGAGTGCCGCGTGGGTCACCGGCCTCCTGGAGAAGCAGCGTGCGACCATCGAGCGTCGTGATCGGAACATCGAGCACTCGGCGCATCCTCCCCGATGCGAAACGGGTAAGTCAAGCGCGGGTGCGTATACTCGACCGCCGTTATGTCAAAGGTCTGTCACGTATGCGCGAAGGGCCCTTCCTTCGGCCACTCCCGCAGCCACTCGATGGTTGCCACCAATCGCCGTTTCGATCCCAACCTTCAGCGCGTCCGGATCGACGACGGCGGCACGCCGCGTCGTGTCTACGTCTGCACGCGTTGCCTCAAGGCCGGCAAGGTCACCAAGGCTCGCTAGGCGGCGGCCGCCCGTGAGCGACCCCGGCTTGTGAGCAGCTTCGGCCTGTGAGCGATCCCGCAATCCTTCGCTTCCGCGCGCTCGTGGAGGCCGGCCTCGCCGCGCTCGAAGCGCGGCGCCAGGAGGTCAACGATCTCAACGTGTTTCCGGTCGCAGATGGCGACACCGGGGACAACATGGTGCTGACGATGCGCGCCGTGCTGGAGGAGCTCGACCGCATCCTCGACGCTTCCGCGGAGCGGACGCTCGACGAGATCGGCCGCGATGAGATCGTCAACTCGGTCGCGCGGGCGGCGCTGCTCGGGGCGCGCGGGAACTCCGGCGTGATCCTCTCGCAGCTGATCCGCGGGGCCGCCGAGGAGCTGATCAGCCGGCCCGGAGAGCTGATCGACCCGGTGCTGATCGGGTCTGCACTGGCGCGCGCCGCCGACCAGGCCTACGGATCGGTACGTGACCCGGCCGAGGGCACGATCCTCACGGTTGTGCGCGAGATGGCGAGCAAGGTCGCCACGGAGCTCGCCCACATGCCCGAGTCACGGTTGCGTCCGGACGCCAGCGACCAGCAGCAGGATGCGCTGGCCGCCGAGGTCATGGAGCGCGCGCTCGACGCCGGTCAGCAATCGGTCAAGCGCGGGCCCGACCTGCTTCCGGTGCTGCGCGAGGCGGGCGTCGTGGACGCCGGCGGCTATGGCCTCACGCTTGTGCTCGCCGGCATGGTCGGCGCCCTGCGGGGGGGCGAGACCGTGATGATCGAGCACCACGCCGCCGCCAAGGTGACGCACCCGGAGCACGCATCGCTGACCTATCGCTACTGCACCAACTTCGCCGTCACCGGGGATGACCTCGACCAGCGCTCCTACATCGTCGGCCTCGAGCAGATGGGCGACTCCGTGCTGGTGGTGGGGGACCGCTCGACGCTGAAGGTCCACGTCCACACCGATGCCCCGGACACCGCGATGGCGCTCTTTGAGCCGCACGAGGTGTCCAGGATCGACATCGCCGACATGCGCGAGCAGGTCAAGGACCGCGATTCACGGCTCGCGAGCCCGGCGTCCGTGTTCCTCTCCGGGCTGGCGACGGACGCGGTGTGCGGCGGGCTGGCGGTCGTGACGGGTGACGGGTTCCGGGAGCTGTTCGTCGGGATTGGCGTGACCGCGCTCGACGGCGGCCCCACGCTGAATCCGTCGACCAACGATCTGCTCGCCGCGATCCACTCGGTCGCGGCCGAGGACGTCGTGCTGCTGCCCAACAGCTCAAACGTGTTCATGGCAGCGGAACGCGCCGCCGAGCTGTCTGACAAGAAGGTGGTCGTCGTCCGCTCCCGCTCGCTCCAGGCCGGCCTTGCGGCCGCGGTGGCGATCGATCCGCGACGCGCGGCGGAGGCGAACGCGGAAGCCATGACTGAGATCCTCGAGACGCTCCACACCGGAGCCGTGGCGCGCGCCGCGCGAGACGACGCACAGGGTCGCTTCAACACGGGCGACGCGATCGGCTTCGTCGACGACGAGCTCATCGTGTGGGGAAACCCGGAGCAGGCCCTGAGCGGCGTCATCGGCCGGCTGGCCGACGAAGCCGAGCTGATCACGTGCCTGCGCGGGGCCGATGCACCGCTGGACGACAACGCTGTGAGCAGGCTCGCCAACGGCGATGTCGAGCTTGAGCTCTCCGTCGGAGGACAGGAGAGCTACTGGTGGCTGCTGTCGGCCGAGTAGCGTACGCTTAGCGGCGATCGTCAGCTGATGCCATCTGAGATCGTTCACCTCTCCTCGATCGCGGGGAGCCCGTTAGTCGATTCCGGTGGCGACCGGCTTGGGCGCATCCAGGACGTGATCGCGCGCCTGGATCTGGGCGATGCGATGCCACCGGTCGTAGGGCTGAAGGCTCGCATCGGCGGCCGCGAGATGTTCGTGCCGATCGGCCATATCGAGCAACTCGGGCCCGACGCCGCCAAGACGTCGACGACCAAGCTCAACCTCGCGCAGTTCGAGAGCCGGCCGGGCGAGGTGCAACTGCGACGCGACCTGCTCGATCGTCGCGTTATCAATGTCGCCTCGGCGCGGCTCGTGACGGCACACGAGGTGGAGCTCGCGAACGAGGAAGGCGTCTGGCGGGTCACGGGGATCGACCCGAGCTTCAAGCCGCGCTTCTGGCGCTTTTTTCCGCGGCGCTTCCGTGGTCACGACACGGAGCACGCGCAGTTCGTGCCGTGGCACGAGATCGAACCGTTCGTCGGACATGTGCCCACCTCACGCCTCAAGCTCGCTTCGCGGCGGTTGGCGCGCCTTCATCCAGCGCAGATCGCGGACCTCGTCGAAGCCGCCTCGCACCAGGAAGGCGAGGAAATCCTCGCCGCCGTGGGCCACGACAAGGAGCTCGAGGCCGACGTCTTCGAGGAGCTGAACGACGAGCACCAGGTCGAGTTCCTGCGTGAGCGGACCGACGAGGAAGTTGCCGCGGTCCTGGCGCGTATGGCCTCCGACGACGCCGCCGACCTGCTGCTCGAGATCGAGCAGGACCGGCGGCTGCCGGTGCTGAACCTGCTGCCGGCGGCCAAGCAGGTCAAGATCCGCAACCTCCTCGGGCACAACCCGTCGACGGCGGGCGGGATGATGAACCCGGACTTCGTGTCGGTGAGTGCCGAGGAGACCGTCGCCGCAGCACTCCGACAGGTACGCGGGGCCGATCTCGGCGGCCAGCTGCTGTCGACCATCTGCCTCGTCGACGGCGCCGGCACGCTGATCGGCACGGTTGGCGCTCACGGATCTGATCCGGGCGGATCCCGGCACGAGCCTCTCGAGCCTGCTCGAGGACGGGGCGCAGACGCCGACCGTCGCCGCCGAGGAGGATCTGCCTGAGGTCGCGCGGCTGATGACCGACTACAACCTGATCGCGATGCCCGTGATCGACTCTGACGGCCGCCCGGTCGGGATGATCGCCGTCGACGACGTGCTCGAGATGCTGCTGCCGGAGGAGTGGCGTCGACGTGTCCGCAGGCACTCGTCAATAGCTTGTAAACGACGCGGTCATGCGCCTGGCGCGGACGGTTAGAATCGTCGCTGTGGATGATCGAGCAACACACCAGGACAGCGAGCTGCCGCGAAGTCCGCTGCGCGGTCGCGCGTCGGTAACGGTCACCCGCCTCTCAGGCGACTGAGTCTCGGGACGGGACGACCTTCTGCGGCGCCGCGAAGGTACGACGCACACGGAAGGAGGTCGAGCCCGAAATGACGACGAAGCAGCCCGAGCCGCACGTGCACCCGTCGCGCGAGCGCGCGGTGCTCGACTCTGCCCACACCGGCGACATCCAGGGCGCCTTCGGGACGATCGGTCAGCACGAGGCGAAGCAGCCCGGCACGCGGGCGCGGATGCTCGCGCTGCTTGCGATCATCGGTCCCGGCCTGATCGTGATGGTCGGCGACAACGACGCCGGGGGCGTCGCGACCTACTCGCAGGCCGGCCAGAACTACGGGACGAGCCTGCTGTGGGTGCTGATCCTGCTGGTGCCGGTGCTGATCGTCAACCAGGAGATGGTCGTGCGCCTCGGCGCGGTCACCGGCGTCGGGCACGCCAAGCTGATCAACGAGCGCTTCGGCCGCTTCTGGGGCTGGTTCTCGGTCGGGGACCTGTTCATTCTCAACTTCCTCACGATCGTCACCGAGTTCATCGGCGTCAGCCTCTCGCTCGGCTACTTCGGCGTCTCCAAGTACATCGCGGTGCCGGTCGCTGCGGTCGCGCTCGTCGCGATCACCGCCAGCGGCAGCTTCCGCGCCTGGGAGCGCTCGATGTTCGTGTTCGTGTTCGCGAACTTGCTGGTGATTCCGCTGTTCTTCCTCTCGCACCCGCATTACGGCACAGATCGCGCACGACTTCGTAATACCCGGCATCGAAGGGGGCGCGAACTCGACCTCGGTGCTGCTGATCATCGGCATGGTCGGGACCACGGTCGCCCCCTGGCAGCTGTTCTTCCAGCAGTCGAACATCATCGACAAGCGGATCACGCCGACGTGGATCAACTACGAGCGGCTCGACACCTGGATCGGCGCGGTCGTGGTCGTGGTCGGCGCCGCCGCGCTGATCTGCGTCTCTGCGTTCGCGTTCCGGAACACCCATTACTTCGGCCACTTCAGCGATGCCGGGGCCACGGCCAGCGGCGCTCGGCACGTGCTCGGCTCTGTGCCGCGCGGCGCTGTTCGCGCTCGTGCTGCTGAACGCGTCGCTGATCGGCGCCGGCGCGCTGACGCTCTCGACCAGCTACGCGTTCGGCGACGTGTTCGGCACCAAGAGCTCGCTGCACCGCAGCTTCGCCGACGCCAAGATCTTCTACGCGATCTTCGCGGCGCTGATCGTCGGCGCCGCTGCGATCGTGCTGATCCCGGGCGCACCGCTCGGCGTGATCACGCTCGCCGTGCAGGCGCTGGCCGGCGTGCTGCTGCCGAGCGCCAGCGTCTTCCTGCTGCTGCTCTGCAACGACCGCGAGGTGCTCGGCCCGTGGCGCAACCCCGGCTGGCTGAACGCGCTCGCCAGCGTGATCGTCGCCGTGCTCGTGCTGCTCTCGCTGATCCTGATGGCGACGACGGTCTTCCCGCACATCGACGTGACTGCGGTCTCGCTGGTCGGAGGCGCCGTGCTGGCGATCGGCTTGCGTGCTGTTCGCGCTGTGACGCTGCGCTCCCGCCGCGGCGCCGCCGGCGGTGACCGTGATCGCGACGCGGCCGGAGCTTCCGAAGGAGGAGTGGACGATGCCGTCACTCGCGCTGCTTGAGCCGGCCCGAGTGGTCGATGGGACGCAAGGTCGCGATGCTCGTCGCTGCGCGGCTACCTGGTCGTCTCGGTCGTGCTGCTGATCGTCAAGGCGTCCAGCTCGGCGGCGCGTAGCCCCGCTGCGCGGGGGTAGGTCCGCGCCTGCGTTCAGAGTGTGGCCGTGGTGACCGCCTTCGCAAGCCGTCGAGCCGCTGACGCCAGAGCGAGCTGCTGGCCGCGCCGATCCGCTATCCGTCGCCGCGGCAATGGCAGCGCGATCTGCGCGTGCAGGGCGCCAAGGCGACACAGGCCGCCCAGAGCCTGGGCCTGTACACCGTCGGCGACCTGCTCGAGCACCTCCCGCGCGACCGGCGTGAGGCGCGCGCCGTCGCGGAGCTCGTTGCCGGGGAGGCAGCCACGATCGTCGTCGAGGTCAGGCGGATCGCGGCGCGGCCGGTGCGTAAGCGGGGGATGCGGCCGCTGGTCGAGGCCACCGTCGGCGACGGGACCGGAACCGTGCGCGCGACATTCTTCAACCAGCCGTGGCTCGTGGAGCGCTATCCGCCGGGAACGCGCCTGATGCTGCACGGTAAGGCCGACGGCCACGGGCGCTTCACGGTTCAGGGGCACGCGCCGACCGAGGACAGGCCTCTGGCCGCCGAGTCAAGTCACGCCGATCCCGAGGGAGTCGCCACACGCGGTCGCGCACTATCCGGCCACCGACGGGCTCTCCTCGACGCAGATCCTCGCGCTCGTCGGTGAGCACGCCGTCAACTTTGACGATGCGCTCGAGCCACTTCCGGCCGCGCTGCGCCTGCGCGAGCGTCTGCTCGATCACCCCGGCGCCCTGCGGGCGGCGCACTTCCCGCTGGCGGCGGAGGATCAGGAGCAGGCGCGCCGCCGGCTCGCGTTCGAGGAGCTGCTGTTCGCGCAGCTGGCGCTGGCGCAGCGCCGTCGCAATCGCCGGGCGGGCGTGGCGGCGCCGGAGCTGGCAGGACCGCGGGAGCTGACTGCGCGCTGGCTGGAGCGCGAGCTGCCGTTCGCGCTGACCGGTGACCAACGCGCGGCCCTGGAGGCGGTCGACGCCGACATCGCTCAGCGGCGAGCCGATGCAGCGGCTGCTGATGGGGGAGGTCGGCTCCGGCAAGACGGTGATCGCGCTGTACGCGATGCTGCGGGCGGTCGAGCACGGGTTCCAGGCGGCGCTGATGGCGCCGACCGAGACCCTGGCCGAGCAGCATTTCCAGACTGTCCAGCGGCTGCTCGGCTCGGAGTCCGTCAGCGCCGCGCTGCTGACCGGCTCCACCCCTGCTCGGCGTCGCGCCGACCTACTCGGCAAGCTCGCGAGCGCGCAGCTGTCGCTGGTCGTGGGCACGCACGCGCTGATCGAGGAGACGGTCGCGTTCGACCGGCTCGGCGTCGTCGTGATCGACGAGCAGCACCGCTTCGGCGTCACCCAGCGGGCGGCGCTGGCGGCGGGTGGGCGGGGACAAATCCGGGCAGAGCCCCCACGAGTTGCACATGACCGCTACGCCGATCCCGCGCACGCTCGCCCTCAGCCACTACGGGGACCTCGACATGACGGTGCTTCGCGAGCTGCCACGCGGCCGCCAGCCGATCGCAACGCACGTCTGCTCGACCGAGCCCGAGCGCGAGCGGGCGTACGCGCGAATCCGCGCTGAGGTCGACGCCGGCCGCCAGGCGTTCGTCGTCTGCCCGCTCGTAGAGGAGTCAGAGGCGCTCCAGGCTCGCGCCGCCACGTCGGAATACGAGCGCTTGAAGGCCGGCCCGCTGGCCGGCCACGAGCTGATGCTCCTGCACGGACAGATGCGCCCGTCCGAGAAACAGGACGCGATGGCGGCGTTCGCCTCCGGGAGCGCGCAGATCCTCGTCGCGACGACCGTGATCGAGGTCGGCATCGACATCCCCAACGCCACTGTGATGCTGATCGAGGATGCAGACCGTTACGGCATATCCCAGCTGCACCAGCTTCGGGGCCGGATCGGACGCGGCGAGCACGCCTCGCTGTGCCTGCTGTTCGGACGCCGCGACGCGCGGCGGCTACAGGCTCTGGCGGGGGAGTCGGACGGCTTCAGGCTGGCCGAGATCGATCTCGAGCTGCGGGGTGAGGGCGAGCTTGTCGGCACGCGCCAGTCGGGAATCACCCAGTACCGCTTCGTCGAGTTTCCGCGCGACGCCGAGCTGCAGGAGCGCGCGCGGCTCTACGCCCGCTCGGTGATGGATCGCGACCCGGATCTCGCCGCGCCCGAGCACGCTTTGATCGCCGAGGCGTTGCGCGCCCGCTACGGCGACGAGGCGCAGGCGCCGATCCGGGCGTAACGCGATGCGCGTGATCGCGGGAACACATCGCGGCGCGACCCTGCGGACGCCGCGCGGCCAGCAGACGCGGCCGACCTCCGATCGCGTGCGCGAGGCGCTGTTCTCGATCCTCGCCTCGGTCGAGGGCGCCTACGTGCTGGACCTGTTCGCCGGATCCGGCGCGCTCGGGATCGAGGCGCTGTCGCGCGGGGCCGCCGACGCAACCTTCGTCGATTCGGGCGCCGGTGCCGTGGCGGTCATCCGCGAGAACCTGGAGCACCTCGGCCAGCGGGCCGAAGTGCTCCGCATCCCGGCGCTACGGGCGCTCGCTTGCAGCCCGATCGCCGACCGCCAATACGATCTCGTCTTCCTCGACCCCCCATACCGACTGGCGAGCTCCCTCGGCCCTGAGCTGTCGAGCGCGCTGCCGCCGATCCTCGCCCCGGGGGCCAGGGTCGTGGCGGAGAGCGACCGACGCGCACCCCTTGAGCTCGCGCTCCCGCTGTTGCGGGAGCGGCAGTACGGAGACACCCTGATCAGAGTCCATGGCGCCCGATAACCGCATCGCAGTCTGTCCCGGTTCCTACGACCCGGTAACCAATGGCCACCTCGACGTGATCTCGCGCGCGTCGGCGATGTTCGACACCGTGATCGTCGCCGTGGTCAACCTGCCGATGCGCAAGGACCGGACGCTGTTCACAGCCGATGAGCGCGTTGCCTTCATCGAGCACGCGACGGCGCACCTGAGCAACGTCCAGGTCGAGCCCTTCAGCGTCCTGACAGTCGACTTCGCGCGGGACCACGGGGCGAAGTCGATCGTGCGCGGGCTGCGTGCAATCTCGGACTTCGAGTACGAGCTCGAGCTCAACCAGCTCAACCGCGTGCAGGCCCCGGACATCGAGTCCGTTTACTTGATGGCCTCGGCGAAGTACAGTTTCATCAGGTCCAGCGGTGTCAAGGAACTCGCCACGTTCGGAGGCCGGATCGAAGGTCTGGTGCCCGAAGAGGTTGCGCAGGCCTTGAAGGAACGCATAGGCCGCTGACGAAACAGAGGATCGCGATGGACGTACTCGTACTGATCGACAAGCTGGATGATCTCGTGCACAACGCAAAGCCGATGCCGCTTACGGATCAGGTGCGCGTGGACAAGGAAGAGATCTACGACATCCTCGACCAGATGCGCGCGACGATCCCCGAGGAGATCAAGCAGGCTCGCTGGATCGTGAAGGAGCGCCAGGAGATGCTGGCCGAGGCCAAGCGCGAGGCCGAGCGCATCGTCAAGGAGGCGCGCGACCGCCAGGAGCGACTCGTCTCCAGCGAGGAGATCACCAAGCAGGCGGAGCGCGCCGCCGAGGACATCATCGAGGACGCCCGCTCCCGCGAGCGCGAGATCCGGCTCGGCGCCGAGGATTACGCCGACGAGATCCTCAACACGCTCGAGGTCAACCTCTCGAAGTTCATCGCCGCCGTGCAGCGCGGCCGCGATCGTCTGGCGGGCAAGGACGAGCCCGCCGAAGTCGCCTGACACGCGCGGAATTCGCCTGACACGAACCTGCGTTCGGGTTCCGTCCGCGCCGCGCGCGATCCTGACGTGATGAGCGCGATCTGGTTGATAGTGGGTTTGTTCGTCGGCGGCGGCGTGACCGCGCTGGTTATGCGCGAGCGCATCCGTGCGGTGCGCGACAGCCAGCAGCAGATGTCCGACTCGTTCAAGGCGATGAGTGCCGAGGCACTCGATGCGAGCATCAAGCAGCTCAGCGAACTCGCGAAGACGCAACTCCAGACCAGCCACGCACAGGCCACGGGAGAGCTCGAGAAGCGCAAGCAGGCGGTGGAGCAGATGGTCAAGCCGCTGCAGCAGCAGCTCGAGATCCTCAACCGCGAGCGCGTCAAGACCGGCGCGCAGCTCGAGTCGCAGATCAGGATGCTGTCAGAGGCGCAGGAGAAGCTGCGGACCGAGACCGGAGCGCTGGTGACCGCGCTGCGCAAGCCCAACACGCGTGGTCAGTGGGGTCAGATGCAGCTGCGCAAGGTGGTCGAGCTGGCGGGCATGGTGCGCCACTGCGACTTCACCGAGCAGGCCAGCTTCGAGGGCGACGAGCAGACGCTGCGCCCCGACATGGTCGTCAACCTGCCAGGCGGAAAGCACGTGGTTGTCGACGCGAAGGCGCCGCTGCAGGGGATCCTCGACGCGTACGAGGCGCCAGACGAGGAGACTCGTGTTGCTGCGCTTCAGGCGCATGCGCGTCTGCTGCGCCGCCATGTCAAGCAGCTCGCGGACAAGACGTACTGGGCCGGCATGGACTCGGCACCTGACTTCGTCGTCCTGTTTCTCCCCGGTGAGCACCTGTACGGTGCGGCGCTCGACGCGGATCCGGAGCTGATCGAGGACGCGATGGCTCGCCGTGTGCTGATCGCCACCCCGACGACGTTGCTGGCGCTGTTGCACTCTGTCGGCTACGGCTGGCAACAGGAGCGGGTGGCCGAATCCGCCCAGGCCGTCTCGGAACTCGGCCGCGAGCTGCACGGGCGTCTGGCGAAGCTGTCAACGCTGATCGCGACACTCGGCAACCGCCTCAACAGCACCGTGAAGGCCTACAACGAGACCGTCGGCTCGTACGAGGCGCGCGTGCTCCCCGGCGCGCGGCGCTTTGCCGAGCACGGCGCCGTTTCGAGCGGCGCTGAACTCGCTGAGGTCGAGCAGATCACGCAGTCGGCCCGTGACGTCCGGCTCGCTCCCGACGACGAGCGCGCGGTTGCCGAGGTCGAGGCGGCCGATCGCCCGCGGCCGCTTTTCGCCGTAGGCGAGTAGCCGGTCGTACGTCGGCGCGGGGTTGCGGTAGGCCTCGGTCGGCAGCTCCACGGGGCGCCGCGAGGTCCTAAGCTCAAGACCATGGGAGCTTCCGCCGACACTTTTGACCTGAACGGCCTGCGCCTCACCTCCGGTGAGGGACGGCGGCTGGACCTCGAGTTGCGTATCGAGCCATTTGAACTCGGTGCCGACACCTATCGCGTGGAGCCGGCGCTCACTCCGGTCCGTCTGGACGTCTCGCGCACGACCGGTCAGGGGTATGGGCTGCGGCTGCGGTTCACCACGAGCCTGCACGGACCCTGCATGCGCTGCCTGGAGCCGGCCGACGCCGCCTACGAGGTGGATGCCCGTGAGATCTCACAGCCCGGAGCCGGCGAGCAGCTGGATTCGCCGTATGTCGAGAACGGCACGCTTGACCTCGCTGCCTGGGCACATGACGCGCTTGCGCTCACCCTGCCGCGGGCGATCCTCTGCCGCGAGGACTGCGCAGGGCTGTGTCCGGTCTGCGGCGTCGACCTGAACGTCGCCGGATCTGACCACCACCATGAGCCCGAGCCCGACCCCCGTTGGGCGAAGCTGTCAGAAGTCCGGTTCGATCGCTGACCCTGCTACCTTCCCCCGTCATGGCCGTTCCCAAGCAAAAGCAGTCCCACTCACGCACGACCAAGCGTCGCTCGACCCACAAGGTCAGTGCCGCGGCCACGAACGCTTGCCCCCAGTGCCACAGCCCGCGCCTGCCGCACCGCGTGTGCCCGGTCTGCGGTAGCTACAACGGGCGCACCGTCGTCGCCACCGACTCGTCGCTCAGCTGAGGCGGCAGTCGCCGATGGTGACGGTCGCCGTTGACGGCAACGGGGCCGACCTGGGCCCGGACGAGGTAGCACAGGGCGCGTCGCTGGCGGCGCAGCAGGGCGTGCGCGTGCTCCTGTTCGCGGACACGTCGCGCATCTCGTCGGTGGGCGCAGGCGTTGAGCTTGTCGATGCGCCGGTCTCGATCGCGAAGGCCACGGATCCCGCATACGCGGTGCGATCGACGCCGGAGGCGTCGATCGTGCAGGCTGCAAGGGCGGTGGCTGACGGCCGTGCGCAGGCACTCGTCTCGGGCGGATCGACCGGCTCGGCGCTCGCCGCAGGCCTCTTCAACCTCAAGCGCGACCGCGGCATCTACCGGCCGGCGCTGGCGCTTCCGCTGCCGCGTCCGGGCGTGGGACCACTGCTGCTGCTCGATGTCGGCGCCAACGTCATCTGCCGGCCCGAGCACCTCGTCCAGTTCGCCCACATGGGCTCCGCCTTCGCGCAGGCGATGCTCGGCATCGAGTCCCCGCGCGTCGCGTTGTTGTCCAACGGCGAGGAGCCTGCCAAGGGCACGCCGGAGCTCAAGGAGGTTCACGAGCGCCTGAGCGGCGCCGGCGGCGCCGGCCTGCGCTTCATGGGCAACATCGAGGGCACCCACGCGATGGGAGATGTGGTCGACGTCGTCGTCGCCGACGGGTTCACCGGCAACATCGCGCTGAAGCTGATCGAAGGTGTGTCGTCACAGACGCTGCACCTGCTGCGTGACGCCGCGCAGCGCTCTCTGCGCGCAAAGGTGGGCGGCTTCCTGCTCAAACCCTCGATCCAGGGTCTGCGCGAGGAGATCGACCCCGAGGTCACAGGTGGCGCCTACATGCTGGGCCTACGCCAGATCGGGATTGTCTGCCACGGTCGCTTCACGCGCCGGGGCTTCGCGCGAGCGATCGACGTCGCCGTGCGTGGCGTCGAGGAGGACGTGATCGGGCGCACGCGCGCGGCGCTCGAGGAGGCGGGCGCGCTACGTCGCCCCGCCCCACAGGTCGCCTCGCCGTCCGGCCAGGAAGCTAGGGTCGTCGGTCCATGACTCGTGAGCAGATTCTCAGCGTGATCCGCGCGCATCTGGCCGACGAGCTCGAGGTCGACCCCGCGTCGATCGGCGAGACGACGCGCTTCCGGGAGGACCTGGACGCCGACTCGCTCGATCTGTACACGCTCGTCCAGGAGCTCGAGGACAGTTACGGCGTGCGGATCTCCGACGAGGAGGCCGCCAGGATCCTCACCGTCGGACAGGCGGTGGAGTTTGTGGTCGCGAGTGGGATCACGACCGCGAGCGAAGTCCCCGGTGACGACTGAGGCACGCGGCGAACAGGAGTCGGTGGCGCTGCTGCGCGAGCTGTTGGACGCGCTCCCTGCGGAGCTGGCTCAGAACGTCTTCACGCATGCCTCGTGGACATCTACGCGCACCGAGTCATATGAGCGGCTCGCGTTCCTCGGCGACAGTGTGCTGTCGCTCGCGATCACGTCGCACATCTTTCCGCTGCTCGAGCCCGACCGCTCCGGTGCCGGCGAGCTCACGAAGATCCGCGCGCAGACAGTCTCCGGCCGCTCGTGCCGAGCCGTCGCGGAGCGACTGGGTGTTCCTAAGCGGCTCGCCGCTGCCGCGCCCGCTGGCGCGGCGGCGAGCATCCCGAACCTCGTCTCGACCGAGCGCGTCCTCGCCTCGATCACGGAGGCCGTGATCGGTGCCTGCTACCTCGAGTTCGGTTACGACCGCGTCGCCGTCGCCGTCGTCGAGGCTTTCCAGGCGGAGCTGGCCGACGCGCTCGAGCGCCCGGTCGACTTCAAATCGGCGCTGCAGGAGCGACTGGCGCGGCGCGGAGCGCTCGTCAGCTATGAGGTCATGGAGGAGAGCGGGCCGCCGCACGACCGCACCTTCACGATCTCAGCCCGGGTCGGCGCCGACGAGATCGGACGCGGGGTGGGACGCAGCAAGAAGGACGCCGAGCAGGCCGCCGCCGAAGAGGCGCTGGCACACCAGGCGGTCGTGGGCAAAGGTCAATAGGGAGCGCTTGAGATGTATCTGAAGAGCATCACGATGAAGGGCTTCAAATCGTTCCCCGAGCGGACAACGCTCGATTTCGGTCCGGGCACGAGCGTGATTGTCGGGCCCAACGGCTCCGGCAAGTCCAATGTCACCGATGCAGTGCTCTGGGCGCTCGGCGAGCAGTCGCCGATGGCGGTGCGTGGTCACTCGATGCAGGACGTGATCTTCGGCGGCGCGCCCGGCCGGCAAGCCGCGAGCAGCGCCATGGTCGAGCTCGTGCTCGACGACAGCGAAGGCGTGCTGGGGCTCGGGCCCGAGGTATCGATCCTGCGCCGGCTGGACCGTGGTGGCGAGGGCGAGTACCGGATCAGCGGTGCCAAATGCCGGTTGATCGACGTGATCGAGGTGCTCTCCGACACCGGCCTCGGCAAGGAGATGCACTCGGTCATCTCGCAGGGCCGCGTCGAGGCGATAGTGACCTCGAAGCCGCGTGATCGCAGGCTGCTGATCGAGGAGGCGGCCGGCCTCGGCAAGCATCGCAAGCGTCGCCGGCGGGCACAGCTCAAGCTCGGCCACACACAGGACAACCTCGACCGTTCCCTCGACGTCGAACGTGAAGCGCGCTCTCGGCTGAAGCCGCTTAAGCGCCAGGCGGAGGCGGCCGAGCTGCACGAGCGCATCCACCGTCAGGCGCTCGAGGTGCGCTGGGAGCTCGCCCGCGACGAGCTGCGCGCACGCCGCGTCGAACTCGAGGCCGCGACCGAGGAGGCGACGCAGGCACGCACCGCGCGTGGCGCGATCGAAAAGGAGCTCGAGGCCGTCGCCGCCCGTCGCCGCGACGCCGAGGAGGCGCTGTCGGCGCGGTCAGCTCAGCGTGAGGAGCTCTCGCGGCGTAGCTTCGCTGCGCAGTCGGCGGCCGACCGTGTCTCCTACCGAGCCGAAGCGGTACGCAACGCCGCCGAGACCGTGACAGCGCGGCACGCGCGGGCCACAGCAGAGCTTGAGCAGCTGGCCGCGGCCGTCCCGCTCGAGGAGCCGGACCCGGACGCCCAACGCAGGATCGAAGCGCTCAGCCGCGAGCTAGAGGGGCTGGAGCATGACCGCGAGGCGGAACTCAAGCGCCAACTGGTAGAGCTCGAGCAGCAGCGAGTCGCAGCGGCTGAGCTCGAGCGCGAGCGCGCCACCGAGGTCAAGACAGCCGCGGCCGCGCGCGAGACCGCGGAGGCCGCCTACGAGGCGGCGCGCGCAGCCGTCCGCCAGGCGGAGCGCGTTGTCGAGGCTGCACGGCGTGAGAGCGCCCGTGTCGGCGGTGAGCTCGCGGGTGTGAACCAGTTCCTGCGCGGCCATCAGGCTGCTCCCGGCGGTGCCCGCTCGCTCGCCGACGAGCTGAACGTGGCTCGCGGGCATGAGCTGGCGGTCGCTGCCGCGCTCGATGGTCGACTCGGGGCGGCCCTGCTCGACGATCGTGACGCGGCAGGTGCCCTGCTCGACAAAGCCGGTCGGGACGGCGGGCGGGTCCTGATTCTGCGTGACTTTGCGGAGCGTGTGGACGACGCGACGAAGCCGCCTGTCCCTGGCTCCGTACGGCTTCGCGAGTACGTTTCCGGAGACAGTCGGGCCGCCGCGTTGGCTCGAGAGCTACTTCGCGACGTGTGGGTGGTCGAAGATCTGTCCGCCGTCCCACAGGAGTTCGCGGGCGTGGCAGTCACTTCCGCCGGGCGGGTTTACTCGGGCTGGAGTGGTGAACTTAGGCAGACCGCCAAGGTCGGGGAAGAGCGGGTGCTGGCGGAACGGAACCGGCGGGAAGAGGTGATCGTTGCAAGTGAGGCCGCGGTCCAGGCAGAGCACGCGGCGCACGGCGAGGTGGAAGCCGCTACCGCACGCGCCGCGGAGCTCGACAGTGCGCGTGAGCAGGCGATCGCGGCGCATCGCGCGGCCGTCGACAGCTTCGACGAAGCGGCCGAGGAGCAGCGCCGCCTGGCGGCGGGGATCGCGCGCCGTCGCACGGCCCCGGCGGAAGGCCCCGGCGCCGACAGGCGCGCGCACATCCAGGCCGAGCTCAGCGCCGAGCAGGCGCGACTTGAGCGGGCTGAGCGCGAGCGTGCCGAGTGTGACGCGCAGTTGCGCCGGTTGCGCGCGGAGATCGCACGAGGCGAGGTCCTGAGTCCGGCAGTCGCGGCGATCCATGAAGAGCTCCAGACGCTGATTGCGGCTATCAATGCATGCAAGGTCACGTTCGATAACGAGCTCGCGAGCGATCGCGAGGCGGGGGAGAGCGTTGCCGCAGAATTGCGCTCCTGCGCGCAGGACGAGGCCGGAATCCAGTCGCGACTCCATGCCGCCGGTGAGGGCCTGACGGCCGCAGAGGTGCGCTCTCAGCGGGCGCGCGACCAGGAGGCCGGTGCTGAGCAGACGCTGCGAGCGGTGGCGACCGAGCTACAACTCGAGCCCACGGCGGCCGATGAGCCGCTGACAGAGGAGCGTCGCGAGGAACTGCAGACGCGCCTCGAGAGACTCGCAAAGCGCCGCGAGCAGCTCGGGCCGGTGAACCCGCTCGCGCAGGACGAGTACGCGGAGGCACTCGCGCACGTCGAGGAGTTGGAGACCCAACGCACCGATCTGGAGACGGCGCTGCGCGAGCTCGAAGGTTTGATTCGGGACACCGACAGGCAGATCCGCGAGACCTTCGAGGAGACGTTCGAGGCGGCCGCAAGGAACTTCGAGGAGCTCGCCGGTCGTGTGTTCCCCGGCGGCAGCGGCCGGCTACGGCTGGTGACCGAGTCGGAGGGACGGGCGGCGGTGATCGGCGGTCAGAAGCTCGACCCGGCCGCCGGCGACGAGCTGGATGAGGAGGGTGGGGCCGGGTTGGATGGGGATCCCGATGACGCCGAGCTGACCGAGGACGAGGATCTGCTGGGGGTCGAGATCGAGATCACGCCCGGCGGCAAGGCGATGAAGCGGCTGACGCTGCTCTCGGGCGGGGAGAAGTCGATGACGGCGCTCGCCTTCCTGTTCGCCGTGTTCCTCGCCAAGCCGTGTCCCTTTTACATCATGGACGAGGTGGAGGCGGCGCTCGACGATCTCAACATGTCGCGCTTCCTTGACCTGCTGGATACCTACAACGACCGCGCGCAGTTCATCGTCGTGACTCATCAGAAGCGGACGATGGAGGCTGCCGATTCGCTCTACGGTGTCTCGATGGGCGGCGACGGCATCTCCAAGGTGATCTCACGGCGGCTGCCTGCTCGCGAAGCCGCCTAGCGTGGCACGCGAATGGTCCGATCTGTTCGTTGTCGCCGCTGCGCCCGCGGGGGCCAGCGAGCCCGAGCCTGACGCGGAGGGCTCCGAACGGCGCCAGGGCAGGTTCGCGCGGCTGCGCGAGAACCTGCGTAAGACTCGCCAGGCGCTGGGCGCAGAGATTCAGGCGACGCTGTTCGAGGAGGTCAACGAGGCGACCTGGGAGCGCCTTGAGGAAGCTCTGATCTACGCGGACGTCGGCGCTGCCACTACCGCCAAGGTCGTCGGGCAGCTCGAACGCGAGGCGACAGAGGGCGGCCTCAGCGGCGGCGACGAGCTCAGTGGGCGCCTGACCGAGTTGCTGGCCGAGATCGCCCGGGTGGGGGACGACCACATCGACCTGAGCGCGAAGCCGACCGTGATTCTGATGGCGGGGGTAAACGGAACCGGTAAGACGACCACCACCGGCAAGCTCGCGCATCACCTCAGCCGTGAGCTTGGGCACAGCGTCGTGCTCGTGGCAGCGGACACCTTCCGGGCCGCCGCGGTCGAGCAGCTCGAACTCTGGGCGCAGCGCGCCGGAGCGCAGTTCGTGCGCGGCCCCGAGGGAACCGATCCCGGCTCGGTCGCCTTCGAGGGAGTCGCCACAGCAATCGAGCGCGGGGCCGACGTGGTCATCGTCGACACAGCGGGTCGTCTGCACACCCAGGACGAGCTGATGGGCGAGCTGTCAAAGATCCGTCGGGTGATCGCCAAGCAGATCCCCGACGCACCGCATGAGACGCTGCTCACCGTAGATGCGACCACTGGCCAGAACGGGCTGCGTCAGGCTCAGCTGTTCTCGCAGGCGATCGATGTCTCCGGGCTGGTGCTGACCAAGCTGGATGGCACCGCCAAGGGTGGGATCGCGCTCGCTATTGCGGGCGAACTTGGGATTCCGGTGAAGCTGATTGGGACTGGCGAGCAGCTCGACGACCTGCGCCCATTCGACGCGACCGACTTTGCACGCGCACTCGTCAGCTGACCATCGGGCGCTGCGAGAGTAAGCTCGCTGCAAATGTCCTGGATCGTCTGGTTACTGGTGGCATGCGGCTTTGGCGCAGCCGAGGTGCTGAGCGGCTCGAGCTTCTTCCTTGCCCCGTTCGCGGTTGGCGCACTGCTTGCCGCCGCCGCCGCCGGCGCGATCGACGACCTCGCGTCCTGGATCGTGTTCGTGATGGCGTCGATCTTCACGCTGCTCGCGATCAGGCCGCTGGTTCAAAGCCGGCTGGTAACCGGCCCGGCGCTGCGGACCGGTGGCGCGGCCCTGGTGGGCAAGCGCGCCGTTGTGCTCGAGCGGATCGCCAACCACGAGGGTGTGGGGCGGGTGCGCATCGACAACGAGGTATGGACCGCGCGATCGCTTGACGAGGAGCGCGTGATCGAGCCGGGTACGAGCGTCGAGGTAGTGGACATCAGGGGCGCGACCGCGCTCGTCATGGAGTAGGAAACGGGAGCGAAAGAGAATGGTTGGAGCGATCGTCGCGGCTGTGGTAGTCATCTTCCTGCTGATCGCGTTCGCGCGGACTGTGCGGATAGTTCCGCAGGCGCGGGCGGGAATCGTTGAGCGGCTCGGCCGCTACCACCGCACGTTGAACCCAGGGATGACGCTGCTGGTCCCGTTCGTGGACCGGCTGCGGCCACTGATCGATCTGCGCGAGCAGGTCGTCTCCTTCCCGCCGCAGCCCGTGATCACTGAGGACAACCTCGTGGTCCAGATCGACACCGTTCTGTACTTCACCGTCAACGACCCGCGCTCCGCGACCTATGAGGTCGCCAATCCGCTCCAAGCGATCGAGCAGATCACCGTTACGACGCTCCGCAACGTGATTGGCTCGCTCTCGCTCGAACAGGCGCTCACCAGCCGCGACCACATCAACGCCCAGTTGCGCGGCGTGCTCGACGAGGCCACGACGAAGTGGGGGATCCGCGTCAACCGAGTCGAGCTCAAGTCGATCGACCCACCCGGCTCGATCCAGGAGGCGATGGAGAAGCAGATGCGAGCCGAACGCGACCGCCGCGCCGTGATCCTCAACGCCGAGGGCGTCAAGCAGGCGCAGATCCTGACGGCACAGGGCGAGCAACAGGCAGCGGTGCTGACCGCGGAGGGCGCGAGGCAAGCCGCCGTCCTCCGAGCCGAGGGCGAGGCGAAGGCGATCGAGACCGTGTTCGGGGCGATCCACGCGTCCAACCCCGATCCCAAGCTGCTCAGCTACCAATACCTGCAGATGCTGCCGAAGCTGGCGGAGGGGAGCGCCAATAAGGTGTTCGTCATCCCGTCCGAGTTCGCGCAGGCCGCGGCTGGTCTGGGCACCATGATTTCTGGACAAGGTGACCAGAAGAGCAGCGACGGCGGCGCCGAGTCGTAGCGAAAACCGCACCGACGCCCAGCCCGCGTGCGGGCGCCCTTGCTCCTAAGCTTTCCTAGATGTTCGACTCACTTGCGGAGAAGCTTCAGGCGACGCTCGCCGACGTGCGCGGCCACGGCACGCTGACCGAAGCCGATATCAACAGCGCCATGCGTGAGATCCGGCTCGCGTTGCTGGAGGCCGACGTCAACTTCCAGGTCGTCAAGAGCTTTACCAACGCGGTCAAGGAGCGGGCGCTGGGCGCCGACGTGATCGGCCAGCTCAACCCAGGTCAGCAGGTCATCAAGATCGTCAATGACGAGCTGACCACGCTGATGGGTGGCGAGTCCGAGGAGATCGAATTCGCCTCGCGTCCGCCGACGGTGATCCTGATGGCCGGACTGCAGGGCTCCGGCAAGACGACCGCGACGGCCAAACTCGCGCGTTACCTGCATGAGCAGCACGGCTCCTCGGTCGCGGTTGCCGCCTGTGACGTCTACCGCCCGGCGGCGGTCGAGCAGCTGATCCAGGTCGGCCGGCGTGCCGGCGCCGACGTCTACGAGCAGGGCACCGACCGCACGCCGGTGCAGATCGCCACCTGGGCACGCGACCACGCTCAATCCGAGGGCAAGGATGTGCTGATCGTCGACACCAGCGGACGCCTACACGTCGACGCCGAACTTATGCAGGAGCTTGCGGACATCAGGAAGGCGATCAGACCGGACGCGGTGCTCCTCGTCGTCGACGCGATGACCGGCCAGGACGCCGTCCAGGTCGCGGAGCAGTTCGGCCAGACCGTCGACTTCGACGGGGTGATCATTAGCAAGCTCGACGGCGATGCCCGCGGCGGCGCGGCGCTGTCGGTCAAGGCGATCACCGGCAAGCCGATCATGTACGCATCGACAGGGGAGAAGCTGGACCAGTTCGAGCGGTTCCACCCGGATCGCATGGCACAGCGAATCCTCGGGATGGGGGACGTGCTCACCCTGATCGAGCGTGCGGGCGACGCCTACGACGAGTCGCAGGCCCGCGAGCTCGAGCGCAAGTTTCGCAAGCAGGAGTTCGACCTCGACGACTTTCTTCAGCAGACACGGCAGATCCGCAGGATGGGTCCGTTGCAGAACCTGCTCGGCATGATCCCGGGGATGGGCAAGGAGCTGCGCGACGTCAAGGTGGACGAGCGCGAGTTCGACCGGATCCAGGCGATCATCCTGTCGATGACGCCGCAGGAGCGTCGCCACCCCGAGCTGATCAAGGGGTCCCAGCGCCTGCGCATCGCCAGGGGGTCAGGAACCAACGTACAGGCGGTGAAGGCACTGATCAAGCAGTTCGAGCAGATGCGCAAGCTGATGAAGGCGGTGGCCTCCGGTAAGACGCCCGACCTCGCGGCGCTTATGCGTCAGGCACGCTAACCTCTCCCGTCCTATGGCAGTCAGACTTCGACTAACGCGCGTCGGCGGACGCAAGAACCCCATCTGGCGGGTCGTCGTGGCCGATCAGCGCTCCAAGCGCGACGGTCGCGTGATCGAGACCGTCGGGCATTACAACGCACAGACCGAGCCGTCGACCATCGTGCTAGACGAGGCCAAGATCACCGATTGGCTCGCCCGCGGCGCTCAGCCCACCGATACGGTCAAGAAGCTCCTGCGTACGCAGGGCATCGCGGGTTGAACGACGACGCTTCCTCGCCACGCGACCTCCTCGAGTATCTGGCTCGTGGGCTCGTGGACGACCCTGACCGGGTCACGGTAAAAGAGGTGCGTGAGGACGACGGTTCCGTCATCCTCGAGCTCTCCGTCGGACAGGACGACTACGGCAACGTGATCGGGCGTGGCGGCAGAACTGCAGGCGCGCTTCGCACGGTGGTGAAGACCGCGGCGGTGAAGCATGGCCACCGTGTCTTTGTCGACATCGTCGACTGAGGCGGGCGTGGCTGGCACAGCCGCGGATCGAGAGTGGTTGCGCGCGGGGCGTGTGGGCCGTCCGCACGGACTCGACGGCAGCTTTCTCGTGGTGGAGCCGAACCCGGAGCTGCTGCGGTTGGCTGCGAGCGTCACGGTCGACGGCGTGGCGCGCGAAATCGAACGCCGCGCGGGCCACGACAGGCGCGTGATCCTACGTCTCGATGGCTGTGCCGACCGCGACGCCGCGGAAGCTCTGCACGGCCAGGATCTGTTCGTCGCCCGCGAGCACGCCCCCGCATTGGGGGACGAGGAGTGGTGGGCAGAGGATCTGGAGGGCTGCGCGGTGATGGATGGAGACCGCGTCGTTGGCACCGTTGCACGGCTCTTGGCCCTGCCCTCATGTGAGGTGCTTGAGGTCGAACGCACCCAGGGCGGCGATCTGCTGCTGGTGCCGCTCGTCTCCGATGCCGTGCGCCTTGTCGACGTCGAGCGCCGCGAGATCGACATCGACCTCGCCTTCCTGGGAGAGGCGTGACATGGACATCGATGTCTTCACGCTGTTTCCCGAGGCGTTCGACTGGTTCGGCTCCCAGCGCCACGTCCGCAACGCTGCGGCCGACGGCCACCGTGTGGAGTACGTGAACTACCGCGATTACACGCCGCTCACCGGCGGCCAGGTCGACGACACGCCGTTTGGCGGCGGCGCCGGCATGGTCCTCCGTGTTGATGTCGTCGAGGCGGCTATGCGTGCCCGCTACGATGCCGACCCGACTGCCGTGCGTGATCGTCGCAGGATCCTCGCGCTGACGCCCGGCGGACGTGTCCTGGACGACGCAGCTCGTCGACGAGCTTGCCGCAGAGCCGGCGTTGACGCTGCTGTGTGGCCGCTACGAGGGATTCGATGAGCGGATCCTCGAGCACTTTGCAAGCGACCGGCTGTCGATCGGACGCTATGTGCTGGCCGGCGGCGAGCTGGCCGCGATGGTGGTCTGCGACGCGATCCTGCGTAAGCAGCCAGGCGCCCTCGGCCACGAGGAGTCAGCGCGCGAGGAGTCGTTCAGTGAAGCCCTGGGCGGCGCGCCGGAGTACCCGCACTACACGCGCCCAGCCGAGTACCGCGGCTGGCCGGTGCCCGAGGTGCTGCTCTCCGGCCACCACGCGAACATCCGCCAGTGGCGGCTGGAGCAGGCCCGCCTGCGAGACAAGCGCTTCACGCCCGGTTCGCTACCATAGGCCGCCGCGCGCTCTTCAGCTGCGCACCTTCTCTTTTCCGTGTTGACCCCGATGCCGGTGCTGCCGGCAGAGCAACGAGCCATGAGCACCGTCATCGAAACCCTGGAGCGTGCACAGCTCCGCCGAGTTCCGCAGTTCGACGCCGGCGATCGCCTGCGCGTCCACTTCCAGGTGATCGAGGGCACCCGCCGTCGCACCCAGGTCTTTGAAGGCGTCGTGATCAGGCGCCAGGGCCACGGCGCGCGCGAGACGTTTACGGTCCGCAAACAGTCGTTCGGCGTCGGTGTCGAGCGCACGTTCCCGGTTCATTCGCCGAAGATCGAGAAGATCGAGGTTGCCGCTCGCGGTGATGTCCGGCGCGCGAAGCTCTACTACCTGCGGGACCGCGTCGGCAAGCGTGCCCGGGTGCGCGAGCGGCGCAACGCGGGCCCCGAAGAAGCGATCCAGCGCGAATTGCTGTACGGACAGGCGTTCGCGGAGCCTGAGGCGACCGAGGCCCCCGCATCCGACGTTGCGGAGGAGGCCGAGCTCGAGTCCGCGGTTGCCACGGCCCCCGAGCCCGAGCCCGAGCCTGCAGCGCCGAGCGAGCCACAGTCCGACGACTCTGTCGAGGCATCTGAGGCCAGCGCCGAAGCGCCGGTCGACGAGGCCTAGTCAGCGGTTTCGGACAAGCCGGGTATGGCCCCGATGGCCGCTGCGCGCAAGAAGACCAAAGGCCCTGTCGCAAACATCATCGAGCTGGTGGTCACGATCGCGGTCGCGATCGGCCTGGCGCTCATGATCCAGGCCTTCCTGGTGAAGCCGTACAAGATCCCGAGCGGATCCATGGAGCCGACGCTCGCGATCGGGCAGCGGATCCTCGTCAACCGCCTCGACACGCACCCGGGCGTCGGGGACATCGTCGTCTTCCACCCGCCGGCCGGGGCCAACCCGAACCCGGCCGTCTGTGAGAACCCCGCACAGGGGCTCGGCAAAAAGCAGCCGTGCGACAAGAGCACCCCGGCTGAATCGAAGCAGACGTTCGTCAAGCGCGTTGTCGGGCTGCCCGGCGACCACCTGATCATCAAGGATGGTCACGTTTGGCGCAACGACGTCAAGGAGACGGGCTCCTACATCCAGTCCTGTCCGACCGGGCCGACCTGCACATTTCCGCGGGAGATCACGGTTCCGGCCGATGACTACTACATGATGGGCGACAACCGTGATGACTCCGACGACAGCCGCTTCTGGGGGCCGGTGCCGCAGAAATGGATCATCGGGGTCGCGTTCGCCACGTACTGGCCGCTCGACCGCATCGGCTTCTTCTAGGCCGAACGGTCCGACGGTTGGCAGCGCCCGAGTGCTCGCCTGTTGGGTAGCGCTCGCGGAGATAGCCTGGAGACGATGAGGCGGCCGCAGCCTGGACCCAAGCTCTTCGCCCACGACCGCGCGCTCGGCGTGCGCTTCGTGGCAGGTGCCGACGAGGCCGGCCGCGGTTGTCTTGCGGGTCCGCTGGTCGCCGCCGCGGTGCTTTTCGACACCGAGCGGTTACGCCGCGAGGATATTCGCGCGCTCGCCCGCTTGAACGACTCCAAAATGCAGAGCCCCGCGCTCCGCGCTGAGCTGTATCCGGTGATCCTGCGGGCAGCCGCCAGGGTCTCGATCGTCTCGCGCTGCGCGCCCGGAATCGACGCGCGCGGACTACACGTCACCAACCTTGCGGCGCTGCGCGAGGCGCTACGGAACGTCGCCTGCGACGGCGCGGTCTGCCTAAGTGACGGCTTCAGCCTCGGCGACATCGGCTATGAGCATCGCGCAGTGATCAAGGGCGATGCGACGAGTGCCGCGATCGCGGCGGCGTCCGTGCTGGCGAAGGAGACCCGTGACCGCTACATGCGCCGCGTGGACGAGCGCAACCCGGGTTGGGGATTCGCACAGCACGTCGGCTACGCATCGCCGGAGCATCGCAGCGCGATCGAGCGCCTCGGCGTGACACCGCTGCATCGGCTCTCGTTCCAGTCGGCGGCCTACCAGCAGCTCACACTCGGCTGAAGTCAGAACGCCGCCTCGACATGGTCCAGGCGTAGCAGCCGGCCCTCGGAGCTGAGAGTCACGCCGATCGCGTCGAAGCGCAGGTCGCTGACGCGCGGGTGATCGGAGCGGTCTGCGAGCCAATGGCCGGCCATACGACGGATCTGAGCACGCTTGCGCGGATGGACCGACTCGAGCGGGTCACGCCCGGCGCGGGTTGCGATCCGGGTCTTGACCTCGCAGAACACGATCGTGCGCTCGTCGCAGGCGACGATGTCGAGTTCTCCCCAGCGCGTGCGGTAGTTGCGGTCCAGGATCCGGAAGCCCCTGCGGGCGAGATGGTCGGCTGCCAGCTGCTCGCCGGCATCGCCGAGTTGTCGGCGTCTGGTATCGGGCATGCGCGCGAAGTTAGGTGCGCACATGTGCCGAAACTGTGACGTGGTGTCACGAAAGTGTGGAAAACACGCCTGCGGGCGGCCGGTTTTTACACTTTCGTGAGATGGCGTGACACTTCCGTGACACATGCCGCCGTACGTTCGGCGACATGCTTGCTCGCGTAACGACTTTTGCGATCGACGGGGTGGAGCCCCGTCGTATCTTCGTCGAGGTCGACATCCGGCCCGGCCTCCCCGCCTTCACGATCGTCGGCCTCGGCGACATCGCGGTGCGCGAGTCGCGTGAGCGCGTACGCTCGGCGATCCTCAACTCGGACTACGAGTTCCCTCAGCGCCGGATCACCGCGAATCTCGCCCCGGCGTCGCTCCGCAAGGTCGGCCCAGGCTTCGATGTCGCCGTGGCCCTGGCCGTGCTCGCGGCCAGCGGGCAGCTCGACGCTTCGCTACTGGCCGGCGTCGCGGTCTACGGAGAGCTATCGCTCGGCGGTGAGCTGCGAGCCGCCGCAGGCACGCTGGCGGCCGCGGAGGGGACCCGCCGGCATCGGATCCCGGCGCTGATCGTGCCGGCGCAGCAGGCGCGCGAGGCCTCGCTGATCGACGGCATCAGGGTGCTCGCCGTGAGCAGCCTGCGCGCCGCGGTCGACGCCGTCACCGGCCGCAGGTTGCCGGCGGCGCCCGCGCCAGTTACGGCTGCGGTTCAGCTGATGTGCGAGCCCGACCTCTCCGAAGTTCGCGGGCATGCGTTCCCGCTGGAGGCAATGCAGATCGCAGCCGCCGGCGGCCACAACCTGCTATTCGAGGGTCCGCCCGGTACCGGCAAGACCATGCTCGCGCGCCGCCTGCCGTCGATCCTGCCTCCGATGACCCGTTCTGAGGCACTGGAGGTCACGCGCGTGCACAGCGTCGCCGGACTGCACAGCGGCGGATTGATCACCACGCCCCCGTTCAGGGCGCCGCACCACACGATTTCGGCCGCCGGACTGGTCGGCGGCGGCAACCCGCCGCGGCCTGGTGAGGCCTCGCTCGCAAACCGCGGGATCCTGTTCCTCGACGAGCTCTCAGAGTTTCAGCGGAGCACCGTAGAGGCGCTCAGGCAGCCGCTCGAGGATGGTCGCGTGACGATCGTCCGCGCCCAGCGCGCGCTCGTGTTCCCGACACGCTTCATGCTCGTCGGCGCCACCAACCCGTGCCCGTGCGGCTACGCCGGCGTTGGCGACAGGTGCTCGTGTTCGGAGGTGGACATTCGGCGTCACCAGCGTCGTCTGAGCGGTCCGCTGCTCGATCGGATGGACATGCACGTGGACGTCCAGCGCCCCACGGGGGAGGACTTGCTCGGCGCCCCGGTCACGGACTCGGCGGCCGCACGCGAGCTTGTCACCGAGGCGCGTGAGCGGCAGCGACGTCGCCTCGAGGGAACGCCGGCGAACTGCAACGGCGAGCTGGACGCAGGACTCATCCAGTCGAGGATCCGCCTCGACGACGACGCCCAGGCGGTGCTCGGCAGCGCCTACCTGCGGGGCTCACTCTCCGCGCGCGGACGCCACCGGGTGCTACGGGTCGCGCAGACGATCGCCGATCTGGACGGGCACGACCTGGTCAACAGCGCCGACGTATGGAAGGCGCTCAGCCTCCGGCAACGCTTCGCCGGTGCGGAGACGGTGGTCGCCTGAGCCGATGTGGGCCTGTGACGCATGCATGCGGCGCACCTGGTTGCTCGGGCGCATCAGTGGCTATCTCCAGTTTCAACGCAGACGGGTTGAGGAGATCCTCAGTCTCGATGATCAGGTGTTGATCCATCTCTGGCAGAAGCGGATGCACGATCGGCTGGCGGTCGAGTACGAAGACTTCAGCGCGTGCCATGCGGAGGCGGCCCGGGCGCGGGCCGAGGCGGCGAGGCTCGAGCTGATTTGCGCTTGCGATCCGTCATACCCGCGGAGCCTGCGCCGCCTGCGCACGCCGCCTGCCGTACTGCACGTGGCCGGCGGGCTGGAGCGCTTCCTCGAGCTGGCCGGCGCGGATCCGGTGGCGATCGTCGGTACCAGGGAGCCGACCGGCTACGGGACCCAGGTGGCCGAGACGCTTGGCCGGGGGATCAGTGTCTGCGGCCTGAGCGTGGTGAGCGGCATGGCCCTCGGCGTGGACGGGGCGGCGCATCGCGGCGCGCTGGCCGGCAGTGGCTGTACCGTCGCCGTTCTGCCTGGGTGCGCGTCAGAGCCCTATCCGAATCAGCACCGGCAGCTGCACGGCCAGGTCCTGCGCCACGGAGTGGCGGTGAGCGAGTTCGGCCCAGGAACGTCGGTTCGGAAGTGGACCTTTGTCGCGCGCAACCGGGTGATAGCGGCGCTGTCGCGCATGACCATCGTGGTCCAGGGCCGCAAACGCTCTGGGGCGCTGCTGACCGCCGACGCTGCCAAACGCTGCGGTCGGGCCGTAGGGGCAGTTCCCGGACAAGTGGGCGTGCCCCAGTCGGCGGGCCCTCACCAGCTGCTGCGCGACGGCGCCGTGATGATCCAGGGCCCCCAGGACGTACTGGATGCTGTCTTCGGCGCCGGTGTGCGGGCGGTCGCCGAAGCCGAGCGGGCGGCGCTTGCCCCACGGCAGCGAGCGCTACTCGAGGCGATCGTTACCGGGGCGGACACGATTGCGGCGCTCACGCGCACAGGGGTCGCGGCCGGTGAGCTCCTTCAGGGGCTCGCCGAGCTCGAGATGGCCGGCTGCGTACGTCGGGAGGCCGGCGGGAAATACATCGCGCCCGGGTAACTGGCGTTGCTCGGCAACTTTCTCGATATGATCTGTCGAGTTTATTGTGTTTCAAGTCTGTCGGTCGCACTCGCGTGCCGGTGGAAACGACTCTGGAGGTACGTGTGTCCGATCGGAAACGGTCGTCTCTGTTGGCGCGCTACATGGTGCCCGTGGCGGTGCTCGCGGCCAGTTGGGCGGCAATTCTCAGTGTGTTCGCCTCAAGTGCGGCGGCTTCCCCGACCACGCCGCCGTCGACGGTGTCCTGCAGCGGCACGATCCGGCCGGACTCAGGTGGCCCGGCGGCCGGCAATACGAACCCATTCGACTATCAGTTCAGCTGCGTACCCTCGGTCACCGGGGCCACGGATCCGACTGGCTACACCTGGAACTTCAGCGGGAATATCTGGTCTTACACGATCCTCGTCACCCGTCGTAACGACGATGGCAACAACGTCACGTATGAGGCGCCGACCGCCAACGTGTTGAC
Source organism: uncultured Conexibacteraceae bacterium (assembly GCA_963774025.1). Taxonomy (GTDB): domain Bacteria; phylum Actinomycetota; class Thermoleophilia; order Solirubrobacterales; family Solirubrobacteraceae; genus Palsa-465. The sequence goes on from CAVZDL010000012.1 coordinate 73,351, forward strand.
GTCGTCGGGGGCAGTGGACGGGACTCAGTACGTGAACTGCTCGAGCTTCGTGCCCAGCGATGGCTTCGGCTGTACCGCTCCCGGTCCGGGTGCGTCCTCGTCAACAGACCTCGCCAATGGCACGAACCCGCCGTATCTCCCGTACATCCCGGCCGGAGAGTCGGTCACCGGTGGCTTCGCGCTCACCGAGGGCTATTGCTCGTACCTGCCCAAGGGCGCAAAGCCAGGCACTCCCGCGGTGCCACAGGCGACGGTTGAGTTGATCGTCACCGATACCAACGGCGTCTCGGACGGACCGTTTGAGCTGACGCGTGCGACGAAGTGCAAGAAGGTCGCCGCGGTCGTCCCCGTGTCGAAAAAGAGGAAGAAGGCAAAGGCGGTCAGGCGGGCAGCTTCGAAGACGACCAAGTAAACGATGCTCGACGCCCGTCCCCGTCTGGCATAATCTGGCGGTGCGTTTTCTGCGGATGAAACCTGGTCACGGCGAGGTTCTCATCGCAGAAGGGGACGTCGAGCTTCCGCAGGATGAGCGGCGGCTGGTGGCGGAATTTCGCCGCCAGCTCGACGCTGGTCTGTGGGCCGCCGTCCCGCTGGCGCAGGCCGACGGGCGGCGCGACGCGGTGATGGTGCGGTCGTTCGCCGACGTGCCGCGCGACGCCGAGCGTGTGATCTTCTTCCCCCGCGCCGCCGGGGGCTGAGGCGGCGGGCGGCGATGGTTCTCGCTCTCGGCGCGTCGGCGCTCGTTGCGCTGGCGCTGCTCTCGGACATCATCGCGCCTCGCGTCTCGCAGATCTGGAGGCATCTCCGCGCCCGGCGGCGGATCGTCCCGGATACGACACTCGACCCCGGTAGGGAGCGGCGGGCTGAGCAGACGGCCCGCGAGCTCCTTCGCTCCTGCGTCGGCGAGGAGGAGTGGGCGATGTACCGCGAGCTCGGCTTCATCCGCGTCTGGGGCTCGCAGGTCAGCGTCCGCACTGGTGTCGAGTACGCCTACTTGATCTATCCGCACCGACCGGTCATCGCCTACGCCCCTCAAACGGGACGCCTGCTGGGCGAGTACTGCGTCGAGTTTCCTGACGACACACGGCCGTATGGGACTGCCCGGCTGCCCGACTCCGATGACGTGCTCGCCAAGTGGATGGCGCTGACCGGGGACGAGCAGCGCCTGCTCGCCAGTGCCAACCTTCACCTGCCGGGCAGGCAGGTCGACGCCGCGCAGGTCACTCGCGATCTCTGGCGTCTCTCGCGCTGGGAGCAGGGACGCATGCGCGAGTTGGCATCGACGCTCGGCGCCGCGCCTACGCCCCGCAAGTCCTGACCCACGCCGTTAACGTCGACGGGTGGCTGCGCCGCGTCCGCGGGCGGGCAATGTCGGCCGCAACGATTCTCGACTAAGAGTGTTTACTAGATAGGGTTGCTGCTAAGCTCGCACCCTTCAAGTGGATCAACATTATGAGGTTTATCGAACTCATAATGCGGATGCGCTCACTGCTCTTGTTGACGATTCGAAAGGAAGCAGGTTTGAGACCCAACCGCAGTCGCTTCGGCGGCCTCAAGTTCCTCAAGCTGACCGGGAAGCGTGCAAGGACCCTGGTGGGTCTGGCTGCGGTTGTCCCAGCGTTGGCGGTTCCAGCCTCCGCATCGGCAAGCTCGGTCCTGATCGGCTCGGGCTCGAGCGCCGCCCAGCCCTACATGCTGGCGCTGTTCACCGCCTACCACAAGCTACATAAGAACGTGGAGTTCAAGTACACCCCGGACGGCGGCAACGCCGGTGTGAAGGACGTCCAGGACGGCATCTCACAGTTCGGAGTCCAGACGGCGGCTCCGCTTCCGTCGCAGACGAAGGTCACGTTCACGAAGCTGTTCCTCGACGCGCTCTGCATCGACGTGAACTCCAAGAACACGCTGAAGAACATCTCGCTGAGCAACCTGGCGGATGTCTTCAAGCAGCCACCGGCGTTCACGAGCTGGGGGCAGCTCGGCGGCAACCTTGGCAACGCGTCGATCTTGACCCAAGGGCGGAACAGCGCCGCCGGCCAGTTCACGTTCTTCCAGGCTGCCGTATTGAACGGCGGGGCGGAGAACACCTCGACGACGCAGCTCACCTCCGATGGTCTCGTGAAGACGGCGATCGAGAAGAACAAGGACGCGATCGGGTACGTCGGCCTCGCCAACTCGGGCGTCAAGGGCGAGACCAAGGCGACCGGCGAGAGGGCGCTCTCGATCAACGGCGTCGCGTGCTCGCCGGCCAACGTCAAGAAGAAGACCTATCCGCTGTGGCGCTACGACTGGGCGGTCCTGCCGGCGAAGGATCCGAACCCGGCGGTGCTGCAGTTCTTCAGCTGGGCTCGCACGAGCGCTGCGGCAGGCAAGGTGCTCACCGCTGCCGGTGCGGTGCCAGCCTTCAACAAGAAGTAGTTCTGTCGGCGTCTGGCGGCTACGGGACCCGCAGTGGGGACAGCAATAGACGACGAGCTCCTTCGCTTCGCAGAAGATGAGGGACTGAGTCAGGACCAGCGCGCCGAGCTTTCGCTCGGCGCGCTGGTCTGTGGCGTGATCGTGCTGCTACTTGCGATGGTCGTGTTCATCGTCGCCCAGGCCTGGCCGTCATTCGCTCATAACGGTCTGCACTGGTTCGGATCAGGCGGCAACGTCGATCAGCAGCTCGAGTCGATCTTCAACTCGAGCAGCTACCTGCATAAAGCGGTCTATACCTTCCACGCTTGGCCGCTGATCTGGAGCACGATCCTGACGACCGCGGGCGCAGTGATCCTGGCCTTCATCTGCTCACTGTTCGTCGCGATCTTCATGGTCGAGTTCGCGCCGGTGCCGTTGCGGCGGGTGCTCGAGCCGGTGGTGCGAGTGCTCGCGTCAGTGCCGTCGGTGATCTATGGCCTGATCGGCGTGCTGGTGCTCGTGCCGTTCATCGGCAACCACCTGATCACCCAGTCCGAGCGGGCGTCGGTCACACCGGTCATCCAGCTCAGCGGCTACAGCCTGCTGGCGGCGGTGGTGATCCTGACCGTGATGATCGCGCCGATCATGATCTCGATATTCGCCGATGGCCTGCGCGCGGTGCCGCGAAACTGGCTCGAGGGCTCTCTCGCCCTGGGCGTCAACCGCTGGCGCACCTTCTGGAAGGTCGCGGTACTGACCGCACGACCGGCACTGATCGCCGGCACAGTGCTAGCGACGGCGCGAGCGCTCGGAGAGTCGGTGATGCTCAGCATGGTTTCGGGCTCGGTCGGATTTGCGCCAAACCCCGCCGACGGCCTGATCTTCTTCTTCGAGCCCTCGCGCGGGCTGGCGGCGACGATCCTGCACAACACCGATGAGCTCAGTTCACCGCCGATGGAGCACACGTTGTTCGCAATCGCGGCCGTATTGCTGTTCTCGTCGCTGATGCTCTCGCTGGCCGGCTGGGGTGCGAAGCAGCCGATGAAGCGTTACTTCCAAGTGGGCGGGGCCGAGGCATGAGCCGCACACGTGCCCTCGAGTCCAGCTCGTCCTGGAGGTGGACTGACCGGTTGGGGCTCGCTTTCGCGTGGATCGTCGGACTGCTGTTCTGCCTCATCTGCGCAGCGATCGTGATCTACCTGCTGATTCAGGGGATCCGCTACCTGCATCCGAGCTTCCTGTGGACCAACCCGAAGGTCGGCAACACGCAGAACGAGACCGGTGGGATTCTGGCGCCGCTGCTGGGCACGGCGCTAGTCATTGCGTTGGCGATGGGCATCGCGATCCCCGTCGGCGTCGGCATCGCCGTGTGGTTGAGCGAGTACGCACGCCCGCGCCAGCTGGCGCGGGTTGTCGAGTCGACGGTCGAGATGTTCGCGGGCGCACCTTCTATCGTGCTGGCGCTATTCGGGGTGATCCTGTTCCGGGCGTCCTTCCTGGGCTTCCTCACCGAGAAGACCGGGAGCGTCGTTTACGGCAGGGGATTCTTCCCAGCGGGCGCGATGCTGTCGCTGCTGGCGCTGCCGCTGGTCGTGACCAGTGTGCGCGAGGGTCTGCAGGCGATCCCCAACCACGTGCGCGAGGCCTCCTATGCCGTCGGAAAAACGAAGATCGCCACGATCCGGCGCGTGCTGCTGCCAGCGGTCAGGCCGGACATCATCACCGGCTCGATGATCGGTGCCGGCCACGCGCTCGGTGACACGGTGATCATCGTCATCCTGCTCGGCGATACCTACGTGCTTCAGGGGGTCGGGCACGTGCCATTGCTCGGGACCCTGCGCGGCACCGGCGACACGCTCACCAGCTACATCTTCGACAACGCGCCGACTGGCGACCTCAACCAGCCCAACAAGGCGTTTGCGGCGGCATTGGTCCTGCTGGTGATCGTCTTGATTCTGAACGTCATTGTCGACATCTTTGGTCGTAAAGCAAGGGAACTGAAATGGACCTGATCAACCAGCCGTTGCCCGTTCGCCAGCTCGAGCCGGGCACAACCCTGACGGTGCGGCGGCCGCTTGACGATGGGACCGCGCAAATCCGCCTGTTAGAGGAAGCGATTCTCGACACGAGCTTCGTGAGCAGCGCGACCGAACGGCACATTGTGGTGCCGACGCTCGAGCGCATGCGCGTGGAGGAGCTCTCGATCAGCTACGGCCAGAAGCCGGCCGTGCGGTCGGTCTCGTTGCCGATCCGGCAGGGAGAGGTGCTAGGGCTGATCGGCCCGTCTGGGTGCGGCAAGACGACGCTCCTGCGCTCCTTGAATCGTCTGACGGAGCTGACTCGGTCCGCCTCGCTGAGCGGTCGGATCACGCTCGATGGCGTCGACATCGCCGAGCTTGAGCCAACCGCCTTGCGCCGGCGCGTGACGATGGTCTTCCAGCAGCCGAATCCGTTCCCGATGAGCATCTTCGACAATGTCGCGTACGTGCTGCGTGAGCAGGCCAAGCGCAAACCGCGCAAGACGTCACTGCGCCCGCAGGTCGAGGAGGCGCTGGCGCGCGCCGGCCTGCTCGAGGAGGTCAGGGACAACCTCGACCATCCGGCGCTCCGGCTTTCCGGCGGGCAGCAGCAGCGACTCTGTATCGCTCGCGCACTGGCTGCAAATCCAGAGGTCCTGCTGCTGGACGAGCCGTGCTCTGCGCTCGACCCTCAGTCGACCCAGGTGATCGAGGACCTGATCGTCAAGTTGCGGGAGGAGGTGGCGGTGGTGATCGTCACCCACAACCTCCAGCAGGCGCACAGAATCGCCGATCACGTTGCCTTCATGTACCTCGGCGAGCTCGTCGAGTACGCACCCGGGCACGCGCTCTTCGGAAACCCCAAGGAGCAACGGACGCGGGAGTACGTCAGTGGCGCGTTCGGCTAGCCGGTTGCGCTGCGTCGCGGTCGCCACGGGCACGCTGGCTTTGGCTGTGCCGCTCGCCGGCTGCACGACGACCGAGCACGAGGCGCAGCGTGTCCAGCTCGACTCGGCGCGGCTACGCGCTGCGCTCAAATCGACGCGGGTGACGGTCGCCAACGCGACGGTCGCGCCGACATCCGTCGCGACTGTCACTGCCGGTAGCAGGACCGCATTCATCATTACGGTCCGCAACGCGGGACACAGAGCGGTGTCAGACCTGCCGATCTCCGTCGGCTACGAGCGCGCTGACGGAAGCAGGGCTTTCCTGAACGCTTCGGTCAACCTGAACTACTTCCAGGCGCACCTTCCGATGATCGCCGCCGGCCGCTCTCTGACGTGGGTGTACACGGTCTCGTCGCATGCGCTGCCGCCGCGTGCGCGTCTCTTTGCGATGGTCGGAAGAAGGCCAACTCCGCCGGCGCTCCTGACGGAGACCAACGTGCGGATCCACCTGGACGTCGGGCATGTGACGGCCACCAACTCGGTGACCGTTCGCCTCGAGAACCCGAGCAGTACACCTCAGTATCAGCTCCAGGTCTACGCATACGCACGTCAGGGGCGTCGCTACGTTGCCGCTGGCAACCTGACCGTCGCCGATCTGGGCGCCGGCTCCAGGCAGCGCGTCAAGGTCCCGCTGGTGGGTGTTGTGCCATCTGCCAACCTGCACGTTGTGGCGATCCCCACGATTCTCCAATGACGACAACGGATATGACAGAGGCAACCGAGGTTGCCGAGCGCTGCGGACAATGCGGAGCTCCGGCGGCACATGATCAGCGCTACTGCGTCAACTGCGGGTTCCACAGGCGCAACGCGCCGGATCCGGTGGCGCGCTACCTCAGCGAGGCGAGCGCGGCCCGCGGGCAGGTCGCGGCAGCGAGGGTCGCGGCAGCCGCCCGGCGCCGTCGGTTGCCGCGGCTCGGCCCGCGAGTCGTCGCCCTGCTCGTCGCGCTGGCGCTACTCGCAGGGGTCCTGATCGGCAATGCAACCGCGGGCAACTCGGTGTCTGCCGGCTCTGGTGGGAGCCGGCGGAGCACGCAGACCCACAAGCCCAAGAAGAAGGCGCAGACCGTCAAGAACGCGACGGGTTCGAGCTACTTGAAGCAGGAGCAGAACCTGCCGAACTCGGTGACGCCGTGACGTCGGGACGGATTCCGGACGCAGAGCTGGCCGCCGAGCGCGACCGGCTGACGGAGCGCTTCGCGCTGATGCAGTCGGAGCTCGGCGGGCTGTTCTACGAGATGGCGATCCGCGACCACCTGCAGCTCGAACTGCTCGTCGAGCGTGCGGCGGCACTTCAGCGGGTGGACACGGAGTTGCGCGAGCTCGAGCAGCGGCTGGCGGGACAGGCGTAGGCCGAACCGTTCGCCGACCGCGGGTGTTAAGTGCCGTGTGGCGGTCTCACACATGAATCTGGCACGCGTGGATCAGCGGCCCGCGGTCCAAAAGGCCAGCATTCTGGTAAGCATTGTAGACTTACTTGAACTACTGGTATTCGAGCGCGGGCCCGGCCCGCGAATCAAGGGGATCAGACTTTGAGAGACATAGCGCGGAGGTTCGCCCTCACACGCCGGGTGACGGCGACAGCCCTTACGACGCTGGCCACACTCACGACGGTCGCGGCGCTGGGTGCGCCTTCGGCTCTGGCCGCCGGCTCGGTGACGATCAAGACGAGCTACGAGAACAGCCCGATCAGCCTCAACACGTCCGACGCGATCGGCTATGCGCTGACCAACAGCACCGCCACGACCCAGACCGTAACGTTCACCGACACGCTGCCTGCCGGTGTGACGCTCGACAGCCCGATTGGCACGACCAACACCAGTGGCACGGGGTCGTGCACCCTGGCGACGCCGACTGCAAACCCGGGCGACGCATCGATCACGCTCACCGTCACGGTCCCAAGCGAGACCACCAAATCCGGCGCGGTATGCACGATCTCGTTCAGCATCGTCGCGAGCACGCCAAGCGTCGGCGACGTTCCGATCAAGGACTCCTACAGCGGGGTCTCCGCCACATCCGTGACACCCACCACGACGGCTGGCGGCCTCGTGGTGCTCACGAACCCGACGCTGACTTTCACAGCTCCCACTAACAACCAGGCGTTCGAGCTCGGGCAGGTGTTCGACGCCAACTTCAACTGCGCGGCGACAGACCGCACTCGACTCGATCGACAGCTTCTTCGGCACCGATGACGAGGGCAACCAGATCGCGCCGGGCGCGCCGATCGACACCGTCGACCCGGGCACACATTCGCTCGAGGTTGACTGCTACAGCGCCGCCGGCGGCGGGGACCTGTCGGAGTCGATCAACTACAAGGTCGGGTCATACACGCTTACCGCGGTCAAGACGACCAAGACCGATCACGTGTCGTTCAGGTCCGCGGTACCCGCCGGTAGGTTCGTGGCAGAGGAGATCGACGCCAAGAAGGTGATCGGGACGACCAGGCTTACGGTCGCGAGTCGGAAGACCGCCAGCATCACGGTCAAGCCCACGACTGCGGGCAAGAGGCTGCTCGCCGCCACCAAGGGCAAGACTGCGCACGTCCAGCTGCACGTGGCGTTCACGCCGCAGGCGATCGGTTCCGGTGACTCGGAGATCTCACCGGCCGCGGCTACCGTCGTGACCAGGAACCTGAAGCTCTCGATCGTTCGCGTCGCCAAGTAGAAGGTTGCTGCGAAGAAGAGGAAGAAGTAGCCCTGGAGGCGGGCGCCCACGGAAACGGCGCCGACCAGGAGCTGTGGTAGCGGCTGGGGCCAGCGGGCCCCAGCCGCTAGAGTTCGCGCCCGCCATGCCGCCGATCGACGCAGCCTCTCCGAGCGGATTCGACGTCAAGCACCGCAGCCGGATCCTCACCGACGGCCCTGAACGGGCCGCCGCCCGCGCCTACCTGAAGGGCATCGGCTATGACGACGAAGCGCTGTCCAAGCCGCTCGTTGCGGTCGCGAACACGTGGATCGAGACGATGCCGTGCAACTTCCATCTGCGCGCGCTCGCTGCGAAGGTGAAGGAGGGCATCCGTGCCGCAGGCGGCACGCCGATGGAGCTGAACACGATCGCGATATCGGACGGGATCACGATGGGACTTCCGGGAATGCGGGCGTCGCTCGTCAGCCGCGAAGTGATCGCCGACTCGATCGAGTTGGTCGTCGACTCGCACCAATTCGACGCGGTCGTCGCGATCGTCGGCTGCGACAAGACCGAACCGGGGGCGGTGATGGCGCTCGCCCGGCTCAACATTCCCAGCCTCGTTCTGTACGGCGGCTCGATCCTGCCAGGCCACTACAAGGGCAGGGACATCACGATTCAGGAGGTCTTCGAGGCCATCGGCGCGCACGCGGTCGGCAAGATCAGCGACGCCGAGCTGCTCGAGATCGAGAACGTGGCGTCGCCTGGCGCCGGCGCCTGCGGCGGCCAGTTCACCGCCAACACGATGGCGATGTCGCTGGAGGTGCTGGGGCTGTCGCCGATGGGCTTCTCCTTGATCCCCGCAGTCGTAGGTGAGAAGAGCGAGGCGGCCGAGAAGGCGGGGGAGATCATCATGGACGTCCTGCGCCGCGGGGTACGTCCCAGCGATCTCATCACGAAGGAGAGCCTCGCCAACGCGATCGCCGCGATAGCAATGAGCGGCGGCTCCACCAACGGGGTTCTGCACCTGCTGGCGATCGCCACCGAGATGGGCGTGGAGCTCTCGATCGACGACTTCGACGCAATCAGCTCGCGCACGCCGCTGCTCTGCGACCTGGTCCCGTTCGGCAGGTACGTCGCGCCAGATCTGTGGCGCGCCGGTGGTGTGCCGCTGCTGCTGCGACGTCTCAAGGACGCCGGCCTCCTGCAGGAGGGCGCCGTCACCGTCACGGGAGAGACCGTCGGCGAGATCGCCGACGCAGCGGTCGAGACCGAGGGCCAGAACGTGGTGCGGCCGCTGAACGATCCGCTCGCCAGTGAGGGTGGACTTGCGATCCTGCGCGGCAACATCGCGCCTGAGGGCTGTGTCGTCAAGCTCGCCGGCCACGCGCGCCGCCTGCACGTCGGCCCCGCGAAGGTCTTCGAGAAGGAGGAGGACGCGATGGCGGCCGTCACACACGGGCAGATCGAACCCGGCGACGTCGTCGTGATCCGCAACGAGGGGCCGGCGGGCGGGCCTGGGATGCGGGAGATGCTGGCCGTCACGGCGGCGATCAGCGGCGCCGGCCTCGGTGAGGACGTTGTGCTGATCACGGACGGGCGCTTCTCGGGCGCCACGCACGGCTTCATGATCGCGCACGTGGCACCGGAGGCCGTCCAGGGCGGCCCGATAGCCGCCGTGCAGACTGGGGACCAGGTCACCGTCGACGTCTCGGAGCGCCGCCTTGATGTCGCGCTTTCAGATGCGGAGATCGCCGCTCGGGTTGCCGCGTATGAGCCTCCGGAGCGCCCGTACCCCGGACCCGCGCTCACCAAGTACGCGAAGCTCGTGTCGAGCGCGTCGCGCGGCGCGGTCACGCTCTGAGGCGGCGCATCGCGCGGCTTTGAGGCGGCGCGACCACTGAGCGCGGCCTTGCGGAGAACGCTGGCACGGGCGATACCATTGATTGTCGGCGCAACGTTCAGCGCGTTGACGCATCTCCCAAACGCACGGAGTGAGCGAGGATGCAGGGGGATCTTTTTCAAAACCAAGGACCTCGAAGGCGGATCCGGTTGCGCTACATCGTGCCGGTGCTTGTCGCGCTGCCGTTTCTGGCGGTTGCGGCCGGCGCTGTGCTGGTCGCCACCTCTGGCTCCAGCATCCGGCCCGACGCGCACTCGCTCGCCACGGTGTCGCTGCCGCTGGGTGGCGGCACCATCACCCGGGTTGTCGCGATCGGCGGGCGCGAGCAGAAGGTCGTGCCGGTGCGACTCGTCGGACACCAGATCCTGCCTGCCGGGAAGCTCGCACCCGGCGAGCGGATCACAGTCGAGGCGACGATCCGCCGGCCCGGCTGGAACTCGTGGCTGGCCGGCAAGACCGAGCGCGTAAGGCTGACCGAGACGACGCCCGTAGCGCGACTCACGTCGAGCTTCGTGACGCGCAAACACGGCCAGTCGGTGACCATCGGCTTCGACGCACCGGTGACGAACGCCGGCTACGGCGCGGTTGGGGCGAGCGTCAGGGCAGCGGTGCTGCGGACCCCGCAGCGACTGCTGCGACTCAACGAGCGCAGCGCGGCAGGCACCGCGGATGTCGCCGTGGCAGCCCGCTCGTGGGAGCTTCCGACGGTCACGCAGGTCACCTGGTTCCCGGCGGGCGCGAGGGCGACGGCTGTCGCGACACCCACTCCCGGCACCAAGATCACCCCGAGCACGAAGATCACGCTCACCTTCTCAAAGCCGGTCGGCAAGGTGCTCGGAAGGCACCTTCCGCCCGTGTCGCCGCGAACCTCGGGGACCTGGCATCACGTCAACTCCCACACGATCGCGTTTGTCCCCGAGGGTTACGGATACGGGCTGGGCGCTGATGTTCGGGTGGCATTGCCTGCCGGCGTGAACCTCGTCGGTGGCCAGGTCAAGGGCTCGGACCCGGTGGGCCAGTGGACCGTACCGGTCGGTTCGACGCTCGCGCTGCAGCAACTGCTCGCGCATCTTGGGTACCTGCCGGTCAACTTCAACCCGACGAGCGCCACCAGCGACATCGCGAGCACGCCGGCCGCTGAAGAGACGGCGATCGTCAACCCGCCGCCGGGAACATTCAGCTGGCGCTACCCGAACACGCCCGCGCAGCTCAAGGCGCTCTGGTCGCCGACCCATTACACCGAGCTGACCAAGGGTGCCGTGATGGCATTCGAGGACGCTCAGGGAATGCCGACGGACGGGATCGCCGGGCCGGACGTATGGAAGGCGCTGATCAACGCGGCCGTCAAGGACCAGAAGTCGACCTTCGGTTACACGTTTGTGATGGTCAGCGAGGCGTCCCCGGAGACCGAACACGTCTGGCACAGCGGCAAGATCGTCGTTCAGGGTCCGGTCAACACAGGGATCGCTGCGGCGCCCACGGCGCTCGGCACCTACGCTGTCTACGAGCACATCCCGGTCGGCACGATGAGCGGCAAAAACCCCGATGGCTCGGTCTACCACGACCCCGGCATCCCGGATATCAGCTACTTCAACGGCGGTGATGCGCTGCACGGCTTCATCCGAGCCTCCTACGGGTTCCCGCAGAGCCTCGGCTGTGTCGAGATGCCGTTCTCCGAGGCCGCAGCCGTGTACCCGTATACGCCGATCGGCACGATCGTCAACCTGACCGGGTAGCCCGGATCCGAGCGGAGGCTGGGCACACGTACAGCTTGCGGGCTTCGCGGGCAGGTGGACACCGCCGCCGCGGCGAATCTACCCCCGTGCCCACCGGCGCGTCGAGCATCCGCGATGACTGCTCTCCAGCCTGGAAGCGGTCGCTGGCCGCGCTGGCCGCGGATCTGCGTCGGCGCGCGGTCTCGTCGAACACCGTCGTCGCGTATATGAACGATTGCCGGCAACTGGCCGGCTGGTCAACTGCTCGCGGGGTCGACCCAGAGGGAATCGACATGCGCACCTTGCGTCGCTATGTCGCAGGGCTGTCGGAACAGGGCCAGGCGGCGAGTACCGTCGCGCGCAAGCTCGCCGCGGTGAGGGCGCTGTTCCGCGTAGAGATGGAGCAGGGGCGGCTCACACAGAACCCGGCGGACCTGATAAGCGCCCCCAAGCGCCCAAAGACACTTCCACGGGTGCTGAAACGTGAAGAGATCGAGATGTTGCTCGACCGGATTCCGGCGCTCACCCCGTTGGAGCTGCGCGACCGCGCGCTGCTCGAGCTCGCATACGCCTCAGGCCTGCGTGCCGAGGAACTGGTGACCGTCGAGGTCGGCGCGATCGACTTCGACGCCGAGACCGTCCGCGTCGACGGCAAGGGCGGGAAGACACGCATGGTGCCGGTCGGCGAGCACGCGCTAGCCGCGATTGCGCGCTACCTCGAGCGGGCGCGGCCGGCCCTGCGCATCGAAAAGCGCGACACCGCGACCCTGCAACAGGAGCCGCTGTTTCTCTCAAAGACCGGCCGCCGGCTCAGCACCTCCGACGTGCGCCGGCGGCTGCGCACGTGGACGCGCGCGGCCCAGAGCCGGGCGCCGGCCGTGGCGCAGGCGCATCCGCACACGCTCCGACACTCGTTCGCGACCCACCTGCTCGAGGGTGGAGCGGATCTGCGATCGATCCAGGAGCTGCTGGGCCATGCCACTATTTCGACCACTCAGGTTTACACTCGCGTGGAGTCCGTGCGCCTCAGAGCCGCATATGCTCGCGCACATCCACGCGCCTAGCGCGCTGGACCACCGCGGTTTGTATGGATACGAACGTTAAAGCAATCGAGCTCAAGGACCTCTGGAAGCGCTACAAGACCTCCGGTGACGAGCGTGCGCGCGAACGGCTCGTGGTCGCGTACTCGCCGCTGGTCAAATATGTGGCTGGACGGATGGGGAGCAACCTGCCGGCGCACGTCGACGAGGCCGACCTGATCTCCTACGGCCTGACCGGTCTGATCTCGGCGATCGAGCGGTTCGACCTCTCGCGCGCGATCAAGTTCGAGACCTATGCGATCACCCGTATCCGCGGCTCGATCATCGACGAGCTGCGCACACTCGACTGGGTGCCGCGTTCCGTCCGCGCCCGCGCGCGGGAGATCGAGCGTGCCAACCAGAAGCTCGAAGCGCGTCTCCAGCGCGCCCCGACCGATGAGGAGATGGCCAGCGAGCTCGGGATCAGCGTGTCCGACTTCAACGAGTCGCTGGTGCAGATCTCAACGTCGACGCTTGTCGCGCTCGACGAGCTCTGGAATACCAACGAGAACGACGGTGACCACGTGTCGCTCCTCGACACGATCGCCGACCGCCGCGCACCGAATCCCGAGCAGATCGTCGACCAGGGCGAGGTGCGCGATCGGATCGCCGATGCGATCGCGGCGCTCCCCGAACGCGAGAAGCTCGTGATCGCGTTGTATTACTACGAGAACCTGACCCTGCGCGAGGTCGGTGAGGTGCTCGGCGTGACCGAGTCGCGCGTCTCGCAGCTCCACACCAAGGCCGTGCTGCGCCTCCGGTCGAAGCTGGCCACCGAGCTCGACTGAGCTGGTTTTGACCGGCCGGCCGATCCGGCCCATCCCGCCCGAGCGGGCGGCCGGACGCCCTCCGCCGCTTGATCGATGGCTCGGCACTGGCTAGTGTCGGCTGACACGAGCTCCCTGGCGCTCGCCACGGGGAGACTCACCCCCGAGTGAGAGGAGACAGCATGCACAAGGCCGCGGATCGCATTCGCAACGTGGCGCTCGTCGGCCACCGCGGAAGCGGTAAGACCTCGCTGCACGAGGCTCTGTTGTTCGAGGCAGGCGCCGTCAACCGCCTCGGCAGCGTCATCGACGGCACGACCATGTCCGACGCCGAACCCGACGAGAAGGCGCGTCAGATGTCGCTGCAGGCCGCGCTCAGCTCGTTCCAGTGGCAGGAGCGTCGTGTGAACCTGCTCGACACCCCCGGCGACCCGAGCTTCGTAGCCGACGCGCTGGCCGCGCTCCGTGTCTGCGAGTCGGCGGTGTTCGTCGTCAACGCCGTGATGGGTGTCGAGGTCCAGACGACGCGGCTGTGGAAGCGCGCGGAGGAGCTCGACCTGGCGCGGCTGGTGTTCGTGAACATGCTCGACCGCGAGCGCGCCGACTTCTTCCGCGCGCTCGAGAGCCTGAAGAGCGCCTTTGGACCGCACGTCGTTGCCACTGAGATCCCGATCGGCTCCGAGCACGAGGTCTCGGGCGTGATCGACCTGGTCGACATGCGCGCCTACCAGTACACGGGTGCCGGCCGCGACAACTGCGCGGAGATCCCGATCCCCGAGGCACAGATCGCCCAAGCCCAGGAGTACCGCGAGAAGCTCATGGACGAGGTCGCGGAGAACTCGGATGCGCTGATGGAACGCTATCTCGACGGCGAGGAGATCTCGCACGAGGAGATCGTGGCGGCGCTCAAGGACAGCACGAACCACGGCTCGATGTTTCCGGTCACCTGCGGGATTGCGACGGCGAATCTCGGGACGAACCGGCTGCTCGACGCGATCGTTGAGGACCTCCCCTCGCCGGTCAAGCACGGCGGGCTGCAGGCGGGCGACCAGCTGCTCGAGGCGGATGAGAACAAGGAGCTGTTCGCATATGTGTTCAAGACCCGCGCCGACCCGTTTGCGGGGCGCATCAACCTTTTCCGCGTGTACCAGGGTGTAATCCGGCACGACTCGCACCTGCTCAACACGCGCGCCCACGCCAAGGAGAGGATCGGGCAGCTGATCAGCTTCGACGGAGCCCAGAGCGTCCACATCGACGAGTTCGGCCCAGGGGACATCGGCGCCGTCGCAAAGCTCAAGGAGACCAGAGCCGGCGACTGGCTGGCGGCGCGCGACGAGCCGCTGGAGATGCCGGCGATCAAGCTGCCAGCGGCCGTGATGGCGTTCGCCGTGCAGCCGCGTAACAAGGGCGACGAGGAGAAGATGTTCTCGGCGCTTCGGCGCCTGCAGGAGGAGGATCCGACGATCGACCTGCACCGCGACGCCCAGACTGGTGAGCAGATCGTCGCCGGGCTGTCCCAGGTGCACGTCGAGGTGATCGTCGACCGTCTACGTGAGCGGTTCGGGGTCGAGGTCAACCTGCAGCCGCCGCGCGTGCCCTACCAGGAGACGATTCGCAACAGCGCCAAGGCGCACGGTCGGCACAAGAAGCAGACCGGCGGCCGCGGCCAGTTCGGCGACTGTCATATCGCGATCGAGCCGCTACCGGCTGGCGGCGGTTTCGAGTTCGTCGACGCGATCAAGGGCGGTGTGATCCCGCACGGCTTCATCCCGGCAGTCGAGAAGGGCGTGCTGGAGACGATGCAGGCCGGTGTCGTCGCCGGATTCCCGGTCAAGGACGTCAAGGTGACGGTCTACGACGGGTCCTACCACACCGTCGACTCCTCCGAGATGGCGTTCAAGCTCGCCGCCGGCCACGCGATGCGCGAGGCGATGGCACAGGCGGGTCCGGTCCTGCTCGAGCCGATCATGCTCGTCACCGTAAGCGTTCCCGAGGACTGCGTCGGTGATGTGATCGGCGACCTGAACTCGCGCCGCGGGCATCCGCACGGGATGGAGCCGGTCGGCGGCGGCATGACCGAGGTCAAGGCCGAGGTGCCGATGGCGGAGATGCTTTCCTACGCTCCCGACCTGCGCGGGATCACTGCCGGCCAGGGCGAATACACGATGGAGTTCCTGCGCTATGAGGAGGTGCCCACGCACCTTGCCGGCAAGGTGGTCGCGCAGGGACGCGAGGAGCCGGTGAGGGTCTGACGCAGCTCCGCAAGCCGCCGGTCACAACTAAGCAACACCTCGCAGGTCCGCTACGCTGATTGCTCGCCGCGAGGGGACGCGGCAGGTGATGCCGTGAGGCGAGCCCACGCATGAGTCAACCGCGGAGCATCAATACCACCCATGAGCACGACGTTTGCGACGTCTGCACACGCACGTTGCTGCGCGGGGAGCAGACGGAGACCTTCGTGGGAAGCGGGCGCCGGTACAGCGTCTGCGAGCTCTGCAAGCCGCACGCGCTGAACGAGGGCTGGATACGCGAAGGCGCGGTTCCCGACTATCAGGGCGGCGGCGATCGCGCGCAGCGACGGCGCTCGCTGCTACGTCGCCGTCGCGGCAAGGACGGCGCCAACGAGCGCGGCGATGAGATTCGGCTCTCGGACGTGCCGCGAACGCTCGACGAGGAGTTGTCCTACGCCGATTGGGCGGCCGCCGGGTCTGCCGCAGTGCCTGAGCCGGTGCCTGCCGCACCTGCACCAGGACCTGCTCCTGCGCGCGCCGCGACCGCTCGCGACCATCTTCGTGAACCGCGCCACGTACACGCGATCCCGACCAACGGTGACCACAAGGTCGCCGCCGCCGTCGACGTGTTCAACAACAGCGAGCACCGCCGCACGGTGGCCGGCGTGGCGAGGTCGCTGGGCGCGCCCACGGTCAACATCGCCCCTGACGAGGCGCACACCAGCATCGTGTGGATCGTCGTCTCGTGGGAGCTCTGCTGGTACCGCTACCAGGTCGACCTCTACGAGTCCCGGGGGCACACAAGGCTCGACGGCCAGGGCTATGAGCTGGACGAGCTCGCTGAGCCCGAACGCATCGGGAACGCGAGCTCTGATGACAGCGGCGCTCTGGTGCTGCTGTAACGCCTGACACCGGTCCACCCGTCCACACGGCGAACTCGAGCGTGACCTCCGCATACGCAAGGCTGGTGCTGCACGTCGACGGCGGGGCGCGCGGAAACCCCGGGCCCGCGGCAATTGGGGTCGTGGTTTCCGAGCCGGACGGGCAGACGGTCAGCACCTTCGGCGCCAGGATCGGCGAGACGACCAACAACGTTGCCGAATACCGGGCGCTGCTGAAGGGCCTCGAACTCGCGGCCGAACACGGCGCTCGCGAGGTGCACGTGATCAACGACTCGGAGTTGGTCGCGCGCCAGGTCACGGGCGTATACAAGGTCAAGCACCCGGCGATGCAGGAGCTGCACCGCCAAGCGCTCGCGGCGCTCGAGGGATTCGACGCCTGGAGCATCGAGTCGGTCCCGCGCGCGCGTAACAGCGACGCAGACGCACTCGTCAACGAGGCGCTGGATCGGTAGGCTGCAGCTGTGACCGACGTGCTTGAAGAACTCCGCTCACGTCTGCACGAGGCGGCCGCAGAGCTGCGCGCAGGGCTCCTGGAGCCGCGCGAGACCCTGGCGGTGATCGAAGAGTGCGCGCGCCTCGCCGGGGAGGCGGCCTCACAGGTCGACATCCAGGTGCGCGCGGCGCTCGAACCGCTTCCGGACCTGCCGGGACAGCTGCCGCTTTCCGCAACGCAGTGAGGTTTCCCGACGACCTGCGCGTGCAGGTGGACGAATATCTGGAGCAGCTGCGCTTCTCCGACGACGCCGGCACCGCCGGGCTCGAGGAGGCGATGCGCTACTCGCTGCTCGCGGGCGGGAAGCGCATCCGCCCGGTGCTCGCGCTCGCGACAGCCTCTGCGATCGGGATGCAGCCGCACGAGGTGCTGCCGCTGGCCGCCGCGCTCGAGCTGATCCATACCTACTCGCTGATCCACGACGACCTGCCGGCGATGGACGACGACGAGCTGCGGCGCGGGCGTCCCACCTGTCACGTGGCCTTCGGTGAGGATGTCGCGATCCTCGCCGGCGACGGGCTCTACGCGGAGGCCTTCCGCCATTTGCTCGACAACCAGCAGGGCGAGCCGGCCGACATCCTGCACGCCGCGGGCGAGCTGGCGAGCGCGACTGGCGTGACCGGCATGGTCGGCGGTCAGTACCTCGATGTGGCGGGCTCCGCGCCAGCGGGCGCGGAGGGGCTGAGATACCTTCATGAGCTCAAGACCGGCCGTTTGATTCGCGCCAGCGTCGAATGCGTGCTCTTGATCGAGGGTAAACAGGAACCTGCCACAATCGAGCAGTTCCAAAACTTTGCGAGCGAGTTGGGCGTGCTCTTCCAAATCGTCGACGACATCCTCGACGTGACCGGATCGGACGAGGCGCTCGGTAAGCCGAGCGGCACCGATGAGCGCCTGGGCAAACGCACGTACGTGACCGAGTACGGCCTCGACGGGGCCCGTCGACTGGCCCAGGAGGCTCATCGTAAGGCCGGATCAGCACTCGCGAGCGCCGCCCCCGGCGATCCGGCACAGCTACAGCAGATCACCGATTTCATCGCTCACCGCAGCTTCTAGCCACCATACGCACCACAGCCCCAGCCGCCACAATGTCCGAACTGCTCAACCACATCAACAAGCCCCAGGACCTGCACGGCCTCAACGACGACCAGCTCCAGCAGGTCGCCGACGAGGTCCGCAACTACATCATCGACACGGTCGGCGAGATCGGCGGGCACTTCGGCGCCAACCTGGGCTCGGTCGAGATCGCGGTCGCGCTGCATTCACTGCTCGACTCCCCGCGCGACAAGATTCTCTGGGACGTCGGTCACCAGGCGTACCCGCACAAGATCCTGACGGGCCGACGCGACCAGCTGCCGACGATCCGCAAATACGAGGGGCTTGCGCCGTTCTGCTCGATCTTCGAGTCCGAGCACGACATCATGGGCGCCGGCCACGCCTCGACCGCGATCGGCTACGCAGTCGGGATCAAGGAGGCAATGCGTCGCGGGCACGGTGAGGACCGCAACGTAGTGGCGGTCGTGGGCGACGGCGCCATGACCGGCGGTGTCGCGTTTGAGGCGGTTACCGAGGCCGGCGGTCTCGGTACGCCGATCGTGGTGGTGCTCAACGACAACGGCATGTCGATCGCCCCCAACGTCGGTGCGCTCAGCAGCTACTTCAACCGTATCCGCCTCAACCCCAAGCTCTGGCACGCTCGCGAGGACGTGGAGAGCGGCCTCGTCAAGCTGCCCGCCCTCGGCCACACGCTCGAGCGTCTCGGCCCGCAGTTCAAGGAGTCGCTCAAGGCGTTCTGGGCACCCGGGCTCTGGTGGGAGGAGCTCGACTGGGCGTATATGGGCGTGATCGACGGCCACAACGTGCGCGCGGTGCGCCGCGCCGTCCGCGAAGCGCTGGCCGCCCAACGCCCGGTTGTGGTCCACTGCGCGACGATCAAGGGCAAGGGCTTCGCGCCGGCCGAGGACGGCGGGCTGGAGGGTATGGAGAAGTGGCATGCGGCCAAACCGAAGTCGATTGCGAACGGCGCCCCCGCACCTGCCGCCGCCGCGCCCGCTGGCGCGGCGACCCCCCCTCCGGCCTATACGCAGGTCTTTGGCGAAGCGCTCGTGCGCGAAGCGCAACGCGATGAGCGCGTGCTCGGCATCACAGCGGCGATGAACTCCGGCACCGGGCTGAACATCCTGCAGCGCGAGCTTCCCGAACGCTACTTCGACGTCGGCATCGCCGAGCAGCAGGCGGTGCTGCTGGCCTGCGGCCTGGCGTTGCAGGGCTGCCGCCCGGTCGTCGCGATCTACTCGACCTTCCTACAGCGAGCCTACGACCAGATCGTCCACGACGTCTGCCTGCAGAAGTTGAACGTGACATTCGTGATGGATCGCGCCGGCCTGGTCGGTGACGACGGTCCCACCCACCACGGCGTCTTCGACATCCCGTACCTGCGCTGCCTGCCGAACATCGTGCTGATGGCGCCACGAGACGAGGCGATGCTCGTGCACATGCTGCGCACGGCACTGACCTACGACGACGGGCCGACCGCGATCCGTTACCCGCGCGGCGAGGCGGTCGGGGTTCCGATTCCGGACGAGCCCGCGGTGATCCCCGTAGGAACCGGCGAGATCTTGCGAGAGGCCGGCAACGGGGGTGACCAGCGCGTTGCACTACTCGGCTACGGGACGGGGGTCGGCAAGGCACTCGCTGCCGCCGACATCCTGGCCGACAACGGGCTGGCGGTGACGGTTGCCGACGCGCGCTTCGCCAAGCCGATCGACGCGGGCTTGGCCGCGCAGCTAGCGGCCGAGCATGAACTGCTGGTCACCGTCGAGGAGGGCGTTCTCGGCGGTGGCTTCGGCTCGGCTGTATGGGAGACCCTCTCCGATGCCGGGATCACGGCGCGCATCCTGCGCGTCGGCCTGCCCGACCGCTATGTCACCCACGGTGCGCCGAAGCTGCTGCACGCCGAGGTCGAGTACACGCCCGAGCGGATCGCGGAGCGGGTGCTCACCGCCGTTGCAGACCGGCACAAGGTCGCCTGAGACCTAGGGTCTGAAGGGGAGAGCCGATGGCCAAGGTGCGGCTCGACGTGCTGCTGGCCGAGCGCGGGCTGTTCGAGTCCCGGGCGCGCGCGGCCGCGTCGGTGCTCGCCGGCGAGGTGCTCCTGCTGCCGGGGCGCGCGCGGGCGTCGAAACCTGGGCAGATGGTCGCTCCCGAGATTGAGATCGAGGTCGCGGCCGGACTTCAGTACGTCTCGCGCGGGGGCGTGAAGCTGGCCAATGCATTGAACGAGCTCGGGCTCGATGTAGTCGGCTCCTCAGCGCTCGACGTGGGTGCTTCGACGGGCGGTTTCACCGATTGCCTACTGCAACGGGGCGCCAGGCATGTCGTGGCGGTGGACGTGGCCTACGGTGAGCTGAGCTGGAATCTGCGTCAGGACGCGCGAGTGACCGTGATTGAAAGGCGCAATGCACGCACACTGGAATCTGCTGAGCTCCCGTACGCTCCCGGATTGATCGTGATCGACGTGTCCTTCATATCGCTCACCAAGGTGCTGCCGGCGGTGCTCGCATGCGCGGCCGCTCGCTTTGACTGCCTGGCAATGGTCAAGCCGCAGTTCGAGGTCGGCCGCGAGCGGATCGGCAAGGGCGGTGTGGTGCGCGACCCGGCGGCGCGGCGCGGGGCTTTGGTCTCTGTGGGTTCGTTCGCCGTGGGGCTGGGGGCGTCGGTCGCCGGCTATGCGAGCTCAGGATTGCCCGGGCCCAAGGGCAATCGCGAGACCTTCGTCTGGCTCTGCGAGGCCGCTCGCGGAGTCGGCGTCGCTGATCTGGAAGCTGCGGCGCTGGCAGTGGAGCCTGCTCCGGCGGCGGTGGAGGCCGCGCCGGCAGCGGTTGACCCTTGGCCGACGGTGGTGGAGCCTTGAGCGGTCCGGTCGCGACGGTGCTGACGCACCGTCGCCCCTCTGAGACGGGCCCGGCGATTCAAGCCCTGCTCGAAGTCGCCCAATCCGTCGGCGCGCGTCTGGTGATCGACGAGCGCGAAGCCACCAAGCACAAGCTCCAGCCCGCCGACGGCATCGAAATCACTGCCGCGATGCCGCGCGACGTCGACATCTGCTTCGCGCTCGGCGGCGACGGCACGATGCTGAGCGCGCTCCGCACCTATGCCGGGACCGGCGTACCCGTCTTCGGCGTCAATTTCGGCGAGGTCGGCTTCCTGGCGACGATCGACCGTGAGGACGCCCGCTCCGGGTTCCAGCGCGCGTTCGCGCGCGAGTTCGACACGCTGGCGCTGCCCGGTATCGCCGTCCGCGCGGTCAACAGCGCCTGGATCGCGATCAATGATGTCTCCGTCCAGCGCGGGCAGGGTCAGCGGGTCGCGACGTTGGCCTATTCGGTCGGCGAGGACGAGATCGGGCGCGTGCGCTGTGACGGGCTCGTCGTCGCCACACCGGCAGGCTCGACGGGCTACAACCTCGCCAACGGCGGACCGGTCATGGCATGGGGGGTGGCGGGCATAGTCGTCTCATTCATCGCTCCGCATTCGCTGACCGCGCGTGCGCTCGTCGTGGCGCCCAACGACACGCTGACGATTCAGAACAACTCCGATGACGAGCCTGTCGATGTCGCGATTGACGGGCGGCCGGTGCTCGAGTTGCAGCCCGGCGCCCGGCTGGAGGCGCGATTCGTCGGCAATCAGGGCCTCCTGGCTCAACTCGAGGGCATCAACTTCTACAAGCGGCTTCAGCAGAAGTTCGGGCGCTTGGCGACGTTGCGCTGACCAACGAACGCCTGTTCGTATTCTTCCGTCCGACAGCGGGCGTAGAACTGGACGGGTGCTGTACGAGCTTCGCGTCGAGAACTTGTTGCTGATGGAGTGTGCCGAGTTACGGCTCGCGCCTGGGCTGAACGTTCTCACCGGTGAAACCGGTGCTGGGAAGACGCTGCTCGCCCACGCGCTCGACCTCTTGCTGGGAGGCAAGGCCCGCGCTGGCATCGTTCGAGAAGGCGCGGCTGAGGCGTACGTGGAGGGCGTGTTCGAGTTACCACCTGGCTGGCGGGGGCGGGCGGGTGGGGACGACTTAGACGAGCGGATTCCCGTTGGCGCTGAGGAACTGGTGCTCGCCCGTCGGGTCTGGCCCGACGGGCGCACCCGTGCCTATGTGTGCGGTCGGGCGGCGACGGTCGCTGATCTACGTGAGCTCGGCAGCCGGATGCTGTCCTTCTACGGACAACACGAGCACCGTAGGCTGATGCTCACGGCCGCGCAGCTCGACGCGCTCGACGGGTTCTGCGGTGGTCGGCAGGCTCAGCGGCGCACGGAGATGGCGGCGGCCCATGAGCGCGTGCGCGGACTCGAGGCCAGGATTGAGGAGCTGGACAGCCGCGTAGGCGCGCGCGAACGCGAGCTCGACCTGATCGGATTCGAGCTTCGTGAGATCGAGGAGATCGACCCGAGCGTCGAGGAGGAGGCCCAGCTGCTGGCCGAGCGCGACCGGCTGCGCAACGAGGAGGCGCTGCAGCGCGGAGCCGCGGTCGGTGTCGAAGCGCTGATGCCCGATGAGGGTGACGGG
The DNA here is from genome assembly GCA_963774025.1 of uncultured Conexibacteraceae bacterium. GTDB lineage: Bacteria > Actinomycetota > Thermoleophilia > Solirubrobacterales > Solirubrobacteraceae > Palsa-465. The sequence goes on from CAVZDL010000012.1 coordinate 95,988, forward strand.
GCGGCGGCGCTGCTGACCAGAGCCGCCGCCGAGCTCGAGTCGGCGGCTGCGGTTGATCCCGAGCTCGCGTCGCTCGCCGAGCGGCTCGCGGCGTTGCGCTACGAGGCGGAGGATGTGGCGGCCGAGCTGCACGGGTATCTCGACCGGCTCGATGCCGAGCCCGGGCGCCTGGAGGCCGTCGAAGAGCGGCTTGCGGCGCTCGCGCGACTCGGGCGCAAGCACGGCGGTGGCATCGCCGAAGTGCTCGCACACGCCGCGGCATGCAGAGAGCGGCGTGAGACCCTGAAGGACGCGGACGTGAGCTTTGAGGCGCTTTCAGCTGATCTCGAGGCGGCGGTGGCGGAGCGCACTCGGGTGGGAGCTGAGCTTCGGGCCGCGCGGCACGAGGCGGCGCCGCGGCTGGCGTCGGCGGTACTCGAGCGCCTGCACGAGCTGGCGATGGACGGTGCGCGGTTCGAAGTGGCCATGCGGGAGCGCAACGACGGCTACGGATCGCGTGGCGCTGACGCTGTCGAGTTCCTGATCGCCCCGAACCCGGGGTTGCCCGCGGGCCCGCTGCGCGAGGTCGCGTCCGGTGGAGAGCTCTCGCGCGTGATGCTCGCATTGCTGAGCGTCGCACATGGGAGTGGGCGCAAGGAGAGCGGCGGCGCACGATCGAAGGGTCGTGGCGGCCGTAAGGCGGTTGGCGGCATGCCGATGGGCGGCGGCGGCGACGGCGCACTGCTCGTGTTCGACGAGGTCGACGCCGGGATCGGCGGTCACACCGCGCGCGCCGTGGGAGCGCACCTGCGCGAACTCGCCGAGGGGCGCCAGATCCTCTGCATCACGCACCTGCCGCAGGTCGCAGCGATGGCTAACAGCCATTTCACCATTGTCAAGGACGCGTCCCGTTCGCCGGCCGTGACCACTGTCACAGCGCTGGAGGGCGACGCTGTCGTCGGTGAGCTCGTGCGAATGCTCGGTGCCGAGGTTGATGACCGCGCGGCCCGTGGTCACGCACGCGAGCTCCTCAAAGCCGCCTAGCGGCTGCGAAACCGCCCGATCTCCGCCAACCGGCCCTGGGTGGGGGTGCCACGTCTTGGTCGAGTAATTGCATGACTATCGAGACCGTCCGACGGGTAGATATCCTTGTGTACACGCGGCCGCCGCCTCAGGTCCATAGCTCCGGCCGCAGGGTTGAATGATCCCGGAAAGGCCCAACACGATGGAAAACACGACTGAGACGCTTGGGGCGTTCCAGCAGCTAGCTGCACTGACGAGCCAGATCTTCGAGGATCAGCTGCACATCAGGTCGGCCGGTATCGAAGTTCGAGGCTGGTCACCGGATCGCACGGCATGCGTCGTGCAGATGCGGGTGGCGAGCGACCCGGGAATGGCTCAGCTTTACATGGACGAGGTGTACGGCGAAGGGCGTGTGATCGTCACCCGCACCCAGCGTGCACCTGCGGCCCGGGAGCCTCTAGGGAGCCACTAGGCTGGTCAGCACGTCACGATCGCGCTTCGCGACCGCTGGTCGCGGCGCAGTCGCGGGGCGCTGCAGGTTTGACATCGTGGGCTGATGGATCTGACGCCGCTGTACGGACTGCGCGTGCGGACCGACCGGCTGGAGTTGCGCTGGCCGACCGACGAAGAGCTGGTCGAGCTGGCGCGCGTCGCCGAGGGAGGCGTCCACGACGCTGGGGAGATGCCGTTCGTCGTGCCGTGGACCGATGGCATCGGTACGCCCGGATTTGTGGCATCGTTCGTTGACTTTCACCAGGGGTTGCGGCGGCACTGGACCGCCGAGGATTGGAGTCTGGAGCTCGGTGTGTGGGCCGCAGACGAGGCGATCGGCATACAGGGCCTCGTTGGGCGGGGCTTCGCCGCGGGGCGGGAGGTGAAGACCGGCTCCTGGCTGGCGCAACGGTCGCACGGGCGCGGCTACGGCACCGAGATGCGTGCGGCGGTCCTCGAGCTCGCCTTCCGTGGGCTCGGTGCCCAGGCGGCGAGGTCGTCGGTGCTCGAGGGAGCCGGCGCATCGGCGCGCGTCTCGGAGAAGCTCGGATACGTCGCCTCAGGCGAGTCCTGGGTGGAGGTACGCGACGAGCGGCAACTCGACCGTCAACTGTGTCTGACGCGGGACCGGTGGATCGATCGCGAGCGGATCTCGGTGCGGATCAGCGGGCTCGAGGCGTGCATCCCGCTATTTGGATTGAACGGTCCACCAAATCCGTGGGTTCCATCGTGCTGACGGGCGAGAAAGCCGACCTGCTGCCGCTACTCTGAGCAAGGGCGCCGCAGGCATCAGCGCCGGTCGCGTGCGTCCGCCCCGGACGCTAACTTCGACGATCGGTGAGCACGGGACCAAGGATCGAGCAATGAGCCAGGCTGAGACGCGATTCATCTTCATCACAGGCGGTGTGGTGTCATCGCTCGGCAAGGGCATCGCAGCCGCCTCAATCGGGCGGCTGTTGCGCTCCCGGGGCCTGTCGGTTCAGATCCAGAAGTTCGATCCCTACATCAACGTCGACCCCGGCACGATGTCGCCGTATCAGCACGGCGAGGTGTTCGTGACCGAAGACGGCGCCGAGACCGATCTGGATCTCGGACACTACGAGCGCTTCACCGACGCCAACGCGAGCCGTGCCTCGAACGTGACGGCAGGCGGGATCTACAACACCGTGATTCGGCGTGAGCGTCGCGGCGACTACCTCGGCGCGACCGTGCAGGTCGTCCCACACATCACCGACGAGATCAAGCAGCGGATCCGCGTGATGGCCGACTCCTCCGATGTCGACTTCGTGATCACCGAGATCGGCGGGACCGTTGGCGACATCGAGTCGCTGCCGTTCCTGGAGGCGATCCGCCAGTTCCCCGTGGAGGTGGGCCGCCGGCGCTGCATGTTCATCCACCTCACGCTCGTTCCCTACATCGGCCACGCAGGCGAGCTCAAGACCAAGCCGACCCAGCACTCCGTGAACGAGCTGCGGCGTATCGGAATCAACCCCGACATGGTCATGTGCCGCTCGGAATCGGTGCTCTCGACCGAGATTCGCAAGAAGATCGCGCTATTCGCGAGCCTCCCGGTCGATGCCGTCATCTCCGCCTACGACGTACCCGACGTCTACCGCTGCCCGCTCACATTCCATGAGGAGGGCGTCGACGACTACATCCTCTCCGAGCACTTTGGGCTGGAGACGCCGCCGCCGGACCTCGACAGCTGGAAGGCGATCGTCGACCGTGCGGCATCGCTGACCGACGAGGTCAGCATCGCCCTGGTCGGCAAGTACGTCCAGCTCGAGGACGCGTACCTATCGGTGGCCGAGGCGCTTCGGCACAGCGGCATTCTCCACGGCTGCCGCGTGAAGATCGAGTGGGTTGATTCGGAGACAGTCGGCGAGCCAGAGGTCGACGCGTTGTTGCACCGTGTCAACGGCATCCTCATTCCTGGCGGCTTCGGCGGTCGCGGATTCGAGGGGAAGATCGCCGCTGCGAGAATTGCGCGCGAATCCGGTATCCCGTATCTGGGTGTCTGCCTCGGCATGCACGTGGCGGTGAGCGAGTTCGCCAGACACGTGGCGGACATGCCAGGGGCCAACTCGACTGAGATGGATCCCGAGACGCCCTATCCGGTCATCGATCTCCTGCCGGAGCAGCGTGAGATCGCCGATATGGGTGGGACGATGCGGCTCGGCGCCGATCCGGTCAAGGTCCACGACGGCACGCGGGCCCACGAGGCCTATGGCGAGAGCGTGGTTTACGAGCGCCACCGTCACCGCTACGAGGTCAACAACCACTTGCGTAAGCAGCTCGAGTCGGCAGGCCTCGTGTTCTCGGGGACGACCCCAGACGAGCGCTTGGTTGAAATCACCGAGTTGCCGCGGGAGCTGCACCCGTTCTACGTCGCCTCGCAGTTCCACCCGGAGTTCAAGTCTCGCCCCGACCGGCCCTCGCCGCTGTTCAGGGAGTTCGTGGGCGCCGCCTATGCCCATCGGGGTCACGACCAGTTCGTGGCGCCGCCTGGGCACGAGGGCGAAGTCACCGCGACGCGCCTCGGTTAGCGCGGAGCGTTGGGGGTGTCGTTGCTTGCCGGTGAGGCGGAGCGCCGCAGGTGACGATGCTCGCCGGTCAGGCTGAGCGCGAACGGCTGCACGCCACCTTCGAGGCGCTCTGCCGCATTCCGAGCCCCACGGGCGATGAACGTGGCGTCGCGGACTGGATCACTCGCGAGCTGACCGGTTTGGGTCTCGCTGTCGAGGAGGATGACGCCGGTGCGTCGATCGGCTCGAGCGCCGGCAACCTGCTGGCGGCGATCCCCGGCAGCGGCTCGCGTGCGCTGCTGCTATGTGCCCACATGGACACGGTGCCACTGACGGCGCCGGTCGACCCCGTCCGGCTCGACAGTGGTTGGGAGAACGCCAATGAGGGGATCCTCGGTGCCGACAACAAGGCGGCTGTCGCGGCGATCATCGAGCTCGCCCGGATGTTCGCCATCGCCTCACCGCGACCGGAGATCGGCGTCGAGCTGCTGTTCACCGTCGCGGAGGAGACAGGCTTGAACGGCGCGAGGCAGTTCGACGTGCAGCGCCTGCGCAGCGACTTCGGCTATGTGCTCGATCACGCTTCGCCGCTCGGTGAGATCATCACCGCCTCACCGACGCACATGCGCATCGATGCCGAGATCCGCGGCAGGGCGGCACATGCCGGGGTGCAACCAGAGCAGGGTGTCAACGCGATCGTCGCGGCGGCGCACGCGATTACGAAGATGCCCCAGGGACGTTTCGACGATGAGACTACGGCCAACGTCGGCACCGTCTGCGGCGGCACCGCCACGAACGTCGTCGCCGACCGCTGTTCGGTCAGCGCGGAGGTGCGGGCCGTTGAGCAGGAGCAGGTCGACCGCTACGTGACCGCGGCGATCGACGCCCTCGAGGACGCCGCCGACACGGCCGGCTGTGACCTTGATCTGAACCTCCAGCAGATGTTCACCGGCTATCGCCTCGGGCCTCGTGAGCACTCGGTTGCGCTTGCGGGCCGGGCGCTACGCAGGCTCGGATACAACCCGACCGTGCGCTCGAGCGGCGGCGGCGCTGACGCGAACGCACTGCGCCTGAACGGCTTCCCCTGCACCAACCTCGCCAACGGGACCGAGCGCGCGCATCAGCGCACAGAGCGCGTCAGCTTCGCGGCGCTCGAGGGGAATCTCGACCTGGTGCTGGCGCTCGCCGCTGAAGCTGGTCAGGAAACGGCGTGACCGAATTCCAGGTGATGGCCGAGACGGTCGAGTGGCAGGGCAGGTTGCTGAAGGCCGGGACCGAGACCTACCGCTACGCCGACGGAAGCGAGAACACGTTCGACAAGGTCTGGCACCCGGGAGCTGTCACCGTGATCCCGCTCGACACCACACACGTGTGGCTGGTGCGCCAGCCACGCGAGGCCGCGCGGGTCGGCGACTCGCTGGAGATCCCAGCCGGCAAGCGCGACCGCCCGGGCGAATCGCTGCTGGAGCTCGCCCGGCGCGAGCTGGTGGAGGAGATCGGCAAGGTGGCCGGCGATTGGCGTGAAATTCTCAGCTTCCACCCGACCCCGGGCTTCTGCGATGAGCAGATGACGATGTTCGTGGCGACGGACCTCTCGGACGCACGCGGGGGCCCGGAGCCCGAGGCGGACGAGCACATCGAGGTGGTCCCCTGGCCGCTGTCAGACCTCGACGGCGCGATTGCGGCGACCACCGATGGCAAGACGCTGATCGGGCTTCTGTGGCTCGCGCGCGAGCTGGAGCCCCGCTGAGCCCGCACGGCTGACCGCCACGCGCCCCTGAGCCCGCCTGGCGCCGAAGAGCCTGCCTGGCGCCGCAGAGGAGTGGGCTCGGCCGGGGCGAACTGAACGGACATGGCCACCGTTGCCGCCGGTCCCGCGCAACGCCTGACCGAGCTGACACTCGATTTCCTCGCCTACCTCGAGCTGGAGCGCGGCCTCTCGCGCAACACACTCGAGGCCTATCGCTCCGACCTGCAGCAGGTGGGCGAGTTTCTCACTCGCCGTCAGACAGATCCGCTGTCGGTCGACGGGCCGATGCTGTCTGAGTTCGTCAGCGAGCTCGCGGAGGGACGCGAGGACCGCAAGCCCGCAGCCGCGGCGACGCTTCAGCGCAAGATCGCCTGCCTGCGCTCGTTCTACAGGTACCTGCGCCGCGAGGGCCTGCTCGACAGTGATCCGACCGCGGAGCTGCGCCCGCCCCGCTCGAGCGCACGGCTGCCACGCGTGCTGAGCCGCGATCAGGTCAACAGCCTGCTGGCCCAGCCGCAGGGCACGGGCCATGCGGCGCTGCGCGATCGCGCGCTGCTCGAGACGATGTATGCCTGCGGTCTACGCGCCTCGGAGGCGATTACCCTGGAACTCCGCGAGCTCGACCTCGAGGCCGGCGTGCTGATCGCCCGCGGCAAGGGTTCGAAGGAGCGGATCGTGCCGGTCGGGTCGAAGGCGCTCGAGACGCTACGCCAGTACCTGGACCGGGCGCGCCCCGCACTCATCGGCCTGCGCGACGAGCCTCACGTGTTCGTCAACATGCGCGGACAGGCACTATCGCGCCAGGGCCTCTACAAGATCGTGCAGCGCCATGCGCGAGCGGCCGGGCTCGACTCCCGTATGAGCCCGCACACGCTGCGCCATACATTCGCCACGCACCTGCTGGCCGGCGGCTGCGATCTGCGCTCGCTGCAGGAGATGCTCGGCCACGCTGACATCGGCACCACGCAGATCTACACGCACCTGTCCTCGGAGCGGCTGCGCGAGGTGTACTTCGACGCGCACCCGCGTGCCAAGCTCCCGCGTCCCGACGACGCTTAGCGGTCTCGGTCCTCGGGGCCGATCACGATCGTGCGCCGCGGTCCCCGGGGACGGCGTTCCTATGATCCCGTACGCGTATGCCCGAGCTTCCGGAGGTAGAGACGATCAGGCGTCAGCTGGCCCCACATTTGGAGGGGCGCACGCTCGCATCCGTCGAGCTCCGTGACTTTCGCTGGACGCAGCCGGCGCCGCCGGAGCTGATCGCCGCCGAGCTGACCGGCGCGCGGGTGCAGAGGCTCGGGCGCCGCGGTAAGTACATGATCTGGGAGCTCGACCGTGACCGGCACCTGCTCGTGCATCTGCGCATGACCGGGTCGCTGCTGATGGACCCCGCACCGGAGCCGCCGCACGCGCACGCGCGATTCGAACTGGACGACGGCCACACGCTCGTGTACGTGGACCCGCGCCGCTTCGGCACCGGGCACCTGATGCTCTCGACCTCGGCTCGCGACGCCTACCTCAACGCCCGGCTCGGCCCCGAGCCGTTGACCTCGGAGTTCACACCCGCCTACCTGCGGGCACAGGCGCGCGGCCGCACAGCGCCTGTCAAGTCCTTCATCCTCGATCAGCGGCGCATCGCCGGAGTCGGCAACATCTACGCCGACGAGGCCCTGCACCGAGCCGGAGTGCATCCGCTGCGCCCGGCTGGATCGCTGACACTCGCACAATGGACCGCGGTCAAGGACGCAATCGAGATCGCGCTCGCCGCCGGCATCGACGCAAAGGGCGCATCCATCGACGACTTCCGCCACGTGGACGGCGCCCGCGGCAGCTTCCAGGACCGTTTCGTCGTGCACATGCGCGAGGGTGAGCCGTGCGCCACATGCGGCCTGCCGATCCGGAAAATCGTCGTGGGCGGGCGCGGGACCTACGTGTGTGAGCGGTGCCAGCCGCGGCCGCGGGTACGGCGCGGCTGAGCTGCGAGTCTCGCCGGCGGCGGGCTTTGCCGCCGGCTCACTGGTGCGGACAGAGGGCCAGCGAGCTCGGTCCCGGCTTGATCGAGTTCGCGTCGCTGTCGAGGCGGCTTGACAGCGTCTGCAGCGCTTCAGGATTCTGGCCCCTGAGCGCGCTGACCGCGGCCTTGAGGTCCCGAGCGACACGCCCTTCGGCTGAGATGTTGCCGGCTGAGTCACCGATAACCGCCACGCAACTGCTGGAGAAGCCACGGGCTCGGGCAAGCCTGTTTACGTGGATCTCCGCGCGATAGAACGACTCGGCATCCGCGTAGTACCCACGGACCGTCGGAATCAGGCATGTGAGGATCGCAGCCTCCGACCCCGGGTCGATGCCGCACTTCGTCGCCGTGGCGTAGAGCTTGGCGTTGTCGCCGCCAAGCGCGACCAGGTCGAGGCAACCCAACCGCACCGCGGCTATCAGCGGGCTCACACGGCGCACACGGCTGCACACCACGCGCACCTGCCGAATACCGCGGGTGTCCCTCGCCGAGATCGACTTGATCCGCTTCTCCGCAGACCGCAGCTGCTGGTACTCGGCCTGGGTGAGGACACCGCGCGGCAGCGCCGAGGCGGCGGCTGCCGCACAGATGCTCGCGACCACGCAGACCAGCACGGTGCTCATGATGCCGACGCGCCACATGACAGAGGCTTACCCTCGTGAGCGGAAACTACGCGGCCAGCAGTTCGGGCAGGCGCCCGGCGCGGTCCGCCGCCAGCAGCTCCTCGAAGCCGCCGATCGCCTGGTCACCGATCAGGATCTGCGGGAACGTGAACATCCCCGTGACGTTCTCGAGTTGGTTGCGGCTGTCCGGGTCGCGTGCGAGATTGATCTCCTCGTAGGCGATTCCGCGCTTCTCCAGAAGCGCCTTGGCGCTCCGGCAGAACGGACAGAAGTCGGTGGTGTACATGATGACGGGCTTCATGACTTCAAAAAGTGTAGCCCCACTGGTGGTGGTGTCGCGGTGCCCGGCTCGCTGAAGACCGAGGCGATCGTGCTGCGCTCGATCCGCTACGGCGAAGCTGACCGGATCCTGCACCTGTACACACCGAACCACGGCCGCCTCGGCGCGATCGCGAAGGGCGCAAGGCGCTCGCGCAGCCGCTTTGGCGCCCGGCTCGAGCCGTTCTTCCAGATCAAGCTGGTTCTGCACGAGGGACGCGGCGACCTGCACACGGTGACGGCTGTCGACACGGTCGACGCACGCCCGGGATTGCGTGACAGCGCCCACGCCCTCGATGCCGCTGCACGCGCGTGCGACGCGGTCGCACGGCTGTTCGAGACCGACGATCCGCATCCGGACGTGTTCGCGCTGCTGGCAAACGAGCTGACGCTGCTGGCCAGCGGGCCAGCAGCGGCGCGAACAGAGAACGCGCTGGCGTTCCGCCTGAAGCTGCTGCTCGCTGCCGGTATCGTGCCGCAGCTCGGGTCGTGCGCGAATTGCGGCGAGCGTGAGCACCTGACCGGATTCTCGGCCGCGGCCGGCGGCGTGGTGTGCAGCTCGTGCGAGTCTGCCTCGTTCCCGTTGGGGGTGGATGCCTACGACTTCCTCGTCGGCGCGCTCGGCCAGCCGCTGGCAAGCGCGCCACACGCCTCCCAGCGGGCGCTGCACACCGCTGAACGCGCGATTCGCGAGACCGCCGAGCACCACGCGCAGGTACGGCTGCGGCCGCTTTCGACGGCGTCCGGGCGTGGCTGACGCGCCTCAGACGTGCCTGACGCCAACCATTGAGGCTTGTCAGAATGGTTATGTGAACAAGGTCTACGAGCATCCGGGCGGCGCCGTCGCCGAGGCTTTTGCGGCGCGTATCCAGGCCCGTGAGCAGACGGATCTGTCGCCGCTCGCCACGCGCTCGTATCCGGCTGTCAGGGAGTTCGATGAGCCCGATTGCGGTTTGCGGACACCGTTCCAGCGCGACCGCGACAGGATCGTGCACTGCAAGGCGTTCCGGCGGCTCAAGCACAAGACGCAGGTGTTCGTACTGCCTGTCGGCGATCACTACCGCACGCGCCTGACGCACACGCTCGAGGTCACACAGATCTCAAGGACGGTGGCGCGGGCGCTTGCGCTCAATGAGGACCTGGTGGAGGCGATCGGTCTCGGGCATGACCTCGGTCACCCGCCGTTCGGTCACATCGGAGAGGAGGCGCTCGACGAGTGCCTCACGGAGCGGTTCGGCGAGACGTTCTGGCATAACCTGCAGTCGTTGCGCGTGGTCGAGGTGCTCGAGCGTGACGGTCGTGGGCTGAATCTGACAGCGCCCGTGCGCGACGGAATCGCAGCTCACTCGTGGCGTGCGCTCGCGCCGACAACGCTCGAGGGCCACATCATCCGCTTCGTCGACCGCATCGCCTACATAAATCACGACATCGACGATGCTGTGCGTGGCGGAGTGCTCGATGCCGAGGAGCTTCCGAGCGGCCCGATCGGCGTGCTCGGCGACACCGGCTCACAACGGATTGACGCGCTGGTCCATGACCTGGTCGAGCAGTCGGCACTCGCAGGCACGATCGTGCAGAGCGAGATCATCGGCGAAGCGATGTCCGAGCTTCGCGACTTCATGTTCGCGCGCGTATATCTCGGGCCAGAGGTCACGCACGAGCGTGCCAAGATCAGAACCGCCGTGCGGACGCTCTTCGACCACTTCTGTGATCACCCGGAGCAGATACCGGCGTCGATCCCGGACGGCGAGCTGTCGCGTCGCGTCGCCGATTACATCGCGGGCATGACCGACCGCTTCGCGGTCGCGATATTCGAAGCGCTCGCCGTTCCAACGGCGTTCACACCGTGAGCCGTTACACCGCGGATTCGCGCGACCGCGTGCGCGACGCGGTCGACATGCTGGCGCTCGTCGGCTCGAAGGTGGACCTGACCCGCCGCGGGGTCGACAGCTACTTCGGCTGCTGCCCGTTCCATGACGAGCGGACGCCGTCGTTTCACGTACGCCCCGATGAAAAGCACTACCACTGCTTTGGCTGTTCAGAGTCCGGTGACCCGTTCACCTTCGTGATGCTCACCGAGGGGCTCGACTTCAAGGGTGCGCTCGAGTCGCTGGCTGACCGTTTCGGCGTCAAGCTCGAGACCGAGGACGAGGCGCCAGAGGCTGCGGCACGCCGCCAGCGACGCGAGCGCCTGTACGCGCTGCTCGACCGTACCGCCACCTTCTACGAGCGATTCCTGTGGGAGGCGGGGGAGGCCCAGACTGCACGCGACTACCTGAAGGGTCGCGGCTTCGACGAGGAGATCCTGCGTGAGTTCCGCGTCGGCTACGCGCCGCATTCCTGGGATCGGATCGTGGCCGCGTCCCACAAGGCGAGCTACAGCGCCGATGAGATCCTGGCCGCCGACCTCGGCCGGCGCAAGAAAGCTCGTCCCGACGAGCTGGTTGACCGCTTCCGCGGCCGCATCATGTTCCCCACGGCAGATGCACGCGGGCGCGTGCGCGGTTTCGGTGCACGCACCATGGGCAACGATGACGGACCGAAGTATCTGAACACGGCGGAGGGGGAGGTCTACCGCAAGCGCGAGGTGCTCTACGGGATCGCCGCCGCTCGGGTCGAGGGCGCGAAGAGCGGGCGGATGATCCTATGCGAGGGCTATACGGACGTGCTCGCGCTGCATCAGGCAGGGGTGCGTAACGCGGTCGGGATCATGGGCACCTCGCTGACGGATGAACAGGTTGCCGAGCTCGTACGGGTCGTAAAGGTGCTTGAGCTGTGTCTTGATGCCGATAGCGCCGGGCAGCGCGCGATGGAGCGGGCGGCGAAGGTATGTGCGGACTCGGGACTCGAGTTGCGTGTCGTGCCGCTGCCCCCGGGCGCTGACCCGGGCGAGCTGATCCAGCGCGAGGGCGCCGACGGGCTGCGCGAGCGGATCGCCGCGTCGGCGCCCTACGTCGTGTTTCAGGTTGGGCGCGTCCTGGACGGGGCCGATCTGGCCAGCGCCGAGGGCAAGGATCGCGCGATCGCAGAGCTGCGGCCAGTGCTCGCTCCAGTGCCGGCAAGCGTGCTGCGCGACGACCTGGTGCGTCGCAGCGCCAACGCGCTCGCCGTGCCGGAGGCACGTCTCGTGACGCTGCTCGGCGAGGGGCGGCCGGCCGGTTCCGGCACCCTGGAACTGCTGGGCGCCGGCACGTACGAGCCGAGTGGGCGGTTGGGCTCGGTGACCGGGAGGTCGGCTCGGTGACCAGGACGCAGGGAGTGCTCTCGCGCGGTCCGCAGGGCGAGCGGTCGTTCCTGGCCATGTGCGTCGCCTCACCCGACCTCGGCGCAGCCGTCCTATCGGAGGTCGATCCCGACGCGTTGCTGTTGGAGGACGTGCTGCGCCGCGCGGCGCGCTTCCTGCGAGAGCATCTGCCGGGACCGCTTCCGGATCCGCCCGGAGACGATCCCGAGCTGACGCTCGCGCTCGACGACCTCGTTGCACGTGCGGGTCGCGGGCGGCACGTGGACGCCGACGAGCTCCAGCACGCCCGCCTGGTGCTCGAGCGCGACCGGCTCTCCCGCGAGATCAAGTACCTGCGCGAGCACGGTGGCGGCGGGGGTTCTTTGCCCCAGCTGTCCGCCGAATACCAGGACGTGATCAGGACGATCAAGACGGTCGTGACGCGCCTCGAGCGCCCGGTCTGAGGTTGGCTCTTCCGTCCGGCGTGAGTGGGAACATACGTTCGTGTGCGCCCAGGAGATCGGGCGCGGAGATCAATCGATGCGTAACCGATCAATAAGCTCAGGGCAGCCTGCCGGTGTGAGTCCGGTCCGGGGAGATGCCAGGACAGGATCCGGAGGATCAAGACGGACGAGACGCGCCTCGAGCGCCCGGTCTGAGGTTGGCTCGTCCGTCCGGCGTGAGTGGGAACATACGTTCGTCATGGACGACGATTCCGGCGAACACAAGGGACGGCAATCCTGCAGGCGGACGCCTGTTGCCGGCAGGCCGCTGACGATGGTGCTGGAATGCCGCGTCCACGGCGAGACTGAGTTCGTAGAGCGGCCAGATGGGTCGATGCGTTGCAAGCGATGTCGGAGCCAGGCCGTTTCTCGGCGCCGCCGAAAGGTGAAGGCGATCCTGATCGCAGAGGCGGGCGGTGCTTGCATTCTCTGCGGCTATTCCCGTAGCGTGCGGGCGCTCGAGTTCCACCACCTCGATCCCGGCGCGAAGCGCTTTGGACTCAGTTCACAGGGCCTCGCTAGGTCACTTGAGACGATGCGAGTCGAGGCGCGGAAGTGCGTTCTGCTCTGTTCAAACTGTCACGCCGAAGTTGAGGACGGATTGGTCTCAGTACCGATAAACTCGGCCGGGCGATTGGACGTTGGCCTCGGCTAGCCCAATTGGCTCCATTTGGGGAGTAGCTCAATTGGCAGTAGCGATCGGCTGTTAACCGAAAGGTTGTGGGTTCGAGTCCCACCTCCCCAGCTTCTGAAAAGGCCCGGAATCTCAGAGGTTCCGGGCCTTTGTGTTGGCCAGCTGATGACCAGAGCCCTAGAGGCGTGTCCGAACCGGTCGGAGCCAACTGCAAGCGCGGCACGGGCGTCGCCGTCAGAAGGTCCTGCAGCGCATCGGAGCTCATTGGGTGGGCCAGCAGGACGCCCTGCGCATAGTCGCAGCCGAGCTCCTTGAGCCGCTCGTGCTGCGTGGGCCGTTCGATCCCCTCGGCGACGCAGCGGAGGTCGAGCGTACGGGCCAGACCGATGATCGCCGCTGTCAGCCTGCTCTCCCGATCGTCGCAGTCAACGCTGTCGATGAACCGCTTGTCGATCTTGAGGATGTCGATCGGTAGCTGGAGGATGTAGCTCAGCGACGAGTAGCCGGTGCCGAAGTCGTCGAGCGCGATCCGGACGCCGAGCTTACGCAGCGCGCTGAGACGCTCGATCGCGAGCTGTACGTCGGAGATCAGCACGCTCTCCGTGATTTCGAGCATCAGACAATGGGGATCGAGGCCGCTCGAGCGTAGTGCGCTGCGCACCTCGCCAACGAGCTCCGTGCGCGCCAGCTGCTGCGCTGAGACGTTGATCGACATGACGCGCTTGTGTGGACCGGGATCATCCTTCTGGAACGCGACGGCGTCGTCGCATGCACGCTCGAGGACCCAGTGGGCAAGCGGGACGAATCAGGCCCGAATCCTCCGCAACGGGTATGAACGTGGCCGGCGACACGCTGCCTCGCACCGGATGCTCCCAACGCAGGAGCGCTTCATAACCTGTGATCTCGTCCACCTCGAGATCAAAGATCGGCTGGTAGGCAAGTGTCAGCTCGTTGGCCGCGATCGCCGCTTTGAGATCCGCGCGCAGCTCGAGCTGCGCGACCACGGTTTCCTGCATCCCGGGCCTGAAATGGCGGAACGCATTGCCGTCGGCGGTCTTTGCCTGGTACATCGCGGCATCGGCGTTGCGGAGCAGCTCGTCGACCGCCGTGGCGTGCCGGGTGGAGCCAGTTGAGTTCACGACGGCGATCCCGATACTGCAGTCGACAGAGACCTCTTTGCCGTCGAGCCACAGTGGAGCGCTGATGACCCCGAGCAGGTCAGCCACGATCTCCGACACGGCCGTCTCGTTCGCGACGTCCTCGAGCAGAACCGCAAACTCGTCGCCGCCCAGTCGGGCAGCGGTGTCGCTCTCCCGCAGTGCAGAAAGGAGACGCGCCGATATGGTCTGCAACACGCGGTCGCCTGCATCGTGCCCGAACGTGTCGTTGATGACCTTGAAATCGTCGAGGTCAAGGAACAGCACGGCGAGACACCGATTGGCGTTGCCCCGGCGGGTGAGCGCATGTACGACGCGATCTCGAAACAGCGGGCGGTTCGCGAGGCCGGTCATTGGATCGTGGAAGGCCTGATGGATGAGCTGTTCCTCAATCCGCTTACGCTCGGTGACGTCGCGCAGGTTCACCACGATCGCGCCGACCGCGGCGTGCGCCAACAGGTTGGTGAACTGACACTCCGTGTGCAGCAGACGACCATCGCGGTGGCGGATACGAAACTCGAACACCTCGGACGGCGCCGAGGTACTTGCAGGCACTCGGCGGAGCGCCGACTGCACGAGCGGCCGGTCCTCGTTCGGCGACGTTATCCACGAATCGGCGACCGATGAACTCTGCAACCTCGTAGCCGAGGACCTGCCGGACCGCGGGGCTCGCGTATTCCACGGTCGTGTCAAACGCGAGCAGAAGGATCATCTCGCTGGAATGCTCGACCAGCGCGCCCAGGCGGACCTCGCTCGCGTTGCGCAACACGGTCTCCCGCAGCACGCGTTCACGCGTCGCGGCTGTCTCCTGCGCCCGAAGAAGCCCGATCATCCGGACCACCACCAGCCCGAACATCACGATCGTGGCGGCACCGATGACGATCGCATCGGAGTCACCTTGCGTTGAGTTCTTGAGCATCTCCACGACGGGCGCGATCAGCGCGGCGACAGAGATGCCAATGGCTCGCCCGCGCGTGATATTGACCTTCTTCGCGGCAGCGTCCGAGACGTTCTTCATCGACGGGTGTAGCGCGGCTGCGCCAAACAGGACGTAGTACAGGATCCACCCACCGTCCAGCGGATCGCCCGGTGTGTACGAACCGTGCAGCTGAATCCAACCGTAGATCGAGTCGGTGACGAGCACCGCAGCGATCGCGCTGACCATCATGTAGTAGGCAGAATCGCGGCGTCCACCTCCGACCGCCATCCGCACCGCAACCCCGAGCAGCAGGATGTCGCCGAGCGGGTATGCCATCGAGACCAGCTTGGTTCCCAGGTGAAGCGTTGCGTCGTGGGCGTACGGCGAGATCAGGAAGACCCACGACAGCAGCGCCAAACCGATCGTCACGATCATCGCGTCCACCAGGCCCACCCAGTCCCGGCCCGGGTTGCGCCGGCGGATCAGGAGCAGCAGCCCGGCGACCGTGCAGGGGTAGACCCCAGCCAGGTACACAGCGTCCGCGACCGAGGGGTATGGCAGCGCTCCTCCGAAGAGCGCCGTGTAGTTGTAGGAGAGCACGTCGCCCGCAACGAAGAACGCCAGGCCGGCCGCGATCAGATACCACGCCAATCGAGCGGCGGGCTTGTGCGTGCGCACCCCGACCACGATCGCGATGACGGCGCTGAATCCGATCAGATTGAAGACCGGCCCGGCGTTGAGCGGCCCCGCGAGGTACAGAACCGCGATCGGCAGCATCACCGCCAGATACAGCCACCAGGCGTTGCGGGAGAAGCGCGTCTCGGTCATCGGGTAGTGCGAATGGGTTGGCTGCCCCGTAGAGCGCATACCCACCCATCGGCATCGAATGGCGTTCACAAAAGAGTCCGCACGATTCGTGCCAATGCTGACGGCGCCGCCGGCGGCGAATTCGCCAGCCGGTGGGCGCACAGCCCGGCCGTCGTCCTCTAACGGAGCAGCTCCTCGATCAGCTCGGCGGCGCGCGTCGGACCGTCGTTGACCGCGGCCCACGCCGCCAGCTCTGCCGGCGCGCGCGGCCAGCGCCTCGCGCGTCCTCGAGCGCCCGCTCGACGGCGAGCCGCAGGGTCCGGGCCGACAGCAGTCGCCACGGCAGGCGCACGCCGACCCCGGCCCAGTCGATCCGGGCCGCGTTCTCGGCCATGTCGCCGCTGTGAGGCACCACCAGCACCGGCACGCCGCGCTCCAGCGCCCGCGCCACGGTGCCGTGACCGCCGTGGCAGATCACGAGCGCCGCATCGTCGCATCGCCTCCGGATATGACATCCAGTTCACGAGGCGCGCGTTGCGTCCGGCTCTGATCGGCGCGCGAGCGGGTCGCCGGTCCGTAGCCGCCAGCACCCGAACGGGGGCACCGCGCAGGCCCTCGAGCGCAGCCCGCAGCAGACGCTGAGCCGGGTCGTGCGAGGTCGACGGCGCCACCACCACCAGCGGCGCGGTCGCCGCGAGGCGGCGCGACGGTCGGGGCCGCCGGCTCCCAAAGCATCGGTCCGACGACGTGAACGCCGGGTGGCCACTCACGCGGGTACTCGAGCTGCGGGAACGAGGCGACCAGGCACAGCCTCGGGCTCAGGCCGCCGTGAAGGCGCTCCAGCGCCTCAAGACCCAGGCGCCGCCGCGTCTCGTTGAGCTCGTCTCGTCCCTGGCGCAGTCCCCTGTCGAGCGGCCGTTCAAAGGCGCCCCAGAACGCACGGCCGGCGCGCGTGCGCGGCAGTCGCGCACCGATCGAGTAGGGCGGGAACCCGCGGGCGGTGACCGGAAACAGGTGGGGGATGAGCGTCGCCGTCGGCACGCCCTCGAGCTCGGCCGCCAAAGCCGGGGCGAGCGTCAGGATGTCGTGCACGACCACGTCGGGGCGGCACGTGACGATCGCCGCACGCGTCGGCTCAGTCGCGCGCACGACGGCCTGGTACGGCTTTAGCGGCCGCTCCGCGGTGGGGAAGACCGGGTACTCAGGCGCGGGCAGGAACTCGATTCCGGCTGCGGTTACCGGTTCGCGCCAGCGCTCCCAGGTCTCGAACGTGACCTGGTGGCCGCGCTCGACGAGCCGGCGGCCGAGCGCGAGCATCGGAAACGCGTGGCCCGGCTGGCCGAAGGCGCCCAGGAAGATCCGTCGCGGCGGGTTCGCTGTCTGCCGCGGCGGTCTGAGGCCCGAGCTCGTTCCGGGCGGGCTCAGGCGGCGAGCTCCGCGAGCGCTCGCATCTGCTCGAACTGCTGCTCACGGCTGAAGCCGAGCGGCGAGGCGAGCAGCGTGCCGACGCCCGCGTCGCGGTAGGCGACGAGCCGCTCGGCCACCTGCGCGCGTGGGCCGACGAGCGAAACGAGGTCGATCAGGGCGTCCGGCACCGCCGCGCAAGCCTCCTCGCGCTTGCCGTCCAGGTACAGATCCTGGATCTCCGCCGCGGTTTGCTCGAACCCGTACTCGCACACCAGCGCGTTGTAGAAGTTCTGCTCACGCGAGCCCATGCCGCCGACGTACAGCGCCAGCGCCGGGCGCATGAAGTTACGTGCCGTCTCGATGTCGTCGCTGATGTGGACGCTTACCTGCGGCGCGATATCGAACCCCTCGAGCGTGCGTCCCGCGCGCGCCGCGCCCTCGTCCAGCCGCTCCCTGAACATCCCCACATGCTCCGGGGAGAAGAAGGTCGGCAGCCATCCGTCGGCGATCTCACCGGCTAGCGCGGTGTTGCGCGGCCCGATCGCCGCCAGGTAGATCGGGATCCGCTCCTGCACGGTTGCGATCGTGAGCTTGAGCGGCTTCCCGGGACCGTCAGGCAACGGCAGCTGGAGCGTCTCACCCTGGTAGACGACGCGCTCGCGGGCAAGGGCCATGCGGACGACGTCGAAGTACTCCCGCGTGCGCTGAAGTTGCCGGCCGAAGCGCTGCCCGTGCCAACCCTCGGAGACCTGCGGCCCGGAGGTGCCGAGTCCGAGGATCATGCGACCACCCGACAGCTGGTCCAGCGTCGCGGCGGTCATCGCCGTCATCGCGGCGCTGCGGCCGGGGATCTGGAAGATGCCGGCTCCGAGCTTGATCCGTGAGGTCTGACCGGCGAGCCAGGCGAGGATTGTCGCTGCGTCCGACCCGTAAGCCTCGGCGGTCCAGACCGAGTCGTAGCCCAACTCCTCGGCCGCCCTCACGGCCGCGAGCTGCTCGTCGGCCCCGCCCCAGAGCCCCCAGTAGCCGATGTGCAGGCCGAGCTTCATCGGCGTCCCAGCCTACTGAGAATCAGTCCCCTGGGATGATGTCGGTATGACCTCCAGCAACCACGGCACCGTCCGTTACGGATACAAGGCCTCCGCAGAGCAGTTCCCACCACGGCAGCTGCTCGACTACGGAGTCAGCGCCGAGCGCCACGGCTTCGAGATCGTTGCGGTCTCCGACCACTTCCAGCCGTGGCGGCACCACGGCGGCCATGCCCCCAACTCGATCGTCTACCTCGCTGCGCTCGGCGAGCGCACGGAGCGGGTCACGCTCGCGACCAGCGTGCTGACCCCGACGCTGCGTTACCAGCCCGCCGTGATCGCGCACACGTTCGCGACGCTCGCTTGCCTGAACCCGGGCCGCATTGTGCTCGGTATCGGCACCGGCGAGGCGATGAACGAGAACCCCTCGATCGGCATCGAGTGGCCGAAGTTCAAGGAGCGCTCCGAACGCCTGGCCGAGGCCGTCGCCTTGATCAGACAACTGTGGACAGAGGAGCGGGTGACGTTCGAGGGCAAGTACTACCGCACGCTCAACGCGACGATCTACGACCGGCCGGAGCAGCCGGTGCCGATCTACATCGCAGCCGGCGGCCCCAAGGCGGCGGCGCTCGTCGGGGAGATCGGCGACGGCTTCATCGTTACCAGCGGTAAGGGTGAGGAGCTCTACCACACGCTGCTCGACGGTCTCACCGACGGCGCGCGACGCGCCGGACGTGACGCCGCGGCGATCGACAAGTTCATCGAGATCAAGGTCTCATACGACCATGACGTCGCCTTCGCGAATGACGCCTGCAGGCCGTGGGCGGCGCTCGCGCTGACGGCTGAGGAGAAGGGCGGCACCGAGGACCCGCTCGAGATGGAACGGCTTGCTGAAGCGGCCGCGGATCGGGCCCACAGCCGCTTCATCGTCTCTGACGACCCCGAGGAGGTCGTCGAGAAGATCGCCTTCTACGTGGATCTGGGCTTCGAGGATCTCGTCTTCCACTTCCCCGGCGAGGATCAGGATCGTGCGCTCACGCAGTTCGCCGCCGACGTGCTGCCGCGCCTGCGCGACCGCTGGAGTTAGCCGTCACCCCGGGGCGGTCCAGCGGGACCAGCCCCGGGCATCTGCGCAACAGCTACGTAAGCGAGTCGAAGTCGCCGCGCACCCAACTGGCGTAGCGCTCGGCCGAGTGCTGCACGGCTGCGGCGGCGTCAACCTTGGGGCCGCGCCCGAAGTTGTCGTAGATTCGTTCGAACTGGAGATCCGCGACGCCCTGAGCGATGCGCTGCACGACCGCCGCCGACAGCGGGATGCGGTTCGGGTAACTGCGCATGAACGTCACGGTGTGCCCGTCGGGGTTGCCGTGGATCGAGTCGGAGCTCAGCAGCACGCCACGACCGTCTGCGCCAGCGGCCCAATGGAGAACGGACGAGCCAACGAAGTGGCCCCCCAGTTCGCGCAGGACGAGGCCAGGCGCGAGCTCGTGTTCGCCACGCCAGGGCGTGATTGCCCCGTCCGGGCGCTGTACCCACTCCAGCAGTGGTTCGCAAACGAGAATCGGCGCCTGTTCCAGCGCGTGGCTCCAGGCGCTCTGCACGCCGAACATATGGGGATGGCTGGCCGTGATCGCGATCACAGGACCATGTGCGCGCACTTGGTCGACCGCGGGGCGGTCTATGAACGGCGGTACGTCCCACAGGACGCTACCGCGCGGTGTCACGACCAGGTGAGCCTGCTGCCCGATGCCGACGCCCGGCTCGACACGGAGCCCGTACAGGTTGTGCTCTAGCTCTTCGGTCCGCACACCGTGGCCCGCCGCGCGCAGCTCGCGCAGGCTTGTCCAGGCCTGCCCATCGGCAGGCACCCACTGGCGCTCGTCGGCGCATATCGCGCACGTGCCGGCAGGCTCGATGTGCTCGACCCCACAGGTCGCGCACACCACCACGAAGCCGTCCGGTAGGTCGTTCGTCAAATGCCGGAGGAGGGACTCGAACCCCCGACACGCGGATTATGATTCCGCTGCTCTAACCGACTGAGCTACTCCGGCCGGAGTGGTCGGGCGAGTCTATAAGCTCGCGTCGGCCCGCCGCCGCGATCGGCTGAGGGCATCACGAAAGGTCCCGACCGTTGCTGGCGATCCCCAACTTCTCCGAGGGCCGCGATCCGGTCAGGCTCGCGGCGCTCGAGCAGGCGCTCACAAGCGCCCCGGGCGTGCGCGTGCTCGACGTGCACACCGATCCGGATCACAACAGGAGCGTGTACACGCTTGTTGACGTCGGCGACGCAGCGTCCTCAGGGCTCGTGGACGCGCTGCTCGCCGGCGCCGCCACCGCGATCGAGCAGCTCGACATCGCCACACACCAGGGCGTGCATCCGCGCATCGGCGCACTCGACGTGGCGCCGATCGTCTACATGAACGACTCCGAGCGCGGTGCCGCGTGCGCGCAGGCGCTGACGCTCTCAGACCGGCTCGGCCACGAGCTCGGGATTCCCGTGTTCCTCTACGGCCTGCTGACAGATTGGCGGGTCACGCGCGCCGAGATCCGGCGAGGCGGTCCGGGCGCGCTGCAACAGAGGATCGACGCGAGCGAGCTGACGCCGGACTTCGGACCGCGGCGGTTACATCCGAGCGCCGGCGCGGTGCTCGTCAGCGCCCGCCCGCCGCTGGTCGCTTTCAACGTCGAGTTGGCACGGCCCGCAACCCTGCAGACGGCACGCGATATCGCGGCTCTGATCCGGGACGGAGGGCCGGAAGGTCTCGCGTCCGTGAGGGCGATCGGGCTCACGCTCTCCCACCAGGGCTACGTCGCGCAGGTCTCGACGAACGTGGAGGACTACCGCCAAACCACGCTTGCGACGGTGGTCGCGGCGATCGCCAGGCATGCGACGCCCCTGCGCGCGGAGATCGTGGGTGTGCCGCCGGAGGCGGCCTTTGATGGGTTCCCGGAGGATCTCCCGGTCGCCAACCGGCGCTCCCTGGAGCAGGCGCTGCAAAGCGTGCTCGGCAGCGGCGCCAATACCAACTAATCTCAGTCTCACCGATGGCTCAGACCAAACGCAAACGGCACACCAAGCACCGTGGCAACGCGGCGGGCGTGATCGAGGCGCGCGGCCGCACCGGTCGCCCGCCGACAGCCGACGAGAAGAAACGCGCAACCCGCGACCAGCGGCGGGAGGACCGGCTCAACCGCCAACCGACATGGAAGAGCTCGGCCCAGCGCGCGCTCCTGGCCGGCGCCTTCATGTTCGTCTTCCTGCTGATCACATTCCACCCCAAGAAGGGCAACCGTTTCGTCGGTGATGCGATCTACGCGGTGCTGGCGATGGTGCTCTACTTGGTGCTCGGCTACTGGCTCGAGACCTACCTGTGGCGTCGGCGGCTGGCCAAGAAGGCGGCTGCCGCAAGACGATGATCGACGCGCGTATGTTCACGGTCGGCCCGGTGCAGGAGAACTGCTTCTTCGTGCGCCGCGGCGGTGCCGATGCGGCGGTCGTGATCGACCCAGGCGAGGAGGCCGCCCGTCTGCTCGACGCCAAGGACGCACTTGGGATCAAGACCATCGATGCGATCCTCATCACCCACTGCCATTTCGACCACGTGGGAGCCGTCAAGGCCGTGCACGACGCGACGGGGGCACCGGTATACGTCCCCGTGCTCGAGCGCGAATGGCTGGCAAACATCGACGCGTATACGCCGCCGGGCTTCGGCCCGTTCGAGCGCTACGAGGCCGATAAGACAATCGGCGGCGGTGAGGTACTCGAGCTTGCCGGTCTCACCTTTGACGTGCGTTTCACGCCTGGCCACAGCCCGGGTCATGTCACCTATTCGGTCCGGGACGAGCACGCGCTGTTCTCGGGCGACGTTCTCTTCCAGGGGTCTGTCGGACGTGTCGATCTCCCCGGGGGCGACTGGGCGACGTTGGCCGCGTCGATCGAGTCGTTGATCGACGAGTTCCCGGCGCAGACCACGGTGTATCCCGGTCACATGGGCGTGACCACGCTCGGCGACGAGCGCGCGACGAACCCGTTCCTCCGCGAGCTGTCTCACTCGTGAGCGGCCGCAGAGGGAACGCGGCGCGGACATGATCCAGGCGCCGAAGGGGACTCATGACGTCCTGCCGCGCGACGTGGAACGCCGCCGCGTGTTGGCCGCGCACGCCGAGCGCCTGCTCGGCTCCGCCGGCTACCAGCGGATCGAAACGCCGGTCTTCGAGGTCACGGAGCTGTTTGCACGCGGCGTCGGCGAGGCCACCGACATCGTCCAGAAGGAGATGTACAGCTTCGACGATGGAGGCGGCCGCTCGCTGACGCTGCGTCCCGAGGGAACCGCGCCGGTTTGCCGCGCCTACATCGAGCACGGCATGCACAAGCTCCCACAGCCGGTGAAGCTCTGGTATCTGTCGTGCTTCTTCCGGGCCGAGAACCCACAGAAGGGACGCCAGCGACAGTTCTGGCAGGTCGGCGCCGAGACGATCGGCTCCGACGCCCCCGAAACCGACGCCGAGCTGATCGTGCTGCTGGCGGAGCTGCTCGAGGCGATGGGCGTGAAGGGAACACGCCTGCGGCTGGCGAGCCTTGGAACCCCGGAGACAAGGGTCGAGTACCGGGAGGAACTGACTGCATACCTGCGTGCCCACGAGTCCGAGCTCGCGCCCGAAGTGCGTGAGCGCATCGAACTGAACCCGATGCGCGCGTTCGACGCTAGCGACCGCGGCACCCGGCACGTGATGGCATCGGCGCCGAAGCTGCTTGACCGGCTCGCGCCCGAGGACGCCCAGCACTTCGCGCAGGTGCGCGCCCTCTTGGAGGTGGCAGGCATCCCGTACGAACTCGACCCGACGCTCGTGCGGGGGCTCGACTACTACACGCGGACGCTGTTCGAATTCACCAGCGACGCGCTCGGCGCCCAGTCCGGGGTCGGCGGCGGCGGCCGCTACGACCGCCTGATCGAGCAGCTCGGTGGGCAGCCGACACCGGGCATCGGCTTCGCCGCGGGCGTCGAGCGGATCCTGCTGGCGGCGCCGGAGCAGCCGACCGCGCCCGACGTCGTCGACCTCCTGGTCACGCTCGCCGATCGCGACGCACAGGCGGCGCACGCTCGCCGCGTTCGAGCTCGCCCGCGAGGCGCGACGCGCGGGGCTCGCCGCCCAGCTCGAGCTGACGGGTCGCTCGCTCAATCGCGCGCTCAAGCACGCGGATCGACTCGGGGCTCGGTACGTTGCGATCGTGACTGATGCCGAGCAGACGAGCCTCAGGGACATGGACACCGGCGAGCAGCTCGAACTCGCGACCGGCGCCACGATCCCGGCGATCCTCCGCGGGGGCCGGCTGTGAAGCAATCCCCGCGAGCGAACAGCTTTCGGGACGCCTGGGCAGCCGAACTGACCGGGAGACCGCACCGGCACCAGCGCGCGCGTCGCCGGCTGGGTTCACCGTCGACGCGACCACGGCGGATCTGATCTTCATCGACCTGCGCGACCGCTCCGGCCTGGTTCAGCTCGTCTTCCACCCGGAATCGGCACCCGACGCCCACGCGGCTGCGCATGGGCTGCGGGCCGAGGACGTGCTCACGGTCACCGGGGCCGTCGTCGCGCGCGCGCCTGAGAACGTCAACCCGAAGCTCGTAACGGGTGAGATCGAGGTCAACGTCTCCGACATCGAGATCCTCGCCGACGCCGAGACTCCGCCGTTCCAGGTCGACGACGACGGGCCCGTCGATGAGAACCTGCGGCTGCGCCACCGCACGCTCGACCTGCGCCGCACGCCAATGCGGGAGGCGCTCGAGCTGCGCCACCGCGTGATCCAGACGATTCGCTCTGCGCTCGACGAGCGGGACTTCCTGGAGATCGAGACGCCGTTCCTGACGCGGTCGACTCCGGAGGGCGCACGCGATTTCCTGGTCCCGGCGCGCACCGAGGTGGGCTCGTTCTACGCGCTGCCGCAGTCGCCGCAGCTCTTCAAGCAGCTGCTGATGGTCGGCGGCCTCGAGCGCTATTACCAGATCGTGCGCTGCTTCCGTGACGAGGACTCGCGCGCCGACCGCATGACCGAGTTCACGCAGCTCGACATCGAGATGGCGTTTGTCGCCGAGGACGACGTGCTCGAGTTGATGGAAGCCGTCTTCGGCGCCGTGTTCCTGAGCGAGGGGTTCGACGTCCCGGCGCCACCGTGGCCGCGGATCACGTGGGCCGAGGCGATGAGTCGCTGGGGCTCTGACCGCCCCGACCGGCGATTCGGCCTCGAACTGCACGACCTTTCGCAGGCGGTCTCCTCGAGTGACTTCCAGGTTTTCTCGGGCGCCCTCGCCCGAGCTTCGGGCGCCGTCGTGGGCCTAAACGCTGGTCCCCGCGAGCTGCCCCGGTCCGATCTCGATGCTCTGACGGAGTTCGCCAAGCAATACGGGGCAAAGGGTTTGGTGTGGGCCTTCGTCCAGGATGACGGGTCCTTGCGCTCGCCGATCGCCAAGTTCCTCTCCGCGGATGAGATTGACGCGATCAAAGCGAGGCTTTCGGCGCAGGTTGGCGACGCGCTGTTTTTGGTGGCCGACGCGGTCGGCACCGCCCGCGCTGTGCTGGGGGCGCTGCGGCTCGAGCTCGCGCGCCGCTTCTCGCTGATCCCCGAGCGCGCGCCGCATGACATGCACTGGGTCGTCGAGTTCCCGATGTTCGCCGGCGACGGTGAGGGCGGCTGGACCGCGGAGCATCACCCCTTCACCGCACCGACCGGCGACCTCGACGATCCCGGGAGCCTGCTGTCGCGCTCCTACGACCTCGTGCTGGACGGCAACGAGCTCGGCGGGGGCTCGATCCGCATCCACACCACCGAGGTACAACAGCGTGTCTTCGAGATCATCGGCCTTGAAGAGGAGGAGGCGAACAAGCGCTTCGGCTTCCTGCTCGATGCCTTCCGGTACGGCACGCCTCCGCACGGCGGCATCGCGATCGGCATCGACCGTCTGATTGCGATCCTCGCGGGCCGTGACAACATCCGCGAGGTGGTCGCCTTCCCGAAGGCGACCAGCGGCGCTGATCCTTTGACCGGCGCGCCCGCGCCGGTCGACGACATCCAACTCCGCGAGCTGGGCCTGCGGCTGCGCTGAACGCTGGGTGAACGTGTAACAAAAGCGTGTCATTTCGAGCCGGCGGCGCTGAGCTCGATCCTTCCGCGTGTATACGCCGTGGGCCACGTCGTGTAGGCAGCGCCGCCGGCTCACGGGCTGACTCACATATCCTGATCTGACGATGGACACGCTCGCCTTCGAGCATCACCTGACCTCGCCCCAGGGCGAGGGCCACATCCCCGCCGACGCCTTCACGGTCACGTTCGGCGGCGGTGGGTGCTGCGACGAGGTCACGTTCAGCGTTCAGACCAACGGCACGCACGTCACCGACGCCGGCTTCAGCGCCAATGGCTGTGGCGCGTCGCACGCCGCGGCCTCGGCCGCCGTGACGCTGGTGCGCAGCGCGACGCTACTGGATGCGGCGCGGGTCGGAGCCGACGCAATCGCAACCGAACTTGGAGGACTGAGCCCAGCGAAGCGTCACGCGGCCGGTGTCGCGAGCGACGCGCTCGCGCGTGCGCTGGGAGCGGCCGTCCGAGCGCGTGGTTCTGTGCCCGGTCCCGCTGGACCGGGCACGACAAGGACGCTTGTGGCCATGTCTGGCGGCGTCGACTCGAGCGTCGCCGCGCTTCTCTGCGCCCAGGACGGCGAGGCCGCCGCCGTCACACTCGAGCTGTGGGCGGACAGCGAGAACGACGCCGAGCAGAGCTGCTGCTCTTCCTCGGCGGTGTCACAGGCGCGGGCACTCGCGCAGTCGCTCGGCCTTCCGCATTTCACGCTCGACCTGCGCGACGAGTTTCGTCACGGCGTCGTCGAGCCGTTCATCGCCGCATATGCGGCGGGTGACACGCCGAACCCATGTGTGGGCTGCAACGGTCACGTGCGTCTCGACGCGATGCTCGCGTTCGCCGACAGGCTTGGTGCCGCGACGCTCGCGACGGGCCACTACGCGCGCGTCGAAGCGCGCGACGACGCCGCCGGCCCGCTGCTCCGGCAGGCCGCCGACCTGGCGAAGGATCAGACCTACATGCTGGCTGCGCTCGCGCCTGAGTCGCTTGCGCGGATGCGCTTTCCGCTGGGCGATTACGAGAAGCCGAAGGTCCGGTCGCTCGCGGCGGAGGCGGGCCTGCCGGTCGCGAGCAAGGTTGACTCCCAGGACCTCTGCTTTCTGGCGGGGACGAGCCGCGGTCGCTTCCTGCAACGTCACGGCGGCATCGCCCCACACAGCGGTGAGATCGTCGACGCCGACGGCACCGTCGTCGGCGCGCACGCCGGCCACGAACTGTTCACGGTCGGACAGCGGCGGGGCCTGAGAGTCACCTCCACCGAGCCGCTGTATGTGCTCGACAAGGACGCCGAGGCCAACCGCGTAGTCATCGGCCCCCGGGAGCAGCTGCTCACCGACCATGTGCGCGTCCGCGGCGCGCGCCTGCACCGTGACGGCGCGCGCGTCGACCGGGTGAAGCTCCGGTACCGCTCCAAGCCTCTGCCCGCCCGGATCAGCGACTCGCCTGCCGCCGGGCGTCACCGCGAGCTCATGCTCGCGCTCGACGAGCCGGTCGCCGGCGCGGCCCCCGGCCAGCTCGCGTGCCTGATGGACGGCGAGCTGATCGTCGGCTGGGGCACGATCACGCGCTGATCGCACGCTCCCTGCGATCAGTCAACAGGCTCCCGCATACACTCCACCGCACGATGGCGATGACCTCTGACGAGATCCGGCGGACGTTCACTTCCTTCTTCGAGGAGCACGGCCACCTGCGGCTGCCAGGTGCCTCGCTGATCCCCGCGGACCTCGACCCATCGGCCTTGTTCACGATCGCCGGGATGCACCCGTTCAAGCCGTACTTCGCCGGTATCGAGAAGCCGCCCAGCCCGCGCGTGACGACGTGTCAGCCGACGTTTCGCACCGCGGACATCGAGATCATCGGCACGACCGCCCGGCACCTGACGTTCTTCGAGATGCTCGGCAATTTCAGCTTCGGCGACTACTTCAAGCGGCAGGCGATCCGCTATGCCTGGGATCTGAGTCGGGAGGGCTTCGGCCTCAATGAGGACGACATCTGGGCGACCGTCTTCGGCGGTGACGACGAGCTCGGGATCGGGCCTGACCAGGAGGCGATCGACCTGTGGCTCGAGGTCGGCGTGCCTCGCGACCGGATCGTCGAGTGCCCGCGCTCGGAGAACTTCTGGCAGTCCGGCCCGCTCGGTCCGTGCGGGCCCTGCTCGGAGCTGTATCTCGACCTGGGCGTTCACCGCGGCAAGCAGGACGACCTCCCCGGCGGTGAGAACGCGCGCTTCCTGGAGTACTGGAACCTGGTGTTCATGCAGTACGACCAGAATCCGACCAACACGCTGACGCCGCTGCCCAACCAGAACATCGACACCGGCCTCGGGCTGAACCGCATGGCGGCGATCCTCCAGGACAAGGAGACGGTCTTCGAGACCGACCAGTTCGCGCCGCTGATCGAACTCGGTGAGCAGCTGTCAGGCCGCAACTACGGCAGCGACCTCGAGACAGACCGAGCGCTCAGGATCCTCGCCGATCACGGCCGTGCGATGACCTTCCTCATCGCTGACGGTGTCGTTCCGTCCAACGAGCAGCGCGGTTACGTGCTCAGGCGGATCATGCGCCGCGCGATCCTCCAGGGCCGTAAGAAGCTTGGCCTTGATCCGGGTTTCCTGCTCCGCTACCAGGCGCTCGTGACCGACATCATGGGCGCCGAGTACGGGCAGCTGGCACAGCAGGCCGAGTCGATCTCGAAGTGGCTGACCTCAGAGGAGGAGAGCTTCGGGCGCACGCTCGAGGAGGGTTCCCGGCTGCTCGACGAACTGATCGCCCGTGCCCGGGAGCAAGGCGACGAGGGCATCTCTGCGGCAGACGCCTTCCGCCTGCATGACACCCACGGTTTCCCGTTCGACCTGACGCTCGAGCTCGTCGCCGAGCAGGACCTGGGCGTTGACGAGCAGGGCTTCGAGGGCCTGATGGAGGACCAGCGCCAGCGGTCGCGCCCAGACGGCGGGCGCGAGCTCGGCGGCAGCGAGCTCCGCGACCTGGCGGCGGCGTTCGCGGGAGAGGCCGGCTTCACCACCGAGTTTCATGGCTACGAGTCGACCAGCGTCGAGACGAGCGTCGGCGCGCTCGACTCGGAGGGCAGCGGCCGCGTACTCGTCAAGCTGTTCGAGTCGCCCTTCTACCCGACGGGCGGCGGCCAGGTCGCGGACTCCGGCTACATCGAATGCGAGGAAGGCGACTGCCGGGCGCGGATCGAGGACGTCGTACGCCTGGGCGATGACCAGGTTCTTGCCGTCGTGACCGAACGCGGCACCTTACACGACGGTCAGCGCGTGCACGCTCGTGTGGACCGGGCGACCCGCCACGCGACCGCGTGCAACCACACCGCCACCCACCTCCTGCATGCGGCGCTGCGCGAGCGGCTCGGTGATCACGTCCATCAGGCCGGCTCCTACGTCGGCCCCGACAAGCTCCGCTTCGATTTCACGCACGGCTCCGGGCTGAGCGCCGATGAGCTCGCAGACGTCGAGAACCGCGTCAACGAGTGGATCCTCGCCGCCCAGCCCGTGCGCGCGCTGACGACCACTCTCGATGAGGCGCGTGCGCTCGGGGCGATGGCGCTGTTCGGAGAGAAGTACGGCGACATCGTGCGGATGGTCGAGGTTGGCGACGGTACCTTCTCGCGCGAACTATGTGGCGGCACGCACGTCCGCTCGACGGCCGAGATCGGTCTGCTCGTGATCTCATCAGAGACCTCCAGCGCGGCCAACGTGCGGCGCATCGAGGCGGTCACCGGTCCGGTCGCAGTCGGCACCGCGCGCGAGCATGGGCACGCACTTGGTGAGGCCGCGCGCGTGCTCCGTGTCACGCCCGACGGGGTACCCACGGCGGTCGCGGAGCTCCGCGACCGTGTCAAGCAGCTGGAGAAACAGCTCAAGGAGGGCGGGGCCGCCGCCGGCGTCGACGAAGAGGCGCTGGTGGCAGGCGCGGTCGCGCTCGACGGCGCGCGCCTCGTCGCCACGGTGGTCGATGGTGTCTCCGGCCAGAGCCTGCTCGAGCTCGGGGACCGCGTCAGGGCCAGGCTGGGTGATGCCGCGGTCGTGCTGGGAGCGGCGTCGGACGACAGGGTCGACCTCGTCGCCCTGGTGGCGCCCGCGCTGGTTGAACGCGGCGTCAGGGCTGGGGAGATCGTGCGCATCGCCGCCCCGTTTGTGGGCGGTGGTGGCGGCGGGCGCGACACCGCGGCGCGCGCCGGCGGTCGCGATGTTGCCGGCTTGCCGCAGGCGATCGACGCCGCTCGCGCGGCCGTCGAAGGCGTACTCGACGGTTGAGGCGGCGCGTGCGGGTCCTCGCGCTTGATTACGGGAGCGCGCGCTGTGGCGTCGCAGTCAGCGACCCGACCGGTGTGCTCGCGACCCCGCTCGAGGCGGTGCTGAAGCCGGCGGGCCGCAGCGGCATGGGCCGGATTCTGGCGCTCGTGCGCGAGTTCGACGCCGAACGCGTCGTCGTGGGCCTGCCACTGAGCCTCGCCGGCGGCGACTCCGAACAGACCCGTGAGGTGCGGGCGTTCGCAGCCGTGCTCGAGAAGCGGCTCCGCAGCACGCCCGTCGAGCTGTATGACGAGCGCTTTACGACTGTGCTCGCACAGCGCGACGGCGGTATTGGATCCCGCCCACCCCGTGCCGATGAGGACTCCCGCGCGGCGGCGCACCTCCTGTCGGGTTGGCTGGAGCGCCATGCGGACGCGTAGCGTGTTCCTGGCCCGCAGGCTCCTGGCGCTGGTGATCTTCGTGGCAGTGATCGTCGCCGTTGTGGCCGTGGTGCACCGCCTCGGGCGGGGTTCGCCCGCACCTGTCAAGCCGCGCGTGGCGCCGACCGTGAACGTGACGATCATCCCCGGCCATTCGCGCCAGCAGGCCCAGAAGGTGCTGCACGAGTCCGGGATCCGCGGGAACTACGTCAAGGCCACGGTCTCCTCGCCGTTGCTCGACCCGACGCAGTACGGGGCGCCGGCCAACACACCGTCGCTCGAGGGCTTTCTGTGGCCGGATACCTACAACCTCCACAGGCCGGTGAAGATCAGCGCGCTGGTTGCGGACCAGCTGACGGCCTTCAAGCAGCACTTCGCGCAGGTGAACCTCAGCTACGCCAAGTCCAAGAACCTGACCGCCTACGACGTACTCAAGATCGCCTCGCTCCTGACCGAGGAGTCGATGAAGCCCGGCGACGCCCCCAAGGTCGCGTCGGTGATCTACAACCGCCTGCGCTTGGGGATTGATCTCGGACTTGACTCGACCGTCGCCTATGCGACCGGCAACTATGGGAATCTCACCGAGCGCGAACTGCACTCGCGCTCGCCCTGGAACACGACCAACCACCAGGGGCTGCCGCCGACGCCGATCGACAGCCCTGACATTGCAGCGATCCAGGCCGCCGCGCACCCGTCCCACACCGATTACGTGTACTTCATCAACAAGGTCTGCGGGGACGGTGCGCTGCGCTTCACCGCCAGCTACTCACAGTTCCTGGTGTGGTCAGACGATTGGAACGCAGCCGTCGCCAAGGCTGCCAGGCATGGTGGCAACGCCGAGTTCGATTGCAAGAACGGCAAGCCGTGACGCACCGCCTCGGGGTGCTCGGCTGGCCGGTTGCCCACAGCCTCTCGCCGGCGATCCAGAATGCCGCGCTCGCCGCGGTCGGGCTGGCTGACCGCTGGCGTTACCAGTTGCTGCCTGTGCCGCCGGAAGTCTTCGATGAGACCGTGCGGTCGCTGCCGGCGCTCGGCTTCCGGGGTGTCAACGTCACGATCCCGCACAAGTCGCCGGCACTTGCATTGGCGACCGATGCCAGCCCCAGGGCCAGCGCGATCGGAGCGGCGAACACGCTGCTCTTTCAGGGTGACGGTCACATCCTCGCCGACAACACGGACGCGCCCGCGCTGATCGCGGCGCTGACGCAGCGCCTCGACGTCGCCGGCTGCTCGGTGCTTGTGCTCGGCGCCGGCGGCACCGCCCGCGCGGCAGTGTGGGCCCTGCTCGATGCTGGCGCGGGTGAGGTCTACATCTCGAACCGCACACCGGAACGCGCTGCCGAGCTGGCGATGGCGTTTGGTGAGCGCGCGCGCGCTGTCGCCGACGCAGGCAGCGTCGCGGACACGGATGTGCTGATCAATTGCACGTCGGTCGGGCTCGACGACACCGACGGCTTGGAGGCGCTCGCGCTTAGCGCCGACCAGTTGCGCCGCCATCGCGTCGTCGTCGACTTCGTGTACCGGTCCGGGGGCACGCCCCTCACAACGGCGGCCGAGTCGGTCGATGTCCCGACGATCGACGGGCTCGAGCTCCTGGTCGGCCAGGGCGCGATCGCATTCGAGCTCTTCACCGGCGTTCCGGCGCCGGTCGAAGCGATGCGGCTGGCAGTCGGTCTATCCCTCGGTCTATCCTCGCCACCGTGAGTTCCGGAACGAAGCAGGAGTACAGCCGCACCGAGTGCACTCCTTGCCGGGGGGCCGGAAAGCTGATCTCGGGCAAGGGCGGCACGCCACACGAGGTCACCTGCCCATGGTGCGGCGGCGACGGCCGCTTCCATCCGGGACGCGACGCCCAGACGGGCGAAGCGATCGAGACCGCGCCGGCCGACTGAGAGCCGCGCAGCCGTGGCCGATCACAGCGCCCGAGGCAAGCCGGGCGCTCAAGGCAACCCAGGCGCCCGAGGCAAGCCCAGGCGCCCGAGGCAAGCCAGGCGCCCGAGGCAAGCCAGGCGCCCGAGCGAGGCCAGGCCCGAAAGCCAAGTCAGGCGCCGGAGCCGAGTCGAGTGGCGGCATCGGGCGCAGCGAGCCGCTGCGCATCGCCGGCACGGTGCTGACAGTCGCGTTGTGGGTCGCGGATCTACTCGTCCACCACTCGAACGAGCAGAAGGTGCTCGGGTTCGTGCTGATCCCCGTGCTCGTGCACGTCGCGATCACCGACCTCGAGGAGCGCCGGATCAAAAACCGCGTCACGTTCCCCGCCGCAGTCGCGGCGGTGTTGATCGGGCATCGTGATGCACCTCGATGGTGTGCCGGGCCAGCTCCTGGCCGGGGCGGCCGTTGGCGCCTTCCTGATGCTCTTTGCCCTCTTGTCTCGTGGCGGTCTCGGCATGGGGGACGTCAAGCTCGGCGTCGTGCTTGGTCTGTTTCTGAGCAGATATGTGCTCGACGCGCTGATAGTGGGCCTACTCGCCGCCGGCGTCCTCAGCCTCGGCGTGCTCGCCACCCGTGGCCTCTCCGTCGGGCGCAAGACTCCGATCCCGCTCGGACCGTTCCTCGCCTTCGGCGGCCTCGTGGCCCTGCTCATCGGGCCATCGTTGCTGTCGGCCACGTAACCTAAGCGGCCCATGTCTCTGAAGCTGATCACGGCCGGCGAGTCGCACGGTCCCGGACTCACCTGCATCATCGAGGGCCTTCCAGCTGGCCTGCAGCTCGAGCGCGATGCGCTCGACCGCGACCTGGCGCGCCGCCAGCTCGGACATGGCCGCGGCGGCCGCATGAAGATCGAGAGCGACCGCGCCGATGTCACCGGCGGTGTCCGCCACGGACGCACGCTCGGCGGGCCGATCGCCATCCAGGTCCGCAACCGCGACTACGCCAACTGGGAAGAGCGGATGAATCCCTGGCCGGTCGAGGGCGACACGCCCGAGGTGCATCTGCCGCGCCCCGGCCACGCTGACCTTGTCGGCACGCAGAAGTACGGGCTCAGCGACGTGCGCGACATCCTGGAGCGCGCGAGCGCCCGCGAAACCGCCGCGCGCGTGGCGGGCGGCGCCGTCGCCAAGGAGTTCCTGCGCGCGCTCGGCGTCGAGGTCTTCTCCCACGTGCTGCAGATCACCTCGGTCAGTGCGCCGCGTCCCGTCGACCTGACACCGGGCGACTTCGCGCACGTCGACGAGTCGCCGGTGCGTTGCCTGGACCCCGACGCCACGCGCGCGATGGTCAACGAGATCAACGAGCTGCGCAAGCAGAACGAGTCGCTCGGCGGCGTCTTCGAGGTGCGCGCCTTCGGCCTCGTACCGGGGCTCGGCTCGCACATCTCCTGGGAGGAGCGCCTCGACGGCCGCCTGGCGATGGCGATCCTTTCGATCCAGGCGCTCAAGGCGGTTGCGATCGGCGACGGTTTCGAGGTCGCCGGGCTGCCCGGCTCGCTCGCCCACGACGAGATCTTCTACGACGAGCAACGCGGCTACTACCGCGAGACCAACCGCGCGGGCGGCGTGGAGGGTGGCATGACCACCGGCGATCCGCTGGTCGTGCGCGGCTCGATGAAGCCGCTGCCGACGCTGACCAAGCCGCTGCGCTCCGTCGACATCGACACTCATGAGCCGGCTCAGGCGCTCCGCGAGCGCACCGACTCGTGCACCGTGCCGGCGGCCGCCGTCGTCGCCGAGGCGATGGTCGCGTTCGTGCTGGCGGACGCCTACCGCAGGAAGTTCGGCGGCGACCACATCGATGACGTCCGGGCCGCCGTTGTCGCCTACGAGGAGCGGATCGGCTGGCGGCGATGAGCGAGCCAAAAAGGGCGGTTGATACGGACCCGCCCACCCCCGCCTTAGCACCCAAGATCGCTCTGATCGGCTTCATGGGCGCCGGCAAGTCGACGGCCGCGCGCGCGCTCGGGCCAGGCAGTGTTGACGTCGACGCCGTGATCGAGGCGCGCGAGGGCCGCAGCGTCCAGGAGATCTTCGCGAGTGAGGGGGAGGGCCCCTTCCGCGAGCTCGAAGAGCGGGTGACGCTCGAGCTGCTCGACGACCAGAACGTGCAGACGCTTGCCCTCGGCGGCGGCGCAGTGGCCTCGTCGCGAATCCGCGAGGCGTTGGAACATACCCGTGTCGTGTGGCTCGACGTCGAGCTCGACCAGGCCTGGGAACGGGTCGGTTCGAGTGGTGGTATGCGCCCGCTGGCACGCGACCCGGAGCGCTTCGCGCAGCTCTTCGAACAGCGGCGGCCCATGTATGAGCAACTGGCCGACGTGATCATCCCGGGCAACCGCTTCAACGCAGTGTCGAAGGCGCTGGCTGCTGCCGAGGGAATGCCCCAGCGGACAGCGCGTCTGATCTGGGCGAGCGCCGCTTCCGGTGACTACCCCGTCTACGTCGGCGCCGGCCTCGTGACCGAGCATCGCTTCTGGCCCCAGACTGTCGCCGGCCGCCATGTTGTCGTGAGCGATTACAACGCCGCCAGCCACTACGGCGACCTGTTCGAACCGGCGCTCGCGAGCATCCGCATCATGCCCGGCGAGCAGTCCAAGACCGTCGCGCATGCGGAGATCGTCTGGACCGAGATGGCGCGCGCGGGCGTGACTCGCACTGACGTTGTGGTCGCGCTCGGCGGCGGTGTGGTCGGCGACATCGCCGGCTTCTGCGCCGCCACCTATCAGCGCGGCGTGCGCGTCGTGCAGGTCCCGACAACGCTTGTCGCCCAGGTCGATTCCGCCTACGGGGGCAAGACCGGGGTCGACCTCGCCGAGGCGAAGAACTACGTCGGTGCATTCCACCAGCCCTCCGCGGTTATCGCCGATCCCGCGACACTCGCGACGCTGCCGCCCGAGGAGCTGGCGGCCGGCTACGCGGAGGTGGTCAAGACCGGGCTGATCGCGGGCGGCGCTCTGTGGGAGAAGATCAGCGCTGGCTCAGCCTCAGCCGATCCCGACGTGATCGCGAGCTGCACGCTCGCGAAACTACGCATCGTCGCCGAGGACGAGCTTGACATCGGCGTGCGCCAACTTCTGAACCTCGGGCACACGGTCGGCCACGCGATCGAGACCGCGAGCGGATACGCGCGCTACCGACACGGCGAGGCGATCGGGCTCGGCCTTCTGGCGGAGCTGCGCCTGTCGGGTGCCGACGCGCTGCGCGACCAGGTGATGGAGCTGCTCGAGGCGGCGGGCCTGCCGGTCACGCTCGATCCGGCCGTTGATCTCGAGAAGGTCATCTTCGCGACAGCCCGCGACAAGAAGCGGGTGGGGGAGGGGCCGGTCCCGTTCGTGCTGTGCCCGGCGCCAGGCCGGCCGCAAATCGGCCAGGTGGTCGCGCCGGCGGAGCTGCGCGCCGCGATCAAGGAGCTGTACCCATGAGCACCGTCCTTCGCAACCGCGTTGAGGTGATGCACGGCGTCAACCTCGACCAGCTCGGCCGCCGCGACCCCGCTCAATACGGCAAGCTCGACCTGCGTGCGCTCGAGCGCCAGATCGACGCCTGGGGGACCGAGATCGGCCTCAGCGTGCGCTGCTTCCAGACCAACCACGAGGGTCGCTTCATCGAGCACCTGCATTCGTTGCGCGACCGGGCAGACGCAGTGGTGCTCAACCCGGGCGCGTGGACGCATTACGCCTACTCGATCCACGACGCGCTCGAGGTGACGGGCCTGCCGGCCGTCGAGGTGCATCTCTCCGACGTCGACGCGCGCGAGCCCTGGCGGCGCGTATCCGTGATCCGGCCGCTCTGCCTTGCCAGCTTCTCCGGTCAGGGAGCGGATGGCTACCGTGAAGCACTCCAACGACTCAGAGAGGAACTGGTTGCATGAGCACGCGCGCTGAACGGCTGATCGGCAAGCTTGACGCGGCCGGCGTCGACCTGATGCTGGTCACGAATCTCTTCAACGTTCGCTACCTGACGGGCTACACCGGTAGCAACGGCCTTGCCCTGATCGGCCCGAACACGCGCGTCTTCCTCACGGACTTCCGCTACACCGAGCAGGCCGAGGCGGAGGTCCCGCCGGAGTTCGAGCGCATCACCGTCGCGCAGGATCTGGTCACGGAGGCCATCGAGTTCCTGCCAGAGGGCACGCTCAAGGTCGGCTACGAGTCGGAGAGCACAACCGTCGACGCGTTCGGGCGCGCGCGTCGAGGCGTTCCCGGAGCGCGCCGACCTCGTCGCCGTCAAGGGCCTCGTCGAGAACATGCGGGTGGTCAAGGACGAGCACGAGATCGAGCTCATCGCCGCGGCCTCGCGGATAGCCGACGATGCCCTGCAGGCGCTCCTGGACGGTGGCATCGAGGGCCGCACCGAGCGCGACCTGGCGCTGACGCTGGAGCACGACATGCGGCTGCGTGGCGCCTCGGCCCCGAGCTTCGACTCGATCGTCGCCGCGGGTCCGCACGGCGCGCTTCCGCACGCGACGCCGCGTGATGTGAAGATCGAGCGCGGGCAGCTGGTCGTGTTCGATTGGGGCGCGCTGTCAGGCGGCTACTGCTCGGATTGCACGCGTACCGTCGCGGTCGGCGAGCCGGGCTCGGAGGCGCGCGAGGCCTACGAGCTCGTGCTCGGCGCCCAACAGGTCGGCCTCGACGAGCTCCGTCCCGGTGGCAACGGCAAGGCGATCGACAAGGCGGTGCGCGACGTCATCTATGGCGCCGGCCACGAGGGCCACTACGGCCATGGCCTCGGTCACGGCGTCGGCCTCGAGATCCACGAGGCGCCGACGCTCTCCGTCCGCTCCGAGGACACGCTCCAGGCGGGCACCGTCGTCACGGTCGAACCGGGCGTCTACATCCCCGGCAAGCTAGGGATTCGCATCGAGGACCTGGTCGTCGTCACCGATGACGGCGTCCGCATCCTCACCTCGATCCCGAAGGCGCTGCGGATCGTCGACTGAGCTCTGGCCGGGGCCGGGTGGCCCGCTGGCCACCGGCCCCGCTGCAGCGGGCGCCGCGTCTGGTGCGGGCCGCCTTTGATGCCACCGGCCCGCTGGCCGGTGGCACTCCCTTCGTGTCTGGCGGGCCGCCTTTGATGTCAGCGGCCCGCTGGCCGCTGACACTGCCCTCGTGTCTACACTCGGGCAGGTCAATGATCAGCACGAACGAATTCCGCAACGGCTCGCACATCGACGTCGAAGGCACGATTTACAAGATCGTGGAGTTTCAGCACGTCAAACCCGGCAAGGGCGGGGCGTTCGTGCGCACGAAGCTGCGCCGCTCGAGCGACGGCAACGTGATCGACCGCACGTTCCGGGCCGGGGAGAAGTTCCGTCCGGTGAGGACCGAGGTGCGCAACATGCAGTTCCTCTACAAAGACGGCAGCGATGCGCACTTTATGGACTCGGAGACCTACGAGCAGCTCACGATCCCTGAGACGACACTCGCCGATCCGCTGCGCTGGATGAAGGACTCAGACGAGGTCGAGGTGCTCTACATCGACGACAACCCCGCTGACGTGCAGCTACCGAGCGCCGTCGACCTGGCTGTGGCCGAGACCGAGCCGGGGCTGCGCGGCAACACGGCCTCGGGCGGCGGCACCAAGCCCGCGACGCTCGAGACCGGCACACAGATCAACGTGCCGTTGTTCGTGAACATCGGCGACATGGTGCGCGTCGACACCCGTTCCGGCGATTACGTCTCCCGTGCCTGAGCGCGGGGATGCCGCCGGCCGGCACTGATGGCGCGACGTAGCGAGCAGCGCCGGGCCGCGATATGGGCGCTTTACCAGAGCGACCTGCTGGAGCGCCCGCTCGAGGAGACGTTCCCGCGCGACGTGCACGCGTTCACGCGTGTGCTCGCGAGCGAGGTGATAGAGCGCCAGCCGGAACTCGACGCGTTGATCACTCAGTACTCGAATGGCTGGTCGCTTGGGAGGATCGCGCCGCTCGAGCGCTCGATCCTCCGGGTTGCGTTGCTCGAGCTGACGCGACCGGAACTGCTGCCGGGTGAGCACGCGATCCCGCCTGAGGGCGCGATCAACGAGGCGGTCGAGACCGCCAAGGAATTCTGCGGGACAGACGCGCCCGGCTTCGTCAACGGCATCCTCGGCGCGGCGCTGCGCGACCTGCAGTCCGCCGGCGCCGACGGTCCGGCGACCCCATAGGGCAAACTCCCGGCCATGGGGTACACCACCGAGGAGGGCCGGACGCAGATCCTGGACGATGCGGCTGCCGCGGTCTGGCAGCTGAGCATCGCGATGGCCGCTCTCGGCGAGGCTTACGAGCACCTTGACGAGCAGGCGGGGGATCGGATGGAGACGCGGCTCTTCCGCCCGCTGCAGAGCGCGTACGGGCAGTTGAAGCGCACGCACACCGCCTTCGCCCAGCGCTCCGGGCTTCCGGGCCGGGATTTTCCAGTGGCGCCGCCGCCCGCTCCCGAAGATCCGCGCGCGTCACTCGAGCACGCCGCCGACGCGATCCAGGCCGCCGATGACGAGTTGGCGGAGCTGCAGGACTCGCTGCTGCCAGTGGAGGTCGGCGATCAGGAGCTGCGCGCCGGGCTTGCCGGCACACGCACGCAGATCGCGGGGCTGCCTGCGGCCTGCGACGACTTCATTCGCACACTCGGGCGCTAGGGGCGCGATTCGCGCGAGCTTGCGGCTTCAGAGCGCCGCTTCGATGGTGTCGGGCTCCTGACCCACCGTCCGCATGCCGTGCTCGAGCGCATCGATCACGGTCTCGACCACCGCCACCCGCGCGTAGGACTTGCTCTCGGCCGCGACCAATGTCCACGGTGCGGCCTTGTGATCGGTGTGCTTAAGCATGTCCTTGATCGCCGCTTCGTAGGCGCCACGCTTCTCACGGTTCCGCCAGTCGTCGTCCGTGAGCTTCCAGGCTTTGAGTGGGTCGCCGGCCCGGGCGTTGAAGCGGGCCAATTGCTCGGCGTCTGAGATGTGCAGCCAGAACTTGACGAGGATCGTGCCCTCGGCGCGGAGGCTGCGTTCGAAGCTGACGATCTCGTCGTAGGCCCGAATCCACTCGGTCTCGTCGGCAAAGCCCTCCACACGCTCCACGAGCACACGCCCGTACCACGTCCGGTCGAACACGCACATCCCACCCCAGCCGGGCACCCGCGGCCAGAACCTCCACAGGAAGTGGTGGCGCTTCTCGCGATCGGTGGGCGCCGCAAACTCCGACACCTGGAAGTGCCGGGGATCGAGTTGCGCGGTCAGGCGCCGGATCGCGCCGCCCTTGCCGGCCGCGTCCCAGCCCTCGAAGAGCACCAACAGAGGCGGGCCGATCTGACCGTCGCCGATCAGTCCCGCGCACTGCAGTCGCAGTGCGAGCAGCCGCTTCTGGGCCCGCTCGAGCCGCTCGATCCCCGCTTCCTTGGAGAGCTTGAGCGACAGGTCGACATCGTCGAGTGAGGCCATCACAGGTACTCTGCCAGCAATGAGCACGCCGGCGGAGTCAGGGCCCGGATACGTGGCCACGCCGCCGACGTTCGACCAGGAGTTGCTCTGCTGGCTAAGCGATGACCCGTCGGAGGTTCGCGAGCACGACGCTCGCCTGGTCCGCGCGATCGCAGCGGAGTTCGCGATGGGCTTCGAGGCATTGGCTGCGCTGGGCCCGGCTGTGACGATCTTCGGCTCGGCGCGGATTCCGTCGACGCATCCGTCATATGCGCAGGCGCGCGCGGTCGGCGCCGCGCTCGGGGAGGCCGGGTACGCGATCATCACCGGCGGTGGCGGCGGCCTGATGGAGGCGGCCAACCGTGGCGCCCGCGACGTCGGCGCGACCTCGGTCGGCTGCAACATCGAGCTGCCTCACGAGCAGCGGCTGAACCCGTACCTCGACATCAGCCTGCAGTTCCGGCACTTCTTTGCGCGCAAGGTGATGTTCGTGCGCTATGCGCAGGCTTTCGTGATCGCACCGGGCGGCTTTGGCACGCTCGACGAGCTGTTCGAGTTGCTGACGCTGATCCAGACCGCCACTGTGAGGCACTTTCCGGCGATCCTGCTCGGTGATGGCGAATGGGACGGTTTGCTGAGGTGGTTGCGCGACCACGCGCTATTGGACGGGCGTATCGACAGAGCCGACCTCGATCGCCTGCAATTGACCGACGACCCCGCGGAGGTCGTACGGATCGTTCAGGCCAGCGGCCGCAGCACGTTCCGGGAGCACTAGGCCTTCTGGACGCCGGGTGTGGTGCTGCTGCCCTCGTAGCGGCTGGTGGTGGTGGCGTACGGACCGATCGTTATCGCGTCGAGGAACGTGATACCGGTGTCCACGTCCGCGGTGCCGGTGAGGCCGTGGCTCGCTTTGTGGAGGAACAACTCAAGGACGGGAAGGAAGCCCTGCAGGTAGGGCTGCTGGTCGATCGTGAACTGGAGGTAGCTGGAGGCCAGGAGGGTCTCGGTCGTGGGGATCAGGTCGAAGCCGCCGGCCACCACCTTGCCCTGGAGGTTGTAGTTCTGAATCGCCTGTGCAAGTGCCGCGGTGCTGCCGCCGTCGACCGCAAAGTAGCCCTGGTAGGAGTCGAGGTGATCGGCGACGACGTTGTCGATCGTGGTGCCGGCTTGCGACTCGGCCGCGCCCGAAGCCTGGGAGTCGACGTGAAGGTTCGAGCCCTCCAGCACCTGTTGAATACCCTTCAGCCGCGGCGCAAGGTTGCCCGAGCCGGGGGTGGCGATGAAGACCATGATCCTGCCGCCGGTTGGAAGCAGAGATTTGATCTTGAGGCCCATCTCGCGGCCGCTGCGCAGCAGGTCCTGGCCGATGTATGCGAGACGGCCGCTGCCCGGCTCGTCGGCGTTGTAGGCGACGACAGGGATCCTCGCCTCGGTTGCGGCGGCAATCGGTTTGGCGAACGTACCCTGGGCGATCAGGCTTGTAGCGATGCCGTCGACCCCGGAGCTCACGGCTGTGTTGAGTCGCGCTGACCATATGGGCGACGTTGCTCGATGCCGAGCCCGTCCACTCGTATGAGCAGCCGAGCAGCATGCACGCGTCCGCCGCCCCGCTGATGGTCGGCGTGAAGAACGAGTTGGTCGTCACATGGTTGACGAACGTGAACTTGTAGCCGGCACTCACCCCGAAGACCGATGACACGCCGCCGGGTATCTTTGCGTTCCTCTTGGCGCGCGCCGGAGCCACCGCAGGCGTCGAGCAGCGCTGCGGTAAGCCCGGCGGCGCCGCCAGTCAGCGCCACGCGACGCGTGATCTGTGTGATCTTGGGGACGTCGCCTAACTTCTTGTCACTCCATTCGAGACGCTCGAGCGCGTCGCCGATAGTGTCATCCTGCTGCGACATGCCTACTCCTCCTCAGAGCGTTGAGTGGCGACGTCCTGGTGAGTCATCGGCTTGGTTCGAGAGGCTACCCCGTCGGTAATGGTCCCGCGCCGAGGCCCGGACGGCGTTGGCTGCGACCCTGAGGGGTCAGAGCAGGTGCGCGCCGGGGCCCGGTGAGACGATGGTCGCGCCAGCGGGCGCGACCATGCCTGGTGGCATCAAACCCAGCACGTCGCCACCAAAGCCGCCGCCAAGCAGCCGCGCTCCCACAGCGCCGCTGTCCTTCAGTCGCTTGACCGCGGCTTCGATCTTCGGCGTGGAGACCTCGAAGTCATCGCGCAGGCTGCCGTGCGAGCGATCGAGCAATCGCCCGAGGTGCTCGAGATCCCCGCGCTGGAGCGCTGCGACCGCGCCGAGCACGCGCCCGTTCTCGCTGATCACATGGCGGGCGCGGCGCGCGAGCACGTCGGGGAGCATGTGCAGGTCCTGGATCAGTGCGTCGCGCAGCGATTCGACGCCCATCCGGTGAGCCGCTTCGCGGCATTCGTCGCGGCGGCGGTTGTAGCCGGACGCGGCGTTGGTATGCGGTTGCCCCGATGGCAGCGTCACGAGCGCGTACTCATCGAGTTCCAGCGGCGTCGGCTCGAGCTCGAACGTGCGGAAGTCGATCAGCACGGCGTGGCCAGAAGAGCCGCTGAGCGATGCCAGCTGGTCGAGCAGTCCCGTCTGCGCTCCCACCCAGTCGTGTTCGATCCGTTGTCCCAGGCGGGCGAGTTCGACGCGCTCGGGCGGCTGCGCGCCCGCAAGCTCGATCAGGGCCAGGCAGAGTGCCATCTCGAGTGCGGCCGATGAGGACAGCCCGGAGCCCATCGGCAGGTCGCCTGTGATCTCGATGCGCGCGCCCGGCAGTTCGTAGCCGAGGCGCTGGAGCTCGGTCACGGCGCCGCGCACGAAGCCCCGCCAGCCGTGGGCCGGGTCCGGCTCGCGCAGCGGGAACGCGTCGGCCTCTGTGAGGTCGTGCGCGATCGCCTCGACCGAGTCGCCCGGGGAGTCGCGTGACGCTGACTGTCACGCCGGCGCCAACGGCAAACGGCAGTGCGAGACCGTCGTTGTAGTCGGTGTGCTCCCCGATCAGGTTCACGCGGCCGGGTGCGAAGGCGTGTGCGATGTGTTCGCTCAAGGTCGGGTAGGTTGCCACGTCGATGACCAAGTGGGCCATCTGTCCACGGCACGCGACAATGACGCGCCGCTGCGCGGCG
This sequence comes from uncultured Conexibacteraceae bacterium, assembly GCA_963774025.1. Taxonomy (GTDB): domain Bacteria; phylum Actinomycetota; class Thermoleophilia; order Solirubrobacterales; family Solirubrobacteraceae; genus Palsa-465. The sequence goes on from CAVZDL010000012.1 coordinate 138,685, forward strand.
TTGCCGCCGTATCAAGCTGCACACACCGGGCTAGGCCGTTGGCGCTCGAATCTGCCGTAGCGACAGGCTTTGGGCGCTGAGCGACCGAATCTCGCGACCTTTTGACGCCGATGACCAATATTGGTGTTAGATTTGCGTCGGCTCAGGGGGTGGCGCTCGTCCGTCAGGCGGTGTACGGTCACGCGCTGAGTCCGGGATAGGGATGTCGAGAACGTCAAATTTCTCGCATTCAGGAGAAACAGAGGAGGGAACAAGTGAACTTGCTCAAGAGCAAGCTGGCTATGAGCACAGCGCTCGTGGCTTGTATCGCGGTTGCCGTTGGCTCCGCCGCGAGCACCAGCGTCGCCGCAACACCAAAGGTGAAGCAGGCCCATGCGGCCTCGATCTCGCTGTCGCAGCTGAACAACACGTTCAGGCCATGGCGCAGCTGAAGTCGGTCGCCAAGAAGGGCACGGGCTCGATCGCCGCGATCCTGCCGGACACGACCAGCTCAGACCGTTGGGTCGAGTTCGATGCGCCGTACCTGAAGGAAGCGATGACGAAGGCGGGCATTCCGTCGAGCGACATCATCGTCCAGAACGCGCACGGCAGCGACTCGACGTTCTACGCCGACGCCCAGGCCGATATCGCCAAGGGCGCGAAGGTGCTGCTGACCACGCCTGAGGATTCCGCGACCGGCACGAAGGTCGAGAAGTACGCGGCCCAGCACAGCGTCAAGGTCATCGACTATGACCGCCTGACGCTCGGCGGCAGCCGTCCGTACTACGTCTCGTTCAACAACGTGACGGTCGGCCAGAAGATCGGCCAGGGCTACACGTCCTGCGTCAACAACTGGGACGGCCACAAGCTGGGCAAGCAGGACGTGCTGATCATGCACGGCGCCACGACGGACAACAACGCGACGCTCTTCTACCAGGGCTACAACAGCGTTATCGCTCCGTTGGTCAAGAGCGGCAAGTACAAGGCCATCCTCGGCATCAGCGGAAGCAACCTGAAGACCACCGCTGGTACGTGGGATCCGCCGACGCAGCTCACTGAGTTCAAGGCGGAGTGGGCGCACTACCGGTCGACGATGACCGGCGCGGTCATCCCCAACGATGAGACCGGCTCGCCGATCATCAACTTCCTGTTCCAGCAGGGCGTCAAGCCGTACACGTTCCCGACCACTGGTCAGGACGCGACGCCTCCGGGCCTGCAGGCGATCGTTGCCGGCTACCAGTGCGGCACCGTCTACAAGCCGGTGTTCCTTGAGGCTGAGGCTGCCGTTGCGTTGGCCGTTTACCTGCGCGCAGGCGAGAAGCCGCCGGCCAGCCTGGTGAATGCCAAGGTCATGGACACCACCGAGCACAAGAATGTGGCCTCGGCCCTTCTGACGCCCGGAGTGGGTCACGCAGAAGAACATGAAGGCCACTGTTCTGGCCGACAAGTTCGTCCCGAAGAAGGACATCTGCTCCGGCACGTTCAACGGCGTCAAGCTCGCCAGTGCCTGCTCGAAGGAAGGGATCTAAAAGGATCTGATCCCAGCTCCAGCAGGAGCAGGGATTGAAAAGAACCAACGGTGACACTGTGCCCGCCCGTAGACTCGGGCGGGCACAGTTGCCTTCTGACCAAGGACACGCATGAGCACCTCTGAGGATTCGACCGTAGGCTCGGGCGCGCAAGAGCGCGCGCACTCCGGCGACGGCGCGTTGCTGTCGCTGCGCAAGATTTCAAAGACGTTCGGCCCGGTGCGCGCGCTGACCGATGTTGATTTGGAGATCGCCGCCGGCGAGGTGACCGCCCTGATCGGGGACAACGGCGCCGGCAAGTCGTCGCTGATCAAGACGGTCTCCGGCCTGTGGAGGCCGGACGGCGGCGAGATCGTCTGGGAGGGACGCGAGGTCAACCTCCACAGCCCGAAGGACGCTGAGGGCCTCGGGATCACGACGATCTACCAGGACCTCGCGCTCTGCGAGAACCTCGACATCGTCCAGAACATGTTTCTCGGCCATGAGCTGACGACCAGGGGCATCGTCATGGACGAGGCGAACATGGAGATCAAGGCGCGCGAGACGCTGAGCGAGTTGCACGTGGTCACGGTGCGCTCGATCCGCCAGCTGGTCGCTTCGCTCTCCGGCGGTCAGCGCCAGTCCGTGGCCGTCGCCAAGGCGGTCATGTCGAACGCAAAGCTCGTGATCATGGACGAGCCCACCGCCGCGCTGGGCGTGGCGCAGACGACGATGGTGCTCGAGCTGATCAAGCGACTGGCGTCGCGCGGCGTCGCGGTGCTCGTGATCTCGCACAACCTGATTGACGTGTTCGAGGTCGCCGACCGGATCGCGGTGCTCTACCTGGGGCGACTCGTCACAGAGGGACCAGCGGCCGACTTCGACCGTCAGAGCGCGGTCGAATACATGACGACCGGTACCGTGGCGCACGCCGCCTAGCGGCGCCGCAGCCTGGAATCGACAAGGAGAAATTGGTGGCCGATTCAGAACAGACCAGCGGCGGTACCGAGGAGACACTGACCCCCGACACGGAGGATCAGATCGTCGGCGTGGACGCCGAGGAGGGTCTGAGCAGCGACGTGCCGCTTTCGGCGCTTCCGGCGGACGCGTACTCAAACGACTTCGGCGCGTACGTCAGGATGTCCCTGAGCAAGGTCCGCAACGGTGAGAGCGGCGCCGGGCCGATCATCATCGGCCTGATCGCGATCGTCATCTTCTTCCAGCTCGAGCAGTCGGTCTTCCTGCACGTGTCCGAACCTCGGGAACCTGCCGGGCCTAGGCGTCGATCTACGTCATGTTCGGCCTGGCGGAGATGTTCGCGCTGCTGCTGTCGGAGATCGACCTGTCAATCGGCTACAACGCCGCGGTCGGCGCGTTCGTCTTTGCCGAGCTCAACGCCACGCCGGTCAACTGGCCGTGGTGGCTGGCCGTGCTCGGGGCGCTGTTCGTGACCACCGGAATCGGCGCTGCTCCAGGGCACGTTGATCGCCCGCCTCGGCCTGCCGTCGTTCGTCGTGACGCTCGCCGGCTTCCTCGGCCTCGAGGGCGTCATGCTCGAGCTCGCGAATATCGACAAGACCGCGCTCGGCGGCGTGATGGAACTCAACCAGACCACGCCGATCTACAAGCTCGCGAAGCGCCAACATGAGCCCCACCCTCGGCTGGGTCGTGCTGGTGGTGCTGCTGGCGGCGTTTGCCGCGTTCACGCTCAGCAGAGCGCGGTCCAGGCGCAAGCACGGACTGGTCGCGCCGCCACTCGGCGTGAACCTGCTGACGATCGCCGTCGCGGCGATCGGCGGTGTCGTTCTGGTCGTGCTCATGAACGAGAATCGCGGCTCAGCGATAGCTCGGCTCCAAGGAGTGCCCTGGGTCGTCCCGTTCGTGCTGGTGGTCGCTGGTGGCCTTCACCTTCTTGCTCAACCGCACCCGCCTCGGCCGCTACATCTACGCGGTCGGCGCCAACCCCGAGGCGGCGCGTCGTGCCGGCATCAACGTCGCGATGATCCGGACCATCACGTTCGGGCTGTGCGGCTTCGGTGCCGGTCTCGCCGGCCTCGTGTACGCCTCAAACCTCGGCTCGATCGCGACCGACTTCGACGGCGGCACGCAGGTGCTGTTCGCGGTCGCGGCCGCGGTGATCGGCGGCTGCAGCCTCTTCGGCGGGCGCGGGAAGCCGGTGCACGCACTGCTCGGAGGCCTCGTCATCGGCGTGGTGATCAACGGCCTCGCGCTGATGAGCGTGAGCGCGGCCGTCAACGACATGGCGACCGCGGTCGTGTTGCTCGCCGCCGTGATCCTGGACGCTCTGGTCCGACGGCGCTCGTCGACGCTGGTCCGCTGAGCTCGACGCTGATCCGCTGAGCTCGACGCTGATCCGCTGAGCTCCACGCCACGCGAGGGAAGCGTTTGTGCCCCTGAGGGGCGAAAACGATGCAGTTCACACCTCGGGCGGCTTCCGTCAGCCGTTGACGGAGCCGCCCGGGCTGTGCCCCGCGGTGAGCGCCTCGACGGCCGCGTCGACGGCCGGGAAGAACCGGTTCTCCGGAATCCGCTGCGGGCTCAGCCCGGCGCGACGCAGTTCGTCACGGACGTGCGCTCCTGCACGCGCGATTGCGAAGCCGATGCCGGCCGCGTCGAGTTCGTCGAGCGCAGCGCCGAGCGCCAGCGCCCCTGTGTAGTCGACGTCACTCATTCCGAGCGCGTCGAGCACGATCGCGCGCGGCGGTCCACCGGGCGCTGCGGTGATCGCATCGCGCAGCTGCGCGCGGAAGTGGATCGCGTTCGCGTACCAGAGCGGTGTCGCGAACAGCACCACGAGCACGTCACCGACCGGGGCGGCCTGCTCGGGGCCGCCGAGCGGCGCCCAGCTCGTGGTGCCCGCGATCCGGCCCAGCACGTGCAGCTGCGGGCGGGCGCTGAGCCGCGTGCGATCGAGGATCGCGAGCGCCACGGCCACGCCGATGCCCTGCTCGACGCCGAGCAGGGCGACGGTCAGGAGCGTCACCAGCGCGAGCGCGAGCTCGATCCTGTCGAAGCGAGCGACCGCGCGCAGTTCGCGCAGACGCACGATCCGCGTCGCGATGAACAGCAGCACGCCGGAGAGCGCGGCGACCGGCACGTCGTGGAGAACGCCGGCGGCCGGGACGAGCGCGACCATCACGAGCGCCGCCAGCAGACAGGCGAGCTGCGTGCGCCCGCCCGCCTGCACGACCGCGGCGGTGCGCGGCGGGCTGGCGTTGACCGGGAATGCGCCGACCAGACCGGCCAGGATGTCGCCGACGCCCACCGCCATCAGGTCGCGACCGGTGTCGACTTCGCGGCCCGGCCCGGTGGTCGCCGCGGACGTCGAGACGGCCGGTGCGAACGCGCGCGTGGTCGCGGCGGATTGAGTGACGGTGACGAGCGCGACGATCGCGGCCACGGGCGCCACCTCTCCGAGCGTGTGGAACGAGAGCCCTCGCAGGCCCAGACGCGGCGCGCCGTTCGCGACGTGACCGAGGATCGCCACGCCGTGGTGCTGCAGCCCGAAAATCGCGACGAGTGCGGTGGCCACAACGAGCGCGATCAGCGCTCCCGGGACACGCCGGCTGAAACGCGCGCAGCCGGCCACGGTTGCGAACACGCCGACGCCGATCACGACCGTCCAGGCGCAGGTCCCGTTCAACTGGTCGGCGATGTCTTTGAGGCGCCCGAGCGTCGAGCTGCCGCCGCCGGCGACGCCGAGCAGGTCCGGCAGCTGGTGCACGACGATCACGACCCCGATCCCGGCCAGGAAGCCAGTGATGATCGGCGCCGACAGGAACTCCGCGAGCCAGCCGAGCCGGAACAGCCGGACCGCCGCGACCGCGACGCCGGACATCACCGCGAGGATTCCGACGAGGTCGCCGTAGCGCGCGCTGCCAGTGGAGGCGAACACGCCGAGCCCGGCCGCGAACAGCGGCGCGATCGTGGAGTCGGCGCCGACCGAGACCTGCGGGCTCGAGCCCAGCAGCACAAAGACCAGGGTGCCGGCGATGAACGCGTAGAGGCCGGTGATCGGTGGCATCCCCGCCAGCCGGGAGGTCGCGAGCTGCTCGGGCACCGCGATCACGAGCAGCGTCGCGGCAGCGATCAGATCCGGTGCCAGCCACTCACGCCGGTAACCCCGAAGCGTGGGAGCGAGAGTGGGTGTGGACACGTGTGCGCTTTAGGTTGTTAGCCGAGGGCGCCCTCGGGCTCGAGGCGAGCTGCCGTCGCTCGCGCGGTCGCGAACGCCCAGGTGGTCGTGGTGAGCGCACCGATGATGAACATCACGGCGGCGAATCCGACCATCAGCCACCAGCCAGGGTGGGTGGCATGCGCGAACCGCGATCCATAGATCGCGCCAGAGCCGGCGCCGACGATCGCGCCGGAGACGGCGATGCCGATCGTCGCGCCGACCTGCCGGCACGTCGAGGCGATCGCCGCCGCCACGCCGGCCTGCGCCGGCGGCATGCCGGAGATCGCGGTGTTCGTGATCGGCGGATTGATCAGCCCGAGGCCGATCCCGACTGCCACATAGGAGGCGAACAGCAAGCCGAGCGGCGTGTGGACCGTGAGCCCTGTGAGCAGCAGCGGCCCGACCAGCATCGCGGCGGCGGCGACCAGCAGCGGCAGGCGCGTGCCGCGGGTCGCAACCAGGCGCCCGGAGATCGGCGGCAGCACGAGCGTGCACGCCGCCAGCGGCAACGTGCACAGCCCGGCCTGCAGGGCCGAATAGCCACGGACATCTTGGAGGTAGAGCGTGTTCAGCAACAGGAAGCCGGCGAACGACGCGAACGCGAAGAAAGCGAGCGCCGCCGCGCCGCTGAACGGGGCGCTGCGGAAGAAGCGGATCTCGATCAACGGCTCGAAGCGCCGCAGCTCGTACGGGACGAGGATCGCGAACGACGCCAGCGAGACGGCGAAGAGCGTCAGGATCGTCGCCGAGGTCCAGCCGTCGGCGTGGCCCTCGATGATCGCGTAGGTGAGCGTCGCGAGCCCCAGGATCACCAGCACCTGTCCGACCGGATCGATCCGGCGGGCGCGGTCGGCGCGCGACTCGGGCACGTAGATCGCGGTCAGCAAGCAGGCGAGCAGCCCGATCGGGACGTTCACGAGGAAGACGAAGCGCCAGCCGATCGTGTCGACGAAGGCACCGCCGAGCACCGGCCCGAGCCCGATGCTGAAGCCGATCATCGCGCCCCATAGCGCCGATCGCCTGCGCTCGCTCGCGCGGATTGTCGAACACGTTGCGCACGATCGAGAGCGCAACCGGGTTGAGCATCGCACCGCCGAGCGCCTGGAACGCGCGCGCGGCGATGAGCACGCCGAGATTCGGCGCGACGGCGCACAGCGCCGAACCGAACACGAAGGTGATGAGCCCGATCTGGAAGATGCGCTTGCGGCCGAGGCGGTCGGCGGTCGATCCGCCGAGCATCAGCAGGCTGCCGAGCACCAGCGTGTAGGCGTCGATGATCCACTGCAGACCGGAGAGCGACGCGTGCAGCGAGCGGTGGATCGCAGGCAGCGCGACGTTCACGATCGTGGTGTCGAGCCCGACGATCAGCAGGCTCATGCAGCAGATCCCGAGTATCAGCCAGCGCCGATCGTTGGCGGGCGCGCTCATCGCAGTCGCGGCGAAGGGAGCTCGCGGGAATGTGAAGTGCGTGTGCGGCGGCACGTGCGGACCGACCTCGAGCACGATCTCGGCACCGGATGTCAGCGGGACCGATCGCGGCGAGCCGCGATGCAGACGGCCGTCCACGTACACGTGCACGTGTCCGCCGGTGAACGACGCGATCCGCGTGCGTGTGAGCGGCTGACCCCAGGCAGAAAAGAGTCCACCGACGGTTGGGTGCGTCCCCGGGCGGAGGTACACGGTCCCGGTCGGATCGAGCGTCACCAGAGCGCCGAAACAGGCGGCGCGTTGCAGGCGCCCGTCCACGAGCCTCCGCGGCGCGCGCGTCCCGATCCCGGCTGCCAGCAGCACCACGCGGTTGGCGCCGAACAGCTCGACGTGGGCCTGCTCGCGTGTACCGAGGCGCGTCGTGCAGGCGCCGGCAACCGAGCCTTTCAGCGGAGGCTGGAACCGCGGCCCGCGCCCAATCGGGCGCACGCCCGCGAGTAGGGAGGGCGGGATCGTGCCCGTGCGCGGCCGGACCTTCGCGGCCGGTGTGCCGCCACAGCCCCGCGATCAGTCCACAGGCGAGCATCACCCCGACGTATCACCCGACCCGCGTCGCCCCGACCGGCGTCGCCCGACCGGCGTCACCCCGACCGGCGTCACCCGGGCTGCGCGTCTCACGCCGCGACTCGGTCGAGCATCCGCACCGCAAAGAGCACGAGGCTGAGCGCGCCGCCGAGCAGCGTCGCCGCGATCACGCGCACGAGGAACAGCGGCAGCACGACCAGCGCGTACCCGTGCGTCAGCACCGGCAGCAGCGTGAGCCCGGCCCACAGCGCGATCACCGCGGTGAGCAGCAGCAGGGGCCCGCCGGAGCGGCCGCCGAGCAGGCGGCCGGCGACGGCGCCCAATACGGCAAGCGTCACGAGCAGCAGAAGTACGTTGCCGACGGAGACGCCCGGGCTGCCGTGCAGGTACTTGCCGCCCATGCCGACCGCGACGAGCAGGAGCAGCAGCAGCGCGATCCCGCGTGATAGGCGCCTGTCGAGTTCCGCCGAGCGCACACGCCACGCGGCCAGCGCGCAGGCGAGCAGCACCAGCACCGGCCAGAACCATACGACCGACGGCGCGCCTCGATGCCAGATCTTGCCGCTGATCGACTCGGGGTGGCCGTTGACCGTGAGCGGAATCCGCCAGCGGCCGACGTAGCTCTGGCCCGGCGCCAGCGCTATCGTCGCGAGCGCGTGCAGGCGTCCCTCGCGCCACTCGTAGGAGTGGCCGCTCGAGACCTTGACCCAGTGGGGCGGTGGGTAGGGCGGGCGCGTGAGTCTGGTCGGCACCGTCGCCGGTACCGGAACCTGGCTCAGGTAGTACTCCTCTGAGTTCTGGTTGATCGCGACGCCGGTCGGGCTGAACCGCACCCACGGGGCGCGGATGTAGTCGCGCACGGTCACATCTGCGGTTGGCGATACCTGCATCCAGAGATTCAGGTACCCATCGGTGACCTTGGCCTGGATGCCCGCGGGAGCATGCGTCACGCGGGCCAGGTAGTCGGTCGCCGTCGGCGTGATCGGGCCGTCCGCCGCGGCCGTGGCGGGTAGTGCCAGCAGTGCACCGAGCCCAGCCGTGAAGCACGCGAGGATCGCGACCCCGCGCATACGAACCCTAGACTGGACACCCGTGCGTCTGGCTGCCATCACCGCCATTCTGGCGAGCGCGGCGTTGATCGCGGCCCCGGCGGCATTGGCCGACGGGGACCCGGCGAGCGACGTGCTCGTCGAGAGCGTCGTCTTCAACCCGATCGACGGCGTCTCACTGGCGTCACAGGCGCGGCTCGAGGCGGTCCTGAACGCGAGCGCACGCGCCGGCTTTCCGATCCGCGTTGCGCTGATCGCCAGCGCGAAGGACCTCGGCACGGTGACGCCGCTGTGGAACAAGCCCGGCAAGTACGCTGCCTATCTCGACACCGAGCTGTCGCTCAGCTACCGCGGCCAGGTGCTGGTCGTGATGCCGAGCGGCTTCGGGCTGCACGGGCCGGCGCACGGTCCGCACGCGGTGACGCCGGCCGAGGCCGCCGTGCGCGCGCCCGCGCCGGGGCCGGGCAAGCAGCTGGGAACGTCCGCGCTCGCGGCCGTGCCACTGCTGGCGGCGGCCGATGGTCACCCGATCCCGGCCTCCGCGCTGGCCGCGCCGACCGCGCAGCAACGCTGGGGGAGAAAGCCGTCCCAGGGACCGATTTCTCCCCCAGCGCGGTGATCGCGCTGCTCCTGGGCGCGCTGCTGATCGCGCTCGCGTGGTGGGCGAGCCTGCGGGCACGCCCGTTGCAGCTCCGGCGCAGCGTCGAGCCATGACGAAACACGCGTTCGTCCTGGCGCTCGCCTCGACGGGCCACACACACCACGCGACGCCGGCGGGCTGGTTCCTCGCGGTGGTGGTGCTGCTCGTCGTGCTGTACATGCTCTGGCGGAGCGGACACCTGCGCAGGCTGCTCGATGCCATCGGCGAGCGCAGGATGACCGGATCGGGCGCAGGATGACCGGATCTGGTCGCGGGCTGCCGGAGGGCGTCCGTGTGCGGCCGGTCACGCTGTTGCCGCTGGCGCTGCTGCTGATCGTCATCGCCGTGCTCGTGATCTCTCACTAGTGACGTAACTCCCGCTCAGCCGGTTCACGGGCTTTCCACGTTTCGGCCACATCGCCGTAACAAGGCGCCCACGCCACGACCGTAGCTTGACGGCGACAACTCCATCCCACAGGAGAGAAACAAGTGCTCAAGAACAAGGTCGCTCGAAGCGTGTGCACGCGTGCTCGGGCTCTGCAGGGAAGCGCTGTGGCGGTCTCGGCCATCGCGGCATTGGTCGTTGCGCCGGCAGCGGGCGCCCGCGAACACGCCCACTGGAGCTTCCGCAACAACGATCGTCTCGTCCCCGACAGCGTCGTGGTCAGCGGCACGGTCTTCCCACGTCATGGTGTGAACCTCAGCGTCGGCCAGAATCTGCCCTTTGCGACCAACTGGACTGGGCCGGCGCCCGAGCCGACACCGGTGCTGGCCCAGGCGGTGGCTCCAGGCACGTTCCCGTACATCTTCAACAACGACGGGCCCGACGGCAGCTTTGCCGTCCAGACGCCGATCGACCTCTGGGACGTGAGCTTCGATGGCCGGCGGCTCGGCACTGTGCACGTGCCGACCAACGAGATGACGACGAGCTTCTCGTCCAAGTCCGAGCTTGCGATCAACCTCTCGACCGACGGTCATGACGTGAGCTTCAGCGGCTACGACGCGTCGGTGGGCACGTTCGACGCGTCCAACTCGAACACTCCGGGCACGATCGACGCGAGCAACCCTGACCTCGCGGGCCCGTTCTATCGCACTGTGGGCGATCTCAACGCCGACGGTCGCTGGACGTTCACCGACACGAACTCCTACAGCGGAGACAACGAGCGCGCAGACCTGCTTGACAGCGCCGACAACTCGTTCTTCGCCGCCGGCAACTCCAACAACGGCAACTCGAGCCCGATTGACCCCGCCCTCGTGGACGGCACCGGGGCGCAGAACTACCCCGAGTCGTTCCTGCCGCAGAGCGAGCAGAACCCGGTCGGTGGCACGAGCATCATCCCGATGGGCGCGTTCAACATCGACAGCCTGCCGCAGTACAGCACCGTCAGCGACAAGGCCGGCAAGGACACGAACTTCCGCGGCCTGACGGTCTACAACAACGTCGTCTACTACACCAAGGGCTCGGGCTCAAACGGCATCAACACCGTCTACTTCGTCGACACGAGCGGCACTGCGTGCCCTGCTACGGGTGTCGGTATTCCCACACCTGGCGCGACGCTTCCCGAACCCGGCGTCACGTACACGATGTGTGTGCTCAAGGGCTTCGAGACCCAGCGCGCGAAGAACCTCGCCACGACGATCCCGCCGCCGAAGTCGAGCGAGTACACGACCGGCGGTTACCCGTTCGGCATCTGGTTCGCCAACGCCGACACCGTGTACGTCGCCGACGAGGGCAGCGGTGACAACACCTACGACGCGACCACTAACACGTACCCGAACGCTGACCTGTCCGGCCTCGAGTACCCGGCGGGTCTGCAGAAGTGGGTCTTCAGCGATGGCCAGTGGAACCTGGCGTACACGCTGGAGAACGGCCTGAACCTCGGCACCCCGTACACGGTCAAGGGCTACCCGACGGGTGACAACACCACCTACGGCGGCACAGGCCTGCCGTGGGCTCCGGCCACCGATGGCCTGCGCAACATCAGCGGGCACGTCAACCGCAACGGCACCGCCACGATATATGCCACGACCTCGACGGTCAGCGGCAGCGGTGACCAGGGCGCCGACCCGAACAAGGTCGTCGCGATCACCGACACGCTGGGTGCGACCGACCCGGCAACGGCCAGCACCGAGCAGTTCACGACGATCCGCCCGGCGGTGGCCGGCGTCCGCTACGGCGGCGTCGCGGTGCTGCCAAGCGACTTCGGCGGTATGGACGGCCACTGAGCGACGCAACGAAGCGACCCTCAGCGACGGGTGGAAAGGGGGCGGCGGCCAGCGGGCCGTCGCCCCCAAACCGACCTAAACCAGTCGCACGATCGCGATGATCCCGACCACCACGATCAGTACCCGTAGCGCGGCCGGTGGTAGGCGGCGGCCGTAGCGAGCACCGATTACGCCGCCGATGATCGAGCCGCCCGCGATCAGCCCCGCGACGTCCCAGGCGACGTGCGCGGCGATCACGAACACAACGCCAGCGACGAGGTTGGTCAGACCGGTTGTGATGACCTTGACGGCGTTGAGCCGCTGCAGGGTGTCGTTGATGCTGAGTCCGAGCACCGACAGCATCAGGATGCCCTGGGCGGCGCCGAAGTAGCCGCCGTAGACGCCGCAGCAGAAAGCGCCGGCGAGCGCACCAGCGCTGACGCCCTCGCCGTGGCCGCGGCGGCGGTCACCCACCAGACGCGTGATCTGCTTCTGCGTCAGGATCATGATCAGCGCCACAGCGATGAAGAACGGCACGATCGCCTTGAACGCGGAGGCGGGCAGGACGAGCAGCAGGATCGCGCCCAGCGTGCCGCCGGCAAGCGCGGCGGCGCCCAGCGCGATCACGCGCTCGCGCTGGCCGCTCAACTCGTGCCTGTAACCGAAGGCGCCGGAGGCCGATCCGGGCACCAGCCCGACCGTGTTGGAGACGTTCGCCGTGACGGGCGCGTAGCCGAACGCGAGCAGCGTCGGAAATGTGATCAGCGTGCCGCTACCGACGACGGTGTTAATCGTCCCGGCGGCGATTCCGGCGGCGAAGATCGCGGCTATGTGCCAGGGGCTCAAGTCACCGAATGGTGCCAGGCGCTAGGACCGCAGGCGGCGCCGCGCACGTGTCAAAGGTTGACCCCCGAGCCCATCAGGACCGTTCTGTCGATCGGCAGGCCGAAATGCTCGATCGGACTCGCGGCGTTGTGAGCCATGAGGAGGAACAGGCGCTTGCGCCACGTCGCCATCTCTGGCGTCTTCGTCTCCGTGATCGTCATGCGCGAGATGAAGTACGACGCGCCCTCCAGATCGAGATTGCGCTCCAGATATCCCAATTTGCGGGCCAGCTCCAGGAGCTCCGGGACGCTGTTGGTGTCTCTGTAGCCGTTGCGTATCACGACGTGGATGATCGGACAGCGCCCGGGGCCCACACGCTTGACCGCGAACCGTCGGTCACGCAGAACGTGCGGGACGCTTCTGGAGACGATCGTCACGAGCAGGACCTTCTGGGCCAGCGCGTGCGTGTGCTCGACGACGCTTCGCAGTGCGAGCGGGGTGGTGTCGGCGCTGGCGTTGAGGAAGATCGCGGTCCCCGGGACGCGATGGATCGGCGGCTTCACGCCCACCAGGTGATCCAGGAACTCGTTGAGGTCTCCCTCCAGCGCGAGGCGGTTGCGTGTGACGATCACCTGGCCCGCCTTCCAGGTCAGCATCACCAGCGAGGAGACAATGCCGACCGCGAGTGGCAGCCAGGCACCGTGGAAAAGCTTCGCGACGCTCGCCAGGAAGAACGCCACCTCAACTGTCAGGAACAGCGTTCCGAGCAGAGCCAGCCGCCACTTGGGCGTGTTCCACATGGCTCGGGCAATGGACAGGAAGAGGATCGTGTTGAGGATGAACGTGCCGGTCACGGCAAATCCGTAAGCGTTCGCAAGACCGGTGGAGTTCTGGAAGATGAGCACTAGCGCGATCACGCCCCCGGCGAGGATCCAGTTGATGACGGGAACGTAGATCTGCCCCTCCATCTCGCTCGTGTGCACGATGCGCAGGCGCGGCAGGTAGCCCAGCTGCATCGCCTGACGCGCCACCGTGTACGAGCCCGAGATGACCGCCTGCGAGGCGATCACGGTCGCCATCGTTGCCAGCACGACTTCCGGAAAGCGGAACCAGCCCGGGACCAGCGAGAAGAACGGGTTGAACTTGCTCGTGTTCAGCGGGGACCTCGGGTGATCGATGATCCACGCCGCCTGACCCAGGTAGCTGAGCAGGACCGCCGGCCAGACGATGGTGAACCAGGCAAACCGGATCGGCCCGGGGCCGAAGTGGCCTCGGTCGGCGTAGAGCGCCTCGGCTCCGGTGACGACCAGGACGACGCCGCCGAGCGCGAGGAATGCCTCGAAGCCGTGGTCGATGAAAAACCGCGCGCCCCAGACCGGAGAGAGCGCCTGGAGCACACCCGGATGGCTGACCACCTGGGGAATCGCGATCGCGGAGATCGAGATGAACCAGAGGAGCGTCACGGGACCGAAGAGCCAACCAACCGTGCCCGTTCCCCGGCGCTGCAGGATGAACAGCGCCACGAGGATGGCGACGGCGATCGGTACGACCAGATGAGTGACGCCAGGAGTGGCGACCTCCAGGCCTGACACCGCTGACAGCACTGAGATCGCCGGCGTGATCATGCCGTCGCCGAAGAACAGCGAGGCCCCGAAGATCCCCAGGGTGACGAGCAACGTCGCGTGCACGAGCTTGTTGCGCCTGACCAGCGAGGCAAGCGCCATGATGCCGCCGTCACCGCGGTTATGTGCGCGCATGATGATCCCGGCGTATTTGATTGAGACGACGATCGCCAACGACCAGAAGATCAGAGAGACGATCCCGTAGGCGCCAGCGACCGTGACGTGCCTGGCCGCCTTGAAGCCGAACGTGACCTGCTCGGCGTACAGCGGACTCGTGCCGATGTCGCCGTACACAACACCGAGCGCGCCCAGCGCGAGTACGGCACGGCTGGCGTGGGCGACAACGTCTTTCCGGGGGTCATCGGCGGCCGGCTCGTTGTCGAAGATCTCCTCGTCGGACTCGCTTTCACGTTGCGGCGCAGACAGCGGGATCTTGTGCGCGGCTTCGTTGAAAGTGCGGCGACGTGGCGGCACACCCTCGCGCCCCGCTGCTGGGGGCTTCTGGTCCGGCTCGGTCATGGCGGGTAGGTTATGGCGAGGCGGAGATCGACCGGATGCACTGGGCGGATTCCGCGGTGCGGCAGCGTCCCCCGGATCAGAGCGTACTCATCAGCCGGTGGCATAACGGTGACGCAGCAGGAATCGCCAGGAGCAACGCGAAAGCTCACCCATGCTGCTTCGCAACCGTCCACCAAGTATCGACAGCCTCGCTGTCACCGCCGCCGAGGGCTACGAACATGTGGCGGCCTCCTCCATCGCAGTCATGCAATGGCTGTCCGCATCGGGTGTTGACTACGTCCTTGTTGGGCCCGTGGCGCGGTCGATCCGCGGCGACGCGGCCGCTCGTGGCCCCGTCGCCATCGTGCCGGCGCCGTATGGGCGCAACCTCGACCGGCTGGTTCAGGCGCTCGGCTCCGTGAACGCGCGCGAGCGCACACACGGCGAGCTGATCGGCGCCGTTCGCGCCGCCGCCGGCCAGCAGTTGAAGCTGACCGGGGCGATGCTCGTGCGCGCTGAGCGCTGGGCACTGCGCTGCGGTGACTACGAACTGGACGTTGAGGGCCGGCCGGCCGGCTCGCCGAGCTATCAGGAGCTTCTGTACGAGTCGGTGCGCTTCGAGGTGTCGCCGGAGGTGGCTGTCGAGGTTGCCGCGCCGGAGGACATCGAGCACTACGACCACGTGCGCCGCACGGGCGTCGCGCCCGAGATGACCGTCACGCGGCTTTAGCGCCTTAGCCGGCCGCGCTTTAGTCGGGCCTCGCTTCGGCGGGTCGCGCCTCAGTCGGTGCGGAAGCGACCGGGTTGCCAGAGCGGCTCGTCATCGCCGTTGGCGCCCCGGGCGAGGATGAACAGCAGGTCCGAGAGCCGGTTCAGGTAGCGCACGACCTCCGCGCTCAGGTCAGGCCCACATGCGACCGCGAGCCGCTCGGCGCGCCGACACACGGTGCGGGCGACGTGCAGGTGCGCGGCGGGAGGCGCCCCGCCCGGCAGCACGAACGACTTCAATGGGGTGAGCGTCACATTGACCTCGTCGCAGCGCTGCTCGAGCCACTCAGTCTGCGCAGGGAGTACGCGCAGCCGCTCCCGCTCCTGGTCGTCGGGCGCTGCGATGTCGGCGCCGACATCGAACAGGTCGTTCTGGACGCGCTCGAGCCACGGTCGGTACGCGGAGGGCAGCTCGGGCAGCGTCAGTACGACGCCGATTTGCGAGTTGAGCTCGTCGACGGTCCCGTAGGCCTCGATCCGGGGGTGCGTCTTGGCGACACGGCTCATGTCGCCGAGGTGCGTCTCGCCGCCGTCGCCCAGCTTGGTATAGATGCGGGTGAGGTTCACCGTCACTGAGGCCTTGAGTTTAAGACCCGCGCAAAGCGCCCCGCTTCTGACGACGATGGGGGATAGGATGGATCCGTCCAAGGTCGAAGTGATGGGAAGCCGGTGCGAATCCGGCGCGGACCCGCCACTGTGATCGGGGAGGCCGGCGGTAACCCAGCCACTGGCGCCGAGGAGGCGCTGGGAAGGCACCGCCGGTAGGCCCGATAGCCAGGAGACCACCTCCGACCACAAGCCAAACAGCCCTCGTGGAAAGGGGTGGCTCATGCAGAAGAAACACGTGCTCAGGACCGGATTGGCCGGGCTGGCCGCAGCCATGGCGCTGGCCGCGGCGCCGATCGCGTCAGCAACCGCGCCGCCAACGGTGACGGTCACCGTCATCGGCAAGACCAAGACGCTGCTCGCAGCAAAGACCGTCCACACCAAGTCGGGTTCGATCACGCGTGGCGGTGTGGCGGCCGGCAAGTGCCCGGCGACCAGCGCCCAGGGCGCGCTCAACGTGGCGACCCACGGCAACTGGAAGGGCTCGTGGTACGCGAGCTATCACGAGTACTTCATCACCGGCATCCTGGGCGACAATGAGACAAGCAAGAAGTACTACTGGGGGCTCTACCTGAACGGCAAGGCCACCTCCAAGGGGGCCTGTCTGATCAAGCTGAAGAGCGGCGACAAGCTGCTGTTCAAGGTCACGAAGTCCTGAGCATGTCCCGAAGCCGTACCCGCCCCGGCCTCGCCGCGCTAGCCGCGATTGCGGCGGCGGTGACGGTCGCCGGGTGCGGCTTCGGCGCAGGACCCGGCACCAAGAACGCGAGCATCCAGGTGACGAGCGGGTTCGGCAGCCATCTGATCGGCCGCGCCGTCGAGCGACATGTGCCCGGCGCCGAGACGGTGATGTCGCTGCTGGAGCGCCACTTCAGCGTAACCACTCGCTATGACGGCGGCTTTGCCGAATCGATCGACGGCCACAGCGGCAGCTCGAGCCACCGCGACTGGTTCTACTACGTCAACGGGATCGAGGCGTCGCAGGGCGCCGCGTCGATTGACGTCCATCAGGGCGACCACATCTGGTGGGACCTGCACGACTGGACCGCGACGGACACGATCCCGGCGGTCGTCGGCTCCTACCCGGAACCGTTCACCAACGGGATCGGCGGCAAGGAGTTTCCGACGCTGCTCAACTGCGGGCCTGACGTCCAGGCCGCATGCGACCGTATCGGCACGACGCTGCACAGGGCCGGCGTCAAGGCCGCCGACCAGGTGCTCGGAACCGGGTCCGGATCCGACTCGCTCGCCGTCGTGGTGGGCACCTGGCGTGAGGTCAAGGACGTCATCGCGGCCGAGCTGATCGCCGCCGGCCCGCGCGAAAGCGGCGTCTACGCCCAGTTCGTGGGCTCGAAGGGCCAGACGTTGGAGCTCGACAACCCGCGTGGGGACGTCGCGCGCACACTGCACGGCAACGCCGGACTGATCGCGGCCACCGGCGACGCCTCGTTGGGGCAGCCGACCTGGTTCGTCACCGGCACCGACGTCGCCGGCGTGATGGCGGCGGCGCGTGTGTTCACCGCCACAAAACTCCACGACCACTTCGCCGTCGCGGTCAGCGGCACCGACGTCATCCCGGTCCCGGTCTCACCAGGGTCATGACCTACCGACGCAGGGCGAGCCCGCTGCACGCGGCCCGCGCTGCCGTGGCGATCGCCTGGTGCGCCGCGCTTGCGGTGGCGGCGCTGATCGAGTCAAATCCGCTTGTCCTTGGCGCGGTCACGCTCTCGGTCGTGGTCGCGGGCGTGCTCGCCGGCGTCGGCCGCGAACTCCGCCGCAGCCTGCTGTGGGCAATTCCCCTGTGGTTCACGATCGGCGCGATCAACGCGCTGGTCAGCCGCGAGGGCCTGACCGTGATCTGGCGCCTTGGCGACGTGCCGCTGATCGGCCAGACGAACATCACGCTCGAGGCGACCGTCTACGGCGCCGTGCTCGGGATGCGCGCGGTCGTGCTGGTCCTGATCGCGACGCTGTACTCGGTCGCCGTCGATCCCGACGATGTCCTGCGCCTGTTCCGCGGGCTCTCGTTCAGCTCGGCACTGAGCGCGACGATCGCGACGCGCATGGTGCCGGTGCTGATCCGTGATTCCCACCGGCTGGCGGAGGCGCAGCGTTGCCGGCCGGGGCCGGCGCCGCGGCGGGCGCAGTTGCTCATGGCCAGCACCGCCGGCGTGCTCGACCGTGCGCTGGATGTGGCCGCGGCGCTCGAGGTTCGCGGCTACGGTGCCGCGCGCCAGCGGGCGCGCGGAAGGCGACGCGGAGATGCCGCGCCGTGGTCGCGCCACGACATCGCCTTCCTGGCCTCGGCTGCCGTCGTCTTGGCAGTCGCCGTGTTCGCCCGAGTCGCCGGCTGGGCGACATTCCATGCCTATCCGCTCTTGCGCGCGCCCGCTGGCGCGCGCACCTTGAGCGTCGCGGCGGTACTGGCCCTGGTCGCGCTCGCGCCGTTCGCCGACCGCAGGGGGATCGAGCGATGAGCCTCGTCGCGATCGAGGATCTGACCTACACCTATCCCGGCGCCGCGGGCGCCGCGCTCGAGGGTGTGTCGCTGACGATCGAGCCGGGCGAGTTCGTCGTGATCGCGGGTCTGTCGGGGTCAGGGAAGTCGACACTGCTGCGGGCGATCGGCGGGCTCGTGCCACATTTCCACGGCGGCAGCTTTGCCGGGAGTGTGCGGGTGGGCGACCTCGACACGCGGGATCACGGTCCCGGTGATCTGGCGGCGCTGGTCGGTTCGTTGTTCCAGGACCCGGAGACGCAGATCGTGCTGGGGACGCCACGCGCCGAGCTTGCGTTCGCGGCCGAGAATCGTGGCTGGCCGGCTCCGTCGGTCGCGCGTGCGGTCGAGGAGACGGCGCTCGCGCTGGCGATCGAGGGGCTGCTCGACCGTCCCGTGCAGGAGTTGAGCGGTGGCGAGCTGCAACGCGTCGCACTGGGGGCGACGCTCTCCTCGCGGCCGGCGCTCGTCTGCCTCGATGAGCCAACCTCACAGCTGGACCCTGTCGCCGGTGACGAGTTGATCGGGCTGCTGCGGCGGCTGAACGAGGACGGTGACACCGCGGTGCTCCTGGCAGAGCACCGGCTCGAGCGGTGCCTCGGCGCGGCCGACCGGGTGCTCGCGATGGACGGCGGCCGGCTCAGCTTCGACGGAGCGCCTGAGCGCTTCCTGGAATGGGCGTTGGGCGCCGCACCGAGCCTGGTGACGCCTGGCGCGAAGCTGCTTGCCGGGCTTGGGCTCGCGCCGGTGCCGGGTGTGAAGCGCGCGCGTGCGGCGCTACGATCCGCCGGGCTGCACGCCGGGCGCGCTGGGGGAAGCGTTTCTGCCCCTGACGGACACAAACGCTTCCCTCGACGGCCCCGCAATGACCTCGCATTGCGGTTCAAGGGCGTCTGGCACGAGCTCAAGGACGGACCGGCGATCCTGCGAGGAGCCGAGCTCGAGGTCGCACCGGGTGAGCGTGTCGCGCTGATGGGCCGCAACGGCGCCGGCAAGTCGACACTGCTCAAACACGCGGCAGGACTGATGGAGCCGACGCGGGGGAGAGTGGACGCCTCGGGCCGGGTGGCACTACTGCTGCAGAACCCGGGTGACTACCTGGTGCACGACACCGTGCGGGATGAGGCGGGGGGGTCCGAGGCATCACTTGCCCGCTTCGGACTCGCGCACCTCGCAGGGCGCCACCCGCGCGACCTGAGCGGCGGCGAGCGACAGCGGCTGGCGCTCGCGGTGGTGCTCGGGGACCCGGCGACGACGCCGGCGCCGGCGGTGCTGTGCCTGGACGAGCCGACGCGCGGTATGGATCGCGCCGTCAAGGACGATCTCGCCAAGCTGATCGGTGGCTTCGACGCAGCGGTGATCGTCGCGACCCACGATCCCGAGTTCGCTGCCGCCTTCGCGGAGCGGGTCGTGCTGCTGGCGGACGGGCGCGTGATCGCCGATGGACCGACGGCGTCGGTGCTCTCCGGCGGGACCTACTTCGCGACCGAAACCGCGCGAATCCTGGGTGGCGCCGGCGGCGCCCTACTGCCGGCGGACGGCGTCGCGCTGCTGCGCCCGGCCGGCGTTCAGGTGACCGTATGAGCTGGCAGCTCGGGGCGTTCGCGATGCTCGCTGCCGGTCTGCTGGCAGGCTTTGCGTGGTACGAGCGCACGCGCCCGGACGCGCGCATCGTCGCGCTGGTCGGGACGCTCGCGGCGTTCGCGGCACTCGGCCGCATCGCATTCGCGGCCGTGCCGAACGTGAAGCCGACGACTGACATCGTGCTGATCTCCGGGTACGTGCTCGGTGGTGCGCCGGGCTATGTCGTCGGTGCGGTCGCGGGGCTTACCTCGAACTTCTTCTTCGGGCAGGGCCCGTGGACTCCCTGGCAGATGGCCGCTTGGGGAATCACCGGGATCGCCGGCGCGCTCCTCGCGCGGTTCACGCGTGGACGGATCGGCCGCCTGCCGCTGGCGCTCGTCAGCTTCGTTTTTGGCTTCGGCTTCACATCACTCCAGGACGTGGGCGACTGGGTCACCTATAGCGACCACAGCCTCGCCCAGCTCGGCGTATACGTGGGTAAGGGCTTAGGGTTCGACCTCGTGTACGCCATCGGTTGCTTCGGATTCGCGATGTTGTTCGGCCCGGCTCTGATCCGCACGCTGAAGCGGTTCAGGACGCGGATCCAGGTCACGTGGCTGCCGCCGGCCGCGGGCGTGACGGCTGCGGTGGTACTCGCGGCCATGATTGTCGTCGGGGTGGCGGATTCGGGCGCGGCACGAGCGGCTTCGGCGTCGACGCATGCCTCGCCGATCACCTACCTGGTCAAGGCCCAAAACCGCGATGGGGGCTTCGGAAGCGCGCCCGGCCAGCCATCCGACCTGCTGGACACGGGCTGGGCGACGCTCGCGCTCTCGCTCGGCTCCGGTGACATCGCGTCGATTCCCGCGTTCGTGAGGGCGGAGCACTACGTTGCCGCGACCGTGCACCGCGAAAAAGGAGCAGGAGCGATCGAGCGCACGGCCCTCGCCGCGTCGACGAGCTTCTCCGGCAGGCTGACCGACTTCGGAGGCCGCAATCTGGTTGCAGCGCTGAAGCGTCTGTTGAACGCCAACGGATCGGTCTCCGGTCAGACGAACCTCACTGCCTTCTGGATCCTTGCCGCGAGGCCGGCTGGAATCCGGGTCGGCTCGCGCACGATCGAGTGGCTCGCGCACCAGCAGGACCGCGACGGCGGTTTCAACTTTGGGACGCGTGGCGGCCAGAGCGACATCGACGACACCGGTGCCGTGCTCCAGGCATTGGCTGGAACGAACGAGAGCCAGACGATCAGGCGGGCCGTGCGGTTCATCCGTGAGCACCAGAACCGCGACGGCGGGTTTGGTATGGAGCCGGGCGACCCTTCAAACGCCCAGTCGACCGCCTTTGCGTGGTCTGGCCTGGTGGCCTCGTATGTGTTGCCCGGGCAGGTTCATCGCCACGGGGCGCCGTCGCCGCTCGCGTACCTGAGGTCGCTGATCCAACCCGACGGCGCCGTCGATTACGCTCGCGGCAACGCGCAGACCCCGGTTTGGGTGACCGCAGAGGCGCAGATAGCGCTGTCGGGCAGCACTCTGTAAAGGAAGCGATGATCCGACTTGACTTCAAGCCGGATCAGAAATCGGTAGGTTGAGCGCCGCATGAAGATCGGGGTGCCGAAAGAGACCGCGCAAGGCGAGCTGCGTGTCGCGCTCGTCCCCGAGGTCGTCGGCAAGCTTGTGAAGGCCGGGCACGAGGTGCTCGTGGAACGCGGGGCCGGTGACGGTGCCCTGATACCGGATGAGCAGTACGAGGCCGTTGGCGCCACGATCGTCGACTCCGCCGCGGCGGCGTTCGGCGCGGACATCGTCGTCAAGGTGGCGGCGCCCAACCCTGAGGAGACGGCGCTGCTCGGCTCATCGACTGTGCTCGTCGGCTTCTTGGCGCCGCTGACCAACGGCGAGGGGGTCGCGGCGATCGCGCGGACCGGTGCCACGAGCTTTGCGATGGAGGCCATACCGCGCATCAGCCGCGCCCAGTCGATGGATGCGTTGTCCAGTCAGGCCAACATCGCGGGCTACCGCTCGGCGCTGATCGGCGCCCAAGAGCTCGGTCGCTTTTTTCCAATGCTGATGACCGCGGCGGGCACGATCCGACCCGCGACCGTGCTCGTGCTCGGCGCCGGTGTGGCCGGGTTGCAGGCGATCGCGACTGCCCGGCGGCTGGGGGCCGTGGTGCAGGGGTTTGATGTGCGCGCGGCTGTGAAGGAGCAGGTCGAGTCGCTTGGCGCACAATTCCTCGAGTTCGACCTGGGCGGTGACCTCGAGGGCGAGGGCGGCTATGCGAAGGAGCTCACGCCCGAGCAGCAGGCGCGCCAGCAGGAGTTGATGGCGGCGGCGATCGGCAAGGTCGATGTCGTGATCACGACGGCGCTTGTGCCTGGCCGCCGCGCTCCGATTCTCGTCACCGAGGAGGCCGTGAAGCTGATGAAGCCCGGCTCGGTGGTCGTCGATCTCGCCGGTGAGCAGGGCGGCAACTGCGAGCTGACGGTGCCGGGGGAGACGGTGATCCGTTACGGCGTGAAGATCGTGGCGCCGCTGAATTTGCCCTCGACGCTGGCGGAGCATGCCTCCGTGCTCTACGCGCGCAACATCGCGGCGCTGCTTGACCTGATGGTCACCGACGGCGAGTTGGCGTTGGACTTCGAGGATGAGGTGATCGCCGGCGCCTGCATCACGCGTGACGGTGAGATCGTGCACGCCGGCGCCAAAGCAGCCGCGGCGGGAAGCTGAGGAGGAGGGCGGATGGACAGTCTTGTTATCGACCTCGCGGTGCTGGTGCTCGCCGGCTTCGTCGGCTACACGGTGATCTCGAAGGTTCCGAACACTCTGCATACGCCGCTGATGTCGGGCACCAACGCGATCCACGGGATCGTTGTGCTCGGCGGGCTGTTGCTGATGGCGGAGTCCAGCGGCGTGTTGGAGAAGGTGCTGCTTGTGATCGCGGTCGCGTTCGGCACGATCAATGTGATCGGCGGCTTCCTGGTGACCGATCGGATGCTCGAGATGTTCAAGGGCAAGGAGCGCGCCAAGCCCGCGGACGCCGAGGTTGGTGAGAAGCCCGAATGACCGCCACGGCCGGGACGGTCTTTCTGCAGACGACGAACTTCACCGATGCGGCATACATCGTCGCGTTCGCGCTGATGATCTACGGGATGACAGGGCTGACCGGGCCGCGCACGGCGGTGCGCGGCAACAAGATCGCGGCTACCGGCATGGCGGTCGCGGTGATCGCGACGCTGTTGCGCAAGGGCGAGTTTCATGGCTCGAGCACGGTCTGGCTGATCCTTTTGGGGGTCGCGATCGGCACCGCGATCGGGATCCCGGCGGCGCTGCGGGTGAAGATGACCGCGATGCCGCAGATGGTCGCGATCTTCAACGGCGTCGGCGGCGGCGCCGTGGCGCTGATCGCGTGGGTGGAGTTCCGCCACCAGTTCGGCGGCGGCTGGCCTCTGCGGGTCGAGATCTTCGAGCTGTTCGGCGCGATCGTCGGGTCGATCTCGTTCTGGGGGTCCAACATCGCGTTCGGCAAGCTCCAGGAGATCCTCCCGGGACGCCCGATCAAGCTCCCTGGACGTGGCCAATCGGCGCTGAACCTCGGGCTGTTCGTGATCGCTGTCGCCAGCGCCGTCGTGCTGGCTTCCGGAACGCACTCGCAGGCGCTGTTCATCCTCGGGATCCTGGTCGTGGCGGCGCTGCTCGGCAACATGCTCGTGCTGCCGATCGGCGGCGCCGACATGCCGGTCGTGATCTCGCTGCTGAATGCCTTCACCGGCCTGTCGGCCGCCGCGACCGGCGTGGCGCTGTCAAACCCCGCGATGATCGTCGCCGGGATGATCGTGGGGGCCTCAGGCACGATCCTCACGAATCTGATGGCCAAGGCGATGAACCGCTCCGTTCCCGCGATCGTCGCGGGCGGCTTCGGCGGTGAGGTGGCGGCGCCAGCGGGCGCCGCCGGAGCCACAGGCGGCACGGTCCGCTCGACCAGCGCTCAGGACGTCGCGATCCAGCTCGCCTACGCCCGCCTGGTCGTGATCGCACCCGGCTACGGGATGGCGGTGGCGCAGGCCCAGCACGCGGTGCACGAGCTGCAGCAGGCGCTCGAGGCGAAGGGGGTGGAGGTCGAGTACGCGATCCACCCGGTCGCCGGCCGCATGCCCGGACACATGAACGTGCTGCTCGCCGAGGCCAACGTGCCCTACGACCTGCTGCGCGAGATGGACGAGATCAACCCCGAGTTCTCGCGCACCGATGTGACGCTCGTGATCGGCGCCAACGACGTCGACCAACCCGGCCGCCAAGAACGAGCCCGGCTCACCGATCTACGGCATGCCGATCCTCGAGGTCGACAAATCCGCCGCCGTGGTCGTGCTCAAGCGCTCGATGGCCTCCGGGTTCGCCGGCATCGACAACCCGCTGTTCTACGAGCCGAAGACGTCGCTGCTGTTCGGCGACGCCAAGGCCTCCGTCGCCGAGATCACCGCCGAGGTCAAGGCGCTGTAAGCCCGCTGCACGGGCGTCCTGGCGAGCCTGTAGCGTCCGCAGCGTGGACCCCGCACGCCTCACCAGCAACCCGGTCTTCGCAGACCTCGACGCCGAGGAGTTGGCGCGACTCGCCGCCTTCGCGACCGAGGAGAGCTATCCGACAGGCGCGAAGCTGGTGCGCGAGGGCGACTTCTCGACCGAGCTCTACGTGATCGAGGAGGGGACCGCCGACATCGTCCGCGACGGTCAGGTGGTCGACACGGTCGGGCCGCGGCGATGTCGTCGGCGAGATCGGCGTGCTCGAGACGGGCCAAGCGCGTGGCCGACGTCGTCGTCACCTCGCCGCTGCTGGTGATCAAGGTCACCCACTGGGAGATCCGCCGCCTCTCCGCCGAGACGATCGCCAAGCTCGAAGCGATCGTCGACGCCGCGCACCAGGGATCACTGAATCCCGGGCAGGCTGTGCTTCACTGATCCGATAAGCGAATCGCCGGCCGCTGCCCACAACGCGGCCGGAGCCCACCGATCCATCCGAAGGAGTTCACCCATATGTCAGTACTTGATCGTGCGACGCTCGAGGAGCAGCACCCTTGCCGACCTTCACGCGATCGCCTCCGAGCTTTCGGTCGACGGTTACCGTCGCCTACGCAAGAGCGACCTGATCGAGACCCTGCTCGCCCACCAGGCCGGTGAGGAGCCGCCGCGCGACCGCAGCCGAAGCTCTCGCTCGGTCGACGCCGATGACGTCTCGCCGAGCGTCGAGCCGGCCGAGCCGCAGCCGACGACGCACGATCTCGCCGAGGATGACGCGACCGGCGCGGCCGCGCCGCGACGCCGGGGCCGCCGCGGCGGACGTGGCCGCAGCGCCGCCGCACGAACCGGATCCGCCGAGGCCTCCGACAGCGAGGAGCCGCGCGCCGCGGGCCGCGGCAAGGACGAAGGAGCCCGCCGCGCCGGCGCCCGCCAAGACCGAGGAGCCGGTGATCGTCGACGGCGTCGTCGAGCTGCTGCCCAACGGCTCCGGGTTCGTGCGCGTCTCGCCGCCGGAGCCCTCAGACGCCGATGTCTACATCTCCGCCGCGCAGGTCAAGCGCTGCGAGCTCGTCAACGGCGACCGCGTGACCGGTCCGCGCCGCGCGCCGCACCGCTCGGAGCGCTTCCCGTCGCTGGTGCGGATCGACACCGTCAACGGCCGCCCGGCCGAGGAGCTGGCGGACCGCGGGCGCTTCGACGACCTTCCCGCCGAGTTCCCGAGCCGAGCGCTTCAAGCTCGGCTCCGACGACGCGACGCTCAAGGCGGTTGAGTTCCTGACCCCGTTCGGCCGCGGCTCGCGCGTGACGATCAGCGGCCGCAGCTGGGCCGGCAAGTCGCACCTGCTGCGCCAGCTCGCGTCGATCCTCGCCGGGCAGGAGGGCGTGACCGTCTTCGTCGCGCTCGCCGGCGTGCGCCCGGAGGAGCTGCCCGAGTGGGGCGAGGCTCCGGTCAAGCCCGGTGCCGCCGTGACGCTTCGCGGCCTCCGCCGAGGCGCAGGACAACGCCGTCGAGCTGGTCGTCGACCAGGCCCGCCGGCTGGCGGCGCGCGGCTCTGACGCCGTCGTCCTGATCGACACGCTCGACGGACTGCACCCGCTGAGCGCGCGCAAGGCGCTCGCCTCGGCGCGCAACCTGCAAGGACGGCGGCTCGCTGACGGTGATCGCCACGAGCTCGAAGCCGCTCGGCGGCGAGACGACCGTGATCGCGCTCGACGCGGCGCTGGCGATCAGCGGCCGCACCCGGCCCTCGACCTGCTCTCCAGCGGCACGCTGCGCCCCGAGCTGCTGGTCGGCGAGACCGGCGCCAAGGCGATCGCCAAGGAGCGCGTCAAGGCGGCCAAGTAGCGCGGGCCACGAGTCAGTAGGCGGTGCTGCGCGAGCGATGGCGCGGCACCGCCTTGTACTCGGGCGCCTGGCCGCGGTTCCAGAGGATCTCGTCGATCTGCGCCGCGGTCGGGCGGGTGGGATCGGATTCCGAGGCCGCGGCGACGAGCAGCTCGACGGCGTGCACCGCGCACGCGCGGATCTCGACCTCCTCGGGCGAGCCGTGCTCGATCAGCTCCCCGCGCTCGATCCGCGCCGACCAGCTCGGGGTCGAACCACAGCACGCCGTCGAGCCGCAGCACGTGCGGCACGAGGTTGTCGGCGAACATCGTCAGCTGCGCGAGGTCGTCGAACTCGGCGACACCGGCACGATGCAGGTCGGCGGCGGCGATCTGCGCGCGCTTGAGGAATGGCACCTCGCGGCCCGTCGTAGACGGAGACGTCGGCGAAGCAGCGCCAGCCGGCCAGCGTCTCGACCAGGCGCACCGCTGAGCCGTCGGCGGCGTCGACGACTGCCGCGAACGACCCGCCGTAGAGCCTCTGCACGTTCTCACCAAGATCGCGCAGCGACTCGCACGATCAGCCCGACCAGCTCGTGCTCGGGATCCTGATCGAGCCACCCCGCCAGCTCAGCGTCAGTGAGAGCCGTCAGCTGCGCCGGCGTCCACCGGCCCGCCTCGTCGAATCGCCGCTGGATCCCCGCGGCGATCGTCCGGTAGCCGGTCGGCTCCGGCTCGCTTGCGAAGCGTGGGAAACCAGCCTGAGCCGAAGTTGATCGCGTCGAGCGTCAGCCAGTAAGCGGCCTCGTTCTCGCGCTGCGCTGGAGATCTTGAGGGTCGCACTCGCTGTTCGACGCCAGGGCGTTCCTCAAGATCAGCCAGCCGCAGTGCGTAACCGGCGATCTCGGTCTCGACCACACGGACGTGCGTTGACCGCGCCGGCGATCCAGGCGCAGGCCTCCCGAAGCGAGTCAGTGACGACCATGTACGCCCGATACCGTAGGGGTCAGACGATGATCGAGACAAGCGAACAGGTCGAGGCGCTGCTGGAGCGGGCTGAACGACCCGCAACGGGACGCGGTCACGTACGGCGAGGGGCCGCTGCTGATCCTGGCCGGCGCCGGTTCCGGCAAGACGCGCGTGCTGACGCACCGGATCGCCTACCTGGTCGCCACCGGGCGCCGTCCAGGCGAGCGAGATCCTCGCGATCACGTTCACGAACAAGGCGGCGGCGGAGATGCGCGAGCGCGCGGAGCTGCTGGTCGGGCGGCGCGTGCGCGCGATGTGGGTGATGACCTTCCACTCGGCCTGCGCGCGGATGCTGCGCGCCCACGCCGACAAGCTCGGCTACACGCGCCAGTTCACGATCTACGACCAGGCCGACTCGCGGCGGCTGATCAAGCGCTGCATGGATGAGAACGGGGTCGATCCCAAGCGCTTCACACCGGCGTCGATCCACAACCAGATCTCGGACGCCAAGAACCGCATGCGCGACGCCGAGGCCTACTCACAGATGGTCGGCTCGTTCTTCGAGCGCACGGTCGCCGACGTCTACGCGCAGCTACGAGCGCGAGCTGCACCGCATGAACGCGATGGACTTCGACGACCTGCTGGTCCGCGCCGTGAACGTGCTCGAGCTGTTCCCGGAGGTGCGCGCGGCCTACCAGGAGGCGTTCCGCCAGATCCTGGTCGACGAGTATCAGGACACCAACCAGGTTCAGTACCGCTGGCTCGAGCTGCTCGCCGGCGAGCGTCGCAACCTGACGGTCGTCGGCGACCCGGATCAGTCGATCTACGGCTTTCGCGGCGCCGACATCCACAACATCCTCAGCTTCGAGGAGCAGTTCCCCGACGCGAAGGTCGTCAAGCTCGAGCAGAACTACCGCTCGACGCAGACGATCCTCGACGCCGCCAACGCGGTGATCTCGCACAACCGCGGGCGCAAGGAGAAGGAGCTCTGGACCGAGCTCGGCGACGGCGATCCGATCCACGTCCGCGAGCTCGACGACGAGCACGCCGAGGCGCGGTTCGTCAGCGGGTGAGATCGAGCGGCTTGTCGACGCCGGCGCCTCGCGCAGCGAGTTCGCGGTCTTCTACCGGACCAACGCGCAGTCACGCGTGCTCGAGGACACGCTCGTGCGCGCCGAGATCGGCTACCAGGTGATCGGCGGCACGCGCTTCTACGAGCGCGCCGAGATCAAGGACGCGATCGCCTATCTGACGGCGCTCGTGAACCCGCAGGACGCCGGCGCCTTCACGCGGATCGTCAACTCGCCGCGGCGCGGGATCGGCGCGACCTCGGTCGCGAGGGTCCTCGGCTACGCCAACACGACTCGGCGCGAGCGTCTGGGACGTTGCGGCCGAGCCGGCGAGCATTCCCGGGTCTCGGCGCCGCCGCGATCAAGGCGATCGGGCGCTTCATGGACACGATGACCGTCGCTGCGCGAGCGCGCCGAGTCGGATCTGCCGGTCGCGCAGCTGCTGAGCGGCGTGCTCGAGCAGACCGGCTATCTGGAGGCGCTGCGAGCCGAGCGCACGATCGAGGCGCAGGGGCGGATCGAGAACCTCGACGAGCTGGTCAACGTCGCCGCCGAGTACGACGTCGACCGAGGGCGAGGCGCACTCGCTCGGGCGACTTCCTCCAGCAGGTCTCGCTGGTCGCCGACGCCGACACCCGCGACGACGACGCCGGGCTCGTGACGCTGATGACGCTGCACAACGCCAAGGGGCTCGAGTACCCGATCGTCTTCATGATCGGCTGCGAGGACGGGATCTTCCCGCACTCGCGCGCGCTCGAGGAGGGCGAGCTCGAGGAGGAGCGCCGGCTCTGCTACGTCGGCATCACGCGCGCCCAGCGCGACCTCTACATCACCTGCGCGCGGCAGCGCACGGTGTTCGGCGCGCACGGCTACGCGATCCCGAGCCGCTTTCTGGCTGAGATCCCGGCCGAGCTGACCGACCGCGAGGAGCAGCGGCCGCGCGGCGTCGGCGGCTTCCGTGAGCGGCTCACGTCGTGGCCGGCGAGCGCGCCGGCCACGGATCTCGACGCGATGAGCGGGACGATCAGGGTCGGCCGCGCGCGGCCGCAGGCCGATGTGCCCGAGTACCGGCTCGGCGAGGAGGTCAGCGACGCGAAGTTCGGTGACGGCACCGTGATCGGCGTCGAGCCGGGCGGGATCGTCGTGATCCGCTTCAGCCGCGACGGCTCGGAGCGCAAGCTGCTCAGCCAGTACGCGCACCTGACCAGGCGCTGAGTCGGGCCAGCGGGTAGGTTGGCGGCGGTGAGCTTCAGGACGACACGGTTGGGTGTGGGCGAGTGGCTGCTCGGGATCGGATCGGTCGCTGCTGCTGATCGACCTCTTCGGGTTGTCCTGGTTCGCGTACAGGCCGCGATTCCACGCCACGGCGCTGATGCTCGGCCAGCGCGTCAGCGCCAACGGCTGGCAGACATTCGAGGTGGTCGGGCCCGCTGACGCTGGTCGTGTGCGTGGCCGGGATCGCGGTCTGCTGGCTGGCGGCGACGCGCCGCTCACCGGCGCTTCCCGTCGTGGTCGCGACGCTGCTGGTGCCGGTTTCGCTCGTGCTCGTGGTCGTGGTCGCGATCCGCGTGCTGCTCGACCCGCCCAGCGTGCACCTGTTGCAGGCGGGCGGCGCCAACGTGCTGGAGGCGCGGCCCGGTGCCTACGTCGGGCTCGTGCTGAGCGTGGTGGTCGCTCGCCGGTGCGTTACCTCTCGCTGCGGCGCGACGGGGTCGCGCCCGAGGACTCGCCGGCGGTGTTCGAGACGCTGCGCGTCGAGGACTCGCGCTCATCTGGTCCCGCCTAGAATCCGGCCCATGCTCGAACGGCAGCAGGTCGATCATGTGGCGCGGCTCGCGCAGCTGGAGTTGAGCGACGCCGAGGCGGAGAAGATGGCCGTCGAGCTCTCGAAGGTGCTCGACCACATCGAGGCGATCCGGGAGCTCGATCTCGAGGGCGTCGAGCCGACTTCGCACGTGATCGACGTCGTCAACGCGCTGCGCGCAGACGTGCCCGAACCGCTCACTTGATCGTGACGTCGCGCTCGCGCCGGCACCCGAGCCCACCGCCGCCGGATTCGGCGTGCCGAGCCCGGGTGCGTCCGCCGAATGAGCGACGAGCTGCTGGACCTGAGCGGCGCCGCTGCGGCCGCCGCGATTCGTGCCGGTGAGCTCGATGCCGCGCGAGCTGTTCGAGCTCTACCGCGCACGCGCCGCGGCTGACGAGCTGAACGCGTTCCTCTGGCTCGCCGACGCGGCTCCGTCCGAACGC
>CAVZDL010000013.1:0-101686 GCA_963774025.1 uncultured Conexibacteraceae bacterium
CGAATCCTGCCCCCGCTACTCAAGAAAGCCCTGTTTTACAGGGCTTTTTTGTTGCCTTGTGCACTCAATGGGTGGTAAAGCAGGCGGTGAGTACCACTCGTGAGTACCAAACGGCACCGCGTGCGTGGCCCGCGTTAGCCTGCTCGGATGGTTGAGTGGGAGTCGCTGACGATCAAAGAGCTAGCTGACCTGCTTCAGCTCAACCAGAGCGGCTCTTGTTTGGCGGCGTCTCCAATCAGGTCTTGACTGCGGAGCCGTAACGTACGGGTCTTGGAGTCTTACTCAAAGAAGCAGGTTCGCAAGGCCGGCCGGTTTCTGCGCGATTACGACCCCGCAGAGGGCGAGCCCGATGAATTGATGAACGCAATTCTCGTGGTCGACTCGTGGCGTGCGCAGCACGCGAAACCCCTTGGTCGGACCAATGCGCTGCTCAGGCATCACATCCGCAAGATCGGCTGTGAGCCGCAGGTGACTCAACGGCTCAAGCGATTCACGACCATCGTCGACAAGCTGCACCGACATCCAACGATGCAGCTGAACACCATGGAGGACATCGCAGGCATACGCGCCGTGCTTCCCACACAGGACGCCGTCGATCGACTGCACAAGCAACTCCGATCACAACGACGCTGGGTGATCCACCGCACTCGCGAATACGTCAGCGGCCGGTTCCCCGGGCCGAAGGACGATGGCTACCGTGCGGTACACCTGATCGTCATGCGAGATGGCTGTTTTGTTGAGATACAGCTACGCACGCCGTGGCAGGACGCATGGGCTCAGGCGGTCGAACAGGACACCCGCCTGCTGTCTCAGGGCCTCAAGTTCGGTACCGGTCCTGACGATCTGCGAGAGTATTACAGGGTTGTTGCTGATCTCTACGAAACTAGAGAGATGCAACTGGAGCCGGGCGAGGATCTCCTCGAAGACCTTGCACATCTGTTTTCGGTGACACGTCGCTACTACGCTGGGGGGGAGAACAAATGAGCGCCGAGGATCTCAATCACTTCCTGGTCGTCTACCGAATTTCGCTCGCCAAGGCCGAAGTCAGATCGTTCGGGCACGACTACGAGTCGGCTCTCAGCGCCTACAACGAGGCTGAGAGCGAGCACCGCGAGAACGCCGACGTCGAGGTCGTGCTGCTCGGATCGGACTCTCTGGAGACCCTGAAGCGCACGCACTCGAGCTACTTTGAGCTTGCTGAGAGCATCGACCGGGTCGTCGTTGAGGCGCTCTTGGCCGCCGGCCTTACTCCATAACCAAGAAGTTCGCCCGAGAGGTCAAACCCCCAAGAACGCTCGAGTTGGACTACGTCGGCCTGCGGCCGAAATCTCATCACGATCACTGGAGGTTTCTGGCCCGACCCCCGAAAGGTCAAGGAGGGTGTCGGCGTCAATCCGTGACGCTCCGATCACGAAAGCGATAGTCGAGAGCTGCGTGCTTTCCGCGGTGGCTGTCGCACAAATGGGGTGCTGTCTGCCGGGTTTAAGAGAATCCAGGGATGGGTCAGAACTTTCTGGATTGTGATCGTGAGCAGGCGTTTTTGTTGCCGCCGTCGCTTCGGGATTGGTTGCCGGAGGATCATCTGGCGTGGTTTGTGATCGATTCGCGTCGCGCGGATGGATCTGGCGGCGTTCTACTCGGCCTATCGGGCGGACGGGCACGGTCGTGCGGCTTATGAGCCGTCGGTCATGGTGGCGTTGGTTCTCTACGCCTATGCGACGAATGAGCGGTCCTCGCGGGGGATTGAGCGGCGTTGCCGCCAGGACATCGCTTACCGGGTGATCACTGGCAACCAGACACCGGATCACGCGACCGTCGCGCGGTTCATCCGCCGCCACCAGCAGTCACTGAACGAGCTGTTCGGGGCGGTGCTCCGGCTCTGTGCCAGGGCGGGGCTGGTCGACTCCGGGATCGTGGCGGTGGATGGAACGAAGCTGACCGCGAACGCGCTCGAGTGACTCGAATGTTGACTATGACCGGATCGCCCGGGAGATCATCGAGGACGCGATCGCGACCGACGAGGCCGAGGACGAGCAGTTCGGTGACGCGCGTGGCGATGAGCTGCCGCCGGAGTTTCAGACCGCTGCGGGTCGTCGCGCGTGGCTTGAGCGCGAGCTCGCCCGCGAGAGCACAACGAGGGTGAGCAGACCGTTGAGTGTCGGGCCGAGCCCGCGGGCGAGTTTGATCCGGAGCGGATCTGGCGCACAAGGGCCGGCGTGGGTGGCTGCGGGAAGCGCACCGCCACCTCGAAGCACAGCGGTGGCAGAGACGCCGGCGCCGATCCCGCGCTCGCGCGAGGAGCGGTTGCGGCTCGCGCGCCCAATGCTTGGAGGACGATCTGGCCGCCGAGCATCGCGGGAACAAGGCCTATGAGGATCTCCGGGAGCATCGCCGGCCATGAACAAGCGCACGGCTCGGCGGCCCGACGAAGCCCTACACGCCACCGGAGATCCCGGCCGGTGAGGTGAACGTGACCGACCCTGACTCCCGGCGGATGAAAGGCAACCGCCGTTACATCCAGGGTTACAACGCCCAGGCGGTCGTCAACGAGCAGCAGATCGTGCTCGCGGCCGAGATCACGACATCAGGCCGAACGACTTCTCAGCAGCTAGGGCCGATGATCGATACCGCCCTCGGCGAGCTCGAACAGGCCGGCGTCAAGACAGCGACCGTCGGTCGTTGTCGCTGACGCGCAGTATTGGAACGAGCAGCACATGGACCACCTCACCGCCGACCACGGCCTCCAGGTCCTGATCCCGCCCGACGGCGGCAAACGCCAGGGCGAACGGCCCGGGTGGACCGGCGGGCGGTTCTCGTTCATGCGCACTGTGCTGCGGACCGAGCTCGGGAAAGAGCTCTACCGAAAACGCCAGACGGCGATCGAGCCGGTGTTCGGCAACACCAAGCACAACCGCAAGATCTACCGGCTCAACTACCGCGGCAGATCGTTAGTCAGAACCGAGTGGCGGCTGGTGATGCTCACCCACAACCTCCAAAAGCTCCACCGCCACCAGCTCGCCGTCGCCCTCGGCTAGACGCCGAGCCGCCATCAGCGCAAACAGTCACCAAGTCCCTCGAGCTTCGACCTCGCCGCCATCACCGCGACGGCTTTGAGCGACAGCCACCGCGCAAAGCGAGACCGCCGGCGATCTCCGCCAACAGGCACGTTCAGATATCAAAGCGGGTCCGGAGGCGGACGATCGCAGGCGTGGCATGGCAGTCATGAGATCGTGTCTCTTCTGTGCTATTCGGCGTCGACTCGTCCGGTGAACTCGAGGATTACAGCGGCGAGCTGTTCTGGGGCCTCTTGCGCTACGAGATGCCCTACGTCTTGAATGGGCGCGGCGGTGATCTCGCCGGCGGCTACTTGGCGGAACGTGTTTTCGGTGAAGGGGTGGCTGGCGCCGTCGACGGCGAGCACTGGGACTGCGATCGGATGCGCGTCAGCCAGGGCCTTGGTCGCTCCGTTGTCTGAGAACAGTGCCTGGTAGAGGCCTTCTGTTCCGCGCCAAGCGTTGGGACGGGCGTACGTGCGCACGAACTCGTCCATGTCGGCGTCGGTGATGGCGTCGTGCGTGCCTGTCATCAGCGGGTACGCCCAGCCCGCGAGCAGTTCACGCTCGTGGCCCGGGAGGAGCATCGAGGGGATTCCGGGGGCGCCAAGGAATCCGACGTGCCACGAACCAAAGCCGTTTACGTCGGCAAGGGTCTCGAGGCCGAACCCAGCCAGCGTCGTCTCGACCGCGATGAAGCTGACGACGTCAGCGGGGTGCGTGGCCGCGAATCGGAACCCGGTGCCGCCGCTGATGTCCTGGCAGAGCAGGTGCACGGGGCCGGCTCCGATGTGCTCGACGAGACGGTGCAGATCCTCGGCAGCGACGGCTTCGCCATATTCGGTGTCGGTGCTGCTTGAGTCACCGAAGCCGCGGAGATCGAGCGCGAAGACACGGTGTGCCTGGGCGAGCAGTGGGATCAGCTTCCGAAACGCCCACCATGTCTCTGGCCATCCGTGGACGAGCAGGATCGGGGAGCCTGAGTCGCCGGCCGAGACGTAGTGCAGCTTGGTCCCGTTCAGATGGGCGAGATGGTGCTTGACGCCGGGAATGGTCGCGCCTGGGGGTGTGATCGTGTTCATCAGAAGGCTCCTTTATAGACAACCAAGTTGTCTATAAAGGATAGCCAACTTAGTTGTCGATGTCAACGAGCGCGCGTATGCTCGGTGCGTGCCTTCTAGGACCGGCGCCGACTTGGCCTTACTGTTGTTGGCCGGCTTCCGAACCCTCGCGGATCAAGCCACCGCCGAACTCGCCCAGCGCGGGTATGAAGACGTCCGACCTGTCCATGACTTCGCCCTGCGAGCGATCATCTCCGGCGCCGACAGCGCGTCAGAGCTCGGCCGCAGGATGTCGGTCTCAAAGCAAGCGGCCGCCAAAACCCTCTCGTTACTCGAGGAACGTCGCTACGTGACGCGCGAGCCCGACTCAACGGATCGCCGCCGGACGAGAATTCGCGTCACCGATCGCGGCCTCGCGATGCTGCATGAAGGCGAGACCATCTTCAACGAGCTACGCGAGCAATGGGAACAGCAAGTGGGAACCGTATCGCTCTCCTCGCTCGAGGAGACGCTCCGGAAGCTGCTCGGCGATAAGACAATCCGGCTCGACTCACCCGGCTGGATCATGCGCGACGTCGAGAACTAAACCGATCCAGCGTGGACACAGCCGGGCCCCACACGCGCGTCGAGATATCGCGCACGCGCCGGGAGCGCGCCGAGAGACCCGGTCCTGAGATTCTCCATTAGTACAACGCACCCTGGCACCGCTCGGCGCCGACCCGATCAAAGACGCCGGGCGTCCATGCAGCCCGCGCATTCCGGGACCGGCCGCTTTCGGGCCGTGAGGCTCGTCCCGTCATGAAGGGAGGTCTGCAACGCGTGCGGATTTGGCTTTCAGTCGGCCTCGGGCCGGTCGCGACCGGCGGGTGGTGGGTCGGTGGCAGCGAGGCCTGCGACGAAGATTCCGGCTTGCCGGCGCGCGAGTTGGTCCCAGTCAGCTGCGTGCGGGAGTGGTTGGGCGAGCATCGCTCCGGTCATGATGATGTCGCCGGCTGCGATGTCGGGTCGGATGGTCCCGTCCCGGCGTCCGCGGGCGAGGAGCTGTTCGAGTAGCTTCCTGATCTCGGCCTGGAGCTCGACGATCTTCTCGTCATGGATGACGGGGCCACCGTGGAGCGGGAGGACGAACTCGTTCGCGGGCCGCGATCGTCTGTTCGAAGAATTGTGTGAGCGCGGCGGGAGCTGACTCGTCGCTTAGCGCGGCGGCGCGCGCGTGTTGCAGAACGAGCTGGAACGAGCGCAGCGTCAGAGCCGCTAGGAGCGCCGGGCGCGTCGGGTAGTGGCGGTAGAGGGTTCCGATGCCGACGCCCGCCTCGTCGGCGATCGTCGCCATCGGCACTGTCTCGCCGTCGCGGCGGACCGCGATCGTGGCGGCGACGAGGATGCGTTGGCGGTTGGCCGCGGCGTCACTTCGCGGTCGCCGGGGGTCGGTGCGTGCCTGTGCCGGTGCTTCGGACATGTCAGGGTCGATCGTGCCACGTAGCGATCACCCGTGGCTCGCGTGCGGTAGGCTGCCGTGACAAGCGGACGATTTCATCCGCTTAGCGTACGCTAGAGGAGCGCCGATGAACTACACACCGCGCCGAGTCACAGCCGCCAGGACCGATCCCCGCCGATGACCCCGGGCGGGTCCTGACGCACGTGAGCCCCGACACCGATGACTCGCTGCCTCACCTCGGCGTGGTTGGCGACACCTACACGATCCTCGTGGCCGGGGCCGACACCGCTGGGCGCTACACGTTGATCGACATGCACGTCCCGCCGGGCGGCGGGCCGCCGCCCCACCGTCACGACTTCGAGGAGATGTTCACCATCCTCGAGGGCGAGATCGAGCTCACGTTCCGAAGCGTCAGCGCCGTTGCCACGGCCGGCGACACGGTCAACGTGCCGGCCAACGCGCCGCACGTATTTCGTAACGTCTCCGGCCGGCCTGCGCGACTGCTGTGTCTCTGTTCTCCGGCAGGCCAGGAGGAATTCTTCAAGGAGGTCGGCGTGCCGGTCGCGCACCGAACCGAGGCTCCACCGGCCCTGGACGATGCGGCGACCGCCGCGTTTATCGCCAAGGCGGTCGCACTCGCCCCGCAGTACCGGACCGAGCTGCTGCTCGGCGGAATCGCCGCGTGCGATCGCGATCGCGGGCGAGTACGCGCAGAGTGGGCCCAGCCAGCAGGCGCGCGCGATGGTGCTCGATGCGATCAGCATGGTGCTCGAGGAGCGTCGAGCGCGCGGCGAGCTCATTCCGGAGCCTGGTTGGGCGCTGGTTGAGTCCGTTGAAGTAGCCGCGTGAAGAAGCGAGATCTCGAGCGACACTTACTCGCTCATGGCTGTCGTCTCATCAGGGAAGGCGCTGGTCACGAGATGTGGGAGAACCCCGTCACGGCTGAGCGATCAGTTGTGCCGCGCCATCGCGAGATCAAAGCGCCAACGGCGCGCGGGATCTGCCGGCAGCTCTCGATCCCGACTCCGCCTGGGCGCTGACCATTGCATGCGTTTGTCCCCGGTGGGCGCGTCGCCGGCGGATGGCAAAGGAATAGCGCGGCCGCCTCTGCCCGCAATGGCGCGTCCGTGGCACCCCCGAGCGGTGCGCCCGATTGGGCTTCGAAGCGATCGCGGGAGCGCGTCGGCGAGCTACGGGGCATCTGCACGGCTCAGATACGGCAGTCCCCGAAGCGCGCGATGGTGATGCCATTGTGCGCAGACACCTGTGGCGGCATAGCGTTCTGCCGGGTTGGAAGATCCGCCTCGCGGCGTCGCAGGCCACAGCGATCGGCGCACTCAAGCAGACTGAAGCTCGTCTGGAACATGACGCGGGCAAAGCCGCAATGACCTCTGTCGGCACGCGCGAAGGCCCGTCGGTGGACAAGTGGTGCTTCGCCGGCTTCGACACCGAGACGGTGGTGGTCGCGATCGACCGAGGAAGACGAAGACCCCAGCCGCCTTCATCTCGTCTACGTCGGCCCGTACGTCGCGTGACCGCTGCTCCATCTCCGAGACCCAGGTCCGGTGGACCATTCGTGGGAAGCCGATCGGTTCTCAGGCATCCGACTCCTCGGGCGTAGAACTCGATCGAGCCTCATCCACGACGAACAGGATCCAACATCAGAAACAATGCTGATGAGAAATCACCTCCAGCGTTCGCCATAAGAAGGGCGACATCCCGGCACGAGCACTGCGCGAGAACCCGCGGGCTAACAGCAGCTCGGCCTTGCGTCGAGGCATCATGGTGCGGGTCGAGCACACGAGCGCCTTGCCACGGCACCGCTGCTGTCGGTGTTGGGAGCCGGAGTATCGCTTCGGCTCAGGCGGACGGTTCAT
This sequence comes from uncultured Conexibacteraceae bacterium, assembly GCA_963774025.1. GTDB lineage: Bacteria > Actinomycetota > Thermoleophilia > Solirubrobacterales > Solirubrobacteraceae > Palsa-465. Next base: position 7,430 of record CAVZDL010000013.1, read on the forward strand.
AGGTGTATCTCCCGCCGTGATGGTCGCGGGTCGACGATGTGGTGTCGATCAACGTCCGAAGGGAGGACGTCATGCAACCAGTCGTCATCGCTGGACCGTGCGGGCAGGCGGCGATCGCCGGCCACGCTCGCGAGCTTCCACCAGGGTCGCGCGCCCCACAACAAGGGCCTGCGCTATCCGCCTGATCCGCCGACGGTCGAGGAGATCATCTCGGTCATGCGCGCCGCAGGTGATGATGTCGACGGGGTCAGGCTCCGCGCGCTCATCATCGTCCTGTGGCGCGCCGGACTTCGGATCAGCGAAGCGCTCGCGCTCGCCGAGACCGACCTTGATCCTGTTCGCGGTGCGATCCTCGTGCGCCAAGGCAAAGGCGGGAAACGCCGTGAGGTCGGGATGGACCGCTGGGCATGGGAGCAGCTGCAGCCATGGATCGAGCTGCGCCACACACTGCCGGTCGGCGCGTTCTTCTGCATCCTGCACGGAGCCACGCGCGGCCGTCGGTGCGGCCCTGCCAGCATTCGCGCGCAACTGCACCGCACCGCAGCCGCGGCAGGGGTCAGGCGCCGGTTCGCGCCACATCAACTCCGGCACGCCCACGCCGTTGAGATGTCCGGGAAGGCGTCCCGTTGGTTGTGATCCAACGCCAACTCGGGCACGCCGACCTAGAGCCACCCGTGCTCGGCGCTCACCCTGGGCTGGGTAGAAGCTCGGCAACGGCTGTGATGCCGGCAGCTTGTCGGGGAGCAGTTGAAGCATCGAGGCGATCGAGGCCGGAAGGACGCGCGCCAGCGGGCGCGCGAACCGGCCAAACCGAGCCGCCAGCCGGAAACGTTGCGGGTAGGGCAGTGTCTGGAGGGTCACCATCCGCTGTAGGCGGTCGATTGGCTTGCGCTCGCGGTGTTTTTCGGCGTAGGCACGAAACGGTGTGATCAGCTCGCCGTATTTGACGCCCGACGGGCAGGCGGTCTCGCATGCCTGGCAACCGAGGCAGTTGTCGACATACGGGAGGGCGTTCTCGAGTTCGATCTTGCCTTCGAGCACCTCCTTCATCAGGAGGATTCGGCCGCGTGGTGAATCCATCTCCTCGCCCAATGCGACGTAGGTGGGACAGGTCGGCAGGCAGAACCCGCAGTGCACGCAGGACTCGATCGCGTCCGCCATGCTGGCTGCCTGCGGGCCGTACTGCTCAAGCGGGATCGAGTGCTGCACAGCTCAGAACTCCAGGAAACGAGAGTCAGGATCGAGTGCCCCGACGATTCGTTCGCCGAACGCGCCACCGGTGACGGGACCAAGAAACGGGCGGCCGGGTGGGCCGACCAGCACCATGGCGGGCAGGCCCAGCTCGTTCAGGATTGTGTCCAGATCGTCGAGCGGCGAGGCCGCGGGCCAGCTGACCCAGGCGACGGTGCCGCCGATTCCGTAACGGACCTGGACGCCCGTCACGGCCCTGAGCGCGGCGTCGAGCGGGAGTACCTGGCGGATCGAGAGCCCGACCCGGACGAGCACGGGGTCTTCCGGCAACCAGGCGAACTCCGCGGCGTCGCTCCACAGCGCTCGCTCGGGCTCGCCGATGTGGGAGGTGACGGGCGCATCGAGCGTGCGTTTTAGCCGGTCGGCGCGCGATTCGAGGCTCTCGGCGCGCCCGCCCACGCGCGCGAGCAACCGGCCGCCGGGCATGATCTCGAGCGCGTCGAGTTCGACCGGGCCTCGGGCAACCGTGACGGCGCCGCTCACGGCCTGCTCGATGCTGGCGAACGCGAACTCGAGCGTGGTGGTCGCGAGCGGGCGCGGGAAATACCTTGAACGAGAGCTGGACGATCACGCCCAGACGCCCGGCGGAGCCGACCATCAGCTTCGGGAGGTCGAAGCCGGCCGCGTTCTTGACGACCTTGCCGCCTCCCGCGATCACGCGTCCGGTGCCGTCGACGAACCTCACCCCGATAACGAAGTCGCGCACACCACCGTGGCGCCAAGCGCCAGGGCCAGAGGCGCCGGTGGCGACCACTCCGCCGAGCGTGGCACCGGCCGCCACCATCGGCGGATCAAAGGGCAGGTACTGGCCGTGCTCGGCCAGGGTCGCCTCAGACCTCGCGCACCGGCGTGCCCGCCAGCGCCGTGATCGTGAGCTCCGCGGGGTCGTACTCCAAGATGCCGCTCAGATGCGGAGAGGTCGAGCGCTCAACGTCGTCGCGGCTCGATGAGGAGAGCGCCGGCTTGGTGGCCCCCGCGACCGGGAGTAGTCGCACGCCGGGCTCGGCCGCCCGCACCGCCTCCTGGACCTCTTCGACGCTTGTGGCTGAAGCGATCACGGCTTGACCTCGAGCATCTTCCCGCGGTTGGCGAGCTCGGCAGGGTCGATCGCGCGACGCAGACGATGCATCATCTCCACGTCGTCCTGCGAGAACATCAGCGGCAGGTACTCGCGCTTCTCCATGCCGACGCCATGCTCTCCGGTGATCGAGCCGCCAAGTGAGATGCACAGCCTGAGGATCTCGCCCGCGAGTTCATGCGCCCGCTCCGCCGCGCCCGGCTTCGCGGCCGTCGTAGAGGATCAGCGGATGGAGGTTTCCGTCACCGGCATGGAAGACGTTCGCCACACGGATGCCACTGGCGGCGCTCATGCGGTCGATCTCGGCGAGGACCTCACCGAGCCGCGTGCGTGGTACCACGCCGTCTTGGACTATGTAGTCGGGAGAGAGCCAGCCGACGGCTGAGAATGCGCTCTTGCGGCCCTTCCAGATCAGCGCCCGCTCATCAGGATCGACGGTCGAGTGCACGTGCAGAGCACCAGACTCCTGCAGCAGCCCGTCCAGTACCGCCAGGTCGGCGACGACGACATCGTGCTCGCCCTCGAGCTCGACGATCAGCAGCGCCGCGCACTTCGGGTACCCCGGCTTCACTGACGCCTCCGCGGCCTCCATCGCCAGCGCGTCCATGATCTCCATTGCCACCGGCAGCAGCCCCTCGCGGACGATGCGCGCGACGGCGTCGCCGGCCGCCTGGAGGCTGTCGTAGGCCGCCAAGGACGTGCAGACCGCCTCAGGGATCGGGATCAGCCGGAGCGTGACCTCGACCGCGATTCCGAACAGCCCCTCAGAACCGCAGAACATGCCCGTCCAGTCCGGCCCAATGCTGCCGACGTGGTCAGCGCCGAGCTCGACGAGCTCCCCATCTGGCAGGACCACCTTCATGCCGAGCACGTGATTGCTCGTCATCCCGTGTTTCAGGCAGTGGGCGCCGCCGGAGTTGAACGCGAGGTTGCCGCCGATGCTGCACACCGACTGGCTTGAGGGGTCAGGCGCGTAGAGCAGCCCGTGCTCGGCGGCGGCGGCGCTCACATTCAGGTTGATCACACCCGGCTGGACCACGGCCGTGCGAGTGTCGGGATCGACACTCAACACCTTGTTCATCCGGTTCAGCGCTATCACCACTCCGCCTGCGATCGGGACCGATCCGCCTGATAGCGAGGTGCCGCTGCCACGGGCGACGAATGGGACCCCGGCGTCATGACATGCCCGCACCGTGCGCACGACCTCGTCGATCGATTCGGCCAGCACAACGGCGAGTGGCTGCTCGTTGAAGGCGGTGAGTCCATCGGATCCGAAAGCCGCGAGCTGGGCCGGTTCGGTCAGCAGGCGCCGCCCGAGGCCGAGTTGGCCCAACTGCTCGACTATCTCCGAGTTCGTTGACATGCTGGCATCGCTCCTGCGCCAAGCTGTCAGCCTGTGACCGCTACTAGGCCGGCGGCCTCGATCGCGTCAACAGCGGCCGCCTCGTCGTTGTCCGAGGTGTCGCCTGTAATGCCGACTGCGCCGATCACCTCGCCCTCGGGCGTCTGCACGAGCACGCCGCCAGGAACCGGCACGAGCGCGCCGCCGATTGCCGCCGCGGCGGCGACGATGAAGTACGGCTGCTGCTCGGCTCTGGCCATCAGCGCACGTGAGCCTATACCTAGCGCAAGGGCACCGTTGGCCTTCCCGAAGGCGATCTCAAAGCGCGCGTTTGAAGCTCCATCCTCGCGTTCAAAGGCGCGTACCTGCCCGCCGGCGTCAAGTACTACCACCGATAGCGGCTTCAGACCGCGCTTGGACCCGGCCGCGCGGGCGGCGGCGATCAGCTGGGTCGCTGTCTCGAGTTTCATGCTGGGGCTCCGATCGCCGCCTTGCGACGAGCGCGATAGCGATGCAGTATCGGCTCGGTGTAACCCGATGGCTGCTCCGTTCCCTCGAATACGAGCGCACGCGCGGCAAGGAACGCCTCACCGTCGAACGTGGGCCCCATCGGCTCGTACCCCGGGTCGGTCGCGTTCTGCTCGTCGACGACGCCCGCCATCCGCCGCAGGCTCGCCTCGACCTCCTCGGTGGTCACGACGCCGTGGTGCAGCCAGTTGGCGATGTGCTGCGAGGAGATCCGGCAGGTGGCACGGTCCTCCATCAGCGCGACGTTGTTGATGTCGGGGACCTTCGAGCAACCGACGCCCTGATCTACCCAGCGCACCACGTATCCGAGGATTCCCTGGGCGTTGTTGTCGATCTCGGCGCGACGCTCGTCATCGCTCCAGGTCGCGTCGGGGTCAATCGGGATGGTCAGCAGGTCATCCAGCGTCGCGCGCGGCGGCTGCCCAGCGAGTTCCTGCTTGTCGAGCCGCCACGTCGACGCGGTGGTAGTGCGTTGCGTGTAGGGTCGCGGCCGTTGGAGACGGCACCCAGGCGGTGTTGGCCCCCGCCTGGGGATGCCCGATCTTCTGCTCGAGCATCTGCGCCATGTTGTCGGGCGCAGCCCACATGCCCTTGCCGATCTGAGCCCTTCCGCGCAGCCCGCACGCCAAGCCCGTGTCGACGTTCCAGTCCTCGTAGGCCTTGATCCAGCGGGTGCCACGCATCTCCGCCTTCCGCACAACCGGCCCGGCTTCCATGGAGGTGTGAATCTCGTCGCCGGTGCGGTCGAGAAAACCGGTGTTGATGAAAGCGATGCGCTTGCGAGCGGCGCGGATGCACTCCTTGAGGTTCAAGGTCGTGCGTCGCTCCTCATCCATCACGCCGATCTTCACGGTGTTCGGAGCGAGGCCGAGCGCCCGCTCGACGATCGTGAAGATCTCATCTGTCAGCGCGACCTCTGCCGGTCCGTGCAGCTTCGGCTTGACGACGTACACGCTGCCGGCGGGTGAATTGCGGTCCGCCACGGGCCGCGTGAAGTCATGCATCGCGATCAGTACGGTCAGCATCGCGTCAAGCAGCGTCTCTGGTACCTCGGAGCCGCGCTCGTCGAGCACCGCATCGGTCGTCATCAGGTGACCGACGTTGCGCACCAGCAGCAGGGCACGCCCCCGCTTCTCGAGGGTGCTCCCGTCGGGTGTCACGAAGCTGCGATTCGGTTCGAGCCGCCGTTCGAAGCCATGCTCACCCTTCGCGACCCAGGCGGTGAGGTCACCGCGCATCAGCCCGAGCCAGTTGGCATAGGCCGCCACCTTGTCGGCCGCGTCCACGGCCGCCACCGAGTCCTCGAAATCGATGATCGTGGTGACCGCCGACTCGATCACAACGTCCTTGATCCCGGCGCTGTCTACGCTGCCGATCGGATGCTTCACGGTCGATCTCGAGGATCACGCCGAGACCGTGGTTGGTGAGCAGCACACTCGACGGCGAGGCTGGATCGCCGGTGTAGCCCGCCAGGGCATCCGGATTCGCGAGCGTCCTGGTTCTGACGCTCCCGAGCTCGATCACCTCGAGCGATCCGTCCGATGCGATCCGGTAAGTACGGGCATCCCCATGCGAGCCCTCGCGCAGCGGAAAGATGTCATCGAGGAAGCCACGCACCCACCCGACCACATCGGCGCCGCGCGCCTTGTCGTAGCCGCCGCCCGCAGGCCGCGTACCGAGCACATCGGTGCCGTAGACCGCGTCATAGAGCGATCCCCAGCGGGCGTTCGCCGCGTTCAGCGAGTAGCGCGCGTTGCTGACGGGTACGACCAGCTGTGGCCCTGCGACCCGGGAGATCTCCGCGTCAACCCGATCGGTCTCGACGCTGAAGTCCGCTCCGACTGGGACGAGATACTCGATTGACTCTAGGAATGCCTCATAGGCGGCCTGGTCGTGCGGCTGCCCCGCGTGCTCGCGATGCCAATCATCGATCTGAGCCTGGAGGGTTACTCGTGTCTTCAATGCCCGTGCGATCTGTGGCGCTGCATGATTGACAAGCTCCGCCATGCCGCGCCAGAGCGCGTCTTCGGTCAGATCGAGGCCCGGCAAGACCTGGGCGCTCACGAACTCGTACAAGTCGGGATCGACCTGCAACCCAGACGCAGTAATTCGCTCTCCAGCCGCGTTCACGATAACCTCCTGTTCGCAGATGCGAACACCGTTCGAAAACTCAGTGGCCGCGACTATACCGTCGGCAATTGTGCTTGCGCAAGGATCGATGAGGTGATGGCGGCAGAGCCATTGCCACCTCGTCGCGTCCGTTCTGCGGAACGGGTCGCCGCCGTCCTCGACCTGCTTCGGCGGTCCGCGCAGCCGCTGCGTCATGCCGACGTTGCCAGAGCCATTGAGCTGCCCAAGAGCAGCACCACAAATCTGCTCGACACACTCGTCGATGTCGGCTTGGTGCGGCTCGACGATCGCGGCTACTCCCTGGGCGTCAAGCTGATCGAGCTCGGAGCCGCAGCAGCAGAGCGTCTCGACCTACGCGACATCGCGCGACCGACACTCAGGCAGCTTTCGGAGCTCGGCATCGGAACCTCGAATCTCGCCATCCTGCAGGGACATGACGTCCTCTACATCGAGAAGGTCAACAACCCCAACCATGTGATCCAAATCGCGACGCGGGTCGGCGGGACCGTGCCGGCACACGTCACTGCCCTGGGCAAGGTTCTGGTGGCGGCGCTGCCGCCGCAGGAACGGGCGCTTTGGCTGCATGAGCACGCGTTCACGCCGGTCACCGAACACACGATCACGACTGCGACCGGGTTTCAGCAAGCACTCGAGTTCGCGACCGCCAACGGGTACGCACTCGACGACGAGGAACAGAACCTCCGAACCGTATGCGTCGCAGCCGCCGTAAGGGACCACACCAGCACCGTCGTCGCCGCGATCAGCCTGACATGCCTGAGCGTCGACGTGGCAGGAGGTCGAGAAATTCAGATCGATGGCGTAGTCAGAGGCGCCGAGCAGGTCTCCGCCCTGCTCGGCGCATCGCGTGTCTGAGTTGGTGACGCGTCGCAAGGGAGGGGCCGGCCGCGACGCCGGCCTGAACCGCGCGCGCGTCACAACTAACATGCCCTTCCCCCAGCAGGCGAGCAGCAGACACTCTTGGGGTGCTGTCTGGCATGTAGGAAGCGCCCGTATAGGTTGCTGTTCCACCATGAGGTACGGGTACGGGCGCGGTGCTGCCAGATGATCATGCGGCGATCCAGCTCCTGGGACGTGCGTGGCGGCGCAGACCACTGGGGTCGTCACGCCGAATAGGCCGAGTGCTGGAGCCTGAAGCGAGCACGGCTGCGTTGCCGGGACAACAACCTTGGACTTGTAGACGATTGGGGCGCTCGTTTAGTAGACTGCGTTCATGAGTACGACAATCAGGGTGAGCGAACAGACACGTGATCGCTTTGCGAAGTTGGCTGATGAGACGGGTCGCCCGATGACGCAACTGGTGGACGAAGCTGCTGATGCCTTGGAGCGTCGGGTGTTCTTTGATCGGTTCTCGGCTCGGTATGAGGAGCTTCGCTCCGATCCCGGGGCGTGGGTTGAGATTGAGACGGAACGCGCCACTGAAGGTGGCGCTGTGGGCGACGGCTCGGCGTGAGTGCGCATCGGGGAGAGTTGTGGCTTGTTGATTTCGGTGAGCCGATCGGGCGGGAGCAGTCAGGGCGCCGACCGGCGGTCGTGGTTTCAGCCGACCCGCTCAACGAGAGTCGCGCTGGCGTTGTGATCGTGGTCCCGACGACCACGACCCGCCGTGGTCTGCCGTCGCATGTCGAGATCGACCCGGCCAGCTCGGGGCTTGATGAGGTCAGCTACGCGAAGTGCGAGGACGTGAAGTCGATCTCAGAGCATCGGCTGATCGCGCAGCTCGGTGGGGTCTCTGACGTCGTCATGCTTGAGATCGCGCGAGCGCTTCGGTTTCTGCTCTACCTCTGAACCTGACATTCTTTTTGGCGATGGGGGAGTCATCACAGGAAAGGGCGATCGTGGCTGCGAAGCTCGTGAAGACCGGCACCCCGGGGATCTATCGGCGGCACGCTAAGGACTGCGCGCGCGGCCCTCGGTGCGACTGCTCCTATGTCGTGGTGTACACCGGCCGGACCTCCACGTTCGGCACTCTCGAGGAGGCTCGCGAGGGCAAGCGTCTTGCTCAACGGCAGGCTAAGTTGCGCCCGAGGACACGCACAGGGACTTCACAGAGACGAGCCGCGAGGCGAACGCCCGGATTCTCGGCAGGGCGGGCCGATTCCAGCGTTGCTCACCCTCTACTTCACGGTTATGCACGGGCATGGGTGGAGCGTTACCAGGGCACCGGCAGACGCGGACTCAGATAGCCGTGTCGTTTCGGGGAAATAAGTCCATCCGCGACGCCGTAGGTTGGCTGTCGGCGTGTCTGGCGACCGCTCGGCGCTAGGGATTGATCGCGCATAACCCATGCAGCGACGCGGGGGCTACCCGAAGGTTGAGGCCCTGTCCGGTCCCGGCCCGGGCCGACCCATCAGCCGCACGGCGTCTCCGAGATGCGCGCGCTACGGGCGGAACGACACCGCAGGGATTGATATTGACCTCCGACCAGCGGCCCGATCCTCGACGCGGGGTGGTGTCGGCGGTCACCGGTCTGCGCCGGTGGCCAATCGTTGCGTGTCGAATTCTGTCCAGAGGGCCGATGTCGCGGGACCCGCTTAAGGGCATCCTTCTCGATGTGAGCTGCGAACTGGGTGAAGGAGGTGGGACCTAGCAGCTGTTGAACCCGCTCCCGGCCGGCTTGTCCCTCGGTGGTCGCTTCTGGACATCGTTGCCCTAGACCAAAGCTTCGTACTTGCGCAAGAGCTTTCTCCTCTCTCAGCACGCCGGTATGAGGACACGTCCTGGGGTCAACAGCGACCGGAGGTTCGTGGGGCTGCCGGCCGCGAACGTTAGGGCTACTCGCGGGCTGGGGCGGGGTCCGCGAGAAGTCCCTAAAGCCCACCAACCCGCACGATCCTGAGATCGTCCCCGACGCCGGGCAGGGACTCTCATAATGTGTGCCTGCGTGCTGCGTGGGCGGAAAGACCATCGCCGGATTCGCTGCGTTCGATACTCCTGGGCGTGCGGAAGCGACTGGTGATCGATGCGGGGCCAACGGTTTGGCTGGATGGCGAACCGGCCCAGGGCACCCGGCACAGGATTCTGTTCGGGCTGATGTCGGACGGCGACCGGCCGGTCGTCGTCAAGATCGAGCGGATCCCTGGTGCCCTGGAGCGCGAGCGACTGGCGCTAGCTTGGGTAGGACAGACGAAGCTGGGCTTGGCACCGTCGCTCATAAGTTTCGGTGAGGCGAGCCTGGATGGGGACCAGGTCACCTGCCTGGTGACCGAACGCTGCCGCGGCTCGGCGCCCACAACAGTGGCTGGCTGGCGTCGGATGGGCGGGACGTTCGCTCGGCTCGCGGACATCGGCTCTCCCGAGCACAGCCTGACTGTCGTTGACCCCGATGAATTCGTTCAGGCGCACCGCGAACGCGTCTCCGGACTCGGGTCACGGTTGGACCCGTTCGTTGGCTCCATCCCGGACTGGGCAGAGCTCAGCCACCGAATACTGCCTGCCTCGACCGCGTTGGCTCTCACCCATGGAGATCCCGGACCCGGAAACTATCTGGACACCGGCTCGTCAGGATTGCTGATCGATTGGGAAGAGGCGCACGTTGCACCGCTCGGGCTGGACCTCGCCCGACTGATATTCATCGCGCTGCTGGGCTCGGGCCCAGCCGGCTACATCGCGCGAGACCACCAAGCTCGCGCGGCCGCAGCCGCCGCTGGTTATCTGCACGCGATTGAGGATCGATGGCTCCCAACAAGCAACGAGCTGCGCTGGTGGTTTACGGTCGCGGGCATCCAGTTCATTCACCGCCGATGGCAGCTCGGCGGTCCGGCACCATGGGAGAACACAGCCGAACTGCTCGTGTCCGCTCTGACGAGCACCACCCACCCATGGCTATGACCATGACCATCGCCTTGTCCAAGGAGCCGGCGCTGCATTGGCATCTGCTCTGGCGACGATGTCGTGAGAGTTCTTCCACCGCGCGCGCTGACGCGCGATGATCTGTTTGATGGCCTCGCGTCAGCCGGGCACGTTGCCCTATCCAGATCTTCCGGCGGGAACGGTCAACACGGGAATGCCGTTTGACCACCTCGTGGTGGTGATGATGGAGAACCATTCGTTCGACAACCTGCTCGGAGAGTTGTCGAGGACTCGCGAAGACATTTGTGGGCTCACGTTCGACGTTTCGACGAGTAAGGCTGTCAACTCCAATCCCGTCGGTCACGATCCCGCGGAGGTTGTTACCTCCTTTCCGTTTCCAGGGTCCGCTCAAGGCCCGGATGTCGATCAGAGTTGGGCCAGCAGCCACGAGCAGATCAACGGCGGCAAGATGGACGGGTTTCTGCGCACTGCCCCCAAACACTCGCTTCAACCGATGGGGTATTACACACGGGAGTCGTTGCCGTTTGCTTATTGGCTCGCCGACGAATTCACGGTCGGGAACCGGTGGTTCGGCTCACTGCCGGGGCCGACCTACCCGAACCGCCGGTTCATGCTTGCAGCCACTGCGTCAGGCTGCACAACCAGCGAGCTGAGCACGCTGATTCACGACACGCCACCGAACGGCACGATCTTCGACCAGCTCCACAAGCACGGCATCTCGTGGGCGAACTACTTCACAGACATCCCGATGACATTCATCCTCGCCCGGAACGCCATTGGCCACCTTGATCACCATCACCGGATCGACCAGTTCTACGTGGATTGCGCCGCCGGGAAGCTTCCGGACGTCAGTTTTCTGGATCCACGAATCGATCCTTCGTCGAGAATCGGGAAGCCGTTCAACGAACTTCCACCGCCGCTCGAAGAAATACTGCGGAAGCTGCTGGCCGATCTCAACACCAAGTACCCGGGCGAATCGCAGGAAGATCCCCAGGACATGCAGCCAGGCGAAGTTTGGCTTCGCAAGGTCGTCACTGCGGTTCTTGACTCCCCCAAATGGGATCGCACCTGCTTGATCTACATATACGACGAGCATGGTGGCTATTACGACCATGTTCCGCCCCCTGAAGCCGTCGCGCCGGATGACGTCGCGCCGGTGTACTCGTCGCCAGACGACCCGAGGGTCGGCTACACCCAATATGGTCCGCGCGTACCGGCGATCGTCGTTTCCCCGTATTCGCGAGCGCAGACCGTCACAAACGTCGTCCACGACCACACCTCCGTGCTCGCCACGATTGAACGGAAGTGGAACCTTCCGGCGCTGACGTACCGCGACGCCAATGCCGCTGACGTCATGGACTTCTTAGACCTCTCAGCCCAACCGCGGCCGGCTCCGATCTGCCCGCTGTCCCCCTACTAGCGGAGGCAGGGCTCGTCAGGGTGCTTTGCTCCATCGCGATCTCCGCGCACGGCCAGCGCTTCGGCGACGATTTCGTCGTAGTGCAGATGCTCGGAATTGGCGAAATGCGAGACTCGGCTGTCAGCCTTCGAACCCTCTTCGAACATCAACGCCAGGGTCGAGATTTCTGACCTAGACGCAGCCTTTCGCGCGGTCGCATCCAAGGCATCGCGCCCTGCTGCTCGCCCACGGCTAGTAGCAGTAGTTCGTGCTGGCAGATGCGGGAACCATCAGATGCGAAGTTGTGAACCCTAAGCATCGTCGAAGAAGCCGTAACGGTCCGGGCCCAGGACGCCAATTAGGGGTATGAACGACCCAAGCCGGAGCGAAGTCAGCGCCATCGGGCACGATCCACAGGCGTTCACCACGTTCTATGAAACCCACCTGGAGTCGGTGCAGCGCTTCATCGCGCGTCGAGTCTCCGACCCTCATCTGGCCGCCGATTTGACCGCCGACGTGTTCCTGACGGCGATCCAGAGCGCTCACAAATACGACCCAGAACGCGGCGGCGGCGGTGCGTGGCTGATCGGCGTAGCCCGCAATGTCGTCAACGCCGAGTTCCGCCGGGCGGCCAAGGACAGGGCGACCACCCGCCGGGTGTCCGGCAGGGAACTGCTGGACAACGACTCGCTGGCCGACATTGAGGCCCGGCTCGACGCCGAGCGTGCGACGCGCGACATCTACGCCGCCGTATACAAGCTCCCCGCCAAGGATCGCGCCCTGGTCGAACTGGTCGCCGTCGACGGCATGTCCGTAGCTGACGCTGCGCGGTTGCTGGGGATCACCGAGGGTGCCGCGCGCGTGCGCTGGCACCGCAGTCGCACCCGCATCAAGACCCACGTAGCAACGCTGCCACTGTGAAACTTCAAGGAGACAATGAGATGAATAGCTTCGAGGACTCACTGCTTAGCGAACTGCGGACCGTCGTGGCCAAACGCGAGCCACGGCGCTCGCTCGCGAGCCGCCTGGGCAAACCCGGCTTTGTCGCGCTCCCTGCCGGTGCTCTTGGCATCGCCGCGGCGGCAGCGGTCGGCGTGAGCGCCCTTGGCGGCGCCAGCGCCGCCTACGCCGTTACCACCGCCTCCAGCGGCGACGTGGTCGTGACGATCAACTCCCTTTCGGACGCGTCCGGGCTGCAGAGCGCACTACGCGCCGACGGGGTCGACGCGTACGTGAACTACGACACCAACACCGGGGTGACGACCTCGACGGGTCCTGACGGGGCCGAGACCGTTGTTAACGGCGGGACGCCGACCCCGGGCGCCACCGGAACCGCAGGCCAACACCCGGTGCTCGCGCAAGGCGTGGGCGGGGTGGCCAACCCCAACGCGCCACAGTCCAACACCACGTCGACGCCGATACCAGGCGCCGATGGACTCGAGCCCGTCAACGTCCAGATCACACAGAACTCGACCACCCTTGACATCCCCGCAGCCGACGTCAACAGCGGCTACACGCTCCATATCACCACCAGCGGCTCGGAGTCCGGCGTCGCCGGGCTGCAGTTGGCCTGGTGGAACTAGGGGTTCACGTCTGAGCAGGTAGCGAGGCCCGGTGCCGGACTTCAAATCAAGCACTAGACGCAACGGTGTCGGGTCAAGCGGCCGCACGGCCCGACCCGACCCGACATCCCCTCGGCTGGCGAGGAGTGGCACCAACCAGCGCTTGGATTCTACGCCCTGGTTTGACGTCGGTACGGGCATCCGGCGGCGGCAGCGCCGTGCGCGCCAGTGGTGCGCAGTCTAGGTGTCGTCCGCGAGCGTGTGGGCGCCGGCATGGCGAGGCGTCGCCGGCGCGGCGTCGTCGCCACCGGATGCCGGTTCCGAGGTGGGTATTACTTGAAAGGGATCCCGGGTCTGACCTTGTGGGAGGCGGTCCGCGAGGGGGTGGAGTACGTTCGATGTGTGAGCCGAATCGGACATCTCGTCCGCGCGTACTGGTTTGACCTGCTGATCGCGCTGCTGGCGATCGTCGCGATGCTTGACGTGGTGCTCGGACGCGGCTCGCCCGGAGCTCCGACGACGACGCTGTGGTTCTGCCTTCCCGCGCTCGCGATCCTGGTGCTACCCGTGGTCGCGCGGCGATGGTTTCCGTTTGCCGGACCGGCGGCGTACTGGCTTTTGGCCGCGGGAATCTCGTTCGTCGACCGGCTGCTGATCCCGTACCCCGAGTCCCTCTTCCTGATGGGGCTGGCGGCCGCATTCCTGCTCGGGAACCTTCGGGACGTCCGGCGGGCCGGTCTCGGACTGGCGATCGTGGTCGTCGCGGCGGCGACCCTCGTCTATAACATCCCCGGGCACTCGATCGACCAGCTCGTCTTCATTCCCGGCGACTTCGCGGTCGCCTGGGTTGCAGGCCTTGCCGTCCGCGCGCGGGCCGAGCGGGCAGAGGTGGCGGAGTCACGTGCGACACAGGCCGAGCGCGCCGTGTTGGAGGAGCGCGTGCGGATCGCGAGAGATCTGCATGACATCGTCGCCCACCACGTGAGCATGATGGGCGTGCAGGCTGGCGCCGCCCGGGTCGTGATCGACCGTGACCGTGCTAAGGCGAAGGAGTCGTTGACCGCGATCGAGGTATCGAGTCGACAGGCGGTGGGGGAGCTGCACAGTCTGCTCGGATTCCTGCGGCAGGCCGGCGATCAGGACGATCTGGCTCCGCGCCCTGGCCTAAGCCAGCTTCCGCGGCTGGCGGCGAGCATGAGTGAGTCCGAGCTTGCTGTTGCGGTCAGCATCGAAGGGAAGGAACGCTTGGTGCCGCCGATGATCGGCGTGTCGGCGTACCGCATCGTGCAGGAAGCGCTGACTAACACCGTCAAGCACGCGGCGGCGTCGCGCGTCGACGTGCGCGTGCGCTACTGGCCCGACGAGCTCGAGGTCGAGATCATCGACGACGGTCGGGCCGCGACGGCGCTATCAGGGACGAGCCCGGGCGGCCTGGGGTTGATCGGCATGCGCGAGCGTGCCGGCCTGCACGGCGGCCAACTGACGACTGGGCCGGTATCCGGCGGTGGGTTCGCCGTGCGCGTCAGGCTGCCCACGTCGGCTGGTTCGCTGTGAGTATCCGTGTGCTGCTGGCTGATGACCAGGCGATGGTTCGCGCCGGCTTCCGGATGATCCTCGAGTCCGATCCCGAGATCGAGGTTGTCGGCGAGGCGGCGAACGGCGAGCAGGCCACGGCCAGCACCCGCCGCCTGCGGCCCGACATCGTGTTGATGGACATCCAGATGCCCGACGGTGACGGACTCGAGGCCACGCGGCGGATCACCGAAGATGGAGACCTGCACACTCGTGTGGTGATCCTCACAACGTTCGAGCGTGACGAGTACGTGTTCGAGGCGCTGCGCTCGGGCGCCAGCGGTTTCCTGCTCAAGAACGCCCCACCCGAGGAGCTCCTGCACGCGGTGCACGTCGTCGCTGCCGGTGAGGCTCTGCTCACCCCGTCGGTCACGCGACGCATCATCGAGCAGTTCGCAGACCGACCGGTCAGGCCGGAGCTCGGCACGCAGCTGGACGCCTTGACGCAGCGCGAGCGCGAGGTGCTGACGATGCTGGCGCACGGTAAAAGCAATGCCGAGCTGGCCGCCGAGCTGTTCGTCACCGAGGGCACGATCAAAACGCACGTTTCCAGCCTGCTCGCGAAGCTCGGGCTCCGTGACCGTGTTCAGGCCGTCGTGCTCGCGTACGAGAGCGGGCTGGTCACGCCCGGCGCGTAGACCCGCCTCCGTCTTTTGACAGAGGCGCGAGCAGCAAAGATCTGCGCTGAGGAGGAGGGCAGACACACCCCGCGGGCGATGACAGGCACAGGCGGCGATCCCAGACTGATCCGCAGGCAACTTGCACCAACCTGAGGAGCAGTAATGACCGCAGTACACGCCATGCCGAAGAACTCGATCATGCCGGCCGTCGCCGTCAGATCGGAGCGCTGACCGATGGCCTCCGTCGAGATCCGCGATCTTTGCAAGCAGTTCGGTGGCGTCGCCGCCGTCAATCACCTCTCGTTCGACGTCGAGCCTGGGTGCGTCACGGGGTTCGTCGGACCCAACGGGCCCGGGAAAAGGACGATGTTGCGGGCGCTGCTTGGGCTGGTGCAGCCGTCACCCGCCAAGACGCAGTGACCGTCTCGGTCGACGACACGCGGGGCGGCAACCTCCTCGATCTTGCCGTCGCCCGCGCCAGCGCCCGCGCGCTAAAGCCCGTCCATCACCAATTTGCCTACGCCGCCACCTCGGACGGTTCGCTGTGAGTATCCGTGTGCTGCTGGCTGATGACCAGGCGATGGTTCGCGCCGGCTTCCGGATGATCCTCGAGTCCGATCCCGAGATCGAGGTTGTCGGCGAGGCGGCGAACGGCGAGCAGGCCACGGCCAGCACCCGCCGCCTGCGGCCCGACATCGTGTTGATGGACATCCAGATGCCCGACGGTGACGGACTCGAGGCCACGCGGCGGATCACCGAAGATGGAGACCTGCACACTCGTGTGGTGATCCTCACAACGTTCGAGCGTGACGAGTACGTGTTCGAGGCGCTGCGCTCGGGCGCCAGCGGTTTCCTGCTCAAGAACGCCCCACCCGAGGAGCTCCTGCACGCGGTGCACGTCGTCGCTGCCGGTGAGGCTCTGCTCACCCCGCGCGTAGACCCGCCTCCGTCCTTTGACAGAGGCGCGAGCGACAAAGATCTGCGCTGAGGAGGAGCGCAGATGCGCCCTGTGGGCGATGACAGGCACAGGCGGCGATCCCAGACTGACCCTCAGGCAAATAGCACCAATCTGAGGAGCTGTAATGACCGCACTACACGCCGTACTGAAGAAGTCGATCATGCCGGCCGTCGCCGTCAGATCGGAGCGCTGACCGATGCGCAATCTCTCCAGCAACGGCAACAAAACCGCCGCAAAACGCTTCGGGCCAGGCCGGATCACGGGCCTCGCGCTGATCGCCCTGCTCACGCTCGCGCTCGGCTATCTGCACTTCTCCGGCGGCTCGGAGTCGGTCTCGGTGCCGTCGGGCGCGCATGCCGGCCAGTTGACGGCGCTCAAGAGCTGCAACTACACGACCGAGAACGGCCCCTCCGCGGCGGAGTGCGGGACGCTCGTCGTGCCCGAGGACCGCCATGATCCGAACTCGCGCCTGATCGCACTTCCGGTAATAGTGATTCATTCCCATTCGGCCCATCCGGGTCTCCCGATCTTCCGCCTGCAAGGCGGCCCCGGCGTCACCAACATGGTGTTCCCGGACGCGAGCCGTTTCACCGCCAACCACGACGTCGTGCTCGTCGGCTACCGCGGCGTCGACGGCTCCGTCCGGCTCGACTGCCCGGAGGTGAGCTCGGCAATGGAGCACTCGAGTGACCTCCTCAGCCAGCAGTCCTACCGCGCTGTCGCCGCGGCGTACCGGTCGTGCGCCGACCGGCTTCGCAGCGATGGTGTCGATCTCGCCGGCTATTCGATCCCCGAAGAAGTCGACGACCTCGAGGCGGCGCGCCGCGCCCTCGGCTACCACCAGATCGACCTGGTGAGCGAAAGCGCGGGCACCCGCGTCGCGATGATCTATGCGTGGCGCTACCCGAAGAGCATCCATCGCTCGGTGATGATCGGCGTCAATCCACCCGGCAACTTCCTCTGGGACGCAAAGACGACCGGCGAGCAGATCAACCGCTATGCCGCGCTCTGCGCCCGGGCGACGAGCTGTCGTAGCCGGACGTCGAATCTTGCCGTGTCGCTGAAGTCCTCGGTCGCTCACGTTCCCAGTCACTGGCTGTTCTTGCCGATCAAGAAGGGCGACGTCCAGGCTGCCGCGTTCTTCGGCCTGATGAACGAGACCTCCGGCGGCGGCGGCCCGATCGCCGCGCCGCTGACGATCGACTCGCTTCTCTCCGCCGACAAGGGCGACGCAAGCGGTGCGTGGTTCCTGTCACTGATGGCACGGATGACCTTTCCGAGCTCGTTCGTCTGGGGCGACCTGGCGGCGATCGGCCGCAGCGACGCCACCTACGCGAAGCACTTCTACGCGTCGGGGGCAAACCGTGGGATCAGTGCTGCGGGGAACAACCTGATCTGGGCCGGCGGCCGCGTCCTCGACGCCTGGCCGGCGAACCCGGACGAGAACGAGTACACCCACGTGCAAAACTCGAGCGTTCCGACGTTGCTGGTCGGCGGGAACCTCGACTTCGCAACGCCGCCCGAGAACGCGACTCGCGAGCTCCTGCCTCACCTCAAGAACGGTCGTGAGGTCGTGCTCTCGAACCTCGGCCACGCCGACGACTTCTGGGCCTACGAACCGGCGGCCGGCAGCCGTCTGATCAACACCTACCTCGATACCGGCAAGGTCGACACTTCCCTCTACACCCGCAACAAGGTCGACTTCAGCCCAAGCTCCAGCCAAGGCAAGTTCGCCAGGATCATCCTCGGCATCCTGCTCGGCCTCGCAGCACTAACAGTTCTCTCGCTGCTCTGGATGACCGTTCGCTTGCGTAAACAGGCGAGCTTCGGACGCAAGGGGAGCGCGGCCGTCCGGTCGCTCTACGCCGTCCTCCTCGGACTCGGCGGCTGGTGCCTGGGCGTGCTGGTCGTCCTGACAGCCCTGCCGACCGTCCCCCTCGGCGATCAGGCACTCACAGTCATCTCGGTCAGCCTGCCCGTGGCACTCGCCATCTACAGCGGTTGGCTGAAGCGCGACACGAGCCAGACAATCACGCGCGTCGGACTCGGGACAGTCCTCAGCGCCGCAATCCTCGGCGCGTGGCTCGGCTACCAGTTCCCCGCGACCCCGCTGCCAGGCGCGGTGACCGGAATACTCGCGGCAGTTGCTGCCGCGAACCTCGGACTGATCGTCCTCGATGTCGTAAGAATCGGCGAACGGCCGGTGACAGTTCCCTCCATCGCCATCGTGGCGGTTGCCACAGAGAGGAGTCACAGGTGACTTCGAACCGCAGGATTGCCCGGATTGCAGGCGTGTTGCTTCTGATCACGTTTGTCACGTCCATCGGAGGGTTGGCGCTCTACTCGCCCGTCCTGCACGCAGCGAAGTACATAGTTGGTTCTGGTGAGGACACACGGGTGCGGTTGGGCGCGTTCATGGAACTCTTCCTGATCGTCGCGAACGTCGGCACGGCCGTCGTGCTGTTCCCGATCCTCAGGCGCCAGAACGAGTGGCTTGCTCTGGGATGGGTTGGAGAACGTCTGGTTGAGTGCTGTTTCATTGCCGTTGGGATCGTCAGCTATCTGACGGTTGTGACGTTGCGCCACAGGGGCGGAGGGGCTGATTCCGGTTCGCTCGTCGCGGTAGGCACGTCGCTGATTGCGGTTCGCAACTGGACGTTTGTCCTCGGGCCAGGCTTCATGGACGGCATTGGGACCGGTTTGATCCTGGGATATCTGATGTACAGATCGGGTCTGGTTCCGAGGCGTATGGCCATGTTGGGACTCGTCGGCGGTCCGCTGGTGGCTATGTCCGGGCTCGCCGTCGTAATGGGCATCATCGGTCGCGGCTCGGCGGCGCAAGGCATCGCGACTGTCCCAGAGTTTCTCTGGGAGCTGCTGCTCGGCTTCTACCTGATGATCAAGGGTTTTAGACCGTCCTCGATCCTCACGGTTGAGAGTGCGGCAGCGGCCGCGGATGAGGGTCCGAAGCCAGCTCCTGGAGGGCACCCGAAGCCTGCGGTGGCCGTGCTTTAGCGGGGTTCGCGTGGGGTCGCCGGACGCAAGTGCTGTGTCTGGCGACCAGCGCGAACATCAAGCATGCCACGCAAAGGATCGTCGAAAGACGCGCTTTGTGCGGACACCAGTGGACGTCCGGAGCCTGTTGCGGCTTAACTGATGTGGGTCGGAGGGTTCGATCAGTCACAAATGGGCGCCAGGATGCAATTACGACCGAGCAGTTTCTGATCTTGAGCACAGGAGGGCTCTGATGGACGATGCCTGAGCCGCTGACTCGTGACCGGCGCTACATGCCGGGTTTGGATGGTCTGCGAGCGCTTGCGGTCATGGCGGTCATCGTCTACCACCTGGGGTTCGGGTGGGCGTCCGGTGGCTTGCTGGGTGTGGCGGTGTTCTTCACGCTCAGCGGCTATCTGATCACCGATCTGCTGCTCTCTCAGTACGTGGCCGGTCGGCTGCAGCTGCGAGAGTTCTGGCTGGCGCGGGCTCGGCGGCTGCTACCGGCCCTGTTCGTAATGCTGGTGGTCGTCAGTGTCTGGGTGTGGGCTGACGACCGTGCCCAGCTTTCAGTCGTTCGCGGGGAGGTGTTCGCCGGGGTCTTCTACATCAGTAACTGGTGGCAGAGCTTCCAGCACGTGTCCTATTTCGCGCGGTTCGGCCCGCCCTCTCCGCTCAATCATCTCTGGTCACTTGCGGTGGAGGAGCAGTTCTACATCGTCTGGCCGTGGCTGCTGCTGCTCGGCATCCGCCTGACCAAGGAGCGCCGAGCGCTGCAGTTGCGTGTCCGGTTGGGCGGCGTGATTTTGCTGCTGGCATGCGCCTCGGCAGCGGAGATGGCGATCCTGTATCGGCCGGGCTTCGATCCGACACGCGTTTACGTTGGCACGGACACGAGAGCGTTCGGCCTGCTGTTCGGGGCAGCCTTCGCGTGTATATGGCCAAGCCGATCGTTACGGCCAGCGGTCGGGAGGCACGCGGCTTGGCTGCTTGATGCCGTCGGTTGCGTTGGGCTCGCGGGCATCGCGGTGATGATCTTCACCACGAGTGAGTACTCGCCGTTCATCTACCACGGTGGCCTCGTACTCGCCTCCGTCTTCAGTGTGATGACGATTGCGGCGCTGACCCACCCGGCATCCCAGCTTGGCCGAGTGCTGGGCTCGGGGCCGCTGCGCTGGATCGGTGTTCGCTCCTATGGCCTGTACCTCTGGCATGAGCCGATCATTGCGTTGACCACACCCAACGCGAACCTTGGAGTTCAACCGCTGCGGGCAGCGCTGCAGGTCGCGGGTGCCGTCGTGCTCGCAGCGCTCTCGTGGCGATACGTCGAAAACCCGATCCGACACCACGCGCTACACCGCCTGTGGCGGACGGCCAAGTCATCGGCGCGGCGCGCACGGAGCCTGGCGCTCACGCTCGCGCCAATTAGCGCCATTGTCGCGTTCGCGATCCTCGGGATCTCGGGCGCGATCGCCTCACCACCGCTGACACCGGTGGTGGCCTTAGCAGCCGGCAACCCGGGCACCGGCCCAAATCCAGGCGCGACATCCACCGTCGATCCATCGCGGCACGCCGCAAGAACCACCACTGCACCGATAGCGCCAGCCTCCACACATGTGACGGCGTCGACCTCCACACACCTGACGTCGCCTCACGTCAAAGGATCCGGTCCGCTACGTACGTCGTGCTCAGCAGTGGTGCATATCGGCGACTCGACGTCGTTGAGCCTGATCTCGAATGACTACCTCCCCGACCCCAAGCAACAGATACCCGCCCAGTACCGGCGCGTCGGCGTCAAGACATCGAAGATGGAGATCACCGCCGGCACCTCGATCGTGGAGACGCTTCCAGGGGGCCAGAACGCGCAGACGGTCGCCTCCGATCTCATCCACCACGGCTACCACGGCTGCTGGGTGATCGCACTGGGCACCAACGACGTCGCCGATGTCGCCGTCGGCTCGAACGTCCCACTGGCTCAGCGAATCAAGAAGATGATGGCGATCATCGGCAAACAGCCGGTGATGTGGGTCAACGTCAAGACGCTACTGACAAGCGGCCCTTACGCGGAGAGCGGCATGCAGAAGTGGAACGCGGCGCTCATCTCCGCCTGCGCTCGCTATCCGAACATGCGCGTCTACAACTGGGCCGCGGCCGTCAAGAACAAATGGTTCTACGACGGGATCCACTACTACTCCGACGGAACCGCGGCGCGCGCACACCTGATCGCCAACGCGCTCGCAGAAGCGTTTCCGGCCAACGGTCCTCCACCGCACGGCTGCGTCGTTTCGACCCGGTCGCTCTCGATCCCCGTACTCGGCATCAGCCACTGACGGCTTGACCGCTCCACGCCACCGCGATGTCGCTCGGGCACTGGCACCTACATCCATCGGCTGCGCCGGCCGAGTGGTTAGTCACTCAGTGAGGACTCCATCTCGACCCGCTTTGCATCGCCGGCTGGCTGCGGATCGAGTACCCCGACAATGAGCTGATGCAGGTCTCACACGAGACGATCTACCGCGCGCTGTTCGTGCAGTCGCGCGGAGTGTTGCGCCGCGAGCTGACCCAGCATCTGCGATCGGGACGGCAGAAGCGTTACGCCCGCACACACTCCAACCGCGGGCAGGGCCCCGGCCGGCTCGCCGGGATGGTGATGATCTCCGAGCGACCAGCGGAGGTCATCGACCGTGCCGTCCCCGGGCACTGGGAAGGCGATCTGTTGTTGGGCACCCGTGACACCGCGATCGCGACCCTAGTTGAGCGCCAGACCCGCTATTGCCAGCTCGTCGCGCTGCCGGACGGAACGAACGCCGAGCCTGTCTGCGAGGCGCTCGGGGCGAGCATCATCACGCTGCCCGAACAGCTTCGCCGTTCGCTGACCTGGGACCAGGGCAAGGAGATGGCCGAGCACCGACGGTTCACCGTTGAGACTGGAGTGCAGGTCTACTTCTGCGATCCCCGCAGCCCGTGGCAGCGAGGGTCGAATGAGAACACCAACGGGCTGCTTCGTCAGTACTTCCCCAAAGGCAAGACCCTTGCCGGCATCACACAGGCAGAACTCGATGAGGTCGCCCGCAAACTCAACGACCGGCCGCGGCAGACACTCGGGTTCCGCACCCCCGCTCAGAAACTCAGTGAACTGATCGACAG
Source organism: uncultured Conexibacteraceae bacterium (assembly GCA_963774025.1). Lineage (GTDB taxonomy): Bacteria > Actinomycetota > Thermoleophilia > Solirubrobacterales > Solirubrobacteraceae > Palsa-465. The sequence goes on from CAVZDL010000013.1 coordinate 29,842, forward strand.
CGCCCCGCAAGCGGACCCGTCCGAGCGCTGATCTCGCTCGGCCTACGGCCTTCGCTCGACAGCGCCCGGACGGAATGACACGATCCCCAGGGTCAGGGGTGGTGCACCGACCAGTTGAGGCCAAGTGTCGCGGCGTGCATCTCGGCCGCGCTGGCGCGCGTCCTGCAATGGCGGCCAGCAGGGAGCAGGCGCCCTTCGATCGGACCATCACGGAGCGCCGTCGGGACGCGCAGTGCCCCAGGTGAGACACCTCTTTACCAATGGCACGCGGGGACGTCCTCGCTGGCCTGGGAGCCGTCTGGGACCGGGCTCGAATTAGGCTTGACTTTGTCCCACAAAGTCAACTAGAGTTTGCACGACAAACTCTAGTTGGGAGACAAGGCTATGACTACACACACCGGACCATCGGGGGTTCCCGAGGAGAGCAGGATGGATCCCCGTGAGGCGGCGCACCTGCTGGCGCAGACCCAGGCCGACACGCGACGCTCGCTGGACTTCCGGGCGCCGTGGGTGTCGCTGGTGGCGGCCACAGTGGCACTCGCCGGTTTTGGGATCGTGTGGCTGAACGTCCGCAATCAGCACCCCTTCACCGGCCCAAGCCCCGTATCGCTGGTGGTGTTCTACGCGCTGATCGCGCTCCGGATCGCCACCGTGATCTACGCCTATGCGCGGGCGCGGACCGGGATCAGCGGCCACTCGGTAGAGGTCCAGCGCAACGAAGCCGCAGCGATGGGCGCGGCCCTGCTGCTCTGTTATGTGCTGCTGATCGCGATCGCGACCAACGCCCACCACAGCGCACGGCTTCTACTGGGCCCTTTTCCTGAGCGGAACCCTGATCGGGCTCGCAGCCATCTGGGCGGTGCGCTCCGCGATCCACAAGCACTGGCAGCAAGTCGTGCTCGCCGTTGCGGTCGCGCTGATCGCCGCTGTCGGCGCAATTGCCGGCCCCCGAGGCATGTGGCTCGTCAACGGCGTGGGGCTCTGCGGGGTGCTGCTGGCCACCGCGGCGATCGGCACGTCGCGCCGGCGGGGCGGGACTCGGACACGCACGGTGCGGTCGGGCGCATGACCGCCGAGGCTCTCGACCCGCTGATTCACGTGCCGGCACGACTCCAGATCATGGCGGCGCTGGCCACCCTGCCCGCCGGCGACGAGTTGTCGTTCAAACGCCTCCAGGACATGATCGAGCTGACACCCGGCAACCTGATCACGCATCTACGCAAGCTCGAAGAGGGCGGCTACCTCGCGACCGCCAAAACGGGCAGCGGACCGGCTTCGCGCACCTCGGTCGCGCTGACCCAAGACGGGCGCCACGCGCTCGAGATCTACATCACGACACTCCGGGGACTACTGAACGGAATCTGAGCAGCCCCCGCAGCCCCACGCTCGCCTTCAACGCCACCAACCCGGTCCAGGCTGGATCTCGACGCGGAGGGCGGCCGTCACCGTAACGCCCTGCCTGAGAGTGGCGGAGTCACGAACCAGCAGCACCGTACGCCTCGCGAATCTGACACCAGCGCACCGCTGCTCTCCGCCGACAGCGGCTTCAGGCAAGTCCCGCCTTCAGCCCGTCAACCGCCAGATAACGATCCATCACGGCTGGCCAAGCGGCAGCGCCATCCGACCAGGCGCTGGCTGCGGTCCGCTTCCGGGATACCGTTAGGTTTCCGCCCCAGGTTGCGGGTACCGGCCGTTCATCGCTCCCGTCAACGGAGGCTGCGTTCTGGTCTAAATACACGGACACAGATCCACCTTGCAGCCGCCGGGCGGGACCTGCTATCCGCTTACGACGCGCATCCCGCACTCATCAACGAGAGACCTGAGATGCGCGCGGGTTGCGAGACCGGCGACGCGCCTGCGGGTTAGGCCTGCATTCGTTGCCGCGCAGGCGTCGCAAACGAGTCGCGGAGCTACCTCCGTTCCAGGCCCGGATCGTCAGTTCTAGGGCTCGAGGTCGTAGGGAAAGTCGGTCAGTGTCTCGTGCCCGTCCTGCGTGACGAGCGTGAGGTCCTCGAGACGGACCCCGCCGATGCCGGGTTCGTAGCAGCCCGGCTCAATTGTCACGACGTCGCCCGCGAGCAACGCGTCGGGGTAGCGCCCGAGCGTTGGTGCCTCGTGCACCTCGAGCCCGACTCCATGGCCGAGCGCGCTGTAAAAGCCACGCTCCAGCGTCTCGCCTGGCGCCTTGGTGCGCTGGGTCGGGAACCCGTCACGCTCGAATGGCTCGCACGCCGCCCCATAGACCGCGGTCCCGCTCGCGCCGGCGCGGAGTGCTGCGCGCGCACACTCAAGCGCCTCTAGGGTGAGCGCGTGAAAGCGCCGGATCTGCTCCGGTACCTCACCCACGACAAACGTGCGCGTCATATCCGCAAAGCATGTCGTGTCCGGATCGCGCGGCCAGAGATCGATGATCACCGCCTCGCCCGCGGCGATCGGCCCGGAGCCGAGCTCGTGACCAATCGCCGTCTGTGCGCCGTGAGAGACGATCACCGCGTCGCCGAGGTGCCCGCCCGCTGCGGACACCGCGGCAGCGATCACGCCTTTCAACCTCTCACAGCTCAGGGGCTCTCCGTCCACCACCAGCCCTCCGGGGGCGGGCTTCGCGGCGCGCAGCAATGCCGCCGCGGCGCGCATCCCCTCCTCCGCGGATGCCTGCGCCCGACGGATGCCGGCAAGCTCCGCGGCGCTCTTCACACGGCGACGCGCGCTGAAAAACTCACGGTCAACCGCCAACGCGACGCCCGCGACGCGCAAGCGGTCTGCGAGCTCCACCGGGAAATCCGCAGGCACGACGGCTTGTTGCACGCCAAGCGCCTGGCACGCTCTCACCTTCACCTCGAGCAGAGCCTCCGAACGCTTCATGCCGGATGCGACGATCTCATCGAAGCCGAAATCCTCGAAAGGGTGGACCACAAGTGTCGCGTCCGCCTCAGCCACGCGCCCCCGCTCAAGCGAGCTCAAGATCACGTGACGGCTCCCCGCACTCTCGGCATAAAGGAACGGATCGGGCACCATCAGCGCGACCTCATGCCGCATCTCCGCGTAACGCAGCGTGTCGCCATCGATCAGGACATCCGGCATCGTCCGCGGGATGCTGACACACCGCAGACCAGGACCGCAACAGACCCGTCATGAGAGCCCCGCTCGACTTCTGTTACGAGCCACCCAAACTGCCGGTCAGCACCCCTGCTTGCATTTGCCGTTAGACGCGTGTCTGGCGTAGAAGCCTCGATCTCGTCCGTGCCCGCAGGTCACGGACCGCCGAAGCCGACGTTGTTGCTCTGACTGGAGTCGAGCACCAGTTTTGTGCCTGGCAGCAGGCCGGTCGGCGGGTCGACGATCGGGACGTAGCCCCCGATCGACTGGCCGACGTTGACCGCAAGGTGCCGGTGGCCGTGAACATCGAGGATCACGTAGGCGCTGCCGCTACCGCTTGCGTACAGGGCACCGATCGGCACCGCGAGCGTGCGCGTCGTGGAGGACTGGGCGTTGATCATGACCATCACTTGCGATCCGATGTGGGCGCGCCCAGCGACGCCGCGCAGGGCGATCTTGGCGCTCGCTTCTCGAGCCCGCACCGAGCGTTTGACGCTACGGACGATGCCGGTCAGCAGGCGCGAACCAAGCCTCACGGTGGCATCGTCGCCGGGCTCGATCAGGTACCCCTGCGCAGTGCTGAGCGTGGCATCGACAACCACGGATCCGTAGGTCACCGTCACCGCCGGGCTGCCGATCGCCTTGCCGAGATGCTCCTTGGTTGACGCGACCGTCGCCGGCAGCTTCGGTAGGAATACGATCTCCGGCTGCGGCTCGACGATCAGACGTGGCGCCTTTCGCCCGGCACCGGGGGCCGGCATCGATGCTGGTGGGGCGTAGTTCCTGTTGTGGTACAGCTCGGCGAGTGCGGCGCTCGTCGAGGGCCCATACGTGCCGACGGTGTCGGTGATCGTGTAGCCGATGTTGGCCAGGTCGTGCTGCAGCTCGGCGACGTCGGGACCGGTGTCGCCGGAGGCGAGGCTTCTGTACATAGGAGTCTGGCCGGCGAACGCGAACACCGGTCGCCCGGCGACCTGAGCGACGACGCTGCCGTTGCGAATCCGAGCGCCGACGCGGACGACGTCGGCGGTTACGATCGATTGAGCGCCGGGGACGCTGATCGAGCCAACCGTGATCGTCTCGCTGCCCGCAGCCACCAACTTCCCGGGCGCCTGCAGCGTCGTGCCGAGCCGTTTCAGGACGACGGGCGCTGTCAGCACCGGTGCTTTCGGGGCCTTCTGGCCGCGAGCGAGCGCGGAGGTCGTGGTCGTCGCACGCCCGGCCCACCAGCTCAGCGCGGCCACCGCTACCAGCACCAAGGCGAAGATGACCACGGTGCGGCGGCGCGTGCGGGCGATCCCGTTGGCGCTCATCGGCGTAGCGCCTCCACTGGATCCAGACGGCTGGCACGGAACGCGGGCAGCAGCCCCGCCAGCGCGCCGACACCGGCGCCGATTGCCGGAGCCAGCGCGACCGCGCCGGCGTCGAGCACCGGAAGCCAGGCGTGTGCCTTGGCGATCACCACGACTGCGCACACGCCCAACGCGATCCCTACGACGGCGCCGCCGGCGCCCACAAATAGGCTTTCAACGATGAACTGGGCGGCGATGTGCCGGCGGGTGGCGCCGAGTGCGCGGCGCAGCCCGACCTCGAATGCGCGCTCGCTGATCGACGAGTACATCGTCACGGCGATGCCGGCGACGCTGATCGCGAGCATCGCGAGCGTGACCACGGTCAGCAGGCTCGTGAGGTCGCTGGTGACTGCGGGCTGAACGATCGGGGGCTGTGCGAGCGTGATCCCCTGCAGACGGGTCGGGTCCTCCGGATGCAGCAGCAGCGGCACCTCGTGCTCGACCTGGCCTGCCGCGGGAGGATCGACGGCGATGTCCATCTGCGAGCCCGATTGCGGCGGACCCCAGAGTCGGCGCGCGGTTGTGTCGGGCACGATCGCGTCGGTCAGCAGCGTTGGGTCCGATTGCACCCCCTTGAAAACGCCGACGACGACGAACGGGACGCCGTCCACCAGGACCGCTTGCTGCCCGTCGGGTGAACGCACTCCGAGGTTCGCGGCGGCGGTGGCACCGAGCACAACGACATCGCCGTGCACGCGCGCATCGACGTTCGTCAGACCCGCGCCGAACTCGTAAGAGGCGTGGTCCGCCGACAGCAGCCCGGGAGAGGCCGCGACGACACTCGCGCTCGGCACGTACACGTATGGCGTAGCGGCCGGTCCACTGAACAGCGTGGACGCTGGAGTGGCGCGCACCGGAACCGACCACAGGTAGCCGGCTCCGCGCACACCGGGCAGATGCGTGACGGCCGCCAGCGCGCCGCGCCCGAACGCAGGGGTCGACGCGTTCGGAGTCGAGTCGGCGAGCGTGACCTCGGCCGCCGCGAAGCGCTCGAAGCGCGCGTTCACCGACGCGCCGGCGGTCGCGGTGAGTCCGCTTGCAGTCACGAACGCTGCCACTCCGATGACGACCGAGAGGGCGGTGGCAGCGGCTCTGCCTGAACGGCCCAGCAGCGACATCGTCGCCTCAGCTACGGTGTCGCGAGCGACGGCAGCGCGATTGCGGTTGGAGCGAGTCGGCGAGGGGCTGGTGGCGCGTTCGCGGCGATGACGCATGGCGATCATCCTTCCAGTGCGTCGTCGACGACGCGGCCGTCGGCCAGCGCGACCGTGACATCGGCCGCTGCGGCCACCTGGGCATCGTGCGTAGCGGTGACGAGCGCCACCCCGCTCGGTTTCAGCGAATCGAGGATCTCCAGGACGCTCTCCGCGGAGACCGAGTCGAGATTGCCGGTCGGCTCGTCGGACAGCAGTACGGCCGGCCTGGTGGCGACCGCCCGGGCGATCGCAACGCGCTGCTTCTCGCCGCCGGAGAGTGTCGCCGGAGCGGCGTGCGCTCGATGGCTGAGACCGACCGCGTCGAGCGCCTCGAGTGCCCTGGCGCGCCGCTCCCGGCGCGGAACACCGGCGTGCAGCAGCCCGACCTCCACGTTCTCGGTCGCGGTGCGGTAGTCGAGTAGATGAAAGGCCTGGAAGACGAAGCCGACCCTACCGGCACGCACGGCGGTCCGTTCGCGGTCGCCGAGTGACCCGGTGTCGGCGCCGGCAAGGCGGATCTCGCCCGAGCTCGGCCGATCGAGCAGTCCGAGCAGGTTGAGCAGCGTCGACTTACCGGAGCCCGAACGGCCCACGAGCGCGACATGCTGGCCCGCCCGCGCAGTCAGGGTCACCTCGTAAAGGGCGTGCACGGGAGGCGAGCCCGGATACGTCTTAGAGACTGCGACCGCCTCGAGCACGGGCGCGCCAGCCGCTGGCTCAGCCACCGATCGCCACCACCGAACGCCTCACCGCGATCTGGCCCACCGCCCGCTGGGGCCGGTTTGCTTCCACGTCGGATCCGGTTGCCGCAGAGGTGGGCGTCGTGAGGGTAGGGGACGTGGCCGGGTGCGCGAACATCGCCTGGGCCCGGGAGCGTGCCTGCTGAAGCGTCGCGAGCAACGTGCCGAGCTCGCCCACCACCGACGCGGGTAGGTGCCCGATCGCCGACAGTGCAGCCTTTCTGACGCTCTGCGGCAGGCGTGCCCGGCGCTGGCACTCCAAATCGGCAACCGCCGCGGCGAGTTCCTGGCGGTGTACCGCCGGCGTGGGTCCCTTCGATTCATACAGCGAGTAGAAGCGCAGGAACAGCTGCGACGGCGACCTGACCGTAAGCCTGGTGCGGATCTTGACACACGCCGCCCAGCTCGCCTGGCTCGCGCGCACGGCCGACGAGCGGGCCGCGCTCGACTGGACACTGCCGATGAGGATGGATTGCCCGTATTGCGGAACCGCGACCGATGCCGCGACGCTGCCGAACAGCTTCGTGCCCGCTGTCGTGTTGCAACCGCCGATCCGAATCGTGAAATGCGGCATACCGGGAATCCGGATCTTCATTGACTTGCCGCCGCCGTATAGCACCTTCGTGTACGTCATCATGGCCCGCCCTCGCAGCGACCGCATCACCTGGTTTTCCTCTGGCTGGCCGCCGTTGATACCCCCGGGCTGGCCAAGCTGCTGCATGGTCTCCTCGTAAAGGCCCCAGCCATTGACGAGCCGCCAAGCGAGCGACTGCGGACCTAGCCATAACGACGAACCGAACAGCGGCGTGCCGAAGAACGGTGAACCGCCGGGCTGGCCGGCCTGTGGGTACGGGTAGTAGCGGTACCCGTGCTGTGCCATGCACTGCTGCGTCAGGATTCCGAGCGCCTGGTCGACCGGTGTCTGCAGCGCCGACCAGTTCTCCAGCGTGGTCAGCAGCGCCGCCCGGCCGCTTGCTGTCTGACCCGAGCTGGACGTACCGCACCCCGTGAGCAGAGCCGAACCCGATGCTGCCAACAGCAGCGCCACCAGCGAACTTCGGAACCACCGGCCGCACCGAGCGCCTGCGTGAGACGTCTGCACCTCCGACCCCCGTGGCACCGGCACAGCGCTTCGCAAGCAACCCCTTTTCCAGTGTGGCGACTGCCATCCTACCGCTATCCGCGTGCAGCAAGCCGGCTGTGGCTTCACAAGCCAGCAGTGCGCGCGCGACCTTCCGCGACCAGTTCGCTCGCCGACCGCCGCGCTTCGCTTCGTGCTCATGTGCGAACCCCAGCCAAAGCGTGGCTAGAGTCGAGCGTGTTGAACGATCTCAGGTCTGTTTGACCAGGTCTCAGGCCGGTATTGGCAAGCGACATAGAGGAGGGAAAGTGAAGGCTCTCGTCAAGGAGCGAGCTGAACCGGGGCTGTGGCTGCGGGAGGTGGAGGCTCCGGCGGTCGGTCCTGACGATGTTCTGATTCGCGTTGCGCGTACTGGCATCTGCGGCACTGATCTTCATATTCATGCGTGGGACGAGTGGGCGGCACGCACGGTCCCGACGCCGCTGGTGATCGGTCATGAGTTCGTAGGCGAGATTGTGGAAGTCGGCTCGAGTGTGCGCAGTCATGTCGTTGGGGAGATCGTCAGCGGCGAGGGTCATATCGTCTGCGGCCGCTGCCGGAATTGCATGGCGGGACGGCGGCATTTGTGCGCGCACACGCGTGGGCTTGGTGTGGAGCGACCGGGCGCGTTTGCTGAGTTCGTGTCGCTGCCGGCGGCGAACGTCTGGCATCACGCGGACGGGATCGATCGCGATGTCGCGGCGATCTTCGATCCGTTTGGGAACGCGGTTCATACCGCGATGGCGTTTCCCGTGCTCGGCGAGGACGTACTGATCACGGGAGCCGGCCCGATCGGGATCATGGCGGCGGCGGTCGTGCGTCACGCTGGCGCCCGGCACGTGGTCGTGACCGATGTCAACCCGAGCCGTTTGGAGCTCGCCAGGAAGGTCGACGTGACCCGTGCGGTCAACGTGCGCGAGGAGAGCCTTGCAGACGTTCAGCGTGAGCTCGGGATGGAGGAGGGGTTCGACATCGGGCTGGAGATGTCGGGCAGCGCCGACGCGATCCGAGACATGCTCGATCAGATGTGCCACGGCGCGCGAATCGCGCTGCTCGGGATCCCGCCAGGTGAGGTCGCGATCGACTGGAACGAGGTCGTGTTCAAGGGTCTGACGCTCCGCGGGATCTACGGCCGGGAGATGTACGAGACCTGGTATTTGATGACGGTGATGATCCAGTCTGGCCTCGACATCAGCCCTGTGATCACCGATCGCTTCGCGGCGACGGAGTTCGAGGAGGCGTTCGCGACCGCGGCGAACGGCGGCTCGGGCAAGGTGATCCTCGACTGGGAGGCGATGTGATGTCCGCATTCGAAGAGCTTCAGACCGAGATCTCCGAAATTCAAGACGCAGGGCTGTACAAGCGCGAGCGGTTGATCGCGACACCGCAGGACGCGCGGATCCGTATCCGAGACGGGCAGCCCGTGCTGAACCTGTGCGCAAACAACTATCTCGGGCTCGCCGACCATCCCGATGTGATCGCGGCCGCGCACGAGGCGCTGGACCGCTGGGGCTACGGGCTGGCGTCGGTGCGGTTCATCTGCGGCACCCAGGAGATCCACAAGCTGCTCGAGCAGCGGCTGTCGGAGTTCCTCGGGACCGACGACACGATCCTGTATGGCTCCTGCTTTGACGCGAACGGCGGCCTGTTCGAGGTGCTGCTCGATGGGCGCGACGCGGTGATCTCCGACGCGCTCAATCACGCCTCGATCATCGACGGAATCCGGCTGTGCAAGGCGCGCAGACTGCGCTACGCCAACAACGATCTCGAGGAACTCGAGGCGCGGCTGAAGGAGGCGGAGGGCGCGCGGCGGATCCTGATCGCGACTGACGGCGTGTTCTCGATGGACGGCTATTTCGCCCGCCTCGACGCGATTTGCGACCTCGCCAACAAATACGGCGCGCTGGTGATGGTCGACGACTCACACGCCGTCGGGTTCGTCGGCCCGACCGGCCGTGGCACCCCGGAGCACTACGGCGTGACCGACCGCGTCGACGTGATCACCGGCACGCTGGGTAAGGCGCTCGGCGGTGCAACCGGCGGCTACACGAGCGGGCGCAAGGAGATCATCGAGCTGCTGCGACAGCGGTCACGCCCGTACCTGTTCTCCAACAGCGTCGCACCGCCCGTCGTCGCCGCGTCATTGAAGGTGCTCGACCTGCTCCAGGACGGCGGCGAGCTCCGCGACCGGCTGCGCGACAACACCACAAATTTTCGCGGCGCGATGACGGAGGCTGGATTCGATGTCCTTGCTGGCGAGCACCCGATCGTCCCGATCATGTACGGCGAGGCGAGCGCCGCGGTCACGGCCGCCGAGCGGCTGCTCGAGCTCGGTCTATACGTGATCGCATTCTCCTACCCGGTCGTGCCGCACGGCAAGGCGCGGATCCGCACGCAGCTCTCCGCGGCTCACACGACCGAGGACATCGACTTCGCGGTCGAGTGCTTCAAAGCGTCGCGCGGTTGATGGACGCTCAGCCACCTGGTGGCGATCGCTGCGGGCTGACACCTAGTAGACCGCGGCGCTGGCATAATGGCTCGCCATGTGGGCGGGGTTTGTCGAGCAGCTCCGCAAGGCGGGATGGCGCAAAGTGGCGATAGTTAGCGTCGCGGTGGTCGTGGTCGTCGTGCTGGCCTACGGCGTCAATGCGAGTAACGATGCCGCCAGCGGTCACACGCTGCCGAAGCTCCACTCGAGCCTAACTCGCTGAAGCCAACCAGTCCGGTGCCAGTTCTCTGAACGCTGGCCAGGGCGTTCGGATCCATGCGGAGGCAGATCCGAGACGCCCCGATGGCTCGGTCGCCGATCCGCTCGCCCGCAACTGAACTCCAGACAGCCGAATGGGGTCGTGAGCCGAGACGACTCAGACCTAACGCGAGGCGATCTGATGCACACGCGACGTCAACATCGGCGACCTATTTTTCTATTCGTGAGCGAGCAAGACGTCTTATGTGGGGCGTGCGGTTGTCCCGAGGCGCGGCAGGACCTGAGCGCCCAATTCTGCGTCAACCACCAACGCGAGATTCACGCCTTCGAACGCTGGCTGGCGGGGACGGACAAGGTGTGTTGGCCCGCAGCGTCCTCGTTCGATTGCGAACGCAGCTTCTTGAGCGTTCGGCAACGACCAGCCTGATCTCGTCGCTACCGCGCTGAACCGTTTGATCTTCGACGACGTCAGGTGCGTCGTGGCAGAGCCGCGTGTCTGCGGTCGCCATCATTAAGAGGACCGTTTCCCGACTCGCTGTGGAGGCAGGCGATGACCGAGACCGACGAGACCTTGTATGAGCACGCGGGTGGCGACCAAGGCCTGCACCGCCTGGAGGAGATCTTCTATACGAAGGCGCTTGCCGACCCAGTCCTCAAGCATCTGTTCACAGAGCGGGTTCCCACTCACGTCGATCACCTGACCTGGTTCACTGCCGAGTCCTTCGGCGGCCCGAACCGCTTCAGCCGTGAGCTCGGCTTTCAACACCTGATCGACGTTCACCGCCACCTGAACATCACTGACGAGCAACGCGACCGCTTCATCACCGCGTACCTGGAGTCCCTCGATGAGGCTGATCTCCCGACCGACGAGCGCTTCCGCAAAGCCGTTCAGGAACACGTTGAGTTCGGTGCCCAGGTCGCTCAGCAGAACTCGCACGCCGAGACCGACGCCGAACTGCACCCGATCCGCGAGGTCCCGATCTGGACCTGGTAACCGAGTTGACGTAGAGAGACTGCTGCTCTCTCCTTCGGCAGAGACGACCTGATGCGACTGGTGCTTGGCGAAGGCGCTGGGCTTCACACGTTCGGCATGATGGCTAGATGCGTCTGCGGATCGCCCGTCACACGGATCGTCTAGATGAGCTCGTCGCGTTTTACCGTGACCGAGTCGGTCTCCCCGAGAGCGGGAGGTTTGTCGACCACGATGGCTACGACGGTGTCTTTCTCGACGTGCCCGGCACAGGTGCCGAGCTGGAGTTGACCTCCGGCGGCAACGAAGCCGCACCGGCCCCACATCCAGAGTCGCTGTTGGTCTTGTACTTCGATACCCAAGCAGAGCTCGACGCCGTTGCCAACCGGATCGCTCAACCTGAAGTCGTCCCTTCCAACCCTTACTGGCAGGCGAACGCACGAGCGTTCGCCGATCCAGACGGCTTCCAGCTGTTGTTGGTCAGGCACTGATGAAGTCCGTGCAGGGTGGCGACGCCGATGGCCCGTCGAGTGCTTGGCGCGGCGCCAACGACGCCCGCGGGACCGATACTCGGTGCCAGTCGGCTAGTAGCCTCTGGAGCCAATGAGCGGCCGCAACATGCGCGATCTGCCCAGTGTCCCTATTAGTCAGACGGTGTGTTGGATACTTACAGCATGAAAGACCTTCTGGATTTCGCCAACGTCCCCCGGCTCGGGACAGTCGTACGGGTCGACCCGAGGCGGATCGACGTCGCACTGCTTGAGCCGGCGTTCGGGGTGACAATGGACGACCTGGTCGCGCTAACGATTGGTGACGCATTTCTGATCGGGCTGGTGGAGGTGCTTGAGGGGACGGTCCGCGCCGCCACTGAGCAGCCACCACGCCACGACGCGTCCGCAGACGTGATCGTACGGATCATGCCGATCGGGACCCTCTATCCGTCGCGCGACGAGTCGGCGCCTAGCTTTCAGCGCGGAGCGACACCGCGCCCCCGTCTCGGCGACGCCTGCTACCTGCTTGACGGCGAGCGGCTTCGGGCGTTTATGTCGGTTGCAGCCGGGGGCGTCGCCCAAGAGGAACAGCTCGTCCTGGGACGGTATCTGGCGGAACACAGTGCGGCAGCGGTCGCCGACGGCAACCGCATGTTCCAGCGGCACGTCTCGCTGCTGGGTAGCACCGGCGCGGGTAAGAGCTGGGCGGTTGCGCTGATGCTGGAGCGCGCCTCACGATTGGGTCACGCCAACCTGGTGGTGTTCGATCTCCACGGCGAATACTCGGCGTTGACGAAACCCGTCGCCGGCGCGCGCCCGGTCGCCCGGGCGCTACGGATCGCCGGTCCCGCCGATCAGGCAACGGAAGGCGACGATCTCCTTTACCTCCCGTACTGGCTGCTGAAGCGTGACGAGCTGATGGCGCTGATCCTTGACCCAACGGGTCGGTACGCCGCGGATCAGATACTGCGGGTCGGCGAGCATATGCAAACGCTGAAGGGCGCGTTCCTCACGAGTGCGGATCGTGAAGAGTCCGTCCCGACGTTCACGGCCGAGTCACCGATCCCGTATCCGCTCGAGCACCTGATCGACAGGCTCAGACACGACAACGTCGAGAAGATCCCGCGGCATCCAGCCAACATCCTCGATCCGGGACCATTCTTTGGACGTTTCACGGGGTTGCTAGCGCGGATCGAAGCGCGCCGTCGTGACCCGCGGTATGGATTCATCTTCAAGCCACCCGAGCATGCGCTCAGTTATGACTGGCTGGCAAAGACCGCGACGCAACTCGTCGCCGGGAACCAGTCCGACGGCGGGATCAAGGTCATCGACCTGTCCGAAGTTCCCAGCGCCGTGCTTCCGCTTGTGATCGGTGTACTGGGCAGGCTCGTCTACGACGTCCACTTCTGGATGGAACCCGAGGCACGCAGCCCGCTCTGCCTCGTGTGCGACGAGGCGCACCTATACCTACCCGCCAAGGAGACACTCAGCCCGATGGAGCAGGTCGCGCTCGACGCATTCGAGGCGATCGCGAAAGAGGGACGCAAGTACGGCATAGCCCTACTGGTCGTCAGCCAGAGGCCGACTGACCTCAGTTCCACCGTGCTCAGCCAGTGCAACAACTTCATCGTAATGAGGCTGACCAACGAGCACGATCGCGGGATGGTGGAGCGGCTTCTCCCTGAGACCCTCACCGGGATCGCCGGCCTTCTTCCAACGCTAGGAGTCGGTGAGGCCGTCGTGATCGGCGACGCTGTGCCGCTTCCGACGCCAATCAAATTCGACACACCAAATGCTGTGCCCAGCAGCGTGACACAGGATTACTGGACCCTCTGGTCGGAGCACGAGACCCACGAGTCCGAGGTCAGCGCAGGGGTCGAGGCGTTACGCAACCAGCGCCACGGGTCGCAAATCCGGTAGCCGCGGCTCCTGCTCGGGTGTTCCCAACGACCGCCCTGCTTAGGGCCTTGACACATGCCGATATGGGTATGTATCGTGGCACCCATGGCTCGAGCGGCGACTACTACTGACGCGTTCAATGCGGTGGCCGAGCTACGACGCCGGCAGATCGTCGATCTGCTCGCCGATGGGGAGCGGGCGGTCAGCGACCTGGTGCGCGAACTCGAGCTGGGACAGCCGCAGGTCTCAAAGCACCTGCGAGTACTCAGAGAGGTTGGTCTCGTCGATGTGCGCGACCAGGGACGGCGGCGACTTTACCGGCTCAACGGACTCGCGCTTAAGCCGATTCACGACTGGGTGAAGGGCTACGAGCGTCTCTGGTCGGAGCGGTTCGAACTGCTGGACGACGTCCTGGAAGACCTCAACAAGGAGGAGGACACAGATGACAGTTGCAAGTAGCGGCACGGCGAAGGTCACCCTTCCGGCCGCAGATCAGATCCTGATCGAGCGCGACTTCGCGGCACCAGCCTCAGCTGTGTGGCGCGCGTTCACTGAGCCCGAGCTGGTGCGCAGGTGGTGGCATGCCAACCGAGGCGAGATCACAGCCTGTGAGATCGACCTACGAGTCGGCGGAACCTGGCGCTACGCGATGCGCCCCTTCAGCGGCAGTGAGTTTGCTTTCTATGGCGAGTTCTTGGAGATCGTTCCAAACCAGATGATCATCCAAACCGAGACATTCGAGCCGTTCCCCGACGCAGCAGCAACCAACACAATGACGCTGACCGAACAAGACGGCATCACCCACCTGCGCACGCTCGTGCAGCACAAAACCGCCGAGGCACGAGACATGCAGATCAACTCAGGGATGGAGCCCGGGATGCAAGACGCGTTCGACGTCCTCGAGCAGACGGCAATCTCACTCCCCTGAATCCACATTCGGACGAGGTGCGACATTCGGACGAGGTGCGACATTCGGACGAGGTGTGACATTCGGACGAGGTGTGGCTGACTGAAGCGGTCGCCACAGTTCGGCCATCCCCACTGCACTGCGCGTGTGCCGCCCAGCATCTCCAAAGATCTCGACCAGCACGTCAGAGCACCCATTTATCACGGCCGGGGTCTGGTTGAAGCCGGGAGCGCAATTGACCATCCCGAAGACCTTCACTAACCGCTCGATCCGATCAAGATCCCCGAGTTCTGCGCGAAGCGTCGCGAGGATCGAGAGGCCAGTCATTCGAGCTGCCTCCTGGGCCTGCTCAAGTGTGAGATCGGTACCCACCTTGCCACGCACGATCCTGTCTCCCGCGATCGGTCCATGGCCACCCACATGCACAAGTCCATCATCGATCACGCACGCTAGATAGTTACCCGCCGGCGGGAACGGCGGCGGCAACTCGATCCCAAGCTCGAGTAGGCGTTCAGCGATCACGAGCCGCAGGACGCATTCAGCGACGGATCTCGGCGTTGTCTTGGCGGCGCGGACCGTCTTCCAGCTCGCAGCGCAATAGTGACGGCGCCGGTCCGGCGGGTTCTTCGGGTATAACGTGGCAATGTCAGAGTCTGTTGATCGATGCGTGGTCGTGACCGGCGCCGCTGGCCGGATTGGAACGGTGGTTCTCGACAAGCTCGGCTCGCGTTGGCAGATCCGCGCCACGGACCTGAAGCCTGCCGACGGAATCGAAGCGCTCGATGTAGCTGACTTCGAGCGCTGCTTGGCCATGTTCCGGGGCGCGGATGCCGTGGTTCATCTCGGCGCCAATCCAGACCCACATGCCGAGTGGAGTGCGTTGAGAGGACCGAATATGGATGGTACCTACGCGGTGGCGGCGGCTGCGCGCGAGTGTGGGATCCGGCGGCTTGTACTTGCGTCCAGTGTGCAGGCGGTCTCGGCATATCCACTCACTCTGCAGCGACGCGGAGAGGATGCTCCGCGCGCGGCGAATCTCTACGGGGCGACGAAGGCTTGGGCTGAAGCACTGGGCGGGTGGGTCGCGGCGAGTTCTGGCACGTCAGTTGTTGCACTGAGGATTGGCTACTTCTCCGAGCGCCCTCCAGCGGGTGACAAGGCCACACATGTCAACCTTTCAGCGTGGCTGAGTCACGGAGACTGCGCACGACTTATCCAGGCGGCAGTCGAATCCGAGCATGATGGCTTTCTCGTTGTGAACGGCATCTCGGCTAACCGCTATCGCATTGCCGAGCTCGGAGAGGCGGAGCGCCAGATCGGTTATGCCCCGATCGACGACACCTGGGCCTCGCTCGCGTCGAACGGCGCCTGAGCGCGAGCGGGCGCGCCAGACAAATAACGACGGGAGGCCGCCAGGCGCGCCGGGTGGTGACGCTTCGTAGACTCTGTCGCGGACCTGCGGTCGTGGCTCGGAATCGTCAGCTATGCGACAGCGTCGCGACGGCGACCACCACCGCGACGATGGCGCAAATCAGCGCGATTGGCGCGAGCGCTTCTCCTCGCCGAAATGCGCGGTAGGAGAGCAGAAGCGGAAAAATGCCCAGCAGGACAACTCGGGTTGTCGCCGCGAGCAGCACATAGATAGCGACGACAGCGATGGCGGTGAGTGTGAGCCGGTTTCTCTGCAGCAGGGTTTCCATGTGTCCATCTTCGGCCGGCTGGCGCGCATACTTGACTAGAAGTTCGAGCTGCAGGCTGCTTACCTGCCTGACGTCATGTACCTGGAACAGGTCGCGCTGATCGTCGACGACTACGACGTGGCAATTGAGTTCTTCGTCGAAAAGCTTGGCTTCGATCTGGTTGAAGATTCGCCGGCGCTGACAAACGACGGGCGACCGAAGAGGACCGAAGCGTATGGGCGAGTGGCCGTCTTCCTCGATATCTCGGGCAACCGCTGGGATCTGATCGGAGCCGCAACAACGTGACGAGTATTGCTGGAGCGAAGGACCTCACGCTGGTGAAGCCGGCGCCGCTGGACTGCGAACTTGACGGGTACGCGTGGATCCCACGACTGCTCGACAAGGCACGGGCATCGCTGGCGGGTACAGAGGGCAGCTACATGTTTGGCTGCCCGGTCGACCACACGTGCATGGCGCGCCTGGGCGTCAGCCCGGAGCTGATACTGGAATTAGCCGGTCGCCACGGGGAGGACCGCGACGTCCTGGAGGCGCTTCGGCGCCATGGGATTCCGTCAGCACGGGAGGCGTGGTTCGACGGACCGGCCGTAGAGGACGAGCTCCAGGAGCTCGACCTGTATGTGCGGGTTCGCGTGCGCGAGCAGCTCCCAACCATCGACGGCGGTGCGGTCTTCGCGGGATCCGACCATGGCGCGTCCGTCAGCGTTGCCATCGTGACGCTCGAACCCGGGACCGGGCAGCCGGCTCACTCTCATCCGACGGAGGAGCTGCTTGTCCCCACCGCGGGGCAGGCCACGGTGTTCCTCGGCTCTCACCAGGCGAGGATCCTCCGCGCCGGCGAGGTCGCCCGTGTGCCGGCGGACGCCCCGCACCGGATCGAGAACCGCACCTCCGCACCGTTTGAATGTGTGCTCGCGTACGGGAGCGCCACGATCGAGACCGTTGCCGCCTCAGCTCAGGATCGAGGCACCACTCCGGAGCGCATCCCTGGCTCGGCCAGTGGTTAGGCTAAGGGCGCTGTGTTCCAGTCCGTTGGAGAGGCGATGACCTTAACGACTCACGCGACCTATCTCCCACCGCTCACGGAGCGCTGATGTCGCCGATCAGCCGAGGGTTCATGGGCCGCCGGCGTGCCGGCGCGGATCCGTCGCGCGTTCCGCCCGGGCAATACGTGACGCTTGACTTTCCCGTCCTCTCGGCTGGGCCTACGCCGCGGACGCCGCTCGCCGAGTGGAGCTTCACGATTGACGGTGAGGTCGGCAAGTCGGCGGCTTGGTCGTGGGAGGAGCTCCTCGCACTCGCGGCGGAAGAGGTTCGGGTCGACATCCACTGCGTCACGAAGTGGTCGAAGCTGGACACCAGCTGGCGGGGCGTCTCGATCGACACACTGCTCGCCTCGATTGAGACCGAGGCCGGGTACGTGACCGCCTGGTCCGACGGTGACTACACGACGAACCTGTCTCTCGCCGACCTGACCGACGGCCGTGCGTGGATCGCGTACGAGTACGACGGTGCGCCGTTGGACCCCGAGCATGGGGGTCCGGCACGGCTGCTGGTACCTCACCTGTACTTCTGGAAGAGCGCGAAATGGGTGCGAGGCCTGACGCTGACTCGCGATGACAAGCCCGGATTCTGGGAGAACTACGGCTACAACAACCACGGCGACCCATGGCTCGAACAGCGCTACCAGGGAGACTGAACTGGCAGGAGGTGCCTGTCGTCGAGCTGATCGCTGAGACCGAGCGCACCGTGAGCATCGTGCTTGAGTCCCCGCAATGGGGCGGCTTTCTACCTGGACAGCACGTCGACGTCCGTCTGACGGCACCCGACGGCTACCAGGCGCAGCGCAGCTACTCGATCGCGTCGGCTCCAGACGACGACGCTCTGGTCCTCACCGTCGAGCGTCTCGAAGACGGGGAGGTGTCGTCGTACCTTGCCGGCGAGCTGCGGGCGGGTGACGAGCTCGAGCTGCGCGGGCCGATCGGCGGCTACTTCGTCTGGGAGCCGTCGGTGGCAGGCCCGGTGCTGCTGGTGGCGGGCGGCTCCGGCATCGTGCCGTTCCGTTCGATGCTTCGCCAGCGCGCCGCGGCCGGCAGCAGCGTGCCGGTACGCCTGATCTATTCCTCACGGTCGCTTGACGAGGTGATCTACCGCGAGGAGCTGATGCGCTTCGCCGCGGACGACGGGCTCGATGTCCGGCTCGTGCTCACTCGGGAGTGGCCGCAGGATTGGCAGGGCCATCGCGGACGAATCGACAGTGGGCTGCTCGACGAGGTCTCGTGGTCTCCGAACGAGCGGCCGCTGATCTTGATCTGCGGACCCACGGGGTTTGTTGAGTCCGTCGCCGACACACTCGTGCAAAGCGGTCACACGCCCGATCTGATCCGGACCGAGCGCTTCGGGCCGACGGGGTGAGTTCATGGAAGCACTGGACGGTTAAGGCGTCTGCAGCGCGACCGCGGGGCCGCGCGCCGCAGGTGCGACCGAAGTCACGTAGGCCCGCGGCTCGTCACGTAGGCCCGCGTCCCAGTCTCATACGGATGGCCAGTTTGATTGACGATCGCTGAAGGATCGGCACAAACCCGCCGATAGTTGGGCAGACGTGACTCCGCTAGGACAGTCACCTACGGCCGTTTACCGCGGCCCCTTCGGCGAAGAACAGGCGACGCGACTGCTTTGGCGTGCCGGTTTCGGGCCGCGTCCCGGCGATGCTGAGCGCATCGCAAAGCTCGGTCTCGAGGCCGCTGTCGCATCGCTCACGCGGCCGCAGGACCCGCGCGACTGATCGGCGAAGCCGCCGCACGACGACAAGGGCCACCCGCTCGACCCGATCAACGTCTGGGGCGATGACCACTGCTGGTGGCTCGACCGCATGGTCCGCTCGAACCAGCCAGCTGATCGAGCGCATGACGCTGATCTGGCACAGCTGGTTCGCCACCTCCGAGGCGGCTTCAAGCGCGAAGCTGATGATCAACCAGAACTGGATGATGCGTCGCAACGCGCTCGGCAACTTCCACCAGCTGCTGCTCAGACGTGACGGTCGACCCGGCGATGCTGCTGTGGCTGAACGGCAACACCAACAACAAGGGCTATCCGAACGAGAACTACGGCCGCGAGATGCTCGAGCTGTTCACGCTCGGCCAGGGCCGCGGCTACAACCAGGACGACGTCGTCCAGAACGCACGCGCGCTGACCGGCTGGACCAACGACTGGAGCGAGACCGCGGGCCCGTCGACTTCCGCTTCGATCCGCAACTGCACGACTACGGCGTCAAGAAGATCTTCGGCCACGTCGGCCGCTGGAACTGGCGCGACAGCGGGCGCCTGGCCGTGACGCACCAGACGCCACCCATCGTTCTTCGTCAACAAGCTGTGGGGCTACTTCGTCGGCGCCGAACTGCCGACCGAACGGCGCGGGAGCTCGAGAGCGCGCTACGTCCACAGCGGCTATGAGATCCGTCCGATCGTCGAGGCGATCCTGCGCCACCCGCTGTTCTACGAGGGACCGCGGCTGGTGACCCCGCCGGTCGTGTGGACCGCCGGGCTGCTGCGCGCCAGCCGCCAGACGATCACGACCACCGACTGGGCATGGATCGCCAGCACTCACCGGCCAGGTGCTGTTCCAGCCGCCGAACGTCTCCGGCTGGGACTACGCGCAGTGGCTCGACACCTCGCGCTGGGCCGGCCGCCTGGAGGCCGTCAACACGGCGCTCAGCAGCAAGCACGCGATCCAGGGCAAGACCTACCCCTACGGGATCAACGAGAACGCCGAGCGAGGCCTACGACCATGCGATCGACTTCTGGGGCGGACATCCCGCTGTCAGACCTCGCCCGCAACCACCTGCTCGAGCCTCGGCCGCCGCATCGCGCACGGCCAGACCCAGACGTGGGAGCAGGTCGAGTTCCGTCAGCTGCGCCAGAACGCGCTGCGCAAGCCTGATCCCGATGACTCCCGACTGGATGACGGCATGAGCAACGGCCCAGAAAACCGCCTTGCTCCAGGGCAGACCCACTGCGACGGCTTCACACGGTCGCAGGCGATCCGCCGCGTGCTGGCCAGCGGCAAGCCGCCGTCGCCCGCGAGTGGGACTCGCGCATGCCGATCCCGGCCGGCGTCGGCATCGACCGCCGCCGCTTCCTGATCGGCGGCGGTCGGCGGCATGGCGATCGTCTACGGCGCCGGCCGCGCAGGCCTCACCGACCGGATGCTCGGCGACGGGATCGCCCAGGCCGCGACGCTGCAGACGGCCGACAGCCCGATCCTCGTCTCGCTCTTCCTGCAGGGCGGAATCGACTCGCTGTCGCTGCTCGCGCCGGCAGGCGATCCGCTGTACGAGAAGCTGCGCCCGACGCTCGCGGTCGCGCCCGGCTCGGGCGTGCCGTTCCGCGAGGACCCGAGCCTCACCTGGCACCCGTCGGCCGCCTCGCTCGCCAACCTTCACAACGCCGGCAAGGTGCTCGTGTTCCCGGGCATCGGCTACAGCAGACGAGGACATGTCGCACTTCACCTCGCGCCACTACTGGGAGGTCGGCGCCACCGACGCCGTCGCTCGACACCGGCTGGATGGGCCGCTACCTCGACGTCGCCGGCGATGCGGCGAACCCGTTCCAGGGACTGTCGCTGGACGGCCAGATGAACCCGACGCTCGCCACCGCCAAGAACCCGGTGGCGGCGATCGACCAGCCGAACAACTTCGCCGTCTGGGTCAACGGCGTCTGGGGCAACGCCTCAGAGTGGACGCTCGAGACGGCCTCCGCGCTCGGCGACAAGCAGCGCGACTGGCACGACCCCGCGATCAAGCAGGTCGCGCAGCGCGGCGTCCGAGGTCGGGATCGTGCGCCGCACGCTGAAGCCCTGGTCGAAGCCGCCCAGAACAGCTCCGGCTCGAACACGAGCAAGAACCCGGCCGCGGTCTACGGCGGCTCGAGCGTACCTATCCACTCTCGCTCGGATGACGACCTGCCGGCCCGGCTCGCCGGGCTCGCGTCGATGATCGCCGCCGGCGTTCCGCTGAAATGCGTGGCGCTCACCACCGACGTTCAGTTCGACACCCACTCGAGCCAGCCGGAGACCTTCGACACCGGCGTGCAGCTGGTGTCCGACTCGCTGGCCGCCTTCCAGGCCGACCTCGAGGCCCGCGGGCATCGACAACCGCGTGCTCGTCCACGTCTGGTCAGAGTTCGGCCGCCGCGCTCAGGAGAACGGCTCGGACGGCACCGACCACGGCGCCGCCGGCACGTCGCTGCTGATCGGCAGCCGCGTCAACGGCGGCATGATCGGCGAGTTCCCGGCGCTGAGCGCGCTCGACGTGAACGGCAACCAGCTCGTCAACGTCGACTTCCGCGGCGTCTACGCCTCGCTGCTCGAGCAGTGGTTCGACCACGACGCCGGCGCGGTCATCCCGGCGGCGTCGAAGTTCCCGCGCTACAAGCTGCTCGCATGAGACGGCTGCTCGCGCTGCCTGCTGTGTGCCGGGCTTGCCGCGCTTGCGGGCGGCCCGCTGGCCGCCGCAGCGCCGAAGCGCACTCCCGCACACCTGCTGATCGACGCGCAGGAGTGGTCGCTGTGGCCGTCGCGCAGCAGCGTGCCGGCCGGAACGGTGCTGGTCGAGCTCTGGAACCGCGGTCAGGACATACACGACACCTGGATCCGCCGGCTGAACGCGGCCGGCCAGATGGTCGGGCCCGTGCTCGGCCGGGTTCCCAGGACGCTGCCGGGGCAGATCAGCCAGGCGACCTGGCACCTGAAGGCCGGCCGCTACGAGCTCTTCTGCTCGATGCCCGGCCACATGGCGCTCGGGATGCACGCGAACCTGCGGGTCACGCGCTCCAGTCGCCGCTGAGGATCTCAAGTCAACACGGGAGTCCTCGGACCGGCGGATTCGGCACACTGCTGGCGATGTCCGGACGGATAACGTGACGGTGCTGGTAACCACCGGCGGCACGATCGCGATGGCCCGTGCCAACGCGGTCCCCGCATCCGGGGTGGCGCAGCTGGCAAGGAGTGACATGCCTTGGGCGCCACGATCGGTAATCGAGCACGTCCGCAAGCCGAGCGTGCATCTGACCTACGAGGACGTCCTCGGGCTTGCCGCCCTCGTCGCGTCGATCGCCGGCGACGGCGAGCCCGTCGTCGTCACACACGGCACCGATGTGATGGAGGAGGTGTCCTTCTTCTGTGATCTGGTCTACGGCGGCTCGGCCCCGATCGTGTTCACCGGAGCCATGCGCCTCAGCGACGACGAAGCCGCGGACGGGCCGGGCAACCTGACCGACGCGCTCATCGTCGCGGCCAACGACGCGGTTCGTGACCTCGGAGTGCTTGTCAGTTTCGCCGGCCATATCCACGCCGCCCGCGACGTCAGGAAGGTCGACAGTGTCGAGATCGACGCGTTCGCCAGCCCGCATCTGGGCCCGCTGGGCGAGATCGCTGATGGTGTCGTCACTCTGACTGGCGCGCCACCGCGACATCGGGCGCTGCCGCTGCCCTCGGAACTCGCGACCGTTGAGGTCGCGTTTGTGGGTGTCGGCTCGGATGGCAACGCCCTGCGCGTCCTGGCGGCGAACAGTGACGGGTTGGTGGTGAGCGTGCCTGGAGCCGGCCATGTGCCGCCGCCGGTTCTCAGGGCGATTCGCGAGATCGCCGAGAAATTGCCCGTCGTGGTCTGCCCGCGACCGCTGCGCGGCCGCATCCTCACCGATACGTATGCGTTCGAGGGCAGCGAGCAAGACCTGCGCACGTCAGGCGCGATGCCCGCGGGCAGCCTGGACGGCGCCAAAGCCCGCATGCTCCTGGCGCTCTGCGTGGCGAATGAGACGCCGCGCAGCCAGATCGCCGAAGTCGTCAGCCGCTACGACGACCCCTGAGACGGGACGCGGATGCTGGCGTCGACGGCGACCGCGCCGGCCTCGCCGACCAGCACCGGATTGAGTTCGATCAGCTCGATCCCGCGCGCCAGCAACAGCTCACCGCAGCGCTCGATCAGCTCCGCCGCGGCGGCGATGTCGCCGGCCGCCCGGCCGCGGCCGCCCGCGAACATCGGCGCGCCGCGCAGCGAGCGCAGAGCCCGCTCGATCCGTGCCGCGCCCGCCGGTAGCGGCACGATCGCGACGTCATCCAGCAGCTCGGTCCAGATTCCCGCCGAGCCCGATCACGAGCACCGGCACGATCGTGTCCGCACGCGCCGCGACCAGCAGCTCGGTGCCGCCGGGCGCCATCCGCTCGGCCAGCACGGCGCCACCGTGTTCGGCGGCCAGCGCGGCCAAGTCGCCGGTATGCCAGCCGCGTCTCGGATTCGGAGCGCAGCCCCAGCTCGACGCCGCCGAGCTCGGTCTTGTGCTGCACCGCGGCCGAACTCAGCTTCAGCACGAGCGGCGCGCCCAGCTCAGCCAGCACGGCCGCGGCATCGTCCTCGTCACGAACCAGGCGTCCGTCGGGGACCGCGACGCCGGCGTCGCGCAACAGCTCCTTCGAGTCGTGCTCGGACAGCCAGGCGCCGGCGGTCTCGGTGCCGGCGGCCGCCCGTGCCGCCGCCGCGATCTCCCGCAGCCGCTCTGGATCTCCCGGTGCGCCCCGCAGCGCCTCGGCGCACAGCAGTCCGGTTCGCAGCCCGGCAACCGGCGCGATCCCGTGCGAGGCGAACCGCCACGCAGCTGCGTCGTCGAGCAACTCGGGCAGCGTCGAGCAGACGATCACGGGCACATCCCCACGGGCAGCACCGGCGATGATCCCGTCGCGGACCGCGCCCCACGACTGCTCGGACGCAGCGTCCAGATCCCGGGGCTGGTCGTAGAACACGAGCACCTGGCCGATCGCCGGATCGGAGGCGACGGTCCCGATCAGCTCTTCGAGCGCGGCCGCGTCACCCCAGATCATCGCGGTGTAGTCGAGCGGGTTGGCGACCGTGGCCGCCGGCGGCAGCAGCTCGCGCAGGCGCTCGCACGTCGCGGGGGCGAACTCCGGCAGCGCGAGCCCCCGCCGCGCCGCCTCGTCCGCGCCCTGGGCCGAGTCGCCACCCGAGCACGTGAGGATCGCGAGGCCGGCCAGCGGGCCGGCCTCGGCGACGTGACGCTCCATTGCCGGCGAACTCGCTCGTCGCGATGGCCTGATGGCCGCCAATGCCTTCGCCACCTCCAGCAGCTCGTGCAGATCCTCGACCGACACCGCGCCGGCCTCCTCGATCAGGGCCCGGAACACGCGCTGGTCGCCGGCGAGCGCGCCGCTGTGGGCCGCCGCTGCCCGCGCGCCCGCGGGCGAGCTCCCGACCTTCAGGACCGCGACGCGGACACCGGCCTCGGCGCACGCGGCGAGTCCGTCGCACAGCCGCGGGCCGCCGTCGTCCTCCAGGTACAGAGCGACCGACCGCAGGCCGTCCTCGTGCGCGAGCGCCTGCAGGTAATCCGCGGCCGACAGCACCGACTGGTTGCCGCTCGAGATCACCGTGTGGAAGCGCAGCCCGCGCTGCGTGGAGAGCGCGTTGACCGCCACGTTGCCGCTCTGCGACACGAGCGCCACCGCGCCCGGTTCGCGCGCCGTGAGCGCGTCGCCCCACAGCGCCGAGCGCGAGTTCATCGCGACGATTCCGTTGCAGTTCGGGCCGCAGACCGGTAGCGCGTGTTGCGACGCTGCATCGATCAGCGCGCGCTCGAGCGATGCGCCCCCGGCGATCTCGCCAAAGCCGGCGCTGAACACGACCGCGCCACCGCAGCCGCGCGCGCCGGCCTGCTCGATCACGTCCGGCACACCGGCGCCGGGAATCGCGACGATCACCGCGTCGGCTGCGACCGGCAGCTCCGCGAGCGTCGGGACGCACGGCCGCCCGAGCACCTCGGTCCGGCCGGGGTTGACGCCCCAGACCTGACCGGGAAAGCCGATCGTCTCGAGGTTGATGAGCGCCTGGGCGGCGTAGCTGCCGGGACGGTCGGTGGCACCGACGACCGCCACCGACCGTGGGCGCAGCAGGCGAGTCAGGTCCACGGCTAGCGGATCGTCGCCGCGACGCCGCGCCGCTCGAGTGCGCGCGCGACGATCAGCCGCTGGATCTCGTTCGTGCCCTCCCAGATGCGGTCGACGCGCAGTTCGCGGTTGAAGCGCTCGGCGACGTTGCTGCGCATGTAGCCGCGGCCGCCGAAGGCCTGCACTGCACGGTCCGCGCACCGGCCCGCCGCCTCGGAGACGAACAGCTTCGCCATCGACGCCTTGGCGTGGATCAGCTTCAGGTCGGCCTCGGCGTCCACGAGTTGCGCGACGTGCAGCGCCAGCAGCCGGCCGACGGTCGCGTCGGTGGCCGAGTCGGCAAGCGGGAACGAGATCCCCTGGTAGTCGAGGATCCGGGTGCCGCCCTGAAGACGCGTCTGAGTCCAGCGGAGCGTCTCCTCGAGCAGGCGCGACATCGCACCGAGGCCGTGGGTGGCGATCCCGAGACGCTCCTCGGTGAACCAGGCGCGCTGCAGGTCGAGGCCGTTGCCGACGCCGCCGATCACCGCGTCAGCAGCGACCTCGACGTCGGTGAAGCGGATCGTCGGGTGGCCGTGCGGGTAGTTGTGCGTGAACTTCGGGTCGTCGACGAACTCGACACCGGGCGCGTCGGGCTCGATCAGGAACAGCGTCGGCAGCAGGTCGGCGCCGTCGACGACGTTGGCCATCACGATCAGCACGCGTGCGACGTCGCCGGAGGTCACGAACCACTTCTCGCCGTTGATCCGCCAGCCGCCGTCGGTCGCGACCGCGGTCGAGGAGATCCCGCCCGGGTCCGACCCGGCCTCGGCCTCGGTCACGGCGTAGGCGTCGCCGCCCTCCCCGCGCAGCGCCGGCGCGACATAGCGCTCGATCTGCTCGGGCGTCCCGCTCAGCAGCACGTTGTAGATGTTCGGGACGTGCCAGTGCAGCCCGTTCGTGACGCGCCCGAACTGCTCGTTGACGAGGAACCACTCGAGCATCGACCAGCCCTGGCCGCCGTGCTCGACCGGGACCCGCCCACCATGCAGGCGGGCGGCGATCGCCGCGCGGCGGATCTCGTCGATGGTCTCCTCCGGCAGCCGTCCGTTGCGTTCCTCGGCCTCGAGCTCGAGCGGGATCAGCACGTCGTCGACGAACTCGGCCGCTCGCCGGCTCAGCTCCAGCTGCTCAGCGGTCAGCTCGCCGGGGGTGGTGGGGGTCGGGATCGCGGTGGTGCTCATGGCTTCCTTTGCTCGGTGGACTCGGGGGATTCCGTGGACTCGGTGGATTCGATGGATTCGATGGACTCGGGGGATTCGATGGACTCGGTGGATGAGGTGAATGACGCTGCGAGCCGCAAGCGGTCGGCTGCGGTCCAGTCAGCGGCGCGTCCGGGCAGCGCCAGCAGCAGGTTGTGGTGGTTCGAGATCACGGCTCGCGCCCGCGCACGCGCGCGGGCGACGACTTCGCTCTGGTCGCGGTTCGGGTCGGGGCTCTGGTCGTGGTCCGGGCTCTGGTCGCGGCTCTGGCCGGGGGAGACCTCGCTGCGGTCGATCAGCTCGACGACGCTCGTGCAGGTAGGCGAGCCACTGCCGCGCGCTCCCGTGCAGCACGAGCCGCTCGACGCGCTCGCGCTCGCGCGCGACGGCATCGGCGGGCGGAACGCCGCCGCAGGAGAGCGTCGCGACCGCCTCCGGGAGCTCGCGCTCGGGCTCGGGTGTGATCGACAGCCAGGACACGCGCTTGACCATGGGCGGTAGACTAACAACAACTGATCACAAAGTCAGGATTGGGAGAAATGACCACCACCACGCCCGCCGCGCCGCTGATGCCGGCTGCCCTGTCCCCGCGCCACTACCTGGACGCCGTCGCTGCTCGAGGCCGAGCAGCGACTGATCTTCGAGCGCACCTGGCAGCTCGCCGGCCACGTCGGCTCGCTGCCGCAGACCGGCAGCTACATCACCGCCCGGGCCGGCTCCCAGCCGGTGCTCGTCGTGCGCGACGAGGACGGAGCGCTCCGCGCGTACCGCAACGTCTGCCGCCACCGCGGCTCGCGCCTGCTCAGCGGCTCGGGCCAGTGCAAGGCGGCGATCCGCTGCCGCTACCACGGCTGGACCTACAAGCTCGACGGGCAGATGATCGGCGCTCCCGAGGCGCTCGCATTCGGCGAGCGGCTCGACAAGTCCTCGCTCGGGCTGCTGCCGGCGCGGGTCGAGGAGCTGTGCGGGCTGGTGTTCGTCAACCTCGACCCCGACGCGACGCCGCTCGCGGAGCTCGTCGGCGACCTGCCGGCCCGGCTCGAGCGCTACCGGATCCCGTCGCTCGAGTCGTTCGCGCCCTACGAGGGCGATCAGCCGGCGAACTGGAAGGTCGTCGCCGACAACTACCTCGAGGGCTACCACGTCCCGATCGCGCACCCCGGCCTGATGCGGCTGTACGACTACAAGCGCTACACGGCCGAGGTCCACGACTCGTACGTGTGGTTCGAGGCGCCGCTGCGCGACAAGCCGAGCAGCAACCGGCTCGAGCGCGCCTACCAGCGCCTCGTGCGGCCGATGCCCGGCCTCGGCGAGGAGGATCGGCGCACCTGGCGCTACGTCTACATCTATCCGAACACGACGATCGATCTGTACCCCGACCAGGTCAACACCTGGCAGCTGCTGCCCGACGGCGTCGGCTCGACGCATGACATCTCCGCCGGCTACCGCCCGGCCGGCAGCGGCGCGCGCACCCGTTTCGTGCAGTGGGCCAACCAGCGCCTGAACACGCTCGTGCTCGACGAGGACGTCGACCTCGTCTCGAACGTGCAGCAGGGACTGCAGACGCGCGGCTACGAGTGCGGCCCGCTGTCGGAGCGCGAGCGCGCGGTCGGCGTGGTTCGCCGATCGGATCCGCGCCGACCTGGCCCCGGCGCTGGAACTGAGTGACCGCGGAGCGATCAGCAGCCGGACGCAGCGCCCGGCCGCGCGCGAGCGGATCCTCGCGGCCGCGGTCCGGCGGATCGCGAGCGACGGCATCGACGACGTCCGGATCGCCCGGATCGCGATGGACGCCGGCGTCTCGCCGTCACTGGTGCACTACCACTTCGACAGCCGCGAGACGCTGCTGGCCGAGGCGCTCCGCTACTCGTACGCGCGCGCGGGCGACGCGCGGATCTCGAGCGGCGAGATCCCAGCCGCCACCCACGCCGAGCGGCTGCGCCCGATGATCGGCCAGTGCCTGCCGACGACGCCGTCGCTCGCGGAGGACTGGGTGCTGTGGGTCGAGCTGTGGCTGCGCGCGGTCCGACACCCGGAGCTGCGACCGGTCGCCGAGGAGCTGTACGGGAGGCTGCGCGAGTGGTTCGCGGACGAGATCACGGCCGGGATCGAGGACGGCGAGTTCGTCGGCGACAGCGACCCGATCGAGGTCGCCGACCGCACGCTGGCGCTGCTCGACGGGTTCGGGATCAGGACGCTGATCGGCGACACGAGCGTCCCGCTCGAACGCGCTCGTGCCGCCGTCGAAGTCCTCGCTCGCACGCGACCTCGGGCTCGCGGAGCGGCGTGCAGCGGTGCCAGCCAGGCGCTGCTGAGGCAAGCGTAGCGATTCGGGCAGTGCCGCGCTGGCATGCCCAGTCTCGCTCACCGGCCGGCACGTCTCACGGCTACCCCTGCGCCCAGCGCCGCTCGCGCCGCGTCGCGCCCTGTCCGCACCGCCCCCTCCATGTAGCCGGCGACCCAGTGATCGGAGCCGGCGACGTAGAACGGCGGCTCGTGCGTGCCGTGCAGCGGCCCGACGCGCGCCGAGGTCGCCGGGCGCCCAGCTCGCGATGTACCCGCGCGTGAACGGGTCCGAGCCCCACAGCCGCTCGAGCATCGCGACCGGCGCTCCGGCCGGCTCGCCGTACAGCGCGCTCAAGCCCTCGAGCACGGTCGCCGCGCGAGCCGCCGGCGGCGCCGCGAGGAAGGCCGCGAAGCGCTCGGGCGGGACGAGCAGCGACAGCACTCCCGGTCCCTGCGGCCAGGTCGAGCCGAACAGCCACTCGCTCTCGGCGAGGCCGTTCTGCCCGCTCCGCTGCCAGAACGAGTCCTCGTAGGCGACCACGACCTTCGCCGCGAGCGCGTTGCGCTGCGAGCGCAACGACTCGCAGGCGCGCGTCGCTGAGGCCGGTGATCGCGACGTCGCGCAGCGGGGCGGCCGGGATCGCGCAGACGACCGCCTCGGCATCGATCTGCTCGCCGTCGACCAGCGTCACGCGCACGCCGCCGATCGGCTGATGTCGATCCGCTCCACGACCGCGCCGAACCGGAGCCGCGCCCGCCAGCTCGGCCGCCATCGCGAGCGCGACCGACGCCGATCCCTCGGCGACCTTGAGGCCCTCCCAGCGCTCGAGGTCGTAGAAGCCGTCGCCGCCGAGCACCGCGTGCTTGCGCAGCTCCGCGAGCAGCGAGGTGCGCTCGGGCGCGTCGCACGACAGCGACAGCGACGCGAGCTCGTGGCGACGGCGGACCGCCGGCAGCGCGTCGACCGATCGCAGCCACGCGCCGACGCTCATCGCGTCGAGCGCCGCGGCGTCGGGGTGCGACCACGGATCGTCCGGGTCGACGCCGTCGCGTCAGCGCCGCGAACGCCGCTCGACGCGCGCCGCGTCGGCGAGCTCCTCGGCCGTCATCCACGGCGGCTCGTCGCCGACGTACACGCCGTCGACGAGTCCCCAGCTCATCTGCGCCCGGGTCCGCGACGTAGCTGCGGCTCGATCGTCAGCCCGAGCTCGCCGACCAGTTCGCGGTAGGCGGTGTGGCCGAAGCCGAACACCTCGCCGCCGGCCTGGACCGTGCGGCCGTCGGGCAGCGTCACCGCCTCGACGCGGCCGCCGGGTCGCTCGCGCGCCTCGAGCACGATCACGTCGGCGCCCGAGCGCACGAGGTCTCGTGCCGCGCTCAGTCCGCCCAGCCCGGCCCCCAGCACAGCCACATCGAACACGTCGCACTCCTCGCGTCGTCGGATCGGCCGCTCGCCGCTGCCAAAGCGGATTCGTCGCTTGACATTGCCGCTTGACATCGACGACCGAGCCGCGGTAGTTTTCTGAACTCGCGGTTCAGTATACGAATTCGTTCGAGCTGAACCCGAGGAGGAGCGATGAGTCCCCGACCGAGAGTCGACCACCTACGCAAGCCGCAGATCGTCGAGGCCGCGGCCGAGGTGCTGTACGAGCGCGGGCTGTTCGAGACGCGGATCGGCGACATCGCCAAGCGCGCCGGCACCAGCGCCCCGACGATCCTCTACTACTTCGAGTCCAAGGACCGGCTGCTGGAGGAGGCCGTCGATCAGACCGACCGCGAGTTCTACGCGCGGCTGACCGAGGGCCAGGCGAAATACGACCGCGCCAGCGACAAGCTCGTGCACCTGATCGAGGAGACGAGCCTCGGGCCGAGCGGCTTCAGCGACTGGACGCTGTGGATGGAGATCTGGGTCCGCGCGCGGCGCGACGACGACCGTCCGCGAGTCGTACTTCGAGCTCGACCGCCGGCAGCGCAAGCTGATCGCCGACATCGTCCGCGACGGGCAGGCGGCCGGCGAGTTCAGCGCCGACGCCGACCCCGACGCGTTCGCGATCGCGCTGTCGGGCCTGATGGACGGCCTCGGCGTGCAGGTCACGCTCGGGCAGCCGGACGTCGCGCCCGAGCGGATGATCGAGCATCTGCCTCGCGCTCGCCTCGAGCGAGCTCGGCTGCGAGCTGCGCGCCACCGGCCCGGACGAGGGCGAAGCGTCGACGTGAGTCCATGCATCCACGTGAGGGATGGCTGGGCCCTGGGGTCCGGCGCCCGCTCGGACGCGGAGGAGAGCGCGATCTCCCGCCGCCAGCTGCTCCAGGCGGGCGCCGGGCTGGCGCTCGGCGGGATGCTGGCCGGCTGCAGCTCGACCAACCCCGCCGGCAACAGCAGCGGGCCCGCCGCTGCCACGCCAGGACAAGCCCGTCAAATGGCCGGTGTACACCGACAACAAGGCGATCGCGTCCGGCCTCGAGCCCGAGCAGGGCGCGACGCTGCAGCTCTACAACTGGGTCGCGTACATCAACGAGTCGGTGGTCAAGAACTTCTGAGAAGAAGTACAACTGCAGCTGCCAGGTGACGACCTTCAACACGATGGAGGAGGCGCTCGCCAAGCTCGCCAGCGGCGAGCTCAAGTTCGACGTCTTCTTCCCGACCGTCAGCGTGCTCGGCCAGCTGGTCGCGGCCAAGCTGATCCGGCCGCTCAACCACAGCTACATCCCGAACATCGCCAACGCCTGGCCGGATTACCTGAATCCGTTCTACGACCAGGGCTGGCAGTACACAACGCCGTACTCGATCTACACCACCGGGATCGCCTGGCGCAAGGACAAGGTGAATCTCGCCCCGTCGTGGAACATGCCGTGGCAGGGAGCGCAGTACAAGGGCAAGGTCGCCGTGCTCGACGACTACCGCGAGACGATCAGCCTCGCGCTGCTGCGCGCCGGCAACCTGGACCTCAACACGACCAGCACGCCCCAGATCCAGGCCGCCGGCAAGGCGCTGCAGCAGCTCTCGACCCTCGACGAACGTGCGGATCGACAACAACGACTACACCGACGTGCCGACCGGGAAGACGTGGATTCACCTCGCGTGGTCGGGCGACATGGCGCTGTCCAACCAGTACCTGCCGAAGGGCACCTCGGTCGACACGATCGGCTACTGGTTCCCGCCCGACCGCAAGGGCCCGGTCGCCAACGACGTGATGGTCAACCTGACCGGCGGCGCCAATCCGGTGCTGGCCCACAAGTTCATCGACTACATGCTCGACGTGGACAACGCGCTCGAGAACTTCTCCTACGTCGGTTACATGCAGCCGCTGACCGAGGTCACTCCGCAGAAGCTGGTGTCCGAGAAGCTGCTGGTCCCGCAGCTCACCTCCACCGTGGTGCTGCCGGATTACTTCCGCCACGGCCTGTTCGAGCTCGAGCTCCCTCCTGCCGCCGACGCGGTCTGGGAGTCCACCTGGAACACGTTCTCCAAGGGGCTGTAGGGCGAGCGCGATGAGCAACCGCGAAGACACGCACGACCGGCGCAACCGGCTGGCTGTGGATCGGGCTCGCCGCGCCCGGGGCGATCTGGCTGATCGTCCTGTTCGTGGTGCCGTTCTACGTGATGCTGGCGGTCGCCGGCGGCGGCGTCAACGAGTTCTTCCAGACGGTCGTCCCGGTGTGGAATCCACTGCACTGGTCGAGCTGGAACTTCAGCGCCGTCTGGCACGACATCGTCGGGAGCGGAGCGTTCATCGGCCCGCCTGCGCTGCGGACGCTCATCTACACGGCGATCGCCACCGTGATCTCGCTCGCGATCGCCTACCCGGTCGCCTACTTCGTCGCCCGCTACGCCGGCCGGCGCAAGATGCTCTACCTGGTTCTGTTGATCGCGCCGTTCTGGGTCAGCTACATGATGCGGATGCTCGCCTGGATCGACCTGTTGCAGCAGGGCGGCCTGTTCAACAGCGCGCTGTCCTCGCTCGGCCTGCCCGGGAACACCGACTGGCTCGGCGGCAAATCGGTGACCGTGATCCTCGGGCTCGTGTACGGATACATCCCGTATCTGATCCTGGTGCTGTACGCGTTCCTCGACCGCATCGACCAGCGCCTGATCGAGGCGGCCCAGGATCTCGGGCTCAGCAGGTGGCGGACGTTCTGGCGGGTGACGATCCCGCTGAGCAAGCCGGCGATCATCGCCGGGACGTTCATCACGGTGCTGCCGATGCTGGGCGACTACTACACCAACCAGCTGCTGTCGGGCGCACCCGGGACGACGATGATCGGCAACGCGATCGAGGGTCAGCTCGACGCGCCCGGACAGACCGGGCAGGGCGCCGTGCTGTCGCTGATGCTGCTCGTGGTGCTGCTGATCCCGATGATCTACTACGTCGTCAGCACCGCCCGAGCGTCGAGGGAGAACGCCTGATGGCGAGTCGAGCTCGACAAGCCGCCGGCTCGCCCCTCCGCGCCCCGCGGGGCGGTGTCCCTGGCCGACCGTCTGCGCCCAAATCCGTGGCGGCGGCCGTGGGCGATGGAGGGCTTCACCTGGCTGTACATCATCTGGTCGATCGTGCCGATCGGGATCGCGGTCCTGTTCTCGTTCAACAAGGGCGCCTCACAGTCCACCTGGCAGGGCTTCTCGACGAAGTGGTACGTCGGCAACTCGGTCAACTCCGTGCTCCACAACCCCGCCCTGCATCAGGCCGTGGTCCAGACGCTGGTGCTGGCGGTCCTGACGACGGTGATCTGCGTGCCGATCGGGGTCGGCTTCGCGATCGGCATCGACCGCTGGCGTAGCGCGCACCTCGACGTCGCTGAACTTCGTGATGATCTTCTCGTTCGTGATCCCGGAGCTGCTGCTCGCGGTGGCGCTGTTCCTGCTCGTGACGCAGGCGCTGACGTTCATCGGCCTCGGAACCGAGGCCGAGGTGGCCGGGCTCGTCGTGTGGAACATCAGCTGGCCCGCGATCATCGTCCGGGCGCGGCTCGTGAGCATCGGGCACAGCTACGAGGAGGCCGCGACCGACCTCGGCGCATCGCGACTGGGCGCGATCCGTCGCGTGCTGCTGCCGATGCTGATGCCGGCGATCTTCGCGAGCGCGGTGCTCGTGTTCGCGAGCACGGTGGACGACTTCGTGATCGTCGAGCAGCTGTCGTCGACCGCGTCGACGCAGCCGATGTCGGTGCTGATCTACGCGAACGTCCACGGCGGGCTGAGCGGCCCGGCGCTCAACGCGCTGGCCACGATCATGCTGCTGTTCTCGCTCGCCGCGGCGCTGCTCGGGTTCTTCGCGTACCGGTGGATGACCCGGGGCGAGCGCACCGAGGGCAGCGTCGAGGCGCTGACGAGCATCGCAGGCATGTGAGAGGATGGAGAGAGATGAGTGAAGGCCACGTCGAGCTGGTGTCACTGACGAAGCGGTTTGACGACGTCGCCGCGGTCGACGGCATCTCGCTGGAGATCCAGGCCGGCGAGTTCTTCTCGCTGCTCGGGCCGAGCGGCTGCGGGAAGACGACCACGCTGCGGATGGTCGCGGGCTTCGAGCCGCCGACCAACGGCAAGATCCTGCTCGACGGCGTCGACGTCGGCTCCTGGGCGCCCAACCGCCGCAACGTCAACACGGTGTTCCAGAGCTACGCCCTGTTCCCGTTCCTGACCGTCGCGGAGAACGTCGCGTTCGGGATGAAGTACAAGTCGGTGCCGAAGTCCGAGCGCGAGCAGCGGGTGGCCGAGGCGCTCGAGCTGGTGCAGCTGTCCGGGCTCGAGAAGCGACGCCCGAACCAGCTCTCGGGCGGCCAGCAGCAGCGCGTCGCGCTGGCGCGGGCGCTCGTCCTGCGCCCGGCGGTGCTGCTGCTGGACGAGCCGCTCGGCGCGCTCGACGCCAAGCTCCGCCGCAACCTCCAGGTCGAGCTCGGCGCCCTGCAGAAGCAGGTCGGCATCACCTTCCTGTACGTCACCCACGATCAGGAAGAGGCGCTGACGATGTCCGACCGCCTGGCGGTCATGAACCACGGGCGGATCGTGCAGCTCGGTACCCCCGAGGAGGTCTACAACGAGCCCGCCGATGCCTACGTGGCCGACTTCCTCGGCGTGTCGAACCTGATGGATGCCGAGGTCGACCCGGCCGGTGGCGGGCACGGGCCGTGCCGGCTGCGCTTCGGCGACTTCCTGCTCGAGGCGCACGCGGGTCAGCTCGACGCCACGGGCGCGGTCAAGTTGGCGATCCGCCCGGAGCGGGTCCACCTGCACCCGTACGAGGACCGCCGGCGCCAACCGTGTGCCGGGGATGGTGGAGCGCCTGGTGTTCCTCGGCTCGACAACGCACGTCTACGTGCGCCTCGCCACGGGCTCGGCGCTCCAGGCGCTGGTCCGCAACGACGGCAGCACGCTGCCCTACAGCCAGGGGACGGCCGTCAGCATCGCGCTCCCGGCCGACGCGCTACGGGTGCTACCGGATCCGGGCGTCAGCGCCACCGAGATCCGGGACGAGACGGTCGGGGACCAGGTGCTGGATCTGACCAGCTAGCCGCAGGTCACCCGCTTACGCACCTGTCACCCGCCTGTGCGGATCAGCTTCTTGTTGACGAACTCGTCGGCGCCGAACCTGCCCAGCTCGCGGCCGAATCCCGAGCGCTTGACGCCGCCGAACGGCAACTCGGCACCTTCGCCGCCGACCGCGTTGATGTACACCATGCCGGTGTCGAGCTGGTCGGCCACCCGCTGACCCTGCTCCGCGTCGGTGGTCATGACGTAGGACCCGAGGCCGTAGGGCGTGTCGTTGGCGAGCTGCACCGCCTCCTGCTCGGAAGCCACGCGGTAGACCTGCGCGACCGGGCCGAAGAACTCCTCTCGCCGCGCGTCGGCGCCCTGCGGGATGTCCGTGAGCACCGTCGGTTCGAAGAAGTTGCCGTCGTGGCTGCCTCCGGCCACGAGCTTCGCGCCCTGATCGATCGCGTGGCGCAGCTGATCGGCCAGCCGGCTGGTCGCGACCTCCGAGGACAGCGGCCCGATGACCGTGTCAGCCAGGCTGGGATCGCCCGGCTTCGTAGCCGTCATCGCGGCCGTGAACTTCTCAAGGAACGGCTCGTACAGATCATCGATCACGATGAACCGCTTGCCCGCGTTGCACGCCTGGCCGGTGTTGCCGAGTCTCGCCTCGACGGCCGCTTCGACGGTCGCGTCGAGGTCGTCGCTCTTCAGGACGATGAACGGATCCGATCCGCCGAGTTCGAGCACGACCTTCTTGAGGTAGTGGCCCGCGGTCTCGGCGACGGCTGCGCCGGCGCGCTCGGAGCCCGTCAGCGACACGCCGCGCACGCGCGGATCGGCGATCACATCCTTGATCTGATCGTTGGTCGCGTAGATGTTCGTGTACGCGCCCTCCGGGACTCCGGCCTCGCGGAAGATCTCCTCCATCGCCGCCGCGGACTCCGGGCACTGCGGGGCATGCTTGAGCAGGATCGTGTTGCCGATCACCAGGTTCGGTCCGGCAAACCGTGCCACCTGGTAGTACGGGTAGTTCCACGGCATGATCCCGAGCAGCGGTCCCAGCGAGGTGCGACGCACGACCGCGGATCCGCCGCCGCCGAGGAGCTCGATCGGCTCGTCGGCCATCAGCTGCTCGGCGTTGTCGGCATAGAAGTCGTAGATGTCCTTGCAGAAGCTGACCTCGCCGACGGCCTCAGTGATCGGCTTGCCCATCTCGCGCACGATGATCTCGCCGAGCCGCTGGCTGTTCTCCTCGTGCAGCTGACCGACACGGCGCACGAGCTCGCCACGCTCTTTCACCGATGTCGACACGACCCAATCCGCATGCGTGGCGTCGGCCTTGGCGATCGCATCCTGGAGCTCCGAGTCCGTGATCGTCGGGTACTCCTTGATCGTCGCGCCGGTGCTTGGATCAACAACTGCGTAGTCGGCCATGTCGCTCGCTCCTCTTGTGTCGTTGCCGCGGGCGCAAGGCTACTCGACGAAGTGCGGCCGATGAGGAACCGCTGCTCGGCTATCAAGCAAAGTGCCCGCACATACCCGAGACGGCTGTAGGCTTCAGACCCGTCGCAAGACAGCGTGACTCCAGCGAGTGGAGGTGCCGGTGGCGGAACCCACGCAGCCCGCAGCGCGAATGGTGGTGTGCTACTTCATCGTCTCCGATGACGTCGAACGTTCCCGGCGCTTCTATACCGAGGTACTCGGCGGCAGGGTGGTCTTCGGCCCGGAGCCGACCAATGTCGCACTTGCCAACAGCTTCATCGTCATCAACGGCGGCGGTGGACCGACCGATGACAAGCCCACGGTCACTCTCGAGACGCCAAGTGACCCTGACAGGGTCAGCAGCTTCCTCAATATCCGTGTCACGGACATCGCGGCCGTGTACGCCGAATGGAGCGCCAGGGGTGCGAATTTTCTGACGCCGCCGAAACAGCACCAGTACGAGATCCGTTGTTACATCCGAGATCCCGACGGTTACATCATCGAGGTCGGGCAAACCACCGACCCAGACGGGGACTGGTCGCCCGCCGCCTGGCCGCCGGTCAGCCCCGGCGAGCAATCCGACTGAGGCCCGTCGCCTTGATGCCGCGAAGACGACTCTCGCGCCTGATCCTGACTTGCAGCCAACCGAAGCGATGGAGGTCGATATGAGCAGCGTCGAGAGCAGTCATCAGTCCGCGAATCAGACGGCTGGACACGAAGCGGTCGACCTGAAGCTCGAGGTCCTCGTCATCCCCGTGTCCGACGTCGAGCGGGCCATGAAGTTCTACGTAAACCTCGGCTGGAGACTCGACGCGAACGTCGTCCGCGACGGTTTCCGCCTGGTCCAGATCACGCCTCCAGGCTCGGGGTGCTCGATTCAGTTCGGAACGAAGCTCACGTCGGCCGCGCCCGGTTCCCTCACCGGTCTGTACCTCGTCGTCTCCGACATCGAGGCCGCGCGTGCCGAGCTCATCGCGCGCGGCGCGGAGGTCAGCGAGGTCTTCCACGAGGCCGAGCTCGGAGGGCGTTTCCACGGGCCCGATGCGAGCGATCGGCTCGCCGGCCCAGCGCCGCAGCACCAGAGCTACGGCTCGTTCGCCGTCGTTCGACGACCCGGACGGAAACGGCTGGCTCCTGCAGGAGATAACCACGCGCTTACCGGGCCGGGTCGACCCCGCGTCCGTCTCGTTCGCGTCGGCGAGCGATCTGTCGAAGGCGATGCGACGCGCGTCGGCGGCGCATGGGGAGCACGAAACGCGACTCGGGCACGAGGATCCGGATTGGCCGGACTGGTACGCCGAGTACATGGTTCGCGAGCAGGCAGGCGAGGAGCTTCCGCTGTGACCGACCACTACGACGTGATCGTCCTCGGCGGTGGAGCGCCGGGAGAGCACTGCGCGGGCGCACTGGCGGAGGGCGGTTTGCGCGTCGCGGTCGTTGAGCGCGACCTCGTGGGCGGCCTCTGCTCCTATTGGGCATGTATCCCATCGAAGTCGCTGCTGCGCCCAGGAGAGGCGGTGCACGGCGCCCGCGAGGCCGGCCGCGAGAGCCGATGTGGACGTGCAGGCAGCGCTCGATTGGCGCGACTTTGAAGTCTCCAACTACTCCGACAAAGGCGCTGCCAAATGGCTGGCGGACCGCGGGATCACCCTGCTGCGCGGTCAGGGCGTTCTCGCCGGCACGGGCGCGGTCGATGTCGATGGTGTGCGCTGCACCGCCGATCAGGTCATCCTCGCCAACGGTGCCGATCGGGTCGTCCCGCCGGTTCCCGGCCTGCGCGAACTCGACGGCGTCTGGGGCACTAACGAGGCGACCGGAATGAAGGCCGTGCCCAAACGACTGATCGTGCTCGGGGGTGGGGCGGCAGGTGTCGAGCTCGCCCAGATCGTGCGCCGCCTCGGCGGCGAGGTGACGCTCGTTGAGGCTGCCGAGCGGGTGCTTGCGCGGGAGCCGGCACCCCTCGGAGTGGCGCTGGGCGAGGCGCTTGCGCAGGACGGAATCGAGCTCGCACTCGGGGTGCAGGCGATCGAGGCTTCCCGAGACGGCGAGACGTTCGTGCTGAGACTGGAGGATGGGCGGGAGCTTCGCGGAGATCATCTGCTCGTGGCGACAGGCCGGCGCCCGCGCGTCGAGGGAATCGGGTTGGAAACCGTCGGCATCACACCGGACCGCCGAGGAGTCCAGGTCGATTCACACATGCGGGCTGGTGAGCGGCTGTGGGCGGTCGGTGACGTCACGGGCATCTGGCAGCTGACGCACGTCGGCGAGTATCAGGGCGAGATAGCCGCCGCGAACATCCTCGGCGAAGCACGTGAAGCCCACTACGAGGCAGTCCCGCGCGTCACGTACACAGATCCCCAGGCCGCGGCCGTCGGCGCGACGCGAGGCAGAGTTCACTGCCACCGCGCGACTCGCAGAGATCGCCAAAACCCCGACGTATACGCACGATTACGCGAAGTCGAACGGGTTCCTGACGCTGGTGAGCGACGGGGAGCGCGTTACCGGCGCATACGCGCTGGGACCGGAGGCCGGGGAGTGGCTACAGCAGACGACGCTGGCTATCCGAGCTCGCGTTCCGCTCGAGATACTGCGCGACACGATCCAGCCGTTCCCCAGCTTCTCCGAGATCCAGACCGCCGCCGTCAAGGCGATCCAACACGAGATCGCCGTGGCACGGCGCAAGGTCGGGTAGGGCGCGATGAGCGTGATCGTGGTGAACGAGATTAGCCTCGTGCAATGAGCGCGCCGGTCGCGATCATCACGGGCGCTTCCCAGGGCATTGGCGCCGGGCTCGTGACGGGCTACCGCAAGGCGGGTTATGCGGTCGTCGGCGTCGCGCTGTCGTTCCCGCCAGCCGATCGAGACGAGAGCGACTACGTCACGGTCGCTGGCGACATCGCAGACGCGCAAACCGCACGGATCGCGGTCGACCAGGCTCTCGACCACTTCGGGCGGATCGACACGCTGATCAACAACGCCGGCATCTACATCGGCAAGCCGTTCACGGAGTACACATTCGACGAGTACGAGGCGATCACGGCCGTGAACCTCACCGGCTTCTTTCGCATCACCCAGCTGGCGATCGCGGAGATGGCCGCCAGCGGCAGCGGGCACGTCGTGAACGTCTCCACGAGCCTGGTCGATAACGCTGACAGCACGAGGCCGGCTGCGCTACCTGCCCTAACCAAGGGAGGACTCGTCGCGGCGAGCCGGTCCCTGGCGATCGAATACGCCTCGCGCGGCGTCCGAGTCAACGCGGTCTCGCTCGGGGTCATCAAGACACCCGACCACGACCCCGCGTCCTACGACGGGCTCGGGGCCCTCCACCCGCTGGGGCGCGTCGGCGAAGTCAGCGACGTCGTCGACGCGATCCTCTACCTCGAGCGAGCGACGTTCATAACCGGAGAGACGCTGCACGTTGACGGCGGCCAGGCGGCCGGCCGGTAGCAACATCAGCGACTGGCGCGGGACCAACGGCGAAGGTGGGATGCGTGAGGTAAGACAGGACTATCGAGGCTGTTCCAACAACGGAGGTCTGATGAACAACATCGAGGAGCTGGTCTTGGCCCACTTCATCGTTTCAGACGATGTCGAGCGTTCCCGCCGCTTCTACACCGAGGTACTCGGCGGCAGGCTGGCCTACACCGGCCCGGGAGGACTGACCTATGTCGCTCTGTCCAACAGCTGGATCATCATCAACGAGGGCGGTGGACCGACGGATGACAAGCCTGCGGTCACGCTTGAGACGCCAAGCGATCCCGACAGGGTCAGCAGCTTCCTCAATATCCGGGTGAAGGACATCGCGGCCGTGTACGCCGAATGGAGCGCCAGGGGTGCGAATTTCTGACGCCGCCCAAACAGCACCAGTACGAGATCCGTTGCTACATCCGCGATCCCGACGGTCATCTGATCGAGGTGGGGCAAACCACCGACCCAGACGGCGACTGGACGCCCGCCCATTGGCCGTCGAGTACGCCCGCCGAGGCCTCCGAGTGACGTCGTACTTACGCCGCGGTTTACCGTGCCAAAGGGCGATCGACGAGATCGCCGAGCCACTGGCCGGAAAGCTCGGGTCGTTCCGAGCAATCCGTTTGGCATCGACGCACACGGCAACCTCTTATGCCTCCTGCCGGAGAGGCAGTCCTCTGGCGAGGTTATAGCCGGCTGGTTGCCAACGGGCGTGGGCTTGGCCATGGCGTTTGGAAGCATGTCGGCCGACATCTTGGAGTCCGCCAGCAACCGGCAGTTAGTCGCTCGAGCGGGGTGTGAGGACGATCATCGGGATGGTGCGGCGGGTTTTGCTCGCGGCTTCGGTGAGCTGCGGGTAGTGTCCGCTTGCTCTCGTGAAGAGGCGCTCGCGCTCCTCGCCTGTGGCCGCCTCGGCCACGACATCGATCGTCTCGGTTCCGACCTCGATTCGCGTGTTGGGCTGCGCTTTGAGGTTGTGGTACCAGTCGGGGTTGTTCGGCGCTCCGCCGTTTGCGGCCCAGATCAGGTAGCCCGGATCGTTGGGCAGGTGCCAACAGCGGTCGCCTCAAGCGGCTACTCTTCAGCCTAACATTAGTCCTGAACCCAACAATGATCTCCAAGCCGCCGATCGGGCGGCGGGAGCGCCAGCGTCTGGAGATGCGCGAGCGGCTGTTGTCGGCGGCGCTTGATCTCTTTGCTGCCAACGGGTTTGGCGAGACGACGATCGATCAGATCGCTGAGCGGGCTGACGTGGCGCGCCAGACGGTGCTGAACCATTTTCCGCGCAAGACTGACTTCGCCAGAGCGTGGGGTCAGGAACGGCGCGAGCGGCTCGCGGCGATCGGCGCCAGCGGGGTGGGCGGTGAGTCAGCGAGGGCGCTGGCGCACGGTTATTTCGCGCTGCCGCCGAGATGAATCAGCGCGAACGTGATCTGACGCGCGCGCTGCTCGAGAGCCTGGCGCCGACCGAGGTCTTCATGTACATCCGCGCTGTGCCGGCCGCCGTGATTGAGCGCGGTCAGGAGCAGGGCGAGTTCAGCCGGGACGTCGATCCGGTGTGGCGGCGGAGGTCCTCACCTCGGTGTATTTCGGCACGGTGAGCCGGTGGCTGAGCGATGGCCCACCCCCGTTTGACCTGGCCGGGCTCTCGCCGAGCGACTCGAGTTGGTCCTGGCGGGTTGCAGCCGCGTTGAGCGGCTTGACAGCCGCTAAACTTAGGCTGTAGACTAAAGTTAGGTTCGCAACCATCTAGCGGCGTCTCGCATTTCGCCGACAGCCCCCAGCTCAGGAAGGATCGCCATGTCGCTGCACGCAACCAGTCTCGACGCTACCGCCGATCACCGCTTCGCGCCGAAGCCCACATCCGGCGCCTTCTCGCCACGGCGGCTGATCCCAGCCACTGGCGCAGCGCTTGGCGCCTCGGTGGTGGGAGTTCTCGCGATCCGCGCCCTTGCTGTCTCGGACGCGAGCACGACGAGTCGATTCTCGCCACTACATCCGGCGAGCGTCATCTCACTCACCATCGTTGGCGTGCTGCTGGCCAGCGCCACCTGCCTATGGGTCAACCGGACCAGCGACACTCCGCGCGCGACCTTCCGAAGGATCGCCCTAACAGTCCTACCGCTCTCGTTCATTCCCGACGCGGTGATCTGGCTTGCCGCACCTTTTCCGCAGACGCGATCCGCGACCGTCCTGCCCCTGATGGCCATGCACGTCCTCGTTGCGACGGTGTGCCTGGTGGCGCTGCCCGGCCTTGGGCAGTCCCGCACCCGCGGGTAAGGCACGCCCACCGGCGCACCGCGCACGATTGAGCGAGCGCACGCTGGCGCCGTCGGCGAGGCACGCGGCGGACCATAGACCTAAGTAGGTCTATACTTTGGGGCATGGATGCTGGCGAGATGCTTAGGGGCGCGCGGCGTCGCGCCGGGCTTGACCAAACCGAGCTTGCGCGGCGAGCTGCGACTACACAGACCTACGTGAGCCGGGTGGAGCGCGGCGTGACGGTGCCGTCACTGCCGACGCTCGAGCGGCTGCTAGCGGCGATGGGCCTCCGGCTGCGGCTGCAGATCGAGCAGGTTTCGACCGGAAACAGGGGGCCTGACGAGCTTCGGCGGGAGTTCCTGGCTTCAACGTCTGGACAGCGGATCGACGAGGCGATGACCCTCTCGGCGTTCCTCACGGGGATCGCTGCGGAGGCCGGCGGTGAGCGGTGAGCGGCGAGCGCTCAATCCACAGGCGCTGCTGGAATGCCTGGCTGAGCACCGTGTCGACTTTGTCGTGATCGGTGGGTTCTCGGTCGCCGCACATGGGGTGGTACGCGCGACCAAGGACCTCGACGTCGTGCCGGAACCCTCTGCGGTGAATAGGACGCGGCTTGCCGCGGCGCTCGCCGAACTGCAGGCAGAGGTCGATCTCGCGGACATGGCGGCAGACGAGTTGGGCGTCACGCCGGACCAGGAAGGCCTGGCGGCAGGTGGCAACTGGGTGCTTCAGACAATCCATGGCCGGCTCGATGTGATGCAGGACGTGCCTGGCGTGCGCTCGTGGGAGGAGCTGCGAGCAGGAGCCGTGCTGCGGGCTGGCGTCCTCTACGCGGGGTACGAGCAGTTGGTGAGCATGAAGAGCGCTGCCGGACGCGAGCAGGATCTCACAGACATCGCGGCGCTACGCGCTGCGCGCGGCGAACCGTAGGCGAGCGCTCATCAAACTCCAATCGGACGATTACCCTGCGTTCAGGCTGTAACGCCACTCTCGCGGCAGGGGAGCACCAGCCTGGCGCGGACGCCTAGCGAGTGACACGGCAATCTGAGCTCCAGAGCCGCTGACAATGCGGAGTTCCGTTGTTGCTTGAGTTCGAGCAGGACGCTACAGCCTGCACAACAGCCGTTGAGTCGCGCGTGGCGTTCCGCCGGAAGGTCGTGCTGAGCCTGCTCGGCGCGCTCACGGTGACCTGCATCTTGGGCTTCGTGCTCTTCGACCGGCGCCATGAGTTCATCGCAGCGCTCAACAGCGCTCCGCTCTCGCTGGTGGCGGGCGCGGTCGTGCTGCAGATCGTCGCGCTACTCGCCCGCAGTGAGGCCTGGTTGATTTCAGTGCACGCGGCCGGTGCTCGCGTCAGCCGCCGCCTTCTGTTCCGAGCAGCAGGCGTCGGCTATCTCGCGAGCGTCGTCAACGGCTCACTCGGGATGGCCGCCCGGATCGCCTCACTTCGCCGGGCCGCCCCGGAGAGCACGCCGCGCGTCCCCGCCCTGGTCGCGGCCGAGGTGCCGATCATCACGGTCGAAATCGCACTTGCGGCGATCTTCTCCTTCACGCTGATCTCGCCACTCGGCGTTGCGTGGTGGATACCCGCGATCGCCGTCGCGCTGATGGCAGCTGTCGTGTTCGGTTTGCGGCACCTCTCGGACCGCCATCGGAAGGGGCTCTGGGCGGGTCTTGCGGTCATGCGGAAGCGGGCGAGCGGGCGGCTGATCACATTCACGCTGCTGGCGGTCTGCGCGCAGGTCGCCCGTAACTGGCTGATGCTCCACGCGATCGGTGAGGACGTCTCGATCTTCGATGCGATGGCGTTGCTGATCGCGATGTTCACGCTCGGGCAGCTGCCGATCGGTCCGAGCATCGGCCCAGCGGCCGCGGTGCTGATCCTCGGCTCGCATGGCGTCGCAAGCAGCGCCGCCGCCGGTGTCCTACTCGCCGCGACCGGCATGACCGGCTCGATCTGTTACGCCACCTGGGCGCTCGCGGACCGACTCGCCGTGGGCCGGCTCAGCCCGAGCCCGGGGATCCTCGCGCCGGCGCCGGCCATATCCCAGACCCTGGGCTGAGGGGTTGATCGGGCTGACTCGCTGACGGCGGCCGGCAACGAGCCCGGTCAGTGGAAGTGGCGCAAGCGTGAGTCCCGTGCGCGACAATACCCACGTGCTCACCCGTACCAGCACGAAGGGCTATGCCGAGACGCTCAGCCAACTGCTTGCGGCAATCTCGGGTCGCGGCCTGACCGTGTTCGCGCAGTTCGACCACGCCGCCGGCGCCCGCGACGTCGACATGGAGCTCGCTCCGGAGATGGTGGTCGTATTCGGCAATCCGCGCACCGGCACGCCTTTGATGCAAGCCGACCCGCGGATCGGGATCGAGCTTCCGCTTCGCATCGTTGTGTGGAGCCGCGACGACGCCACCACGGTCGGCTACGACGATCCGCGGGAACTCGCTGACATC
Source organism: uncultured Conexibacteraceae bacterium (assembly GCA_963774025.1). Taxonomy (GTDB): domain Bacteria; phylum Actinomycetota; class Thermoleophilia; order Solirubrobacterales; family Solirubrobacteraceae; genus Palsa-465. The sequence continues at coordinate 74,637 of CAVZDL010000013.1, forward strand.
TATGACGTCGGTGAGCATGCACAGACGCTCGAAGCGATGGCGGCCCTGCTCTCCGCGCTGGCGCAGGAAGCGGCCGCCTGAGCGACCGCAGGGCGCAGCTGCCCGGCAGCTACGCGGCAGCTAGCGGGACGGCTTCGGGGTCGGGGGCCACCCCCGGATCGGCGACCGCTACCGAGTCGGCGAGGATCCGCAGCCCGACGCGTGTGCCGACCGTGGTGCCCGCGTCGTGACTGGTGGACTCAACCAGAACCTTCTGGCCGCCGTCGAGCGTGACTTCGAGCCGCACCGAGGCGCCGAGGAAGGTGCGCTGGGTCACCTCGCCGGCGCCGGCAGCGTCGGGCACGACCGCGACCGCCTCAGGCCGCAGCAGCGCCTCCACGGGTGCGCCCGCCTGCCGCCCGTCCGGGTTGAGGACGGTCAGCCGCTGACCTAGCACCTGGACGTCCCCGCCGTCGCCGATGCGCCCCGGTAGGCGGTTCATCGCGCCGACGAACTCGGCTGCGAAGGCCGTCGCCGGATGGCGGTACACGTTCTCCGGCGTGTCGAGCTGCTCGAGCCGGCCGGCCTGCATGACGCCGACGCGGTCGGCCATGGAGAGCGCCTCCGACTGATCGTGGGTGACGAACAGGGTCGTGATCGCGAGCCGCTGCTGCAGGTTGCGGATCTCAACGCGGAGCTGCGCTCGCACCCGCGCGTCGAGTGCCGACAGCGGCTCGTCCAGCAGCAGCACCTTGGGCTCGATCGCGAGCGCGCGGGCGATCGCGACGCGCTGCTGCTGACCGCCGGAGAGCTGATGCGGATAGCGCTCCGCGAAGTCGCTAAGGCCGACCAGCTCGAGCAGTTCGTCGGCGCGCCCGAGCCTTGTGTCCTTGTCCTGACCACGCATGCGCAGGCCGAAGGCGACGTTGTTGCGTACATCCATGTTCGGGAACAGGCTGTATGCCTGGAAGACCATGCCCATGTCGCGCTTGTTCGGCGGCACGTGGGTGACGTCCTTGCCGTCGACCAGCACGCGTCCGGCGGTCGGATAGTCGAACCCGCCGAGGATTCGCAGCGCTGTGGTCTTGCCGCAGCCGGAGGGCCCGAGCAGCGCGATCAGCTCGCCGTCCTTGATCTCAAGGTCGAGACCGGCGAGCGCCATCACGGCACCAAACTGGCGTTGAACGCCTTCGAATCGAATCATCAGAGCACCCGAACCGAGGTCGATCCGCGCCTACGTCCGGCGAGGAAGGACAGGGAGAAGAGCAGCAGGAATACGAACAGCAGGCCCAGCACGGAGAGCGCCACCGACGTTCCCGCGGCACCTTCGTTGGCCAGCTTGGATCAACTCGACGGGAAGCGTCACGTAGATCAGGATCGTAGCGATCACGACCTCGCCCATGCAGAACGCGACGGTCAGGAACACCGCGCCGAGCACGGCGGTCTCGACGTTCGGCAGGATCACGCGCGTGATCGTCGAGAACCACGAGGCGCCGAGGCTGCGCGAGGCGTCGACGAGCGTGCGCAGATCGATCGCGCGCACGCCGGTGTCGAACGCGCGGTAGCTGAACGGCATCGCCAGCACGACGTAGATCGGCGTCAGCCCGGTCAGCGGGTGGTTGAACCAGAGCCGGATCAGCCACTCCGGCGCGCTTCCCTGAAGCTGCGCCAAGCCCGGCGGCGATCACGATCGGCGGCACGACGATCGGCAGCATCGTGACGCCCTCCATCAGCAACGTGAGCTGCGGCAGCTTGAGCCGCACGAGCACGACGGTCGGCAGCAGCAGGGCGACCATCACCAGGCAGCCGATCCCGGCGATCTCGAGCGACTGTGAACAGCGCATCGCGGACGTCGCTGTTGCTGATGATCTGCGAGTAGTTGCTCGAAGCCGTACTTGCCGTTGATCTGCAGCAGGCTGTACTTGACCGAGGCGACGATCGGGCCGACGAAGAAGATCGCGGCAGCGACCAGGATCACGACGCGCCAGATGCGTGGCCGGCCACGACGGCGTCTTGGAACGGCTGCGGCGCGCCGGGCCCTTCTTCGAGCTCCGCGAGGAGTTTCCCCGCGCCGATCGCACCGGCTCCGCCGCCGCTGACGATGCTCATTGCAGCCACCTCCGGGCACGTCGCTGGACCAGCCAATAGCCGACCATGATGATCAGCACGACCAGGATCATCTCGACGCCGAGCGCGAGGGCGATGCGATCCTGGTTGACCAGCACGTTGCCGTTGATCGCCTCGTTGATCGCCGCCGGCATCAGCGGGATCGCAGCGCCGACCAGCGCGAGCGCCGTCGCATACGCGGAGAAGGCGTTGCCGAACAGGATCAGCAACGAGCCGATGAACGCCGGCGCCATCACCGGGACGGCGACGCAGCGCAGGTACTCGAGCTTCGACGCCCCAAGGTTCTCGGCTGCCTCTCGCCACTGCGGCCGCAACCCCTCGAGCGCCGGCGTGATCAGGATCACCATCATCGGGATCTGGAAGTAGACGTAGACCACGCCCACACCGAACATTGAGGAGATACTGAAGCCGTGGGCGTAGAGGTCGATGCCGACATCTTTCAGCCACGTCGTGATGACGCCTCCCGGGGCGCGCCCAAGGTGGCGATGAAAGCGAAGGCGAGCGGCACACCCGGCGAAGTAGGCGAGCACGCCGGAGGCGCTCGAGACGACGCGGCGCAGCATCCCGCCGGGCTTGCCGGCAACCACGGCCGCTGCCAGCCACGTGCCGAAGACAGGCGCCAAGGGCGGCCGTCCAGGCAGAAAGGATGACGCTGTTCTTCAGGGGGATCCAGTACTGCGAGCCGCTGAAGACGGTGCTGAAGTTGTGCCAGGTGAGCTTGCCGGCGTCGGTTGTGAACGCGCCATGAATCACCTCGTACAGCGGCAGCCCGAGGAAGATCAGGACGTAGACGGTGAACGGCGCCATCCCCAGCCAGGCGCCGCCGCCCGCGAGCGAACGACCGGTCCCGCGACGCCGAGGCGCCGCGGGACCGCTGGTTACTGCGACTGCTTCAGATCCGGTCGTCAAGCCGGGAAGGCAGCCGCGATCACCGTGCCAGCCTTGGTCGTCTCAGGAACCGTGGGCAGTTCCACCGTGCCCGACACCGTGGGCAGGGCATGGTATGCCTTCTTGTTCTCGGTCTTGGCCTTGACCATGGCCGGAAGCTCGATCGGACGAGCGCCGCCCTCAAGCCAGATGTTCTGACCGGTGGTCGAGTACGAGGAACTCCTCCCACAGGCGCGCGGCCGCAGGATGCGGGGCGTACTTGCTGATCGCCTGGACGTAGTACCCGGCCAGCTCCTTGCCGCTCGGGTCGACGACCTTCCAGTGCGCGGCGATGTTCGCCGGCAGCCCGTAGGCCTTGGCGGTGTTCAGGTAGTCCCATTGGATCAGGATCGGGCATGAGTGCGCCTCGATCACCGTGGGCGCGTTGCAGTCGGTCGCGTTGAAGTTGCCATCGGACTTCAGCGTGTTGAAGAAGCTGATGCCCGGCTGAACATTGGTCAGCGAACCGCCCGTGTTGAGCGCCGCCGCATACACGGCGTCGGTCGCGGCAGTGGCCTGACCGATGGCGCCGTTCAGCGTCACGTCACCCTTGTACTGCGAGTTCTCGAGCGCCTTCCACGATCGTCGGGCAGGTCTTGACGACGGTCATGTCGCAACCGAACGAGATGTATCCGCCGTAGTCGTTGTACCAGTCGCCGTTTGCGTCCTTGGCGGCCGCCGGGATGTTGCTTCCAGGTCTGGACCTTATACGGCGAGAACAGCGCTGACTCGACCGAGAACGACTCGCCCACGTCGACGGCGTCCGGGGCGGAGCTGCGACCCTTGTCCTGCTTGATCGCCTCGATCTCCTGGGCACTCGTGTCGCTTTGGTCTTCGTCGGTGATCTTGATGCCGTATTTCTTCTCGAAGGTCGAGATCTCCTTGCCGTAGTTGGCCCACGTGAGCGGGTCGGCGATGAGGGTGAGCTTCCCCTCGGCCTTGGCGGCCTTCGACCAGCGCCTGGAAACCACCACCTGCAGTGGCCGACTTGACGCTCGACCAGTTGATGCCCGCGTTGGCAGCCGAGCTGACGCCCAGGCTGCACGCGACGACCGCCATCACGGCGACCGCCGGCACGCCTGCGCGCACCTTTCCGGAATGCCCGGAGGCGCGACGATACCGAGTGAACATAACCCTCCTCAGAGTTTTCGTTTGGTCTGGAGGACCTGCCCCACCTAACAGCTTGCGAGCGAGAACCCCCCCGAAGGCTGAAAGCTAGAGCTCACCTGAGGCGCAATTGTGACGAAGTTGTCAAGGCCTTGTGGCTATACCTTTATTAACATCTCTGCCGGCTCTGAGCACAGACGCTCGAGCGCGTGCTCGAGCCGGCTGTTGCCGACTGGCCGCACCTCGAGCGGGAGGCCGATCCGGTCAGCGGCTCTGGCCGCTGCGGCGTGGGTGGCAGGCGTCGGCCGCTGCGCGAGCCAGATCACGCGCGTGTAGTTGCGGAAGTACTCCTCGCACAGCGACGGGTGGCGGTCGAGGCCGAGCTCGCGCACGACGGTGTGCTCGAACGTACGCGCAAGGAAGTCGGTCAGGAAGTAGGTGCCCGGCTCCTCCGCGAGTGCCTCGCGCACCTCGTCACGTGCGAAGAGGTCGTAGCAGTGCTCGCCCTCCAGGCGCTCGAGCCCGAGTTCGCGGCAGAGCTCGTCGAGCCCGCCGTAGGTGCCGCAATCACCATAGGCAAGGACGGTTCTGTCGTAGCGGCCGCGCAGCCGCTCGACTTCGGCGGCGACCGCCGCCGGGATGCGCCCGGGACGGTTATGAAGCAGCGCCGGCACCGGGTGTACGTCGACGTCCCAGTAGCGCCGGCGCGCGATCGCACGGACGTCTAGCGCCAGTGCACCGCAGGCGATCACGGCGACGCGGCTCATCTCAAGCCCTGCACCGTCGTGCTCATCCCGGAAACGCGAGTTGGTCGATGAACAGGTCGTTGAAGTCGGTGCGCCCGGACAGCTCGACGTACTCGACCTCGTGCAGGATCGCGTCGGCCTCCGCGCGCTCGCGCGCTGACAGCGCTGCGATCTTCGCGCCCTCGCCGGCGACGTTGCCCGCTGACACGATCCGCGGCAGCGCGAGCCGCGGTACGAGCCCGATCCGCACCGCACTCAAAGGTGTGAGATAGGCGCCGAAGCTGCCCGCCAGCAGCACCTGCTGGATCTCATCGGCCTCGACGCCCAGATCGCGCAGCAGGATGTTCCAGCCGGTCGCGATCGACGCCTTGGCGAACTGCAGTTCTCGGATGTCGCGCTGTGAGATGAAGACCGAGTCCTCTGGGCTCGTGCCGCGCGGCTCGAGGATGAAGACGCGCTCCTTGCCGATCGTCGCGAAGCGCTCGGCGAGCACCGGATGCGAGACCGACGCCTCCTCTTCAGCGAGGAACCTGCCCGAGTGGTCGAGCAGTCCGTTGTGCACGAGCTCAGAGACGACGTCGACGAGCCCCGAGCCGCACATGCCGATCGGCGCGACATCCCCGATCACCTGCAGCCGCAGCTCATCGCCATCGATCTTGACGCCCTCGATCGCGCCGTCGGCGGCACGCATGCCGCACTTGATCTGCGCGGCCTCGAACGCAGGCCCGGCGGGCGCGGCCGTCGCCAGCACGCGCTCGCTCGAGCCGAGCGCGATCTCCGAGTTGGTGCCGACGTCGATGAACAGGCGCAGCCGTTGGTCGCGGGTCATGCCCGTTGCCAGCATGCCGGCGACGATGTCGCCGCCGACGTACGCGCCGAGCGACGGGAATACGAAGGCGGGTGCGCGTGGGTGCACGCTGACACCGAAGTCGCTCGCGCGAGTCTCCGGGAAGCTGTTGGTCGTCACGACGAACGGCGCCATCGACAGTGGCTCTGGATCGATGCCGAGCGCCAGCTGCATCATCGTCTGGTTGCCGCAGACGGTGATCTCATACACCTCGCGCGGCTCGACCCCAGCCTCAAGACAGACCTCGGCGGTCAGCTCCACGAACGTCTCGTGCGCCCGCTTCTGCAGTTTGCCGAGCGCTTCGGGCTCCATCATCGTCGCCGAGATCCGCGTGATCACATCGGCTCCGAACGGCTGCTGGCGGTTGAGCATCGAGCGGACCGCCACCGGCTGCCCGGAATCCAAATCCAGGAGCGTCGCCACCACCGTCGTCGTGCCGAGGTCGTAGGCGATCGCGTAGCGTCGCGCGGTCGTGTCACCGGGTTCGACGTCGAGCAGCTCCTCACCCACAACCACCGCGGTCACGTCGAAACCGGCCGTGCGTAACGTGCCGCCGAGCGTCCGCAGGAGCCCCAAAGAGGGGACGGGCTCGAGGTCGTCGATCGCGTCCAACACCCGGCGGATATCAGGACGCTGATCCTCGAGCGTCGGCTCGTGCATCACCAGGTGACGCTTCTGCACCGACGGACGCAGGATCACGTGGCGGCCGACGCCGGCGAGCGCCGCCTTCGGCCGCGTCTGCAGCGGCGGTACCTCAACAACCAGATCCTCACGCGCCGCCGCCCGGCACGCGAGCCGCCATCCATCCTCCAATTCCGCCTGAGTGAACGCTCGCGGGTCGATCGGCCCGACGGGCAACTCACCTGAGACGATCCGGACCTTGCACTTCTTGCAGGTGCCGTAGCCGCCGCAGGTCGAGTCGATCGCGATCCCGTTCCAGCTCGCCGCGTCGAACACCGGCGTGCCACTCGGCACGCGCACCTCGGCGCCGTCCGGCAGGAACTTGAGGCGGACGCGCTCTGAGCCGTCGCCCGGCTGGGGCTCGGCCCCGGCGTCGCGCGAGCGCTCCGCTCGCTGCGCCGCCGTGCTCACGACGCTGCCGCCTCCTGCTCCGCCGCCACACGCGCACGGTGAGCGGCGATCCAGTTCGCGCCCCAGGCGTCGTGGCCCAGCAGCAGATCGGCCGCGCGGACGCTCTGGATGCAGACCTCCGCCGTCGACATGATCGCCGCCGTCAGCCCGGCGGTCATCGCCATCGGCAGGAACGTCGCGTTGAGTGCGTGGCGCTGCGGCAGCCCGAAGGACACGTTCGAGGCGCCGACGCACATGTTGACGCCGAGCTCGTCGCGGATCATCCGCATCGCCCGCAGCGTGGTGTTGACCGTCTCGGTGTCGGCGCCGATCGGCATCGCCAGCGGGTCGATGACGACATCTTCCGGCTTGATCCCGTAGTCCTGAGCGGCGGACACGATCTTGCGCGCGTGGCGCAGCCGCTCCCCTGCCGTCTCGGGGATGCCGGTCTCGTCGTTGGTCAGGCCGATCACGGCGGCGTCGTGACGGGCGACGAGTGGCAGCACGACCTCGAGTCGATCGTCCTCGGCGGTCACCGAGTTGACCAACGCCCGGCCCTCATAGACCGACAGACCGGCCTCGAGCGCCTCGATCACAGAGGAGTCGATGCAGATCGGCGCATCGACCGTGTCCTGGACGACGCGCAGCATCTGCTTGAGCAGCTCGGCCTCGTCGACCAGGGGGATGCCGGCATTGACGTCGAGCATGTCGGCGCCGGCCGTCACCTGCGCGAGCGCGTCGGCCTCGGCCGTCGAGAGGTCGCCGGCCCGCAACTCCTCAGCGAAGCGCTTGCGACCGGTCGGGTTGATGCGCTCGCCGATGATGCAGAACGGCTGGTCGGCGCCGATCGTGACCGTGACCGAGCGCGAGCGCAGCACCGTGTCCATTAGGCCGGCACCTTCTCGCGGCGCAGCGCGATCAGCTCCTTCGCCTTCCTGACGGCGGTGGACGCATCGGCCGCGTAGCCGTCGGCTCCGACCGCATCGGCGTACTCCTGCGTCACCGGCGCGCCGCCGACCATCACGATCACCTCGTCGCGCAGGCCGGCCTTCTGGAGCGCGTTGATGTTGGCCTTGAACATCGGCATCGTCGTGGTGAGGAAGGCTGAGAACCCGACGACGTCCGGGTTGTGCTCCTCGATCTGCGCGATGAACGTCTCCGGTGCGACGTTGACGCCGAGGTCGATGACGGTGAAGCCCGCACCCTCGAGCATGATGTTGCAGAGGTTCTTGCCGATGTCGTGGACGTCACCCTTGACGGTCCCCATCAGGAACTTTCCGATCTGCGCGGATTCGGTGTCCGCCAGCAGCGGACGCAGGATGTCGAGCGCGCCCTGCATCGCGCGGGCCGCGATCAGCATCTCCGGCACGAAGTAATCGCCGCGCTCGAACCGCGCGCCGACCTCCTCGAGCGACGGGATCAACGCGTCGAACAGCAGCGTTTCCGGCGCCATGCCCTGCTCGAGCCCTTGATTGACGCCGTCCGCGACGTCGGGGGCGTTGCCGACGAGCGTCTGCTCGTACAGCAGTTGCAGGATCTCTTCGTTGGTCATGCTGCGTCCGCTCCTTCCTCGATGTACCCGAGCCCGATGCTCAGCCTGGCCGACTCCCCGATCAACTCCGGCCGCAGTTCCTCGATCCGCTCGGGTGTCATGCGCACTGTCGGACCGGTGATGCTGAGTGCCGCAACCACCTCGCCGCTGACACCCCGTACCGGCGCCGCGATCGCGGCCAGCCCGACCTCGAGCTCGTCGATCGCGGTTGCAAACTGGTCGCGACGCACCTGTGCGAGCTCGGCCCGTAGCGCGTCCGCGTCGGTGATCGTGGCCGGTGCGTGCCTGCGAAGCGCGCGTGCGCCAGCGGGCGCAAGCGCGCGACCGAAAGCCAGGAAGACCTTGCCGTTGGCGGTGCAGTGATAGTCGACCGTGCGCCCGACCCACTGGCCGACGCCGAGGAAGTGGCGGCCGTCGACCTGCAGCAGGTGCTCGACTCCGACCGCGCCGGGGACGCCGAGGTTGATCGTCTCGCCGCTGCGCTGGGCGAGTGCCTCGAGCAGCGGGCGGGCGACCTCGACGAGGTTGCGCTCGAGCATTCCGCGCTCGGCGACGCGCAGGATCGCCGGCCCGGGGCGCAGGCGTCCGCGGTCGCCGTCCTGCTCGACCAAGCCACGCCGCTCGAGCGCCGAGAGCAGGCGCGACACGGTGCTCTTGGGCAGCCCGGCCGCGGCGGCCAGGTCGGTCACGGCGACAGGCTCCCCGGCCTCGAGCACGCGCACGAGCAGATCGGCGCCGCGGTCGATCGCCGCCGTCCCGGCCGCAGGCTCGGTTTCCGCGGAACTCACTTGAAACTGTTGTTCCATGGCGGTTAGGATACGCGCACCGCCATGTTCGTCAACTCGATGCCCCGTTACGAGATCCTCAGCGAGGACGCGCTGGAAGTGCTCGACGGCGGCTGGCGCAGGATCGTGTCGGAGATCGGGATCGAGTTCCTGCTGCCCGAGGCGGTCGAGCTGCTGCGCGCGGCGGGGCAGATCGTCGAGGACGAGAACCGGGTCCGCTTCGACCCGGATTTCATCCTCGAGCAGGTCGCCAAGGCGCCGAGCCAGTTCGAGCTGCAGGCCCGCAACCCCGCGAACTCGCTGACTATCGGCGGCGACAACATGGCCTTCGCGCCCGTCTATGGCTGCCCCTTCATCCGCGAGGGCGACGTGCGCCGCGACGCGAAGATGGCCGACTTCGAGAATCTCGTGAAGCTCGCACAGGTCTTCGACGAGCTGGATTCCCCCGGCGGGACGATCTGCGAGCCGGAGGACCGGCCGTTGGACTCGCGCCACCTTGACATGGTCTACGCGCTGCAGACGCTGACCGACAAGCCGTACATGGGCTCGGTCACCAGCGGCCCGAACGCGGCCGACACGATTCGCATGGGGGAGATCATGTTCGGCGGCCGCTCGCAGATCGAGCAGGCTCCGGTCTCGATCAGCCTGATCAACGTCAATTCGCCGCTGCGCTATGACGACCGCATGCTGGCGGCGATGTTCGAGTACGTGAAAGCCAACCAGGCAGTCGTGATCACGCCGTTCCTGCTGATGGGGGCGATGTCGCCGGTGTCGCTGCCGGCCACGCTCGTGCAGCAGATGGCGGAGGGGTTGGCCGGGATCGCGCTGTCGCAGCTGATTCGGCCCGGCGCCCCGGTCGTGTTCGGCTCGTTCCTCTCCAATACCGACATGCAGTCGGGGTCGCCGTCATTCGGCACGCCGGAGTCCGGCATCGGCGTGCTCTGCACCGGGCAGATCGCCCGGCACTTCAACCTGCCGTGGCGTGGGGGCGGGGCTTTGAACTCCTCGACGGTCGTCGATGCGCAGGCGGCATACGAGTCGCTGATGACGTTGCTGCCGACGTTCCTGGCCGGGGCCAACTTCGTGATGCACTCGGCCGGCTGGCTCGAGGGTGGGCTCGTCTCCTGCTACGAGAAGTTCATTGTCGACATCGAACTGCTGCGCGAGCTACGCGTCGAGTTCACGCCGCTCGAGATCGACGAGGCGTCGCTGGCCTGGGGCGCGCATACCGAGGTCGGCCCCGGCGGGCACTTCCTCGGCGCCGCCCACACGCTCGAGCGCTTCCGCGAGTGCTTCTACCGCCCGATGCTGTCGTCTACGGACAACTTCGACCGCTGGACCCGGCGCGGTGCGCGCGACACGACCGCCCGCGCCGCTGAGATCTGGCGCGAGAAGCTCGAGGGCTACGAGCCGCCGCCGCTCGACGACGGCATCCGTGCGGAGCTCAAGGAGTTCGTCGACCGGCGTCGCATCGAGCTCGGCGACTGACGCGATCCTGTCCAGACGCGACAGCGACCGCCCCACCGAAAAGCTTCACGCACGTCACCGGCTGGCTTATTGTTCAGACCTATGAGTGATATATCAGCACTCGAGGAGACTACGGCCGCTGAACCACCGCTCGCGCAACCGCCGGCGCTGCTCGCCCAGCGCGCGTACGAGGAGCTGCGCGACCGCCTCGTCACGCTCCGCATCAAGCCTGGCGCGCCGCTCGACGAGGATCAGATCGGTCGCGAGCTGCAGATGGGGCGCACGCCGATCCGCGAGGCGATCAAGCGCCTGGCGCTGGAGAACCTGGTCAGCGTGTTCCCGCGCCGCGGCACCTTCGCCGCCGAGATCAACATCAAGGATCTCGCCCACATCACGGATGTGCGCAAGGTGCTCGAGGGCCGCGCCGCCCACCTCGCGGCCGAGCGCCTGACCGATGCCCGGCGCCGCGAGCTCGACGACCTGATCGCCGATCTTCGTTCAAGCCGCGGCAGCGACGACATGACAGCGCTGATGGTGCTCGACACTCGCGTGCACCGCTTCATCTACCAAGCCTCCGACAACCCGTTCCTCGAAGAGACGCTGTACCGCTACTTCAACCTGTCGCTGCGGATCTGGTACCTCGTGCTCGACCGCCTGCCGCACATGTTCCAGCGCGTGCACGAGCACGAGGAGATGCTGCAGGCGATCGCGAACCGCGACGCCGAGCTCGCCCAGGAGATCGTCACCGAACACATCGCCACGTTCGAGCGCGAGATTCGGAGCGTCCTGTGAGGTGTTTTCAGTGAGGAGCGTGCTGTGAGCCGCGAGCTTGCCGCGCGTTACGACTACATCGTCGTCGGCGGCGGGGCCGCCGGCTGCGTGCTGGGGGCGCGGCTCTCCGAGGACCCCTCGACGCGCGTGCTCGTGCTCGAGGCCGGTCGCATGGACTACCTCTGGGACGTCTACATCCACATGCCGGCGGCGCTGTCGTTCCCGATCGGAAACCGCTTCTACGACTGGAAGTACGAGTCCGAGCCCGAGCCCCACATGCACGGGCGGCGCATCTACCACGCGCGCGGGAAGGTACTCGGCGGCTCGAGTTCGATCAACGGGATGATCTTCCAGCGCGGGAACCCCCTGGACTACGAGCGCTGGGGCGCCGACGCGGGGCTCGAGAGCTGGGATTACGCCCACTGCCTGCCGTACTTCAAGCGCATGGAGACTTGCCTGGCAGGCGCAGACGAGTGGCGCGGGGGAGAGGGGCCGCTGAAGCTCGAGCGCGGCCCGGTCACCAACCCACTGTTCGGCGCCTTCTTCGAGGCCGTGCAGCAGGCGGGCTACGAGCTGACGACCGACGTCAACGGCTACCGCCAGGAGGGGTTCGCGGCCTTCGACCGCACGATCTACAAGGGGCGGCGGCTGAGCGCCGCGCGCGCGTACCTGCACCCGGCGATGTCGCGCCCGAACCTTGACGTTCGCTGCCGGGCGTTCGTGTCACGGGTGCTGTTCGAGGGCACGCGCGCCACCGGCGTCGAGCTGCTCGAGCGCGGCGGCGGACGCAGCGGCAGCGGACGCAGCGGCGGCGGCACATACAGCGTGAACGGCGGCGAGGTGATCCTCTGCGGCGGTGCGATCAACTCACCCCAGCTGCTGCAGCTCTCCGGCGTCGGCAACGCGCCCGACCTGCGGCAACTCGGGATCGACGTCGTCGCCGACGTGCCCGGTGTCGGCGCGAACCTCCAAGACCACCTCGAGGTCTACGTCCAGTACGCGTCCAAGCAGCCCGTCTCGGTCGCGCCGGCGATGAAATGGCGCAACCGTCCGCTGGTCGGGCTCGAGTGGCTGCTGCGGCGCAGCGGCCCTGGCGCGACCAACCACTTCGAGGCCGGCGGCTTCGTCCGCGGGGACGACGAGGTCGCCTACCCGAACCTGATGTTCCACTTCCTACCGCTCGCGATCCGCTACGACGGCACAGCGCCGCAGGGGCACGGCTATCAGGTCCATGTCGGGCCCATGTATTCAGACGTCCGCGGGTCGATCAAGATCGTCTCGCAGGATCCGCGAGCGCATCCGGCGCTGCGCTTCAACTACCTCTCGACCGAGCAGGATCGCCGCGAGTGGCTCGAGGCGATCGCCTGCGCCCGCAGGATCCTCTCGCAACCCGCGTTTGACCCGTTCAATGACGGCGAACTGTCGCCGGGCGCCGACGTGCAGACTGACGAGCAGATCCTCGACTGGGTCGCGCGCGACGCCGAGACCGCCCTGCACCCGTCCTGCACGTGCCGCATGGGGGTGGGGGAGAACGACGTGCTCGACCCGGCAACCCTGGCCGTCCGCGGTGTCGACGGCCTTCGCGTCGTCGACGCCTCGTCGATGCCCTACGTCACCAACGGCAACATCTATGCGCCGGTCGTGATGCTCGCGGAGAAGGCCGCCGACCTGATCCGCGGCGACACGCCGCTTGAGCCGCTCGACGATGTGCCGTTCTACCGGTATGAGCGGGCCGCCACACCCTAGCCAGAGCGACAGGCGCCGGCTACGACTACGACTGCTCGTCCCATTCGTCGAGCCACGCCGGCGCGTGTCGGGCGGCCCATGCTCGGCTGACGCGTCCGCGCAGCATGGCGCGCAGCGCATCGCGGTCGGACAGCGCGAGTGCGATGTGGCCCAGGATCACGATCACGAAGACGACGGCGAGCCAGTTGTGCACGAATGTGGCGCCCGCGCGCCAGGAGAGTGGGAAGGGCACGTACCAGCGCAGGATCGAGCCGGTGCCGAGCATCACGAGCCCGCCGCCGACGACGAACGCCGCATTCAGCTTCTGTCCCGGGTTGAACTTTCCGAGTCGTGGCCGTGGGAGCGCCTGCCGGCGGCCCGAGGCGGTATCGACGAGTCCGCGGATCCATCGCATGTCGTCCTCATTCCAGCGGTTGATACGACTGACGTCGCGACGTAGACCGCGTCCCCAGCTGCCGGCGAGCCCGAGCAGCAGCGTCAGCGGGAGCGAGAGCCCCACGTAGAGGTGGATCTGCTCGATCAGGTGGCGGCGTCCGACAAGCGCGATCAGCGGCGTGAAGTACAGCGCCGCGCCGGTGGCGATGAGGATCAGGAACAACGAAGCGTTGACCCAGTGCACGGAGCGCTCGACGCGATCGAATCGAAGAACAACGCGTTGTTTGGACTGCTCAGCAGGGACTTGCGTCACGCTCAAGAACCCAGCCCCTAAACGGCCGATGACGGTGGTGACCCGGTGATCCATGCGTTCACCGGGTAGCCGTTCTGTTCCCAGTAGCCGGGAATGGCGCGCGTTACGAGCTCGATCCGAGAGAGCCACTTGATCGACTTGTAGCCAAACATGTCGGGTACGTAGAGGCGTACCGGGCCACCGTGCTCACGGGTCACCGGTGCGTCCAGCATCGAGTACGCGACGATGGCTCCTGTCTGGTGCGCCTGCTCGATCGTGAGGCTCTCGGTATCGGCTCCGTCGAACGACGTGAAATGGAACGCTCTTGCCGCAGGATCCACGCCGGCGCGCTCGGCAAGGTCAACCAGGCGTACGCCGACCCAAGGGACGTTGTTCACCACCCACCCGGTGACACATTGAAAGTCACGCGTGAGTCGCGTCGCCGGGAGCGACTTAAGGTCGGCCACCGTCAACGCCAGCGGCTTCTCGACGAGTCCGTCGACTCGCAGCCGGTAATCCGGGGGTGCCGCCGGATACCCGCTTGTGATCGTGTAGATCGTGAACTGGCCGCTACCGGGCAGGACACTCGCAATGCTGCCGGCGTGCAGCGAGTCGAGCAGGCTTGAGATCCCGGACTGCACATGGGAGCCGAACACCGTGCCGAGCGCGCCGAGTCCGAGTACGGACAGCACCGTGCGTCGCCCGATCGGCTTGCTCCAAGGATCCTTGCGACCCTCGCCAGCCGGCGCTCCGCTCGGCGGGCCTGGAAGCTCCGCTCGGGGAGAGCTCCGCTCGGCGGGCCATCGGGAGCTCCGCTCGGCGGGCCATCGGGAGCTCCGATCTCTGGCCCATCAGGAGAGAAGGGCTCTTGGTCAGTCATCAGCCGTAAAGGATACGTAGACCACCAGCATGTTAAGAATGTAGTCCCAGCAGCCGCCAATCTGTTACACGATCGTTCAGGGCAGCTCCTCGGTCCGGGTTAGCATGACCTGGTGCGCCTGCTGGTCACCAGCGCCGGGAGCGGTAACGACGGCTCTCCGCTAAACGCGGTGCGGCTGAAGGTCGATAAGAGGGGAGCGGACCAATCGTCGAATCCGTTGTGCCCATGGGTAAACCCGATCCAATACAGGCGGTGCCGTTCTCCTCACGAGAAGAGCTCGAGCGTGCATGCATGCGGAATCTGCTCACGAGCTCGGAAGAGCGCGTGTTCTTTAAGGACCTGGACGGCGGTTTTCTGCTGGTGAGCAACGGTTTCGCCACCGCGCTCGGAGGGGGCTTGTCGCCCGCGGACCTGGTCGGAAAGACGGATTTCGACCTGTTCTCTGACGTTCACGCGGCCGAGGCGTTTGCCGATGAGCAGCACGTGATCACGACCGGGGAGCCGATCGTCGGAAAGACCGAGCTGGAAACGTTCGAAGATCGTCCGGACGTGTGGGTATCGACTACCAAGTTGCCGCTACGTGACGATCCGTGGCCAGATCTTCGGCACGTTCGGGACATCGCGCGACGTGACAGCACAGATCGAGGCCCAGCACGCGGTCGAGTATCAAGCGCTCCACGATCAGCTGACCGGGCTGGTGAACCGGGTGGCGCTCATAGATCGCCTCGCCCAGGCACTCGTTGCGCTGGAGCGTCGTCCGGGTCGCCTCGCCCTGCTGTTCATCGATGTCGATGAGTTCAAGAACGTCAACGACACGCTAGGCCACGAGGCCGGAGATCGAGTCCTGACCGAGGTCGGCCGACGCCTTAGCGCTATCGCGAGGCGGTCGGACACAGTCGCGCGTTTTGGCGGCGACGAGTTCGTAATGCTCTGTACAAGACTGCGGGACGGGGACGATCTGCGGTCGATCGGTGATCGCATCATCCGTACCCTCAGTAAGCCGTTGAAGGATGAGTATGAAGTCGACCTTACTGGCAGCGTCGGAGCGGTTTCCACGTCGGATCCGATGGTCGATCCTGAAGAGTTGCTCCAGCAGGCAGACTTCGCGATGTACGCAGCGAAGCGGGCCGGACGCAACCGTTTTGAGATCTACGACGCGCAGGTTCACGGGCTGATCGCGTCCTCGCGCGGGCTCGCTGCCGAGCTGCGACAAGCGCTCAGGAGCATCAGCTGTACGTGCTCTACCAGCCGCTGTTCCGCCTCGACGACAACGCCCTGACCGGGGTCGAGGCACTCGTTCGCTGGCGGCACCCCGAACGAGGGGTCATTCTTCCGGACGAGTTCATCCCGGTCGCAGAGCAGCACGGGGTGATCGGCGCGATCGACTCATACGTACTCGACGAAGCATGTCGTCAGCTCGCCGAGTGGACTATGGCCGACAGCGCCTGGGACGATCGAATCGTGGCGGTCAACGTCTCCGGCCAACAGCTACGCGACCCGGAACTGGTAGCACGCGTGGCCGCCTCACTCGAGCGCCACCAGATCGCCCCGGCGCGACTGTGTCTCGAGATCACCGAGACCGCTCTGATCGGCGAGCTCAACGACGCCAACCGGGTGATCGACTCCCTCACCGCGTTAGGCGTGCAGGTCGCGCTCGACGACTTCGGTACCGGGTACTCGACGCTTGCGCACCTACAACAACTTCGGGCGAGCATCCTCAAGATCGATCGCAGCTTCGTCGCACAAATCGGGGGGCGACCACGTGATCGCGAGATTGTCGGCGCCGTCACCGCGATGGCACACGCACTCGGCATGACTGTCGTCGGCGAGGGGATCGAGACAAGCGCCGAGCTCAGCGAGCTAACAGCTGTCAATTGCGATCAAGGCCAAGGCTACCTTTTCGCCAAGCCTCAAACTCCGGCCGAAATCGCGCGCATGTTCGCAACCGTGCCAGACTGATCGGCCTTCCCCGACCGTCACTCTGATCCGAGCGCACGGCCCGATCCATCGGCCCGCCCCAGTCACGCCTCAGATCCTCCCGTCCACCACTTAGAGACTCAGGCCTTGAGCGCGCGCTTGAGCGACTCCACCAGCGTCGGGCTCGTGCTGGTGCGTACATGTAGGGTGCCGCCGGGGCCGCGGGTGTCGATTGTGAGCCTCGGCCCGCCGGCGACCG
Organism: uncultured Conexibacteraceae bacterium; assembly: GCA_963774025.1. GTDB lineage: Bacteria > Actinomycetota > Thermoleophilia > Solirubrobacterales > Solirubrobacteraceae > Palsa-465. The sequence continues at coordinate 91,485 of CAVZDL010000013.1, forward strand.
GAGGTCGCTCAGGCGACTCGATCTTCTGGCTGGCAAACAGCCCGCCCCCGCGCACGACCACCTCAACGCCCTCGGGGACGATCACCGTCACCGTGCCGAACAGGTTGTAGACCTCGAGTGCGGTCTCGGGGCCGGCGAGCCGCGCCTGGCTCAGGTCGAGGTCGATCGTGCCGAAGATCGAGCGCCACGACGAGCGGGGCGACAGCGACCACGGTCCGCCGCGGACCAGGTGCGAGCAGAAGGCCCGGTGCTCCTCGGACGCTGCGGCCGGCGGCCTGGCCACAGCCGGGTCGGCGGGCAGGTCACGAGTTAGGCAAGTCAGCTCGTGGTCAGTGCGCGCGGACTGAGCGAGGCCGACGCGTTCGCTGAACTCCTCGAGTGTCAGCCGACCCTCTCCGACCGCATCGCGCAGCACCGTGATGCTGCGCTCTCGCTCGGCGTCTGACGCCAGGATCGGCGTCGGCCGGAACTCGCGGTCGTCGCTCATCGCCAACACCGTACCGGCCCCCGGGTGCTCGGCGGGCTACTTCTCGTAGTGATAACGAGCCTGGAGGATCACGAGGTCATCGTTTAGGACGCGGTACACGAGCCTGTGCTCATCGGTGATTCGCCGTGACCATGCCCCGGCGATCCCGTACCGCAAGTGCTCTGGCTTTCCGATCCCGCTCGTCGGGTCGCGGATTGAGTCGTCGATCAGCCGGTTAATCCGCTTGAGGATCGAGCGATCGACGCGCTGCCAGTGGATGTAGTCCTCCCAGCCCTGCGCCGTGAAGACGAGCGTCACTCGCGATCGAGCGTGCGTTCAGAGAAGTCGCCGCGCTCGGCCGCGTCGGCGGCGTCGAGCAGGCGCCGAGCGTTCGCGGGCGAGCGGAACAGGTAGGCCGTCTCCTGCCATGCCGCATAGTCCTCAGCGGACATCAGCACCGCGTTACCGCGCTTGGAGGTGATCTCGATCGCCGCACGATCGTCGTTGACCTTCTCGATCAGCGGAAACAACATCCGCCGCGCTTCACTGGCTGTGATCGCCACCAAAAACTCCTTTCTCGTACCAGAAATGGTACCACGGCTATGGCCGGTGCCGATGCCTCTTCAACAAAGGGGCTACCGAGCAGTCATCCGCTCTTGCTGCCACGACCCGGACTCTGAGCTCCGGCTCGCAGTCCATCGAGCACGAGCTCCATGTAGCGGTGCCAGTCCCACTCGTCGACAGACATCGTGGCCGACATGCCGCACATGATCATCGAGATGTCGACGGCGCTGACGTCGCTGCGCATCGCTCCTGCCCGCTGGGCGCGGTCGATGAGTACCTGCATCGCGTCCCGCAGCTCGAGTTGGATTGACACCACATTCGACGAGATGACGTCCCCGACGCGCATCAGGGCGTCCTGGGCTGCCGCGTCGGCCGCGGCGACCTCCGCGCCCTCGCGTAGGACGTCGGCGAACACTTCGAACGGCTCGCCGTCCTCGCGGCCGATGCCACGCCGCGTCACCTCGAGGATCTGCTCGAACCTGCGCTCCATCAGCGCTGCCATGAGCGCCTCTTTGGTGGCGAAGTGACGGTAGAGGGTGCCGACGCCGAGGCCGGCGCGCGCGGCGACGTCGTCCATCTGCGTCTCGACGCCCCGCTCGGCGAACGCCTCGGAGGCGGCGGCCAGGATCCGAGCTCGGTTGCGGGCCTTATCCGCGCGCTCAGCTCGCTCGGGAGCCGGCGGGTCCGCGAATCCGGCTTCGGCGGCGTGGGCAAGGGAAACCGCTGACACGAGGCCGGCGTCTGATCCAGATTGAGCGTGGGACATGACCCGATTACTCACAGAAATCGCTTGACAAACGGAATTGTAGTTCCGTATCGTACAGGCGCAAACCGGAATCAACGTTCATCTTTAGGAAGCCCTCCGTCACATGCCCTCACTAGACACCCAGAGTCACAAGAACCGTGCGCTGGCCCTGATCGCAGTCGCGCAATTCATGATCGTGATCGACGCCTCGATCACCAACGTCGCCCTGCCGACGATCGGGCGTGACCTCCACATCAACCAGACCGATCTCAGCTGGGTCGTCAACGCCTACACGCTGACGTTCGGCGGCTTCCTGCTGCTCGGCGGACGCCTCGCCGACCTCATCGGCCGGCGTCGGATGTTCGTCATCGGCCTCACTGTGTTCGGCGTCGGCTCGCTGCTCGGAGGTCTCTCCGGTTCCTCAAACTTCCTCGACGGCGCCCGTGCGCTGCAGGGCATCGGTGCCGCGTTCGTCTCCCCGGCGGCGCTCTCCCTGATCACCACGATCTTCGCCGAGGGAGCGGAGCGCAACCGTGCGCTCGGCGTGTGGGGCGCCGTCGCCGGTGCCGGGGGAGCGGTCGGCGTGCTGCTCGGCGGTGTCCTGACCGAGATCGACTGGCGGCTTGTGCTGTTCGTCAACGTTCCGGTCGCGGTGGGCGCGATCCTCACCGCCCCGCGCGTGCTCCCAGAGGGCAAGGACCCAACCGAGGTCAAGGGCTTCGACCTCCCAGGCGCGGTCAGCATCACTGCCGGGCTCGGCCTGCTCATCTTCGCAATGGTGAAGGCAAGCCAGGAGGGGTGGGGCACGACGGCAACGATCGTGCGCCTGGCCATCGGCGTGGCATTGGTGATCGCCTTCGTCGTCATCGAGCTGCGCACCAAACACCCGCTGCTGCCCTTCTCGATCTTCCGCCTGCGCACCCTGCGCGGCGCAAATCTCGCCGGGATCCTCACCGGCATGTCTCTGTTCTCGATGTTCCTGTTCATCTCCTACTACCTGCAGTTCGTGCTCGGCTACAGCGCGATCAAGACCGGGGTCGCCTACCTGCCACTTGCGGTCTCGATCATCATCACGGCCGGTGCCGCCTCCCAGCTGGTCACGCGGATCGGCTTCAAGCCGACGCTGATCGGCGGGCTGGTGGTCCTCGCGATCGGCCTGTTCTGGTTCTCTCGGATCAGCCCGACCGGCTCCTACGTTTCCGATGTGCTCGGTCCCTCGATCCTCGCCGGGTGCGGGCTCGGGTTCACGTTCGTGCCAGTCACGATCGCGGCGGTCACGGGTACCTCCGGTCCGCAGGCAGGCATCGCTTCGGGCCTGATCAACGCCTCTCAACAGATCGGTGGTGCACTCGGCGTCGCGATCCTCGTGTCCGTATCCACCTCCCGGATCGCCGACTTCGGCAGGGCTGCGGGGACCCACCACGCGCTGGTCGCGGGCTACTCCCGCGCCTTCCTGGTCGGATGTGGCTTCGCGGTGCTCGCCGCGCTCTTGTCCGCCGTGGTCGTCTCCGGGAAGGACTCGCGCGAACAGGCTGAGGCGGCGCGCCGGGGAGACGCCGCGATCGCCCCTGCCTAGCAGCGCAAGCCCGTCAGCCTGGAAGTCCACGGAGCTCACTTCGCGGGCCATAGCCGCTTACTTGACAGGCGCTACTTGACAGGCAGCCGGATGGCTGCCTATTATAGGCAGCCTAATGGCTGCCCATTCCTATATCGACGACACCGGCATCGACCACTCCGATATCGACGACACCGGCATCGACGACGTCTTCCGGGCGCTGGCCGATCCGAGCCGGCGGCTACTGCTTGACGTCCTCAATGAGCGCAACGGTCAGACGTTGCGTGAGCTGGGTTCGAGGCTCGACATGGCTCGTCAGTCGGTCAGCAAGCACCTCGCCGTGCTGGAGGCGGCCAATCTCATCACGACCGTTCGCCGCGGTCGCGAGAAGTACCACTACCTCAACGCGGCGCCCATCAACGACATCTCCGAGCGCTGGATCGCGCGGTACGAGTTGGACCGTGTCCATGCGCTTGCAGACCTAAAAAGAGCATTGGAGAACTCCCCCGTGGATAAGCCCTCGTTCGTCTATACGACCTACATCCGGACCACACCCGAACGGCTCTGGCAGGCGTTGACCGAGCCGGCCTTCACCGAGCGCTACTGGTCGATCAGGTTCGACTCCGATTGGAAGCAGGGCTCCACCATGGCCTGGAACATGCGCGGCATGACGATCGCCGACCCGGAGCAGATCGTGCTCGAGTCCGAGCCCTACAGCCGGCTTTCCTACACGTGGCACACCTTCACCCCCGAATGGCTCAAGTCGATCGATTTCACCGACGATGCCCGCGACCGTCTGGCCGCCGAGCCTCGGTCGAAGGTCACCTTCGAGATCGAGCCGCTCGGCGAACAGGTCAAGCTGACCGTGATCCACGACGACCTCGAACCCGGCGGCCTCACCGGCTCGATGATCACCCGGGGCTGGCCACGTGTCCTGGCCAACGTCAAGACTCTGCTCGAGACCGGCGAGACGCTCCCGGACCTGCAGCTCAACTCGCCGGCCAGCGCGGGGGTGCCGAAATGACCGGTATGGGCATGGCCGGGGGCATGGAGATGGGTGCCGCTTCGGTGGTGCCGATGATGGCGGCGATGATGCTGCCGAGCGCCTTGCCCGCCATCGCGCGACGCGGTCGGGATCGCGAGGGCGTGCTCGCGGCGCCGCTGTTCGCCGGCTCCTACCTCGGAATCTGGGCATTGGCGGCGCTCGCGATGTGGCTCCTGTATCGGCCGCCCGGCGCGGTGACCGCCGGCGCGCTGATCGTCGGCGCGGGCCTCTACGAGCTCACGCCGCTGAAGCGCGAGTGCCGCCGCCGCTGCCGCGAGCACGTTCGCTCGGGCATGCGGTTCGGTGTGTACTGCTTCGGCTCGAGCATCGGGCTGATGCTGGTGCTGATCGGCGTGGACTTCATGAGCATCGCGCTGATGTGCGCGATCGCGGTCGTTGTCCTGGCCCAGAAGCTATTCGCGCCTCGTCCCGCGGTCGACGTGCCCCTGGCACTGGCGATTGTCGCCCTCGGCCTCGTGATCGCCTCAACCTGATCGACCTCAACCGTAACCAACAGGAGACATCCACATGACCACCCACACCACCGCCAGTCGCGAGCAGTGGCTCACCGCCCGCCTTGAACTGCTCGAGGACGAGAAGGAGCTGACCCGCCGCAGCGACGAGGTGGCCCGCCAACGCCAGCAGCTGCCCTGGGTCGAAGTCGAGAAGGAGTATCGCTTCGACACGGAAGCCGGCGCCGCGTCGCTGGCCGACCTCTTCGCGGGACGCTCGCAGCTGCTCGTCTACCACTTCATGTTCGGACCCGACTACACGGGCGGGTGCACGTCGTGCTCGGCGATCGCCGATGGCTTCAACGGCTTCGCCGCCCACCTGGAGCACCACGACGTCGGGCTGATCGCGGTGTCGCGCGCCCCGCTCGCCGAGTTGCAGGCCTATCGGCGACGCATGGGCTGGAGCTTCACCTGGGCCTCGTCCTCGGCCAGCGACTTCAACTCCGACTTCAACGCCTCATTCACCGAGGACGCAGCAGCGCTCGGGGCCCATCGATTACAACTACCGCCCCACGGACATGACGTGGCTTCAGGACCCCGGCGTAGGCGGCGTCGCTGCTGAGAGCGCCGCCATGGCGGGCACCGACACCGCCACGTATCTCCGCGAGATGCCGGGCATGAGCGCCTTCGCCCTTGAGGACGGAGTCGTGTATCACACCTACTCGGCCTATTCGCGTGGGTTGGACGGGCTGTGGGGGATGTACCAGTGGCTCGACCGTGCTCCGAAGGGGCGCAACGAGGAGGCCGATTGGTGGCTCCGCCGGCGAGACGAGTATTAGGTGGGCGCGACGGTCGCCAGGCCCACGGCTCGGGCCGCTGCCACGAGTCGATCGTCGTAGGCAACGAGGGCCGTCAGCTCGTCTCCGAGGAGCACGGCTGATGCCAGGTGAAGTGCGTCCAGCGACCGCAGCGGCGGATCGCCGATCTCGCACGCAAGGTCCTGGACGCCCCGATCGAGCCGGACGAGGTCCACGTCGCCGATCAGGGCGTGCGCCTCGATGAGCGCCTCGGCGCCGGCACGCCGAGCGGCCCGAAGCAGCTCGACTCGTGCCAGTTCGCTGGTGACCACCGGCTCCTCTGGCTGCGAGCCGAGCCAGTCGCGCAGCGCGTCGGTCTCGGCTTCTTCGCGCACCAGTTTCATCAGCGCGGAGGAGTCGAGGTAGATCAAATCCGTTCCTCGCGCTCGGCGTCCAGCAGCTCTTGGTTGGTCGGCTCGCCGGGCCGCGCTCGCACGGGGTGGGGAGAGCGCACACGTCCGGTGGGATTGGACGCGGCGATCAGGCGACCGCTGGCGACGAGGCGGTCCCGTGCTCGCATAGCAGGCCCGGGGGGTACCAGCAGCGCCACGAGCGAGCCACGGTCGGTGACTTCCACGGTCTCGCCCTTCCGGACCAACGCCAGGTAGCGCGAGGCGTTCTGACGAAGTTCCCTGACGCCGATCCGTTCCATGGACGCCGAGTGTAGCACTATCGGTGCTACTTTCTCCCGCGTACCTCACTGGCCCGCGGAGCCGTCTGCGCGACAGTCGATTTGGGGATCCTGGGCGCTTCCGGCGTCGTGCTTATCCGACAGCGCGGGTTCTCGGCGTCCATCGGGAGTCCGGGAGCGGACGCGAAACGCTCACCCACCCGTCGGCGACTGATGCGGTGAGCACGGGAGACCGCCCGCCGCGACCCAGCTCAGCCGATCACGACCGTCTGCAGGTCCGTGAGCGCCTCGAACGGGTGCCGCTCCCGACCACGGCGACGCGACCGGACGGGTCAGCAAGCGACTAGAGTTTTGTTGGAGTTAGACGTCATGGAGACCCCGCACAAACACGTGCTCGTGGTGTTCGAGCCGGGCCGGAGCGGTGCTGCTGCGGTCGAGCTGGCTCGCGAGCTCGCCGAGCGCGACCACGCGTCGGTCACCGTCCTCAGCGTCGTGCCGACGGCACCGTCTGGGTCGCGCTGCGGTAACTCCGCCACCGAGTACAACACGATCGTGCGAGAGGCGGTCGCGCGGGAACTCGACCAAGCGCGCGAGCAGCTCGCCGGTTTCGGTGACCGCGCGGAGTTCGAGCTGCTGACGGAGGGCGCCGACCCGTCGCTGCACGAGTGGGTCACGCGCACTGGCGCTGACGTCGTGCTGCTGCCTTCGCGCCGTCGCCCGCTGCGCTCGGCAAAGCACCCCGCGGCCGCTGAGCTGCGGCGCAGCACCGCCGCCGAGATCCGGATCGTCGACGCGCGCTGAACAGCGCTCGCGCTGAACAGCGCTCGACGCGCGCGAACAGCGCTCAGCGCTTTCCACCCGAGCGCCGGCGTCGTTGGGGCTGGCGCTCGGCGGACGGCGGCCAACGCGCGCAGGCGCTGACGGATCCGGATCCGGCCCCGATCGCGGCCCCGACGAAGACCGCGCTGATGTACCACGGGCTGACGAGGAGCGCGACCGCGATGCCGAGCATCACGAGCCAGATCGCCGGACGCCAGACTCGCCAATCGCCGTTCATCCACCAAACCTATCGGCCATCGAGCGCGCGTAGCGCTTTGAGGCGCTGTCCGGCCCGCGCGAGGCGGCCAACGGTCTCGGCGTCGAGCGCGTCGAGGTGCGCGGCCAGCGCGATGAACAGCTGCGCCGTGGTCAGCGCGTCGCCGATCGCGGTGTGCGGCGAGTGCACCGGCAGCCCGCAGCGCCGCGCGAGCTCGCCGAGCGAGGCTCCTCGGACGGCGCCGTCGCGCTCCGCAGCCAGAGGCGCGCGAGCACCGCGGTGTCGATCAGCGGCCCGCGCAGCCGCAGCCCCGGCTCGCGCAGCGCGACGCCGAGGAACGCGCGCTCGACCGCGGCGTGGTGGGCGACGAGCACGCGGCCGGTCATCGCCTCGAGCAGCGGCCCGAGCGCCTCGGCGAGCGGCGGCGCGCGCGCGAGGTCGGCGGCGCGGATGCCGTGCACGCGGATCGCGTCCTCGGCCGAGCGGCCGCGTCGGCCGCACGAGCCCGTGGACGGCGCCGTCGAGGCGGACGCGGCCGTCGTCGATCGGGATCGCGCCGAACGAGATGATCTCGTGCCGGCGCGGGTCGAGCCCGCTCAGCTCGAGGTCGACGACGCAGTAGCGCGGCCTCGCGCCAGCGGCGTTCGCCCGCGGCGGCAGCTGCGCGCGTCGCGTAGGCGCGCGCGCGGCGCCGTCGCGCGGCGCGCCGCGCAAGGCGCCGAGCATCAGCGCAGGCCCGACCTGCAGCTCGGCCGCGACGCGCTTCTGGACCGCCGCGACGGCGCGGAAGGCCTCCTTGAGGTAGCTGCGCGTGAGCGGGCTCAGCGCGGCCGGGTCGATGTAGTCGTCCGGCGGCTCGCCGCGCGCGAGCTGCTCGATCTGGTGCTCGACGCGCAGCTCGACGATCAGCTCGTAGGCGCCTCGAGCAGCGTGCGGGCGTCGGCCGCCGGCAGCGTGCCGGCGTCGCCGGCGACGCGCAGGCGCTCGGCGGTCGAGGCGCGCGTGACGCCGGCCGACATCGCCGCCCAGCGCGCGAGGTCGACGATCGGGATGATGCCGCCGTGCTTGAGGTCGAGCTGCCCGCGGCGCTCGCCGGTGTGCTCGACGACGAGGCCGCGCAGGAAGCCGGTCGGCGGGCGGTAGGAGAGCGCGAAGCGCGCGAGCAGGCGCAGCAGGCCGGGGTGCTGCGGCGCGAGGCAGAACTCCTCGGCGACCGGGGTGCCCGGCGTGGATGCCCCAGACCGGCCGGCTGTCGACGAGCACCGAGACGAGGATCAGCGCCTGCTCCTGGGTCGGGTCCTTCATCCAGCTGCGCGCGACGCGCCGCCAGGACTCCTCGCGAGCGCACGAAGCGGCAGGTCGGACGCGCTCGCGCCGTGCTCGTCGGGCTGTAGGCCGCAGGCGGCCAGTCCCGCCGACGACGCGCGTGCCGATCTCGTGCAGGTGCGGGCGGACCTCGTCCTCGTCGGCGGCGCCGTACCAGACGATCGCGCTGTCGACGTCCGAGCTCGGGCACCGCCTCGCGACGCGCGTGGCTGCCGAGCGCGAGCAACGCGAACGGCGGCCCGCGGCTCGCCGAGCTCCGCGATCGCCAGCTCGACCAGGCGGCGGGTGAGCGCGTCGAGCGACGACCGAGTAGATCGCCGAGATGCTCGTCGCGGCGACCCTGCTGTCGTGCAGCGCGACCACCATCGGGCGGATGTGTGCGGCGGCCGCGACCAGCTCCTCGACGCGCGTCGCGCCGGCGATCAGCCGGCGCACGTAGAACGAGTTGCGCGTCTCGACGGCGATCAGGTCGATGTCGGCGATCACGCCGACGATCTCGCCGCGCGGGGAGATCACGGGGAAGTGGCGGACGCCGCGGTCGAGCATCTCGAGCAGCACGCCGCCGCCGAGGCGGTCGGGCGCGACGGTGTAGGCGGGCGCCGTCATCACGCGCTGATCGGCGCGTCGCCCGCGACGCCCGGCGGCGACGACGCGCGAGCGCAGGTCGCGGTCGGTGACGATCCCGAGCGAGCCGCCGCAGCGCGACGACGACCGCGGTCGCCGGCGTCGCCCCATCGCCGCGCCGCCTCGCGGATCGTGGTCTCGGGTGCGACGACGACGGCGTCGCCGCGGATCAGCGCGCTGACCGGCAGGTGGGCGGGGTCGCGGGCGCCGCGGCCGGGGCCGGCCCCGCAGCTTCGGCCCGAGGTCGAGCAGCGAGCGCGCGAGGAACGCAGACTCTCCGGGTCCGCGAGCACCGGCAGCGCGACGTCGGCGGCGATCCGGTAGCAGAGCGTGTCCTCGTGGGCGCGCGCGGTGAAGCCGGTCGGCAGGCCCGAGAGCATCGAGCCGTGGCCGAACAGCTCGCCGGGGCCGAGCAGGTCGAGAACACGCCGTCGTGGATCATCTCGACGGCGCCGCTGCGCACCACGCGGACGTGGTCGACCGGCTCGGCGCCCTGCGAGAAGATCGTCGTCCCGGCGCGGTGGAACTCGACCTCGGCCGAGGCCGCGACGCGGTCGACGTCCGCGGGACGAGTGCGTCGAACGGCGGGTGCGCCCGCAGGAAGTCGGCGACCTCGGGCGCCGCCGCGCCGCTCACGGGAGTAACTCAAGTGGGCCCTCAGCCGCTCGCGGGTACTGCCACCTGCTCCGGGCCGCGGCCTGCGTCCTGCTTCATCATCTCCGCGCACTTCTCGCCGATCATCATCGTGGTGATGCAGGGGTTGATCGCGGGCAGGAACGGCAGAATCGAGCCGTCGGCGATGCGCAGGCCGGCGACACCTCGCACGCGCAGTCGCGGGTCGACGACCGCGAGCGGGTCGGAGTCCGGACCCATGTGCGCGGTGCAGGCGGGGTGGTAGACC
>CAVZDL010000014.1:0-46691 GCA_963774025.1 uncultured Conexibacteraceae bacterium
GAGTCCGGGTCTGGCTGTCTGGGCCCGGGTCTGATTGACACGCGCGACTGATCCGTAGGGCTACGATTGAGCCAGTGTCGGCGCTCGCAGATATCTACACGATTCCCCAGGAGCATCTGGACTTCCGCGACACGATCCGTCAGATCGCGCAGGACCGAATCGCGCCGCGCGCGGCCGAGATCGACCAGAAGGCGGAGTACCCGCATGACCTACGCCGGCTGCTCGCCGAACAGGACATCCTCGGGCTGCCGTTCGAGGAGGAGCACGGCGAGCACCGGCACCCGCACGCTGATGCTCAATATGGCGGTCGAGGAGATCGCCAAGGCCGACGCCTCGGCACGGCGCTGATCCTCATGATCCAGGACCTCGGCACGCTGCCGATCAAGCTGCACGGCTCGGAGGAACTCAAGGATCGATTCCTGCCGCGCTGTGCGACGGGCGAGTGGTCGCCTGCGTTCCGCGCTTCGAGGCCGAGGCTGGATCGGATCCAAGCCGGAGATGCTGACCAACGCCCACCAGGACGGCGACGAGTGGGTGATCAACGGCTCGAAGACCTGGATCACCAACACTGGCATCGCCGACTTCTACTGCGTGTTCGCGGTGACCGACCGTGAAGCAGGGCATTCGCGCGCGGGGTCACTGCGTTCGTGGTCGAGGCTGATCGTCCCGGCTTCAGCGTCGGCAAGCTCGAGCACAAGCTCGGAAGTTCGCCCTCGCCGACCGGCACCCCGACATTCGAGGACGTGCGTGTGCCGGCGGCAAACGTGATCGGCGAGGTCGGCGCAGGGCTTCAAGGTCGCGATGAGCACGCTCGACCGGCTGCCGCGGCTCGGCGTCGCCGCGCAGGCGCTGGGGATCGCTCAGGGCGCGACCGACTACGCCGCCGAATATGCCCGCGAGCGTAAACAGTTCGGACAGCCGATCAACAGCTTCCAGGCGATCCAGTTCAAGCTCGCAGACATGGAGACGAATTGCGCCGCCGGGCGCGAGCTGCTCTATCAGGCGTGCTGCAAGGTGGACCGCGGCGACCCCGATTCGGCAAATACTCGGCGATGGCGAAGCTATTCTGCTCGGACACCGCCATGGAGGTGACGGTCGAGGCCGTGCAGATTCTTCGGGGGGTATGGGTTCGTCACGGATTACCGGGTCGAACGCATGATGCGCGACACCAGGTCGCGCCAGATATATGAGGGCACCAACGAGATCCAGCGTCTCGTGATCGCGAGGACGCTGAGGTAGCCGGCATGCGCGCTCCGACAGGCACCCGCGGGATGCTGCCTCAGCGCTCGTTGCACTGATGTCAGGCCTCGGGATCCTGACGCTGATCGTCGGCTACAGCGCCAACGGCATCGTCAAGCAGTTCAATTCCTCGCCATCATCGTGCTCGGCGGCGGGATTCTGACGAGCGTGATCGTGTTGTCGCTGGTGCACTTCGCAAAGTGGTCACCCGCCTCGGAGGATGACTTCGAACTGATCGTGCGGCGGGCCGAGCAGCTCGCCGCCGAGGACCCCTGGACCGTCGACGAGGTCGGCGAGTACGGGGACACCGACGAGTACGACGCCCTCGAGCTGGACAGCGAGGAGGACTTCAAGGCGCTGGTACGCGCCGCGGTCGACGATCTCCCGCTCGAATTCCATCGGGCGCTGGAGCACGTGGCGATCGTGGTTGCCGACGGCGGCGGCGCGGTGCGCACGGGCCAGCGGCCGGCGCGGCGCGTACGGCCTCTATCAGGGCGACACGATCGTCCAGAACTACTTCCACGACCGGATCGTGATCTTCCGCGACACGCTGATGCGCGACTTCGGGCACGACCCGGACCTGTTGCGCGAGCAGGTCACGCGCACGGTTCGCCATGAGCTCGCACACCATCTCGGCTGGGACGAGCGCGGCGTCGGCGGCCTCGGCCTCTAGGCCGAGCCCGCCGGCTCGGCCTCTAGGGCGCCTCGACGAAGCGGTAGCGTAGGAACAGCGTGCTGTCGCGCTCGAGCACGCCCGCCAGTTCGACGTGAACGGGTGCATCCGCGGGAGGGTGGGCGGGACCGGATACAAGCCCGGGACCTGACGCCCCGCCTACAAGCCTGGGTGCCAGCGTCAGGAACAGCTCGTCGACCAGCCGCTCGCGCACCAGTGCGCCGAACAGCGTCGGGCCGCCCTCACAGAGCAGGATTCGAACGCCGTCGTCGCGCCATAGGGTCTCAACCACCGGACCCAACCGCGACCCGTGACCGAACTGCAGCGGTCGATGGTCGAGGCGCGCGGCGAGCCGGGTGGCCGCCGACATCGTCGGCGGCATTGGAGAGAAAGCAACGACGTGCGCCTCGGGCTCCCGGAAAAGCGGGATGCCTAGCGGAATCACGTTTCTGCGTGAGATCGTCACGACGAGTGGCTCCGGGGAAACCGCCCGAGGGCGACCCGGCGCTCCCTTCGTTCCGTCTGGAGCATGCGCCCATAGTGCTCGGCGGCCAGCGTCCCGGTTCCGACCAGCATGGCGTCGAGACACGCTCGCGCAACGAGCGGAACAGCTCGCGATCGCCGGGGTCTGACAGCTTGCGCGACAGTCCATCGATCGTTGCGCGGCCATCGACGCTCGCGACGAAGTTGGCGATCGTGTACGGCCGCTCGCGCGCGGTGTCGGCGTTGCGCAGCTCGAGCGACTGCACGAACGCGGTCGCGTCGGTCTCGCCCGGCTCGGGCAGCAGCCGCCTGTACGAAGCTGTCTCCACAGGCGCGAACGGTAGCCTGCGGGCATGGAATCTTCTGAGAGGACGACGCCCGACCGCAACCTGGCGCTCGAACTGGTGCGTGTGACCGAGGCGGCGGCGCTCGCGTCGGCGCGCCTTGTCGGGCGCGGGGACAAGGAGGCGGCCGACCAGGCCGCCGTGGACGCCATGCGGCACGTGCTCGACAGCGTCTCGATGGACGGCGTGGTGGTGATCGGCGAGGGCGAGAAGGACGAGGCCCCGATGCTCTACAACGGCGAGCACATCGGCGACGGCACGCCGCCGCTCGTGGACATCGCCGTCGATCCGCTTGAGGGCACGCGCCTGACCGCGCTTGGCATGCCCAGCGCGCTGACGGTGATCGCGCTGGCCGAGCGCGGCGCGATGTTCGACCCTGGTCCTTGCGTCTATATGGAGAAGCTGGCGGGCGGCCCCGACATCGCCGATCTGCTCGACCTCGAGCGGCCACTGCCCGAGACGCTCAAGCTGGTCGCGCAGCGCCGCGGTATGGACATCCGCGACGTCATGGTTGTGATGCTCGACAGGCCCCGGCACCACGAGCAGATGGCGGCGGTGCGAGATGCCGGTGCGCGCGTGCGGCTGATCATCGATGGTGACGTCTCGGCCTCGCTGCTGGCCGTCTCGGACAACTCGCCCGTCGACCTCCTGTGGGGGATCGGCGGCACCCCGGAGGGCGTGATCTCGGCGGCGGCGATCAAGTGCCTCGGCGGCGAGATACTCGGACGGCTGTCGCCGCGCGACGATGAGGAGCGCCAGCGCGCGCTCGACGCCGGCTATGAGCTCGACCGCGTGCTCAAGACCGGCGATCTGGTCAAGGGAGAGCACGTGTTCTTCTCCGCGACGGGTGTGACCGATGGCGACGTGTTGCAGGGCGTCCGCTACACGAAGGGCGGCCGCGCCACCACCGAGTCGCTGGTGATGCGCACGCGATCGGGCACGGTGCGGCGGATCGCTGCCACCCACGACCGCGCCAAGCTCCGCGCGCTCAACGCCGAGCGCTTCGATCTCTGATCGCTGCGGCCTCTGGCGCTGCGGTCGAGCGGAGCTGGGCGATCAGCGTCGCTGCGGGAAGCGGCGCACGGGCGACTCGTCGAGCTCGAGCGTCGCCAGCGAGCGCAGGAACGCGTGCGTGACCAGCACGTGCACGAATGCCTGTGTGGCCTCGTACACGGCCTTGCCGAGGCGTGAGGCGATGGCCGGATAGAAGTTCGCGACTTCCACCTCGATTCCGAGCGTGGTCAGGTCGCTGGGCCGGTCGGGTCGCGCTGGACCGTCACCGACAGGAAGCCAGATCCGCGGCCGGCGCGCGAGACGAGCAGGCCATCGCGGATCGCCCAGCTGATGCGCCCGTGATCGGGCTCCAGCGTGTACTCCGGCGGCTCGAAGCGCAACAGCGTCAGCGGTCTGCCGAGCAGTACAACGGCGCGCTGGTCTTCGGTGTAGACGACACGGATCACGCCGAGCGTCACGCGCGTCAGGAATAGCCAGTACGTGCGGCCCAGGTTCTCGAGCTGCGCTGGTGTCCACAGGCGGTCGAGCTCAGTTCGCGGCAGCTCCAGCCGCGCGGATTGGACGGAGCGCACGGCGCCGTCGGGCGCGACCTGGGTGGATCTGCGCTGCGAGATGATCCAGGTGCGGCCCGGCAGTCGCCGGCGGCGGCGGTCGCGGAACAGCAGCCACGCGAGGAACGCCGCGATGGTCGCCGAGGCAGCTGTCATGGGCGGATTGTGCCCGAGGTGCGGCGCCGCTGCGGGGCGCCGATCGGCCGATCGGGCGCGGCTTCAGGTGTGCAAGGCGAGAAGCGGGACGGGCGCGGCTTCAGGCGTGCAAACGAGAGCGAGACGGGCGCAGGTGTGCGAGGCGACGCCGGTGCCGGGGCGAGCGTCCCGACGGTCGACGTCTCCTTCACACCGAGCGCGTCCGCTGTCGCAAGCGTCAGATCCCAGCTGGCCTTGCCGCTGTAGGGCCCGCGGTCGATGACCGGCACCGTGAGCTCGCGGCCCTTGAAATCCACGGCGACCTTCGTGCCGCACTTGAGCGCGCGGCTGGCGACGCCCAGCGTCGTCTTCTGCAGCCGCTGCCCGCATGCTGTCCGATGACCCCAGAGACCCGGGCCGTAGATCGTGGCGATGGCGCTCCTGAAGATCGGGATCGTCACGGCCGACGTCCTCAACACGGCTGGTGTTGTGGCCGTCGACTCGGAGCCCGGCAAGCCGCTGCCGCCGGCGTCTTGCGATCGCACAAGCGGGCCACCGAGTCCCGGCGCGAGGACGGCGCGGATCGCGACCTGTGTGCTGCTGGCGGGCGCCCACACCGCCGAGAAGGCACCACCCGACCCGATCACGCCGGCCGCGACCTGGGTCCACTTGGCGTGCTTTGGCCTCGCCTCGATCTCCACCGTGCCGCCGGCATCGCTGGACGGTGCAGAGCCGCTGAGCGTAAGCGGACGGTGCGCCATGCCCGACGCGGCGACGGTGAGCGTGACCCCGTTACCGCTCGTGTTGACGACGCCGTTGAGCTTCACGACGTCAGCCTGTGACGATCCGCTGCCCGTCGAGCTGCCGGCACGGCTCACAGGAGCGCCAGCACCACCGGTCACGCCGATGCCGCCGCCGCCGTTGCCGGTCCGCGGGCTGCGCGCCATCGCCATCGCGGGAAGCGTCGCCGCGAGTGCGGCCAGTACTCCGAGCGCGCAGGCAAGCGGGGCGAGCGAGGGGCGAGCGCGAGCAGGCGACGCGTACGACGTGAAGTGGCTCCGGGTCCCATGGGGTGATCTGAAATTCAACGGCGGCAAGGTGCCTACGAGGTGAGCTGACGGGCTCGCGCATTGCGCTACCGATCGCGCTGATCGGATTCGCCCCCGCGACGCCCGGCAAGGCGTCGCATTGGTTCCCCCGTCGACCGCCCGCGGAGGGACGGTCGTTCGGCTATGACGGGCAGCAGTATATGGGTATTACGGACGCGGCAGTCGTGACACCGCAATCCGGAGCGCACGGGCGCCGGCCGTCAGACCGATTTCCGCCAATTCGGCGGCCGCCTGGACAACCGTCGTCAGCAGCTCCGCGGCGCCCAGGCCGTCGGTCCCGCACGCGCCGCCCGGGACGGATTCCTCGTTGTCTCCGGCTCGGGGTGGGGGTGGGGGGACGACCGCCGCGGCCGGCTTCGCCGTGGCGGACACCTTGCCGGCGGTTTTCTTGGCGGCGGGCTCGTTGGCGGCGGTCTTGCTGGTGCGGTCTTGCTGGTGGCGGTCTTGCTGGTGGCGGTCTTGCTGGTGGCGGTCTTGCTGGTGGCGGTCTTCGCACCGACCGGACGCATCTCGCGCTTGGCGCTGCGACGATGTGGCCGCGAGTGGGGGAGCGCGCCCAGGACCGAAGGCTCTTCTTCCTCGCTCATCGCCGAATCATGGCAAGTGTGGCGGGAGTTGCCTCAGACCGGTCGCGTCACGCTCAGTCGCGAGGGGCGTCACGCGCAGCCGCGAGGGGCATCACGCGCAGCCGGAGGGGGACAGCCGCGCGCACGCAATATTCCCAACAAGCGCCCAATTTGGTGTTTAGAAGTCTCGATCTTGCTAAGGATCTGAAACGTTCTGTCCGTTAGTGCGTAGTAGTTACAAGCGCAGTTACGAGCAAGATAGACTCAAGGCCTATGTTTGAGTAGGTGGCGTGCGGGCTCTGCGGGCACCGCGGCCGTTTCAAGCGTTCCGGGCACACCGGTGCGCTGGGAACACGACGGAAACGGAACCAGATGTCAGTAGCGGAACTGCAGGAGCTGGAAGAGGTCAAGGCTCTTGTGCACCGGGGCCAGCAGGTCGGCGTGCTTACATTTGCCGAGGTCAACGGCGCTATCGCTGAGTTGGACCTCGACGAGACGGACGTCGAGGAGTTGCACGGCTTCCTCGAGCGCGCTGAGATCGAGTTGGTGGAAGAGGTTGACCCGGCGATGGCGGAGGCCGAGGTCGAGCGTGCGCCCGATAAGCGCGGACGCCGTAAGGCCAAGACGGCTCTGGACCTCAAGCCGGACATCACGACGGACTCGTTGCAGCTATTCCTCAAGGACATCGGCAAGGTGCGCCTGCTGACCGCCCAGGAGGAGGTCGATCTCGCCAAGCGCATCGAGCGCGGCGATCTCGACGCCAAGCAGAAGATGGTGGAGTCGAACCTGCGACTTGTCGTTTCAATCGCGAAGAACTACCGCAACCAGGGGCTTCCCTTCCTCGATCTGATCCAGGAGGGCACGCTCGGTCTGGTGCGCGCCGCCGAGAAGTTCGACTACCGCAAGGGCTTCAAGTTCTCGACGTATGCCACCTGGTGGATTCGACAGGCGATCGCTCGCGCGCTGGCCGACAAGGCCCGCACGATCCGTATCCCGGTCCACGTCGTCGAGAAGCTCAACAAGATCGGTCGTGCCGAGCGCAAGCTCGTGACTGAGCTTGGTCGCGAGCCGACCGCCGAGGAGATCGCCGAGGTCACGGGCATCGAGCCTGAGGAGGTCGAGTCGATCAAGCGCTCCGCCCAGGCGCCGGTCTCGCTCGAGAAGCCGGTCGGCGACGAGGAGGAGTCCGAGTTCGGTCAGTTCATCGCCGACGAGCGCGCCGAGTCGCCGTACGAGCGTGCCGCCGAGATCCTCACCAAGGAGGCGCTGCGCGAGGCTCTGGAGAACCTCAGCTACCGCGAGCGTCGCGTGCTCGAGTTGCGCTACGGGCTCGGCGGCGAGCATCCGCGCACGCTCGACGAGGTCGGTCGCACCTTCAACGTCACGCGCGAGCGCATCCGCCAGATCGAGAACCAGTCACTGAAGAAGCTGCAGTCTCTGGCGGAAGCCCAGAAGCTGCGCGACGTCGCCTGATCTGGAGTTGAGTTTTGCTTCGTCGGGGGTGGCTCAGCCACCCCCGACGTGTTTAAAGCGCTTGTTGTGAACGAATCCGGCGCGGAGGGCGATTGCCGCTGGTGCAAACTTCGCCGCCTAACCGCGGCTTGTGCCGGCGGGGCGATTGAGCAGCCCTGCCACAAAAGTCCGCGGCGACCCATCCATTGTGCCTGCGGGGCGGTCGGAGCGCCGCACCGGCCCCACCGAGCACTCCAGCGCCACACCCCAGGGCGCGCCTACCGAGCCGCACCCAAGGCCCTTCCTGCCGGCCCACGACCCCAAGGGCACTACCGGCTGCGCTACGACCGCGTCGACGTCAACGGCAAGATGAGCTTCCGCCGCGCCGGTCGCATGCACCACCTCGGAATCGGCGCCGTCCACAAACACAAACGCGTCCTCGCGCTCGCCGACGACCACCACATCACCGTCATCGAGCTCGAAACCGGCGAGATCATCGCAACCAACGACATCCAGCCCGACAACGTCTACTGGCGCAACACACAACGAGAGCCAGGCCGCTGGCCGAGCTCACACAAATGACAGATGTCGCGACTCATCGGTGACAGATGTCCCGACTCATCACAGGGCGCGCTCCAACCCCCTCGAACCCCCAAACCTCACGTCGCATCCGAGCGTTGGGGAAAGAGCGGTCTGGCAGACCGCTTTTTCCCCAACCCGCACCGGTTAGTTGCACTGTGGGGTCTGGCGGGGGGCGTGGGGTCGCGCGGGGGGCGTACGGTCGGCGGGGGGCGTACGGTCTGGCGGGGGTGTGGTCTGGCGGGGGTGTGGTCTGGCGGGGGTGTGGTCTGGCGGGGGGGCGCAGGGTCAGGCGGTGTCGGGAAGCTCGCCGGACGGTGTTGAGGCGCCGGCGTCGGGCGTTCTAGCATCGACCTGATGGACAAGCGGATCGGGTTTCTGAGCTTCGGCCACTGGCAGGACGCTCCGGGCTCGCGGACGCGAACCGCGGCCGATGCGCTCAATCAGACGATCGAGCTGGCCCAGGCCGCCGAGCGGATAGGGATCGACGGCGCATTCGTGCGGGTGCACCACTTCGCGCGGCAATTGGCGTCCCCGTTCCCGTTGCTGGCGGCGATCGGGGCGCGCACCGAGCGGATCGAGATCGGGACCGCCGTGATCGACATGCGCTACGAGAACCCGCTCTACATGGCGGAGGAGGCGGCTGCGACCGACCTGATCGCCGGCGGGCGGCTGCAGCTCGGCCTTAGTCGGGGCTCACCCGAGCCGGCGCTGAACGGTGCTCACGCCTTCGGTTACGTGCCGCCCGAGGGCGAGACCGACGTCGACGTCGCGCGCGCCAAAACCGCCTATTTCCGCGAGGCGATCGCCGGACGCGGCGTCACCGAGTCCGATCCGGGGCACACGGGCGGCAGCTTCATGCTCCCGATCCAGCCGCAGTCGTCTGGTCTGGCCGACCGCATCTGGTGGGGCTCGGGTACACGCGAGACGGCGCGGTGGGCGGCCGCTCAGGGCATGAATCTGCAGGGCTCGACGTTGCTCTCAGAGGACACCGGCGTGCCCTTCGGCGAGCTCCAGGCCGAGCAGATCGATACCTTCCGCGACGCCTGGATCGCCGCCGGCTGGGAGCGCGAGCCGCGCGTCTCGGTCAGCCGCAGCGTGCTGCCGATCGTCACCGACGAGGACCGCATGTACTTCGGCGGGCGCAATGGCGACGGCAGTGACCAGCTCGGCAGGCTCGAGGGGACGATCGCGCGCTTCGGGCGCAGCTACGCAGGTGAGCCGGACGTGATCGCGGAGGAGCTCGCCAAGGATCCGGCCGTACAGATGGCCGACACGGTGCTGCTCACGGTCCCCAACCAGCTTGGGGTCGAGTACTGCGCGACGATGCTCGCGACGATCGCGAGTCAGA
This sequence comes from uncultured Conexibacteraceae bacterium, assembly GCA_963774025.1. GTDB lineage: Bacteria > Actinomycetota > Thermoleophilia > Solirubrobacterales > Solirubrobacteraceae > Palsa-465. Next base: position 9,497 of record CAVZDL010000014.1, read on the forward strand.
TCGCGCCGGCATTCGGTTGGTCGCCCGCGGCAAAAGCCGTGCACGATGCCGCTTCATCCAGTGAAGTGTCACGCTAGACTGACTTTTCAGAATGTCCTCGCCAGACACGTGTCCCGTCTGCCGTACCGCCGAGGTTGTCTGTGGCAAGTGGACGCTGCTGCTGATCAAGGAGCTGGCTGACGGGCAGTCGCGCTTCTGCGAGCTGGAGCGGGCACTCGAGGGCATCAGCCCGCGCACGCTGTCGCTGCGGCTGCGCGCGCTCGAGGAGGAAGGCATCATCGTCCGCAGCATGTTCCCCGAGGTGCCGCCGCGGGTCGAATATGCGCTCACCGAGAAGGGCCGCGCACTCGTCCCGTTGATCGACGACATGCGCGCGTACGGCCTTCAGTGGCTGAGCGAAGGCTGCGACGCCGCGGTCGACGTCGCGCTTGCCGCTGCTGCGGTCTGAGCCAGACCACCGCAGTCTGAGCCAGGCCACCGCGGCCTGAGCCAGGCCACCGCGGCCTGAGCTACTCCGTCCGCCGCGTCTGGACCAGGCCCGCGCCGCGCAAGCGGCATCTCATTCGGAGGATCTGACAGCGTTCTGCCGAAACCGCTCGGCGTGAGAAATCTGACGCTGCACGGCCTGCTCGAAGCATTCACGACCGAAGCCGGTATGCGGCTCAACCTCGCGGCCTCCGACGGCGAGGAGATCCCATTCGAGGTCGTACAGACCGACTCGCGGCGCTCCGGGCGGATCCCGCTCTACTGCTACCGCCCGCTGACTGGCGACTTCATCCGCGCGCGCCTCGGCCTGTTGGTGGCGCTGCCGACCTACGCACCGGCGGCGCGCGCGCTCGAGGGTGTCGGCGGCCTCGAGCTCTACCTGCGGGCCCGCGGCGAGGCACCTGCCCGCGGCGAGGCACCTGCCCGCGGCGAGGCACCTGCCCGTGGCGACGCACCTGCCCGCGGCCGGACCAAGCTGCCCGAGGAGCCGCGCGAGCTGGCCGACAGAGTCCTACGCGGCTTCCTCGCGCGCGTATTCGCCGAACGGAGCGAGTTCGAATTCGATCCCGTGCGGTTCGAGGGGGCCTACGAGGAACTCGAGCGCGCGATCTACCAGGGGCGCTGCGTGACCGAGGTGATCGCGCCGCTGCTCGGTATCGACCTCGATCCCGAGACGACCGAGCTCGCACTGGGCGAGGGGCTTTCGATCGTGCGCCCGTCGGCCCTGGCCGGCGCACCCGACGAGTTAGTCACGGTGGAGCAGGCGCCACTGCTGCTGGTCCTGCGGGTGGCCCACGATCGTCTCGAGCACCCCTCGGTGTCGTTCGCCCGCATGCGCTTCCGGCGCGTGCTCACCGCGCTGCGCCTGTTCGAGCGGGGCGGATACGCGATCGGTCCGATCGGTTACTCGCGGATCGACGACGGCGCATGGTCGCCGATCCCACTTGGTTCAAGCGGCCGCCCGCGGCTGCTGACGCTCGTCCCGCGCGCCAGCGAGGACGAGATGCGAGCGTTCTGCAACCTGATCGGCAGACGGATCGCAGCCCACCCGCCCGGCGGCGGCCGCGGGCCTGACAACTCCGGTGCCGGCGAGGTGGCGTGGGCGCTGGCGCGGTTCGAGATGGGGTGCGAGCGTATCGCGCCCTTCGAGGCGCTGACCGATTACCTGCTGGCGCTGCGGGCGCTGCTCGAGCCCGAGGGTCCGGCGAGCGGACGGCTTGCGCAGCGGCTGTCCGTGATCTGCGCCGCGCCCGACGATCGTGCCGAACTCGCCGAGCGCACCGCGCATGCGATCTCACTCGAGCGGGCCGTGATCACCGGCCTCGCGCCCGGTTCGACCGGCGTCGACGCGCTGGTCGAAGAGCTGGCCGAGAATCTGCGGGCGATCCTGCGCGACGTGCTCTGCGGCCATCTCAACGCTGATCTGCGCGGAGTCGCCGACGATCTGCTGGCTGAGGCGGCCGAGGCCACCGAAGCCGCGCCTGTCTGACGCGACCGCAGACGCGCCTGTCTGACGCGACCGCAGACGGCCTGTCCGACGCGACTGCAGACGCTCTCCCGTGTGACGCGCTCGTAACTGCGTGCGTCCAAGAGGCTCCGGACGCATTAGGCTCCCCGACGTGTTCCACGTCGAGATGCGCATGGGCATCAGCGTCGTTCGCGAGTTCAACCTCGGCGAACGGGAGCTTTGGACCCGCTTCCTCGGGCCGCTGATGGCTGATAAGGACTTCACGCTCGAAGGGCACGACTTCACCCCGCGCAAGACGCGCATCGCGATCTACAACGGGCCCGAGTTGCGACCTGGACCAGCTGGGGCTGGGACGCGGCTGGCAGAACGTCGAACGGACTGGCAGCGATGTCACCGCGGAGGTCCTCGCCACGGCCCACGAGCACGCCGGGGCAGCGCGGACGGCGGCACCGCCCACCTGGGAAGTTCTGCGCGAGCGCGCCATCGGGCGGCTGACCGCGGGGCAGGTGTCATATGACGAGATCGTCGCGATGGCCGCCGACCTGATGCCCGACAGCACGGCGGGGGAACAGCTGGCAGCCGGCGAGCGAGCGGCGGTCGAACTGTTGCGCAGCGGTGCCGCTCAGCTGGCGCCGCCGAGCGGCAGGTAGGCGACCTCTTCGCCGGCCGCGAGCGTCCCGGCGCCCGCCGGAATCCGCGCGAGGCCTTCCGCCTGGGCGGTGATCGCGAGCTGGTGCGAGTGCTGTCCGCGGAGCGGCTCGATGCGTCCGTCGGATCTGTGGCGCACGCGGATCAGCTCGTCTCGCTCGGGATTACGCTCGACGCCGGCCGCCAGCGTGCCACGCGTGAACGCGGGACGAGGACGCGACGCGCCCTGTAAGGCTGCGATCGCGGGGCGGACGAACAGCTCGAAGCACACGAGCACCGATACCGGGTTGCCGGGAATCCCGAAAACAAGCGTGTTCTGCGGTCGCTGGCCCGCTGGCCAGCGACCTCCCTCGCCGCCGGGCGAGGGCTCGCGGATCCCGAAGCTCAGCGGCTTTCCTGGCCGCAGCGCGACCCGCCAGAACAGCTCGCGCACGCCGAGCTCGCGCTCGGTTTCCCGCACGAGGTCGTGCGCTCCGACCGACACGCCGCCGGTGCTGATCACGACGTCGTTCGAGAGCGCCTGGCCGATCGCTTCGCGGTGCGCCTCGCGCGTGTCCGCGGCGTCGCGGGATCAGCGTCACATCCGCGCCCGCGCTGGCGAGCGCGGCGCCCAGCAGCGGCCCGTTGGAGCTGTAGATCTGACCCGGAGCGAGGGGCTCTCCGGGCCTGCGCAGCTCGTTGCCGGTTGCGAGTACCGCGACGCGTGGCAGGCCGCCACAGCGCAGTGAACTCAGGCCCAGGGACGCGGCGGCGCCGATCTGCACAGGTCCGATCCGCACGCCGGCGGCGAGCACCTCGGTCCCGTAGGTGACATCGCTACCGGCGTGCCGAACTGCGTAGTCGCGGTGCACCTGGCGTGGCAGCTCGACGGACATTGCACTGGGAGAGGTGGTCGTCGACGCCGATCCACTCGATCGGTGCGACGGCGTCCGCACCCGCGGGCATGGCGGCGCCAGTGGAGATCGTGACCGCCTCGCCGGGACCGACCGTGCCCGCGAACGGCGAACCCGCGGCCGACTCCCCGATGACCCTCAGCGACCCCGGCGTATCGGCCGCACGCACCGCGTAGCCGTCCATCGAAGCGTTGGTGAACGGCGGCAGGTCGAGCATTGCGATCATCGGCTCGGCGAGGTAGCGCCCCGCAGCCTGCCCGAGCGGCACATCCTCAGCCGGCAGCGGGCTCACCTGGGCAAGGATCAGGTCGATCGCGGTGTCGATCGGCATCAGCGGGGTCTCAGTCATCGAACAGCTCCGCGCGCATCGCCAGCAGACCCTGAACGTCGTGAACGTCCCCGTCAAGTTCGGGCACCTGCAGGATCGGCTCGTCCGTGAACGCGGCACGCAGGATCTCAACGCCGGCCGCGTCGCGCTCCGCCAGCTCGGTGTACTCGGCGATGCTCGCGGCGAGCTTGGCGTGTAGGTCCGGGGAGAGGTCCAGCGGGACCTCTCCCTGAGGCAAAAGCGGCGGATGCATCCGGTTGACGATCGCGCCGGTGAACGGCATGCCGTTCTCGCGCAGCGTCTCGCGGAACCAGATCGCCTCGTCGATCGGCCGGCTCTCGGCCGAGGTCACGAGCACGAAGGCCGTCTCTGGTGCGTGCAGCAGGCGGTCGACGCGTTCGGCACGAGTGTTGAACTCGTCCGTCATGCCGCCCAGCAGCGTGAAGAACGCCGTCAGATCCGAGATCAGATCGACGCCGGTGACGAGCCTCAGCGCGCCGAGCAGGGGCGCCGCGCCCATCCCGAGTAGGCGCATGCCGATGCCGGTCGGCCGCAGGAACGCGTGCACTGCGCCGCCGCCGAGGAACGCCGTCAGCCGGCCGGGCGCGTTGAGGAACTCGACGGCATTGTGGGCGGGCGGCGTGTCGAGCACCAGCAGGTCGTAGTCGTCGGAGACGAGCTCGTAGAGCTTCTCGATCGCGGTGAACTCTTGCGAGCCCGAGACGGCGTTCGAGAGCTCGCGGTAGACCCCGTTGCGCTTGATCTCCTCGGCACGCGCGGGTGTCGGTGCGACGCGGTCGATGAGGTCGTCGAATGTGCGCTTGGGGTCGAGCATCATCGCCCACAGCTCACCTTGCATCTCGAGGCCGTGCAGGCGCTTGGGTGAGACCAGCCGCGGCTCGTTCTCGAGCTGCTCGAGCCCCAGCGCGTTTGCCAGCCGCCTGGCCGGGTCGATCGTGACCACCGCGACCTTGAGTCCGCGCGCGGCCATGCCCAGGGCAACCGACGCCGACGTGGTCGTCTTGCCCACGCCGCCCGCGCCGACGCAGATGCAGACGCGCTTGCCCTCCAGCAGCTGCGCCGCGCTCATCACGCGAGCTCCTGCGCCAGCAGCTCCAGCTGCGCGAGCTCGAGCCGTGGCACGAAGAGATCAGGCAGCACCAGCAGTCGCTCCCCGAAGGCGTCGCGCAGGCGACGCTCCTGCGCGAGCTCGCGCGTGGCGCGCGCGTGTTCCGCGAGCGCTACGCGGACTCCCGGATCGCCGCCGTGATGTTTCAGGCCAGCAACCTCGATCTCCGTGAAGCGGTCTGGATGGCGGCGGTTCAAGACGACCGCCTCGAGCGTGTGCGGGTCGGGTGCCATGGCGAGCGCGTCGCGCAGCTCGAACGTCTCGTTGACCGGCATCTCCTCAGGCGTGGAGACAGCCACGACCGAGGTGAACGCGGGGTCTGCGATCGTACCTGCGATCGCCTGGGCCTGGTTGGCGATCGGGCCGACGCGGGCGAGCTCCGCGAAGGTGCGCGGCGTGCGCAGGATCGCGGCGCCGTGGCCGGAGGCCGGCGCGTCGACAATCACCAGGCCGTAGGGCGCAGCGTCAGGAGTGCGGCGCTCGAGCTGGGCGAGCTCCCAGAGCTTGCCCATGCAGAGGAGCTCGCGCATGCCCGGGGTCGCCATCGCGAAGCTTGAGAACAGCTTGCTCTGACGCAGGGCCAGGCCGGCGGCGCCGTTTACTTTGAGCAGTAGGTACTCCTCCATCGCGCTCTGCGGGTCCACGGAGACGCGGAACAGGCCGGGCGCGATCTCGCGCTCCTGCGGGTCGCCCTCGCCCTGCAGGTCGGCGACGATCGTCCGCAGTCCGGTGCGCGCCGCGGCGAGCCCGAGCGCGAGCGCGACAGTCGTCTTGCCGACGCCGCCTTTGCCCGTGACGAAGATCAGGCGGCGTCTGAGCAGCGGGAGTGACACGGCGACACGAACATAGCGTCGCGCCGCGGGAGTAACCCCCACCTAAGGCGCTCATGAAGGAATCCCCGTCGCTTCTGCGAATACAGGCGCGAATGCGTCTCTCAGCCAAAAGGCCTTTTCTCGGAGGAGCGCCCGTGACAGCCAAGCTCAAGGTGATCGCGTTCGCCAACCAGAAGGGCGGCGTCGCGAAGACCACCACCACACTCAATCTCGCTGCGGCATTCGCGGAGGAGGGCCATCGCGTCCTCTGCTGCGATATGGACCCGCAGGGCAACCTGACGATGTCCCAGGGCATCGACCCAGACAACCTGACCAAGTCGATGTACGACGTGCTCGTGCACAAGACCTCGATCCGCGAGGTCATCCACAAACGTGAGGTCGACATCGCCTGCGCGTCGATCGACCTGGCCGGTGCCGAGATCGCGATGTCGACGATGATCGGTCGCGAGCGTGCGCTTGAGAAGGCGCTGAATGAGGTCGCCGACGACTACGACTACTGCTTCATCGACACGCCGCCCAGTCTCGGCCTGCTGACGATCAACGCGCTGACCGCGGCAAACAAGGTAATCGTCCCCGTTCAGTGCGAGTATTTGTCCATGCGGGGGCTGATCCAGCTGCAGAACACGCTCGCGATGATCCGGGAGAATCTGAACCCGGACGTCGAGATCGAAGGGATCCTGCCGACGATGGTCGATACCCGCACCCTTCACGCCAAGGAGGCGATCGAGCTGCTGGAGGAGAACTTCGGCGACCGCGTATTCGCCTCACGGATCCGCAAGACGGTGCGCTTTGCGGAGGCGCCGGTGAAGGGCATGTCGGTCCTGAAGTACGAACCGGATGGGATGGCGGCCCATTCGTACCGTCAGCTCGCGAAGGAGGTCCTCTCGAATGCCCACACCTAAGCGCGCGAGCATGCGTGAGGGGCCGCTCTCGCAGCTTTTCCGCAAGACCGCCGAGGACACCGCTCAGGAAAAGCCGCCTGCGCCTCCGGAACCGGCGCAAGAGACCGAGGCAGCACCACCAGTCGACGAGGCGGCCGCGCAACCCGCGCTGCCGCATCCGTCGCTGCACGCGTCAGTCCCCGTAGAGAAGGCGAGCGATCCCGGTGTCGGCACCGGTGAGCCGCGTCGGCCCGGCGTGCCATCTGCCCGGGAGCGCCTCGAGTCGGCATTCTCCGCAGACATTCCCGCGAGCCTGATGGAACCGGCGGCGAAGACGCCAAAGAAGCGTGCCCCCGCCGCGCCCAAGCATGACGTCTACGCGCGCCCGGAGCACACGTACGAGCCCGTTGCCCCCATACAGCCCGCTGGCCGCCCGGTGATCCGGGTGGTCGGTGTCGGCGGCGCCGGCGTCAACGCCGTCAACCGCATGATCGAGGCCGACATCGAGGGCGTCGAGTTCATCGCGATCAACACCGACCTCCAGTCGCTTCAGACGTCGGCCGCGGCAGCGACCGTCCACATCGGCGACGCGGTCACGCGCGGGCTCGGCTCTGGCGCGAACCCCGAGCTCGGCCGTCAGGCCGCGCGCGAGGAGTACGACCAGATCAAGGCTGTCCTTCGCGGCGCCGACATGGTCTTCATCGCCGCCGGCGCCGGCGGCGGCACCGGCACCGGTGGTGCCCCGATCGTGGCGCAGATCGCCCGCGAGATCGGCGCGCTGACGGTTGGCATCGTCACACGTCCGTTCCAGTTCGAGGGCACGCGCCGCCGCGACCAGGCCGAGGCCGGGATCGCCGCGCTGGGCGAGGTCGTCGACACGATGATCGTGGTGCCGAACAACCGTCTGCTGACTGTGCTCGAGCGCAACACGACGATGGTCGACGCCTTCCGCGTCGCCGACGACGTACTGCGCCAGGGCGTCCAGGGTATTTCCGACCTGGTGACGCTGCCGGGCCTGATCAACCTCGACTTTGCGGACGTCCGCACGATCATGTCCGACGCCGGCACAGCGCTGCTCGGCATCGGCATGGGCACCGGTGAGAACCGCGCGATCGACGCCGCCGAGGCGGCGGTTTCATCGCCGCTGCTCGAGACCAGTATGGAGGGCGCCCGCTCGATCCTGCTGTCGATCACCGGTGGCGCAGACATCTCGCTGTGGGAGGTCAATGAGGCGGCCAGGGCGGTCGCGGAGGCCGCTCACCCGGACGCGAACATCATCTTCGGCGCAATGGTCGACGAGAAGATCGAGAATGACCAGGTCTGGATCACGGTCGTCGCCACCGGATATGACGACCGCCGGCGACCCCGCCGGATGGTCGAGCCGGCGGGCGAGCCCCGCGTCAGCCGCGTGAGCGACCGCGTCGGTGCTGCACCGGAGCGCTCGTCGCGTGGGTCGGCTGAGTCGATGGACGTACCGGAGTTCATGCCGCGCGGCTGAGCTGCCTCATCCTCCGGGATTAGTTCCTCAGAACCAATTTTCGCCTGTGGCCGGATTCCGGCGGGAGCCGTGGTTAGGCTGTCGGCTCGATGCTGGTCCCGGCCGCCGCTCATCTGATCACGACTTTCCAAGCGGTCGTGCTCGGACTGCTGCAGGGCGTCACCGAACTGTTCCCGATCTCCAGCCTCGGGCACACGGTGATCTTCCCGCACCTGTTCGGCTGGAACAACATCGTCGGCTGGGAGTCGCAGCCGGAATCGCCGTGGCTGGCGTTTGTGGTGATGCTGCACGTCGGCAGTGCTGTCGGCCTGCTGATCTACTTCTGGAAGGACTGGGTGGCGATCATTCGGGCGTTCTTCACGACCGTGCGCAAGCAGCGCATCGAGACGTCGACTGAGCGGCTCGCCTGGCTGATCATCGTCGCCACGATCCCGGTCGGAATGCTCGGCCTGCTCCTCGAGCACCCGCTGCGAGTGCTGTTCGCCAAGCCGCTCGCAGCATCAATTTTCCTGATGGTCAACGGCGTCATCCTGCTCGCGGCCGAGCGCTACCGCCGCCGTGCGGAGGTCCGTGAGCTCGCGCAGCGCGAGGGTGCCAAGCCCGACGGCTCCCGCGATCTCGACACGATGGAGTACCGGGAGGCTGCGCTGATCGGGGTGGTGCAGTCCTCGGCGCTGATCGCCGGCATAAGCCGTGACGGCGTCTGCATGGCGAGCGGCCTTGCCCGCGGGCTTGACAACTCCGACGCCGGCCGATTCGCCTTCCTACTGGCGACGCCGCCGATCCTGGCAGCCGGCGTCCTGAAGATCGGCGACCTCACCGGCCCGCTGGGTGGTGGCGGGGTCCGCGCGGCCGCGCTGATCGCCGCGGTCGCCGCGGCGATCACTGCGGTGTTCACTGTGCATTTTCTGACGCGCTATCTGCGCACACGGACGCTGAAGCCGTTCGGCGTTTACTGCATCCTGTTCGGCGCAGTGATGACGCTGGCAAATCTGTAGCCGCAAACCTGCGGTCGGGTTCGGGGCCAGCGGGCCCACGAACCCGAGGCTCAGCCGAAGCGAACCTTACCGTTGGACTTGGCGCGTGCCTGCGCGCGATCGACGAAGTCCAGGCGTTTGAGCGCCGCGCGGAAGAGCCGCGTCACGAAGCGCAGCCGCGCGTTCTCGGAGCGCAGGTCGAGCAGTCCCTGCTTGGCGTCCAGGCCGAAGTCGACTGTGGCGGCCATAGCGTAGGCGTCCATCGCGCGGAGCTCGTCGGCTTTTGGCGGGCGGTCGGTTGCCCTGCGAACGAGGTCGCTATAGGCGGCCCGCGCCTCATCGACGTGTTCGGGGTTGGGCTGCTCGGGCGCGTCGGTGACAAACTCGATCACCCCGGCGGGGTAGGCGAGATGTCGCTGGCGCTCGACCACGCGGAACGGCCGGGTGCCGTGGGCCAGTAGGTTGATGCGGCCGTCCTCGAGTTTCTCGAGGATGCGGTCGATCCGGCAGGCGCAGCCGATGTCGCGCAGACCGTCGTCGGAGAGCCAGACGATTCCGAACTCGCTGTTCCGTGCGAGGCAGTCGTCGATCATCGTCTTGTAGCGCTCCTCGAAGATGTGCAGCGGCACGATCTCGGTTGGCAACACGGCGAGTTGCAGCGGGAACAGCGGGAACTCTGATGCGAGGCTTGAGGACATCGTCTACGCGTCCGCGGGTCGGCGGGCCGTCAGCAGAAGGTTGTAGAAGAGCGCCGGTGGCAGCCGTGGCTCGAGCACGCGCTCGTCGAGTTTCTGCAAGCGCAGGTAGCCGCGGAACGCGTAGCGCCGCCACCACATCGGGACATCGTCGGGGCGGGCCGACGCCTCGAGACCGCGGTTGAACCATCCGAACCAGTTTGAGACCAGTTCCTCGCCGCGTACGGTGACATCCGTGAAACCGGCGAGTCCCGCCAGTCGCTCCAGGTCGGCCGGGGCGAAGGCGTGGATGTCGACCTCCCGCTCCAACTCGTGATCCGCCTGTTCCTGGGTCCCGGGAGCGGCGCTGGTGGCGGGTGCCGGCGCCGCTCGCACCGCGGCCCGCCAGAGAGGGGCGATTGTGACCGCAGCACGCTTCGGCAGGCGGGCGATGAGATCGCCCATCCGCGAGGGCTCGCCCGCGAACACGATGCGTCCGCCGGGGCGCAGCACGCGCCGAAACTCGGCGAACGCCTGGTCCAGGTCGGGCAGGTGATGCAGCACAGCATGGCCGAGCACCAGGTCGAAACTGCTGTCGGCGAACGGCAGCGATTCGCTGTCGGCCCGGATCGCGCGCACGTTGTCGAGGCCCAGGCGCTCGGCGTTGGCGTTGAGCGCCTCGACCATGCCGGTCGAGATGTCGGTGCAGGTCAGCTCGGCGATGGCGCCCGAGCGCATCAGATTGAGGCTGAAATAGCCCGTGCCGGCGCCCACCTCGAGCGCGCTCGCGAAGCCGGCGTCGACCTCCGCGGCGAGCAGCTTGCGAACCTTGCCGAGGACTTGCGACTGTCCGATCTCGCCGAAGTCGATCCCCCACTTGGCGTCGTATGTGGTGGCTGCGACGTCGTGGTAGCGCGTGTTGGCGTCGCGGATCTGCTCGTGCGAGCGAAGCGCCTGCATCGCGCCCGGACGTTACCGTGTCGCCGGTGACGGCGAACCTCCACGTCCAGCAGAGTCAGCCGCCCGGCGTGCCGCCGCTCTCACTCACGGGGGAGCGGACCTTGCCCGATGTGCCGGCGGAGAATTACTGGTACCGGCGCCACCTGGCGGTCTACGAGTGGATCGCGGCGCGTGTCCGCGACCTGCGCGTGATCGACATGGCCTGCGGCGAGGGGTATGGAGCGGCGGTGCTGGCACAGGAGGCTGCGCGCGTGGTCGGGGTGGACGCCAACCCGGAGGCCTTCGAGCATGCGCGGCGCCGCTACGCGGAGCCGGATCTGAGCTTCGAGCGCGCCATGGTCGAACGCTACGGCAAGCCGGCGAGCTGCGACGTCGTGACGTTCCTACAGACAATCGAGCACGTGTCCGACCCAGAGGCTGTTCTGCGGCACTTCAAGACCCTGCTGATGCCCGGCGGTGTGGCCTACATCTCGACTCCGAACCTGCTGACGCTCGCGCCCGTCGGTGCGGAGAAATCGGGCAACCCGTGGCACCTGAAGGAGTACCGAGCGCACGAGTTCCGCTCACTGTGCGAGTCGGTGTTCGAGTCAGTTGCGCTCTACGGCGTCTACCACGCCCGCAAACTCAGGGCGCACGAGCTTGCGCTGGCGCTCGGTTGGGATCGGGCTCATGAGCGCCTGGGTGTGACGAAGCCGTTCTACAACCGTTTCACTGCGGCGATCCAGAGCTCGGATTTCGTGCTTGACGATCGGCGCCCACTTTCTGGCGCGTTGGACTTCCTCGCGATCTGCAGGTGACACTCGCCTGGACGGCTGGTCGATGACGAGACGTTTCGCCTAAAGGCATCTGCGAACTCTGCCGATGCGTGCACGGAATGCCGTGCGCGCTCTTCAAACTACTTCGGCTGGCCGTGCTTTGCGCGGCTGGCTGCCTTTCCCTCGAGATCGCCGGCGCTCACCGTCGGACGAGAGCGGGGTCGTAATGGGAGTCGTACTTTTCTCGGTAGGCACCGTCGACCGGTCCGTGTACGGACGCGTCGGCTTGCGCACGCCCCGCAAGGCTGTGTCTGCTGCCGCGGTACCCGTACGCCGCGCGCACGTAGATCCGCCCGCCGGGGCCGACGATCCAGACCGGTCGCGGCTCCCGCGGCATCGCGTCGTGTCAGATCGCCGCAATGGCGATCTCCGCGACTGCGCTTAGTAGGCTGAACCCGCGGCCGCTTCAGGCGGCCATCAGAGGCTGCCTACATGCGTACGCGATGGGACAGAGATGCATATAACCCGCAGCAGCATCGACACCACCAAGGGCCCGGGCGACTGGTTCACCGGCGAGGTCTACATCGACGCTGTCGCCGCCCCGGCCGGCACCTCGACGGTCGCGGCAGCGCTTGTCCATTTCACCCCCGGGGCGCGGACCGCATGGCACACGCATCCACACGGCCAGACAATCTTCGTCACCGAAGGCGCGGGACTGTGCCAGCGGGAGGGCGGTCCGGTCGAGGTGATCCGCCCCGGCGACCGGGTTTTCTTCGAGCCGGGCGAGAACCACTGGCACGGCGCCGCGCCCAATCGCCTGATGGTTCACGTCGCAATGCAGCAGGCCGACGACGCGGGCAACGTCGTGAGCTGGGGCCGCCACGTCACCGACGAGGAGTACGCCGTGGCCCCGAGCACCGGCGACTGAAGAACTCCGGCGGGAACGCGGTTAGCCTGCGCTTGTGAGGTGAGCGGTGCGGCGCCACCGTCACGGCTTAGGCGGACGGCCTCGCCTGGGCATGGGTCCGGCTTGCCGGGGCATCCTGCCGGCGTCGTCGAGGGCACGGCGGAGCAGCATCTCGATCTGGGCGTTGAGGCTCCGGAGCTCGTCATTGGCCCAGCGGGCCAGGGCGTCGTGCACCGCTGGGTCGATGCGAAGGAGCAGCTGCTTGCGCTCAGGTCTCACGTATACAGCGTGCCGGTGTTGACGACCGGGGATGCCGGCTGGTCGGCGCAGAGGACGACGAGCAGGTTGCTCACCATCGCGGCTTTGCGCTCCTCGTCAAGCTCGACGATGCCGTTTTCCGTGAGGCGGGCGAGGGCCATCTCAACCATTCCCACTGAGCCCTCGACGATCCGACTGCGAGCCGCGACAACGGCGCTGGCCTGCTGACGGCGCAGCATCGCCTGAGCGATCTCGGGGGCGTAGGCGAGATGGCTGATCCGCACCTCGACGATTTCCACCCCGGCGATCGTCACACGCTCGGCCACTTCCTTGGCGAGCTCGCCCGCGACGACATCGACCGAGCCGCGCAGCGAGGTGCTCTCGCCGCCGGGATCGTCGTACGGGTGGGTGGTCGCGACGTGGCGCAGCGCTGACTCGGCCTGGACCTCGACGAAGTTCACGTAATCATCGACCGCATATACCGCGCGTGAGGTATCGGCCACCTGCCAGACGACAATCGCGGCGATCTCGACCGGGTTGCCGTCGGCGTCGTTGACCTTCAGATGGTTCGTCTCGAAGTTCCTGACCCGGATGCTGAGGCTACGGCGGTCAGCCAGTGGCGCTACCCACCAGAGGCCGGTCCGACGTACGGTGCCGACGTAGCTGCCGAAGAAACGCACCACCTTGGTATGACCTGGCTGCACGATCACCAGCGAGGTCAGGATGACCGCGCCGATCACGATCGGCGCGACCGTGACCCCCGGCACCGAGCTGTTGGCCAGCAGAATTGCGGCGCCGATGCACGCGGCTACTACAAGCACGCCGAACCACCCACTGATGGCCCAAGCAGGCCGCTCCTGGATGACGACGCGGGTCCCCGAGTGTCCGACTGGTTCTGCCTCGGGCTCGCGGTATGGCTGAACAGGCTGACTCATGATCCCTCCGTGACTGGACTGCATCTGAAGATATAAAAGTGATCACTAAGTGATATCACTTTTCTTGAGAGGTTGCAAGCCCTCTGCGGCCCTCGTTGGGATCGTTGTGGAACTGGCGGAGGAGATCCGCTTGACGGGTCAGAGCGACGCTGTATAGGCTGCCCGCTCGTGAGTTCGACTGTCATCTGCATCTCCTCCAGCGACGGGGCAAACGCCGACGAGGTCGCGAGTGCGGTCGGCGGGGCGCTGGGCTTCCCCGTCATCAGTGAGGAGATCGTTGCGCGTGCGGCTTCCGAGGCCGGCGTCGACGAGCAGGCGATCATTGACGTGGAACAGCGCAAGACGGCGCTGGGCAAGATCTTGCGGCGCCTGGCGCCCTCTAACGCGGCGTGGGATCCAGAGTTCGTGCAGTCGGCGGACGCTCAGTTCACGGCAGGGATGATTGGCGTGGCGCTCGCTCACAACGCTGGTGCGGGTCGTCCGAGCGAAGAGCTCCGTGGGTTGATCCGCTCCGCCATCGACGAGTTCATGTCCGCCGGTGACGTCGTGATCCTTGCGCACGCCGCGTCGCAATCGCTGGCAGGCCGTGATCACGTGCTCCGCGTCTTCGTTACAGCGTCCCCCCCGACCCGGAGCGCGAGACTGTCCGAGTGGTATCAGGTTGATGCCAAGGAGGGGGAGGCGATGGTCAAGAAGGGCGACGCTGGTCGTGCTGACTATCTGAAGCGCTTTTACGGGATTGAGCACGAGTTGCCGACCCACTACGACATCGTGGTCAACACTGACAGCCTCACCCCCGACGAAGCCGCAGCGGCAATCGTCAGGGCGAGCCTCGCCGACGCGTCGGCATAGTCCGGCGGCAGGTCCTGGTGAAGGCCTTGTTACCGGCTTGACGCCTCAGAGGCCCGGTCTATAAGCTGCCCGCTCGTGAGTTCGACTGTCATCTGCATCTCGGCCAGCGATGGGGCAAACGCCGAGGAGGTCGCGACGGCGGTCAGTGAGGCGCTGGGCTTCCGCGTCATCAGTGAGGAGATCGTTGGTCGCGCGGCTGCCGAGGCGGGCGTCGATCAGGAGACCATCGCAGACGTGGAACAGCGCAAGACGGCGCTGATGAAGGTCCTCGAGCGTATGGCATTGTGGGGCGCCGCGGATCCGCAGTTCGTGCTGTCCTCGGACGCCCAGATCACCGCAGGGATGATTGGCGTCGGGCTTCCACACAGTGCCGGCGCCCCGCGTCCGAGCGAAGAGCTTCGCGGCTTGATCCGCTCCGCCATCGATGAGTTCATGTCTGCCGGCGATGTGGTGCTCCTCGCGCACGCCGCATCGCAGTCTCTCGCCGGCCGCGACGATGTACTGCGTGTCTTTGTTACGGCGTCGCCGTCGACGCGCAGCGCGAGACTCTCCGAATCACTCCAGGTCGACGCCAAGGAGGCTGACTCCCTGGTCAAGAAGGGCGACGCCGGCCGTGCCGATTATCTGAAGCGTTTTTACGGCATTCAGCACGAGTTGCCGACTCACTACGACATCGTGGTCAACACCGACAGCCTCACCACCGGAGAAGCGGCGGCGGCGATCGTGAGCCTGGCGAGCGCGGCGGACGCGCCTGCATAGCCTCTATCCGCGGCGCTTTCACCCCGACCAGACGATGCTTCTCGTCGGGCTCGCAGATGATCTGGATGGTTTCCTCTGCTCGTTCGACACGCCGCATGAGCGCAGGGTGTTGATCTGAGGAGGCGGTCGGGGCTGTGCCGCCCTGCTTGACTGAGATATTGGATGAGCGCCGAATGCGAGGATCCGCCGCCGGAGGCGGGTGAGCTCCCCACCGGCCGGATCGCGCGGACGGCTCTAGTGGGTGGGCTGGTCACCGGCCAGGGTTTGCGGTGGGCAGGCATGCGGACCGCAAACCGCGTCCGCTCGCCCGAGCGAGCCGCAGCCGCTCAGAACGAGCGCACCACCGATCTGGTCAACCAGTTGGTTGACCAGCTGGGCAAGATGCGTGGCGCCGCGATGAAGGTCGGTCAGGTGTTATCGATGGTGGAGTTCGACGGCCTCCCCCAAGACGAGCGCGACGCGCTGCAGACGAAGCTCGCGGAGCTCCGCGACGATGTCCCGCCGGTCCCTTTCTCGAAGCTGGAGCGGCTGATGCGCGACGAGTTCGGCGGACCACTCAGCCATGTGTTCTCCGAGTTCGACGAACGAGCGTTCGCGGCGGCGTCGATTGGCCAGGTGCACCGTGCGAAGACGCTCGATGGCAGCGATGTCGCCGTCAAGGTTCAGTACCCGGGGATCGCCGAGGCTGTCGATACGGACCTGCGCAACGCGATGCTGCTGCTGCCGCTGGTCAAACGGCTTGCGCCCAGCCTCGACGCAAAGGCGCTCGCCACGGAGCTGCGGGAGCGCATCGTTGAAGAGCTCGACTACGAGCTCGAGGCACAGAACCAGCGGCGGATCGAGCGCCTACGCCGGGGCCACCCGTTCATCTCCGTGCCCAGGGTCAGCACCGAGCTCTCCACTCGCAGAGTGCTCGTCTCGGAATACATCGAAGGCGAGCGATTTGAGGCCGTTCGCCGGCTCGACGAAGCACGGCGCGACCGTTATGGGGAGATCAGCTTCCGCTTCTATTTCGGCCTGCTGTACCGCGATCGGATCGCGCTCGGCGACCCACACCCCGGCAATCAACTGCTGTGTCCAGACGGCCGTGTCGGCTTCCTTGACTACGGGCTGTTGCGTGATGTCGGCGCCGTACGCGCCGACGCCGAGCGTGGGATCGCGCGTGCCGTCCGTGCTGGCGACGCGGGCGCCCTGAAGTCGGCTCTGGTTGCGGGCGCCTACCTGTCACCCGACGGGGCACAGCAGGTCGACGACGAGCTCGCGTTGAAGCTGATTCGGCAGGCAACGCGGTGGTACGCCATTCCGGGTGTGCGGCGCTTCTCCGGCGAGCCCGGTGGACGCCGCGGTGAGCGACGGCCGGTCGACGTTGAGCGTCACAACGAGGTGAAGGATCAGGTCAGCCAGTTCATGCTGCCGTCTGAGACGATCCTCATCCGCCGGATGCACGTGATCGTCGCTGCCGTGCTCGGTCAGCTTCGCGCCGGTGCCAACTGGGCTGCAATCGCCGCCGAGTACCTGTACGGCGAGCCACCGGCAACGCCACTTGGCGAGACCGAGGCGAAGTACTTCGGTCGACGCGATCGCCCGAACTGATCCGTTCGCCTGAACTGACCCGAGCATCGAAGAGCATTCTTTGCGGATCGCGCGAGAATTCTTTTCGAATGGCGCGCACAAACGCCGCCACGGGAGTAAGGTCGAACCAGGCGCTGGCCCTGCGGCCAGAATTCTCGAACTTAGTCCGAATGCCACCGATGGCGCGATCCGCGTTACGAGGCAGGAGGGTTCGGTTACTGGTTTTGACTGTGGGCCGGCAGCTACGCCTGCCGGCGTTTCCCCACCGATCCGGTGGTCGCGTCTTGACACGGGCGAACGCAGTTCGGCCGATCGCTTGCTCGTAGCGACGTGGGCCAGCTCTCGCACGTAGGAAGGGTTGTGGGTTCATGAGCACCAACCGCGCATGCACGTCCCTCGAGCAGCGCCTAGCTGCCCTTGAGCGTGCCAACCACGTCCGAGTCGCGCGTGCTGAGCTCAAACGGCAACTGTGCCGCGGTGAGGTCGAGGCGGCTGAAACGATCCTGCTCGGCTCTCGCGTCATCGACACGATGACGGTTACCGAACTTCTCTCAAGCCAGCGCGGTTGGGGACCTGCTCGTGTCGCGAACGTTCTGCGGTCGGTTTCACTGACAGAACGCAAGACGCTCGGCTCACTCACCGAACGTCAACGGCTGATGCTCGCCGCGGTGCTCAGGTTGGGCCTAAGCGGCGCGCTCGAACGCGGTCGTCTCGAGCAACTGCCCGAAACTGTCCACGATCCACCGGATCGTCGTGTGCGGCTGGTTGCGGTACAGGCAAACGACGCGGGTGTGAGGGCAGAACGCCGCTGAGATGGCGTGGTGCTGTTCAGCGAACTCCTGCTGCTCAGCCGTGAGCGTGATCTCATTAACTGGCTCGATCATAAAAGCAATATGGCGCTTACGGGCCGGCTTGCCGTCGGTGGTGAGCAGCATTTTCGGTCAGTAGTTAGACGCAGGCTGCTCGTGGTCGACCCCGGCGCTCGCTGGGAGCGGAGCGACTCCTGGCGTGAGCCTGCGGGTGCGACGCGGCCCCGGCGGCCAGCCAGGGCTCGCACTATCTACCCGGCCGCCGCAGCCACCGCCGCTTCCTCATCCACCGCCGGACGTCGTGAGACCCCGAGCGCTCCGCGGGCGAGTGCCACCATCAGCAGTCCGTAGGCGATCACGATGAGTCCAACGATCAACACGAGCGGACCGATGAAGTTGATGTTCGACGTCTTCACCAGGTTCGTGTAGTTCTGCTGCTGTGTTGCGAGCACGGGGATGACGTCATCGGCGAAGTAGTTCTTGACGTCGACCATCGTGTGGATCGGCGTGCCGCTGAAGTTGCGCAGGCCGGCCGTCCCCGGCACGTCGTTCCAGCCGGCGGTGACCTTCGGCAGGTTCGTGATCGTCGCCGCCAACTGCGGGAAGTTCGACTCGAGCGCAGCTAGCACGCCGGCGTCTGAGGTCTTCAACGCACCGCTCAGGAACTTGACCAGCGGCGCGACCTCAGCCGAGGCCGAGCTGAGCGGCAGCGCCTCGAGCAGGTTGGTGATCGCCGGGAAGTTCGTGTTCAGGGCGGTCAGCACCTTGGCATCGGACAGATGGAGAGACGAGCTCAGGAAGGCGATCAGCTTCGGGACCTCAGCCGCACCGCCGCCGGCTGGGGTCATCAGTGGGTCCTCCGTGTCGACGATCGCGGCCACCATCTTGATGCCGGCCTGGTCACCAGCGACGCTCTGCGCCGTGAACGCGGGAGCGAGCCCGGTGAGCAGCTTCTGGCCGTTATCGGTGCGCGGGATCAAAGCCAGCGCGAGGACCAGCACCACCACGACGACGCCGACGACCGGCACGACGCTCGCTGCCCCGACCGCCACCCCGCGCGGCACATCGCCGCGGAGGTTGACCGCGATCATGATCGCCCCGAAGGCGATCACCACGATCCCGATGATCAGCAGCAGCGGCGCGATCCAGGTCAGTGATGGACGTCCCGTCGAGGCTCTGGAAGTTGCTCTGCTGTGCGGCCACGGCCGGTATCAGCTGACCCTTGAAGAAGTCACGCAGCTGCGGCACGGTCCGCACCGGCTTGCCGTTGAAGTCGGTGAAGCTCTGCGTGCCGCTGATCGAGTTCCAGCCGCCGGTCACTGTCCCCACGTTCGTAATCGCGGCGTACAGCGCCGGGAAGTTCTTGTGCACCGCGGCCAGTACCTGCGCGTCCGTGAGGTGCAGGTTCGCGCTCAGGAATGCGACCAGCTTCGGCACTTCGGCGCTCACATTGCTGAGCGGCAGCGCCTCGAGCAGATGCGTTGCGGCCGGGAAGTTCTTTGCCAGCGCCGCCAGCACCTGTGCGTCTGTAAGGCCTGTCTTCTTCGAGACGAACGCCACCAACTTTGGGATCTGGGCCGCTCCGCCGCCACTCGGGCCTGCGATCGGGTTCGCCATGTCGACGTCCGTGGAGATGAAGTCGATGCCCGCGACAGCTGCCTTCAATGACTGGGTTCGGAACGCCGGCTTGGCGCCGTTGAGCACCTTCTGGCCGTCGTTCAGCCGTGAGATCAGGTTCAGCCCCAGAACGACGGTCACGATCAGAGCTCCGACTCCGAGTACGACGACCCATTGCAACACAGCACTGCGGTCTTGGCGGGCGCCAGTTTTGCCCATCGTTCTCTCCCTCTTCTGCGGACGTCCTCTTTACGGACGTTCTCTCCACCGCACAAGCTCGCGCCGGCTGCTCCCTGATGTCAACCGGAGTTAAGGAAAGGCTTAGGGTCGATCCCGTTCGGTTTGCACGCCCTCACCGGGACAGCCCTCAGTTCTCGGCGGTTCGGGCGACGTCGAGCTGCTCGGCGACAGACCGCCAGAGCGTCACGTGCACGGTCGGCCGAGCCCGGGTGGAGACGGTGCCGGCACGACCCTTTGAGATCGCATGCGTCGCTTCCGGTGTCATCGCGAACCGCTGCAGCGCCAGCGCTGCGGGCAGGGCTCGCCCGAGCCCGAGAGTCGATGCGTGCCACATCTCGATGATCGGCGTCCCGGGCACGTCGAGCCGCGTCAGCGCGTGCCGGCGGACTTCATCGAGCACGGAGTGGGTGAGCGTCAGGAGCACTCCCTCACCGCCGGCGGCGGCGGCTATCGCCGCGGAATGGCTGCTGTACGCCTTCACGTCGGCGGGCTTGATCCCGTGCTGCGCGAAGAACTTGCCGGTGCTCGTCGAGGGGTCGATATCAGGGGGACCGACAAGCCAGCGGTGCGTCGCGAGCTCGGTTGAGGCGATGTCATGCCGTCCGGCGAGCGGATGGTTAGGTGCCGCGACGACGATCAGCTGACAGCGCAGAAACGGGACCGACGCGATCGTGGGTGCGGGTCCGGGGTGCGGACCAAGAGCGATGTCGGCGCGGCGATGCTCCAGCATGTCGGCGAACAGGTCACCGGGAGCCACCTCAATCGTCACCTCGAGGTTGTCGTCGCGGGCGGAGAACGCGTCGATCAGCGGCCCCACATGCTCGGCGACGATTCCGGCCGCGACTATCTGGATCCGCCGCGACTGGCCCGGCGACTCCTGAACCGATCGTCGCGCTTGGTCGGCCAGTCCGAGGATCTCAGCGGCGAGCGCGGCTAGCCGCCGTCCTCCCGGGGTCAGTGCGATCCCGCGGCCTGAGCGTACGAATAGCTCATCGCCGAGCTCCTTCCGCAGCGCGGCAACGGCGACCGAAACGGCCGGCTCGGTGACTTCAAGCTCGGCCGCGGCTGCCTTCACCGAGCCATGCTGGGCGACCAGAACGAACGACTTGAGTTGCGCGAGTGTCATCGATTCGACCCTACCTGAGCGGCTGACCATCCGTGGCGGTGCTGCGGCTGAGCTAAGCGATCCCTTAATTCGGTTTGACGTCTGACGCTAACACCGCGAAAGTCCGTGCTGGAGAGGAAACGGCCACGCAGGTTCCAGCACCATTCGAGTACGAGCGCGCGACCAGCGTCGAGCATGCGCTTGCGCTGCTCGCGCAGCTCGGTCCGGACGCCCGCCTGCTGGCGGGCGGCCACTCGCTGCTGCCGATGATGAAGCTGAGGCTCGCCGCTCCGGCGCACCTGATTGACATCGACCCGCTCGCGCAGGAGCTCAGCTACATCCGCAGGCACCCGGCCGATGACGGCACCGGCGAGGAGGTCCGGATCGGCGCCATGACCCGTCATCGGGAACTGCTTGAGTCGCCGCTGCTGGCGCAGCGACTCGCGATCTTCACCGACGCTGAGCACGTCATCGCCGACCCGCTCGTGCGTAACCGCGGCACGATCGGCGGTGCCCTCTGCCAGGCTGACCCCTCCGAGGATCTCGGCGCGGTCTGCGCCGCAGTCGGCGCGAGATTGGTGATCCGCGGGCTCAACGGCGAACGGGTCCTCGGAATGGGTGAGTTCCATCGCGGCGCTTATCGCACGGCGATCGGCCCCGCGGAGATGCTCGTCGAGATCCGCGTGCCCTCTCGCCGAGGATCAAGGGTCGGCGTACGAGAAGCTTGAACGACGCATCGGTGACTGGGCAGTCGCCTCTGCAGGCGCCTCGATCACGCTGGCGAAAGGACGTATCGCCCACGCCGGCATCGCACTCGCCGCCGTCGGCGCAGATACGAACTCACGCGAGGCGGAAGTCCTCCTGGCCGGCGCAAAGCCCTCAGACGCGCTGCTCACCAAAGCCGCGACCACAGCCGCGCAGGCGACGCGCCCGGTATCCGACCAGCGTGGCTCCGCCGAGTACAAGCGGCATGTCGCCGCCGTGCTGGTGGAACGCGTGCTGCGGCGCGCACTGGCGCGCTCACTTGGCTATGCGCCGGATGGGGAGACGGCGTGATGCTGATCACGATCGCCGTCAACGGTCAGACACATACGCGAGAGATCGAGCCACGGCTGCTGCTCGTTCATCTACTCAGGGATGAGCTGGGGCTGACCGGGACGCACTGGGGCTGCGACACGTCCAACTGCGGAGCCTGCACGGTGCTGATGGACGGCGAGCCGGTGAAGTCATGCACGGTCCTCGCGGCGACCGCCGAGCTCCACGAGATTCGCACTGTCGAGGGGCTTGAAACCGCGGCCGGGCTTGATCCGGTGCAGGAGGGCTTTCGTCAGCAGCACGGCCTGCAGTGCGGTTTCTGCACGCCGGGCATGCTGCTGACCGCGCGGGCGCTACTGGACGAGCGCCGCGCCGCCGCGGACGCGGCCGGGCTGACCGATCCACCGCCGCTCACCGACGCGGAGATCCGGACGGCGATCTCCGGACAGATCTGTCGCTGCACCGGTTATTCAACGATCGTCCGTTCCGTCCGTTGGGCGGAACAGCAAGAAACGAGGGAGGGACAGAGGGATGAGCTACCCACCGTCGGTTGATCAGGGGGCACGACGATGCCACTGATCGAAGCGTCCACCGTTGGGACCATCGGCTTCGTGCTCGCGGTCGTGGTGATCGCCGTCGTGGCGGCGATCGTGATCGTGATCGTCGCGCTCGCTTTGAGGATCGCGGCGCAGGCACGGACCGCAGTCGCCGGTGTGGACAAGGTCCGCGCCCAATCCGACACGCTTGCCGGAATCGACCGCATCAACGACTCAGGTGTCCGGATTCTGCACTCGGCGCGCGCGCTGCGGAAAGTGGCGGTGGGCAAATGAGCAACCACACGTGGGCCATCCTGCTCGCAATCTGCTTCGGCGGTGCGGTCGCCGCGGCGATCCTGCTGACCGTTCTGGTCAGCACCGTCGACACGATCGATTCGACTGCTGACGAGCTGCTCGGCGTCGCCGGCGCGGTCGCGGCCAACACGGCACACGTCCCTGACCTGATCGCGACCGGCCCGGTGGTCGCCGCGATAGGCGAGGAGTTGCATGTCCAGGACGACTACATGAACGCCCTCACCGACGGGTTCGGAGCGCTTGCCGGAGCCGGGACAGGAGCGAGCTCATGAGCAGCACACACGCACTGGTACTGCTCAGCGTCGTGCTCGCGGCGGTCGTGGTCGCGGTGCTCGCCACCGCACTGTTCATGGTCCGAGTGGGCCTTGAGTCGGTCTCCCGCAAGCTCGCCACGCTCGCGGACGCGCTGGAAGGCGTCGAGTCCGGCCACCTACATCCGCTGGAGGGCGCCGTCACCAAGATCAACGCAGAGTTCGACCAGGTTCTGGAACTGATCCCGGGCATCGCCCGCAAAGCGGCCATCGTTGCCGACAGGAGGCACTCATGATCCTCTGGTGGTTAGGTGACGCCGTGCTGCTGCTCGTCGTGCTTCCGATAGTCGTATATCTGCTGCGAGGTGTCTACGCGGCGGCTCGGTCGATCGTGCCCGAAGCGAACCGGATCGCGGACGTCGCCGCTGCCGGCTCACGCGACCTGGATGCGGTGGCGATGCTGCTCACCACCCAAGATCAGGTGCGGCGCACGGTCGCCGCAGTCGCCGACTACGGCGGCTCCCTGAACACAATCGTCGACGACGCCTGAGCCAGGGGAGAGACAGAGATGCCAGCTGCTGGAATCGTTCTGATCATTGCGGTGGTGGCGATCGTCGCCGTCGCCGCCGGATATCTGCTGCCAACGATCGTCGCCCTGATGCAGATCTCCAAGTCGCTTGACCGCGCTATCGCCGGCGTCGGCGGGCTGGTCACCAAGACCGAGCCGCTCGACCCGGTCGTGGGTGACATCAACGCCAACCTCGATGCCGCCGTCACCGCGCTGGAGGGCTTGCTCGTAAAGAAGTCCGGGCTCCGGGACTCGATGGGTCTGATCGACGGGCTCTACCCCGGTGCTGCGGCTGCCGGCCTGCGCGACATGCCGGAGTCAACCCAGGTCACGCCGCCGCGGATCAACGAGGTCTACACCCGCGGCGTGCTCACCCTCGCCCGGCTCGGCCGCGAAGCGCCGATTGCCGCCGTGAGCCCCGAAGGCCCGGTGCTGCGTCACGTCGATCGCAGCCAAGTGGCGACCGACGCGCTGTATCCGAATTTCCGGCCCAAGGACGCCGCCGAGCTACCGCGCTCTCCGATCATCGGTACCGACGCGCCGGTGCAGTACGAGCCCGCGCTGACCCCGGGGCTGCGCCCGAACCGGAAGGAGCAGTGATGCAGACACCAGCGCCACTCGAGTACGAGCGCGCGACCAGCGTCGCCGGAGCGATCGAATCACTGGCGAAGCTGGGTCCGACGGCGCGTCTCGTCGCCGGCGGCCACAGCCTGATCCCGATGATGAAGCTGCGGCTCGCACAGCCGGAGCACCTGATCGACGTCAACGATCTGGATGAGCTCGACTACATCGAGCGCCACGGCGACGAGGTGCGGATCGGCGCGCTGACGCGCCACGTGACGCTGCTGAACTCCGATCTGCTGTGGGAGCTCTTCCCGATCTTCCGCGAGGCTGAGCAGGTGATTGCGGACCCAGCGGTCCGCAATCGCGGCACGATCGGCGGGTCCCTCTGCCAGGCTGACCCGGGAGAGGACCTCAGCGCCGTCTGCGAGGCACTCAAGGCCGACGTGGTGATCAGGTCGGCGGACGGGGAGCGGACGGTCGCGATGACCGAGTTTCACGTCGGGCCGTACATGACCGCGGTCGGCGCCGCCGAGATGGTCACGGAGGTTCGGATCAGGATCCGCCCCGGCGCCGGCACCGCGCACGAGAAGCTCGAACGCCGGGCCGGAGACTTCGCGATCGCCGCCGCGTCAGTCGGCCTATGGATCGATGGGGGCCAGATCACCGACGCGGGCATCGCGCTCGCGGCGGTCGGGCCCTTCACGATCGACGCCAAGAAAGCTCAGGAGCATCTGATCGGAAAGGCCCCCGGTGAGCCGCTCTTCAGCGAGGCGGCGGAGATCGCTTCCACGGAGGCGATGCCCGGCGCCGACGGACGCGGACCGGTCGATTACAAGCGCCACCTGACCGGCGTTCTAACCAATCGCGCACTCATCCGGGCCGCCGGCCGCGCCCTGCACCAGGAGGCATGAGCCGTGGAGATAACGATCAACATCAACGGGCAGCCGGTCACGCATGACGTCCCCCCGCAGATGCTGCTGGTGCACTTCATCCGTGAAACAGAAGGCCTGAGAGGCACCCACTGGGGCTGCGACACCTCCAACTGCGGCGCCTGCATCGTCCACATCGACGGCAAGGCCGTGAAGTCGTGCACGCAGCTGGCGGCGATGGTCGAGGGTCACGAGGTCACGACCGTCGAGGGCCTCGAGAAGGACGGCGTGCTCGACCCGATTCAGCAGGGCTTCCATGAGATGCACGCGTTGCACTGCGGCTTCTGCACTCCGGGAATGATGATGGCGAGCAAGGCACTGCTCGACGAGAACCCGCACCCGACCGGTGAGGAGATCCGCGTCGCGATCTCCGGCGGCATCTGTCGGTGCACCGGCTACAAGAACATCGTGGCCGCCGTTGAGTGGGCCGCAGAGCATCAAGCTCCCATCCAGCAGGAGGTCTGAAGATGACCGTCACCGCCCCAAACCTGCCGAGCCCCGAGCAAGAGCGGCCGATCGGCTTCGGCCGCCTCAAGCGCAAGGAGGATGCCCGCTTCATCCGTGGCCAGGGCAAGTACCTGGACGACATCCGCCTGCCCGGGATGCTGCACGGCGCGATCCTGCGCAGCCCGCTCGCGCACGCGAAGATCCTCTCGATCGACACCTCGGAGGCGTTGAAGCACCCGAACGTCGCCGCGGTGGTCACCGCCAAGGACCTGGAAACGCTCGGCCTCGCGTGGATGCCGACGATCTCCTACGACACACAGGCCGTGCTGGCCGGTGACAAGGTCCGCTTCCACGGGCAGGAGGTCGCGTTCGTGATCGCGACCGACGAGTACTCCGCACGCGATGCGCTGCCGCTGATCAACGTCGAGTACGAACCGCTCGAGGCTGTCGTCAACGCACGCAAGGCACTCGATCCCGACGCGCCGCTGATCCGCGACGACAAGCCCGGCAAGACGGACAACCTCGCCGCGCCCACCTGGGAGGCGGGCGACGCTGACGCGACCGCAGCCGTCTTCGCCGAGGCGGACGTGGTCGTGACACGCGACATCATCTACCCGCGCTGCCATCCCGCACCGATGGAGACCTGCGGGATGATCGCCGACTTCAACCCACAGACCGGCCAGCTGGACATCTACAACGGCAACCAGGCGCCGCACGTGCATCGCACCGTCTATGCCCACGTGGCAGGCCTGCCTGAGCACATGATCCGGATCATGTGCAATGACATCGGCGGCGGCTTCGGCAACAAGGTGCCGGTCTACCCAGGCTACGTGTGTGCGATTGCCGGTTCAATCGTCGCCGGCGCCCCGGTCAAGTGGATCGAGGATCGCTCCGAGAACCTGATGTCCACCGGATTCGCCCGCGACTACATCATGCACAGCTCGCTCTGTGCCAAGGACGGGAAGATCACCGGCCTTAAAGTCGACGTGATCGCCGACCACGGCGCCTGGGACGCGACCGCGCAGCCGACCAAGTTTCCGGCCGGCTTCTTCCACATCTGCTCCGGCTCCTACGACATGCAGGCCGCGCACGTGAAGGTCAAAGCCGTCTACACCAACAAGGCCGCCGGCGGCGTGGCGTACCGCTGCTCGTTCCGGATCACCGAAGCGGTGTATCTGATCGAGCGTATGGTCGATGCGCTCGCGATCGAGATGGCCGTCGACCCGATCGAGCTGCGAATGCGCAGCTTCATCCAGCCTGAGCAGTTCCCGTTTGAGACCCCGACCGGCTGGACCTACGACTCCGGTGACTACGCCCGCGCGATGAAGGTCGCGATGGACATCGCCGGCTATGACGAGCTGCGCAGAGAGCAGGAGGAGAAGCGCAAGCAGGGTGAGCTCATGGGGATCGGTGTGTCCTTCTTCACGGAGGGCGTCGGCGCCGGCCCACGCAAGCACATGGACATCCTCGGCATGTCAATGAACGACGGCGCCGATCTGCGCGTACACCCCTCCGGCAAGGCCGTCGTCTCGATCAGCGCCCAGACGCAGGGGCAGGGTCACGAGACGACGTTCGCCCAGATCGTCGCTGAGGAGCTGGGAATCCCGCCCGAGGACGTGCAGGTCCGGCACGGTGACACCGACAAATCGCCCTACGGCCTCGGCACGTATGGCAGCCGCTCGACGCCGGTCTCAGGCGCGGCGGTCGCGATCGTCTCACGCAAGGTCCGTGACAAGGCGCGCCACATCGCCGCGACGATGCTCGAAACCAGGCCCGAGGATCTCGCCTGGGAGAAGGGCCGTTGGTTCGTCAAGGGCGACCCCGAGAAGGGCGCGCTGATCGAGGACATCGCGAAGCGGGCATACAGCGGCGAGCCGCTGCCCGAAGGGTTCGACGGCGGCCTGGATGCCCAGGTGATCTACGACCCGCCGAACCTGACATATCCGTTCGGCGCATACATCGCAGTGGTGGACCTCGACAAGGAGACCGGGTTCGTCAAGGTCCGCCGTTTCATCGCCGTCGACGACTGTGGCGTGCGGATCAACCCGATGATCGTCGACGGTCAGATCCACGGCGGCCTCGCGGAAGGGATCGGCATCGCGCTGATGGAGATCATCAGCTTCGACGAGATGGGCAACTGTATGAACAGCTCGTTCATGGACTACCTGATCCCGACCTCGATGGAGTGCCCGGACTTCGAGCTCGGTGAGACGGTGACGCCGTCGCCGCACCATCCGCTCGGAGCCAAGGGCGTCGGCGAGTCTCCCAACGTCGGTTCGCCCCCGGCGATCGTCAACGCGATCATCGACGCGATGCTCCAGGACAACCCCGACAACAAGCACATCGACATGCCGTGTAGCCCGGCGCGGGTATGGGCCGCGATGCAGGGTCGCCCGGAGCCGCCGCAGTGATCACCGACGAGGTCCGGGAGCGCCAGCGGGAGCTGACCGCACGCGGTGAGCCGTTCGTCACCGCCACCGTCGTCCGTGTCCAGCGACCGACCAGCGCCACCCCGGGCAACGTCGCACTGATCCGGGCCGACGGCGTTCTCGAGGGGTTCGTCGGCGGTGTCTGCGCGCAACACAGCGTGCGCTTGTATTCGCTGAAGGCGATGGAGACCGGTGACCCGGTGCTGCTGAAGATCGAACCCGACCCCGACGAGCTGGATCCTGACTCGGCGCCGGTCACCGACGGTCAGGTGATCGAGACGGGCGAAGGGCAGGTGACCGTGCGTAATCCGTGTCTTTCAGGAGGTGCGATCGAAGTGTTCCTGGAACCGACCCTCCCGGCACCGCGCGTGCTCGTGGTCGGCGACTCGCCGATCGCGGGCGCCCTTCAGCAGCTCGGGGCCCTGATCGACATCGAGATCGTCGCGTCGGCCGGCCGCCGTGACCCGGTGCAACCGGCGGCCGGCGACCTCGCGTTGATCGTCGCCGCCCACGGCCGCGACGAGCTCGAGGCGCTCAAGGCCGGCGCGCAGGCTGGCTTGCCCTACATCGCGCTGGTGGCCTCGCAGAAGCGTGGCGCAGCTGTGCTCGCCGAGCTCCGGGAGCTGGGGGTGAGCGCGGACGAGGTGGCGCGAATCGAGACTCCCGCCGGCATTGAGATCGGCGCGGTCACCCCCGGCGAGGTCGCCCTCTCGATCCTGGCTCGGGTGGTATCGGTACGCCGCGGCGCCGGTGCTGCCGCGGCTGCTTCACCGCTGACAGTCGTCGCGGCCGCCGGCACACCGACAGCGGCCGTCACCTCGCCGGCCATCACCGCCAGGACCGCGGTCGACCCGATCTGCGGCATGACGGTCGTGATCGACGCCGACACGCCGCTGGCGGTCCGTGGCGACAAGACGTTCTACTTCTGCTGCGATGGCTGCCAGCGGACCTTTGAGCAGGAGGCCGTCTGATGGATGACCTCGCCCACCTGGTCCCGGACGTTGAGACGCTCGGGCAACGGCTCGGCTCGGTCGATTACCTCGTGGATGAAGGGTTGGCCACCTCGATCTTCATGGCGCTGCGGCTGCCGCAGCCGCTGCTGCTCGAGGGCGAGGCCGGCGTCGGCAAGACCGAGGCGGCCAAAGCCCTCGCTGTCGCGCTCAACACTCCGCTCGTGCGGCTGCAGTGTTACGAGGGGATCGACGCCGCCGAGGCGCTCTATGAGTGGAACTATCCGCGCCAGCTGCTGGCGATCCGCCTGGCCGACTCGCAGGACACGAAACTGTCAGAGCAGGATCTGTTCAGCCGCGAATACCTGATCGCGCGGCCGCTGCTGCAGGCGCTGGAGCATCCAGGGCCGCGTCCGATGGTGCTGTTGATCGACGAGGTCGACCGCGCCGACGATGACTTTGAGGCGTTCCTCCTGGAGTTGCTCGGTGAGGCCGCGGTCACGATCCCTGAGATCGGTCGCATCCGCGCGACCCATCCACCGATCATCGTGCTCACCTCCAACCGCACCAGAGATCTGCACGACGCCGTCAAACGGCGCTGCCTCTACCACTGGATCGACTACCCGAGCCAGGAGCGCGAAGTTGAGATCGTCCGCCGTCGCGTGAAGGGGGCGTCGCAGACGCTGACCGTGCAGGTGGCGACGGCGGTGGCGAAGATGCGCCAGAGCGATGTGCAGAAGCCGCCTGGGATCGCCGAGGCGATCGATTGGGTGGCTGCGCTCGAGCTGCTCGGTGTCAAGGAGCTTGACCCGTCGGCGATCGACCGCACGCTCGGCGCCGTGCTGAAGTACTCCGAGGATCAGGAGTTGATCCGTGAGGCGGGGCTGGGGGCGCTCGTCGGATGAGCCACAGGTACGTGCGCAACGACTTTATCCGTGACGTCACGCTCGACCTGCCGGCGCTCGCCGTCGCATTCGGACGCCGCCTGCATGAGGCCGGTGTGCCGGTGCCCGCCGAGCGCGCCGAGCGGTTTTCGCTGGCTCTGCAGCTCGTAAGGCCGATCTCGAAGTCCCGCCTGTACTACACCGCCCGCTCCGCATTCGTCTCCGAACAGGCTCAGATCAACGCCTTCGATCGTGTATTCGCCGAGGTCTTCAGCGGCTTCTCCGAAGCTGGCGACGCCGATGATCTGCCAAGAATCGAGGCACCCGACGACGAGCGGCCGGCCGAGCTCCAGAGCGCTCGCAATGAGCCCCGCGACCAGCTGGTGCCGACGCTCGCCTCAAGCGACGAGGTTCTGCGAAATAAGCGTTTCGACGCCCTGGAGCCCGACGAGCTGATCCAGCTGCGACGGCTGATGGCACGGCTCGCGGTCGTCACGCCGACTCGCCGGTCACGACGCCGGCGCCGCTACAGCCACGGCGAGCGGATCGACGTGCGCCGCACCTTGCACGACTCGATGCGCACCGGCGGCGATCCGATCCGGATGGCGCGTCGTCGCCGGCCCGAGGTCCCACGCCGGCTGGTGTTGCTCTGTGACATCTCCGGCTCGATGGAGCCATACGCGCGCGCCTACCTGCAGTTCCTGGCCTGTGCGGCGAGCAGCGCGGCATCACAGGTCGGCGCCACCGGCTCCTCGCGACATGAGGCGTTCGTCTTCGCGACACGCCTGACACGCCTGACGCGCGCGCTGCACTCCCGCAGCCCGGAGCGCGCGATTCAGCGTGCGGCCAGCGTCGCGCCGGACTGGTCCAGCGGCACCCGCATCGGGGAGGCACTCAAGACCTTCAACGACCGCCACGGCCGCCGCGGCATGGCGCGCGGCGCGATCGTCGTGATCCTCTCAGACGGCTGGGAGCGCGGCGACCCGGCGCTCGTCGGCGAGCAGATGCAGCGTCTCTCCCGCCTCGCCCACCGGATCGTATGGGTCAACCCGCGTGCTGCCGGTACCGGCTTTGAGCCGCGCGCGGCCGGCATGGCCGCGGCACTTCCGTATGTCGACGCGCTCCTCAGCGGCGAGAGCCTGGCCGCGCTGACGGAGGTCGTCGAGGCGATCGGCGCCCCTGCGGGCGTGGAGCTCCCCGGCAGTGGCTGGGAGCTGCCGGCACCACGGCCGGTCGAAGAGGACGAGCCCTGGGCGAGCGCGACGCCGGCCGCCGGCAGCTCGGTCGCGATGCCGAGCGGCTCAAGCCCGAGCCGCGGCCGCACGACTCCGGGCTGGAGCCGGACATGAAGATGAGCTGGAGTGGGCGATGAGTGAACAGAAGCCAAAGATCTGCATCTACCCGGGCTGCGAGCGGCCGGCGGTGCCGGCGCATCCGCTCGGTGGACCCCAACCGGCCTTCTGTGATCGCGAAGATCACAACGCCCTGACAGCCCATCTTGAACGGAAACGAATCGCGGCCCCCAGCGGTGCCGTCACAGAGAAGGAGAGCTGATGTCTGGAGAGGCATACCGCGCGGTCTTCATCCGCATCCACCCGACCGGCAAGATGGTGCTCAGCCTCACGACCGAAGCCGACGGTCACGAGGCCGACTACGCACAGCAGGTCGGCGCCGTGCTCGGCGTCCCGGCGCTCGACGTCAAGGTGGTTCCGAGCGACGTCAACCGTTTCGGCGAGGGCCACGGCTTCAACACCAGCCCCTCGCCCGGCACGGGACCGGCCATCGGCGTGGCGACCGACCGGATCATGGAGAAGGCACGGCTGCTCGCCGGAGCGGCGATGCGCGCCCAGCCCGACGAGCTGACATGGGACAACGGCCGCTTCCTGGGACCGGACAACCAATCCACCACGATCGCCGACGTCGCGTTCTACTCGTACGGGAGCGGTGAACTACCGCACCGGGTGTCGAGGGCGGCCTCGACGCCCAAGCCGTCTATGCCGACTGAGAGCGCTCTAAGTGCTCTCATCACATCCCGGCACGTACACGCTCGGTCCAGACAACGCTGCGCTCACGGTCAGGACCGGAAAAACAGGCCCGGCGGCAATGGCCGGCCACAACCTCACGATCAACGTGTCGTCATGGTCAGCGACGCTTACGCTCGCCGACGAGGTGACGGCGTCGACGCTGACGATGACGGTCGACACGCACTCGTTGCGCACGGTCTCCGGCGACGGTGGCGCCCAGGCACTGGGCGCGGGCGACCTGCCAAAGATCGACAAGACGATCGACGAGGACGTACTCAAGGGCCGTCCGATCAGCTTCGAGTCGACGCACATCCATACCGGCGACGCCGACGACGAACTGCACGTCCACGGCGACCTCAACCTGCTCGGCAACAGCGGGCCGATCGAGTTCACGCTCAAGCTCGACGACAGCGGCCACCTGACGGCCAACGCGACCGTCGTGCAGAGCAGCTTCGGAATCAAGCCGTACTCGATCCTGTTCGGGACGCTCAAGCTCGCGGACGAGGTACAGGTGACGGTCGACGGCACGCTGCCAGTGCCGTCCTAGCCAGGTCGGAATGCTGCCCAGCCACTCATTCACGGATTCGAACTTATGAAAGCGAATGACAATGCCTGAACTTGACAACAACTTCGAGAGCGCCAAGCCGACCGATTACAACTGGGAGGCGATCCTCGACCTTGACCGCGTGATCCCCTGCGTTCAAGGCGGCCGCGTGATCGAGCACACCGCGCCTGACAGCGTCAAGGCAGAGATCGTCATCAGCATGGGCGCGATGTCGATGACGTTCACCGGCACCGTCACGATCACCGAGCAGGACCCGGCGACCCACACCGCCGTGCTCCAGGTCAAGTCGCGTGAAAAGGGCGGCCAGGGTTACGCCAACGCCGACGTGACGTTCGTCCTCCACGACGGTGGCGGCACGATCCACACAGCGGCCCAGATCAGCGGCAAGGCGGCGTCGATGGGTGAAGGCGTGATGGTCAGCGTGCTGGACGGCCTGATCGGCGATTTCGCCGAGAAGCTCGCGTCGATCTGAGCGTGACCTGTCGCCCCATACGGAGGTGAGCAAATGCCACGTACATCGCCGTGCTGACCCACGACCCCAAGATCGACGACGAAGTGGCCCTATCGATCATGGCCGAACTGCTGGCCGTTCGCCACGGGCACAGCGGTGGACGGCTCTCTCAGCGCTCGTCAGGACCCATTCACTGATGGCGACGCTGAAGATGCGGCTGCCGGAGCCGGGCGAGATTCCACCCAACGGCGGCACAGCCGTCCAGGAGGACCCGGACAAGCCGGTCTTCCAGGGCAACGGGCCGGATGACTACGTGTGCGCGAACTGCGGCAACCTGCTGGCTGCAGCGATGTCACCGGAGTACATGAACCGCAAGCTCCGGATCCGGTGCGGCAGCTGCAACCTGATCAACGTCGCCGTTGAGGTAGAAGGTGTGGACTACGCGGCGGCGTTCGGTCAGGGCCGCCGCGCCCGCGGCTGACCATGCCTGGCTTCGGCTCGATTCCGCGCAAGGAGGACGCCCGCTTCATCCGTGGGCAGGGCACGTACATCGATGATGTGCGCCTGCCGGGCATGCTGTACGGCGCGATGCTGCGCAGCCCGTTCGCGCACGCTCGCATCGTCACTATCGACGCGAGCGCCGCTATGCGGCATCCGAAGGTCCACGGCGTCCTGACCGGGGCCGATCTGCTGTCGCGCGACGCGGCCTGGATGATGACGATGTCCCATGACGTGCAGGCCGTGCTCGCCACCGACAAGGTTCGCTTTCAGGGGCAGGAGGTCGCGTTCGTGATCGCCGACGATCACTACGCGGCCAGGGACGCCCTGGAGTTGATCGACGTCGAGTACGAACCGCTCGATGTGGTGGTACGAGCTGATCAGGCGCTGCGTCCAGACGCGCCGCTGATCCGTGACGACCGCGCCGGTCAGCGTGACAACCACATCTTCGACTGGGACTCTGGAGACCGCGCCGCGACCGACCGTGTCTTCGCGAACGCCGACGTGGTGGTTGAGCGTGACCTGCGGTTCCCGCGATCTCACCCGGCGCCGCTCGAGACCTGTGGTGCTGTGGCTGAGTACGACGCCGCCAACGGCAAGCTCACGCTCTGGTCCAGTACCCAGGCGCCACACGCCCATCGCACCATGTACTCGCAGCTGCTGAAGATCCCGGAGCACAAGATCCGCGTGATCTCGCCAGACATCGGCGGCGGCTTCGGCAACAAGGTCCCGATCTACCCCGGCTACGTCTGCGCCGCAATCGCGGCGATGACCTGCGGCGCGCCGGTCAAGTGGGTCGAGGACCGCTCGGAGAACCTGATGTCAACCGGGTTCTCGCGCGACTACACGATGAAGGGCGGGATCGCCGCAACCACGGACGGCAAGATTCGCGCGGTCCGGGTCGACGCCCTCGCAGACCACGGCGCCTTCAACGCCGCCGCCCAGCCGAGCCGCTACCCGGCCGGCTTCTTCCATGTTTTCACCGGTTCCTACGACATCGAGGCTGCCTACTGCCACGTGCGCGGCGTCTACACCAACAAGGCCCCCGGCGGCGTGGCATACGCGTGCTCGTTCCGGATTGCGGAAGCCGTGTACCTGGTGGAGCGGCTCGTCGACGCGCTCGCCGTCGAACTGCAGATCGACCCGGCGCAGTTGCGCCTGCAGAACCTGATCCAGCCGGACCAGTTCCCATACCCGTCCAAGACCGGCTGGCTCTATGACTCAGGTGACTATCCGCAGGCGCTGCGCAAGACGCTCCAGATCGCCGGCTATGAAGAGCTCCGTGCGCAGCAACGTGAGCGGCGCCGGCAGGGGGAGCTGATGGGCATCGGGCTTGCGTTCTTCACCGAGGCCGTGGGCGCGGGTCCGCGCCGGCACATGGACATCCTCGGGCTGGGGATGAACGACAGCGCGATGCTGCGGATCCATCCGTCCGG
This sequence comes from uncultured Conexibacteraceae bacterium, assembly GCA_963774025.1. Classification (GTDB taxonomy): domain Bacteria; phylum Actinomycetota; class Thermoleophilia; order Solirubrobacterales; family Solirubrobacteraceae; genus Palsa-465. The sequence continues at coordinate 43,963 of CAVZDL010000014.1, forward strand.
CAAGGCACAGCTCGGGATCAGCGTTCAGTCCCAGGGGCAGGGCCACGAGACGACGTTTGCGCAGATAGTCCAACACGAACTGGGGATCCCGACTGACGACGTGGAGGTCGTGCACGGCGACACCGATACGACACCGTATGGCCTGGGCACCTACGGTTCGCGCTCCACGCCGATATCGGGCGCCGCGACCGCCGTGGTCGCGCGCAAGGTCAGGGAGCGAGCACGGTTGGTCGCGGCGGCGATGCTCGAGGTCGCGCCCGAGGACCTCGAGTGGGAGAACCCGGAGTCCGGTGCGGCGCGATGGTTCGTGAGCGGTGACCCGGAGCACGGGGCGACGATCCCGGAGATCGCTTCGGCCGCGCGGGGGACCGTCGAGCTGCCACCGGGCCTTGAGAGCGGGCTCGACGCGGAGACGCTCTACGACCCGCCGAACCTGACCTTCCCGTTCGGCGCCTACCTGTGCGTCGTGGATATCGACCCGGGGACGTTCAAGGTCTCGGTCCGGCGCTTCGTCGCGGTGGACGACTGCGGCGTGCGCATCAACCCGATGATCGTCGAGGGCCAGATCCACCGCGGTCTCACGGACGGGGTCGGCATCGCCCTGATGGAGGAGATCACCTTCGATGAGCACGGCAACTGCCTCGGTGGGTCGTTGATGGATTACCTGATCCCGACCGCGCTCGAGGTGCCTGATTGGGAGACGGGTGAGACGGTGACGCCCTCCCCGCACCATCCGCTCGGGGCCAAGGGGGTCGGCGAATCGGCGACTGTCGGCTCACCGCCGGCGATCGTCAACGCGATCCTCGACGCGCTCGCCCCGTTGGGTGTCAGGCACATAGACATGCCGTGCACGCCGGCGACCGTTTGGGAGGCGGTCAACGCGGCCTCCGGCGCTTTGCCGGTGCTCGCTTCATCGCTCGGGAGGACGGGGTGACTGATCAGTTCGTAACCGGGCTGGTGCTCGCCGCCGGTGGTTCCAAGCGGCTCGGCCAGCCCAAGCAACTGCTGCCGTTCGGTGACGGCACGCTGCTCGATCATGTGCTCGGCACGGCCCGCGCCTGCCCCTTCGACCAGGCGCTCTGCGTGATCGGCGGTGGCGGGCCGGACGTACGCGAGCGGGTCGACCTGCAGGGCTTCGAGGTCGTCGACAACCCGGCCTTCGGGGCTGGCTGCTCCTCGTCGATCGTGGCTGCGCTGGCCGCTGTCGATCCGCGCGCCGACGCCCTTGTGCTGATGCTCGGCGATCAACCCGGAGTGACCGTCGCCGCAGTGCAGGCGCTCATCTCAGAGCGCGGCGGCGCCGATCTGGCAGCCTGTCGGTACGACGATGGCCGCGGGCATCCGTTTGCCTTCTCACGCGCCGTCTTCGGAGACCTGATGCAACTCCATGGTGACAAGGGCGTCTGGAAGCTGATGGACCGCGCCGGCGACGCCGTCGCAGACGTCTCGGTGCCCGGAGCGATTCCGCTCGACGTCGACACATGGGAAGAATATGAAGCCGTATTGGCGGCTGCGGGTCTGACGCGGACCTAAGTGATGACTTATGTACGCTTGGCAGGGAGACCGGAACACTCCAAACTGACGGCTGGAGTGGAGGAATCTGAAGTGCAGGAGGGTCTGCGAGAGTGAGTCAGATCGTTCGGGACACGGTCGCCGGTTGGATCCGTGAGGGACGCAACGTCGTGGTCGCCACGGTTGCTGACACGAAGCGGTCGGCGCCCCAGCCGGTCGGGACCAAGATCGCAATCGACGACCGCGGACACGTGGTCGGCGCGGTCTCGGGTGGCTGCGTCGAGGGCGCGGTCATAGAGGTGGGCGAGGCGATTCTCGGCGGCGGCGAGCCGCGCCTCCTGCACTACGGGATCGCCGCCGAGGAGGCATGGGACGTAGGGCTTCCCTGCGGCGGTGAGATCGCGGTATGGGTCCAACGTTACGAGTCTGACGACCTCCAGGCGCAGCTCTTTGAGATCGCCCAGCAGCACGGACGGGCGGTACTCGTCACCGCTGTCGATGGTGAGCAGATCGGCGCGAGGATGCTGGTCCGCGATGACGGCGAGGTCCGAGGCACGCTTGGCGAGCAACGTCTCGATGAGCAGGCCGTAGCGCTCGCGCGTCAGGCGCTCTGGTCGGAGGTCAGCGAGCTCGTCGAACTACCCGAACTCAACGCGCAACTGCTTGTTGAAGCCGTCGCGCCGCCGCCGCGGTTGATCATCGTCGGTGCGGTTGACTTCGCCGCCCAGCTTGCAACCGCAGCCAAGCTCGCCGGTTGGCGGACGTTTGTGGTGGATCCCCGCGCTCGCTTCGCGACTGCGGAGCGCTTCCCCGACGCGGAGCAGGTGATCACTGCGTGGCCGGAGGAGGCGTTTGCACAGCTCGAGCCGATCGACCCGGCGACAGCGATCGCGGTCCTCACGCACGACCCCAAGCTCGACGACGCGGCACTGGCGGCCGCGTTGTCATCAACTGCGGGCTACATCGGCGCGATGGGCAGCCGCCGCGCACAGGAACGCCGTCGTGCGCGGCTGCAGGAGGCGGGCTTCGAGCCGCTCGCGCTCGATCGTATCTCGGCGCCGATCGGCCTCGACCTCGGCGCTCTCAACGCCGGCGAGACGGCACTATCGATCATGGGGGAGATCCTCGCGATCAAGCACGGCCGCACCGGCGGCCGGCTGATTCATGCCCGAGGCCGGATTCACGACGTGATCACCGCTCGCCCGCGTCTGGCGCCG